>NZ_CP032347.1:0-730000 GCF_005222205.1 Azospirillum brasilense | reverse complement strand
GACTGCAAGACAGACAAGTCGAGCAGAGACGAAAGTCGGCCATAGTGATCCGGTGGTTCCATGTGGACGGGCCATCGCTCAACGGATAAAAGGTACGCCGGGGATAACAGGCTGATGACTCCCAAGAGTCCATATCGACGGAGTCGTTTGGCACCTCGATGTCGGCTCATCACATCCTGGGGCTGGAGCAGGTCCCAAGGGTTCGGCTGTTCGCCGATTAAAGTGGTACGTGAGCTGGGTTTAGAACGTCGTGAGACAGTTCGGTCCCTATCTGCCGTGGGTGTCGGAGTTTTGCGAGGATCTGTCCCTAGTACGAGAGGACCGGGATGGACATACCTCTGGTGCACCGGTTGTCACGCCAGTGGCATGGCCGGGTAGCTAAGTATGGACGGGATAACCGCTGAAAGCATCTAAGCGGGAAACCCACCTCTAAACCAGAACTCCCTTGAGAGCCGTGACAGACCATCACGTCGATAGGAGGCATGTGGACGGGCGGCAACGCCTGAAGCTGAGCCTTACTAATCGCTCGATCGGCTTGATCCTTCCCAGCCGGCGGCCCGCGCGCAGCGGCAAGCCCTGGGCGCACGAGCCAACACCGCAAAGAACAAGAACGCATACGTCCTCGCTTAACGAAACCTGCCGTCCAGTCCGGATGGTTCGCGTGTGCCTTGGTGACCTGGTGGTCATGGCGAGGCTCCCAACACCCGATCCCATTCCGAACTCGGCCGTGAAACGCCTCAGCGCCGATGGTACTGCGTCTTAAGACGTGGGAGAGTAGGTCGCCGCCAGGTCACCACGGCACACGCCACACCACACCGGATGTGGACGCAGCAGGGCTCAAACACACTTGACAATCGTCGCACACCGTCCCTTCCCAAGGAACACCCGCGGGGTGGAGCAGCCCGGTAGCTCGTCAGGCTCATAACCTGAAGGTCGCAGGTTCAAATCCTGCCCCCGCAACCAACTTCGGTCGACAGCCCGTCTCGCAAGAGACGGGCTTTTGGCGTTTGGGGGCCGCCTCGGCGCACGCCTCCAGGATCGCCAGCAGGTCGCCATGAAGCTGCTCCTCCAGCCCGGCGCCCGAAGGGCAGGGGGACAGCACGACGCGGTCGACCATGGACCGGATCATCTCCATAGCCGCCATCCCCTCGTCGCCATCGCCGAGCACGGACTCGAGCTCCGCGATCTTCCGCCGGTACAGCGTAAGCATCCGGTGAGCGCCGCGGTCAGGCCGGCTTCCAGTTCCAGGGCAGCAGTTCGTGCAGGCGGGTTTGGGGGATGTCGTTGATGCGTGCCAGCACGTCGGCGAGCCACGCCTGGGGATCGATGTCGTTGAGCTTGGCCGTGGTGATCAGGCCGTACATGATGGCGGCCCGGTGGCCGCCGCGATCGGAGCCGCAGAACAGCCACGCCTTTCTGCCCAAGGCAATCCCGCGCAGGCCGCGTTCGGCGGCGTTGTTCGTCAGGCACAGCCGGCCATCGCCGAGGAAGCGGGTGAAGCCGTCCCAACGGGTCAGCATGTAGTCCATCGCCTTGGCCACGGGGGCATGGCGGGAGAGCCGGGCACGCTCCATCCGCATCCAGCCCTCCAGCGCGGCTACCAGGGCGATGCCGTGCTCCTGGCGGGCCGCCCGCCGCTCGGCCGCCGGCTTGCCGTTCAAGGCGCGCTCGAGATCGAAGAGGGCGTCGATGCGCCTCACGGCCTCCAGCGCCAGCGGTGAGATCGGCGGGGCGTCCTTGCCGCGTCTGGTGTTCGCGGCGATGTCGGCCAACTTGAAGAAGCCGCGCCGGGCATGCGCCCAGCACAGCGCGGCATGGATCGGCCCCGGCCGACGGTCGGGCTCGTACAGCCGGTTGTAGCCGGCGAACGCATCGGCCTGCAGCCAGCCGGTGAAGCCGGCCAAGTGCTGTTCGGGATGCTCGCCCTTACGGTCGCGCGAATAGTGAAACAGCGCCGCCGGTGGGGCTTGGCCGGCGAACGGCCGGTCATCGCGCACATACACCCACAGCCGCCCGGTGTCGGTCTTGCCCTTGGCCAGCACGGGCACCGGCGTGTCGTCTCCATGCAGCCGCCCGGCCGCCATCACATGCGCCGCGATCAGGTCGTGCAGCGGCTTCAGCACCGCGGCGGCGGTGCCCACCTGGTCGGCCAGGGTGGACAGGCTGAGCGGCACGCCCTCGCGCGCGAAGCGTTCGGCTTGCCGGTTCAGCGGCTGATGCTGGCCGAACTTCTCGAACAGAACGGTGGCCAGCAGGTTGGGGCCGGCCCAGCCCCGCGGGGTGGCGTGGAACGGCGCCGGCGGCTGGCTGATCGTCTCGCAGGCCCGGCAGGAGAACCGCTCCCGCACTGTCTGGATCACCTTCCACTGGCGCGGGATCACCTCCAGCGTCTCGGTGATCGTCTCGCCCAGCTTGCACAGCTTGTCCGAGCCGCAGCACGGGCAACTCGCCGGGGCCGGCACAACGACGCGCTCACGCGGCAGGTGGTCGGGAAAGGGCTGGCGCGATGGCCGTTTGCGGGTGAAGGCCGTCACCGCGGTGGTTTTGGCGGCGGCCTGCTCGGCCGCCAGTTCGTCCTCGCTGGCCGTTGCTTCCAGCTCTTCGAGCTGGAACTCCAACTGGTCCAGCAGGCGCGCCTTGCGCTCGGAGCGCGTGCCGTAGAGTTCGCGCCGGAGCTTCTCGATTTCCAGCTTCAGGCTGGCGATCAGCGCCTCGGTGTTCGACGCCATCGCCCTGGCCCGGGCCGCTTCGGCTTCCGCCGCGTCCGCCCGTGCCTCGGCCTGCGCCAAGGCGGCGCGCAAGCGGGCGATGTCGTCGGGCAGGGTGGCGGTCATGGAGCCAGTTTACCTGGGATCGCGCCGTCGAACCGCCGCAATCCCCCCTGAACCGGTCCGTCGATTCACCGTGTCGCAGTCACCCCGCGGTCTCGGGGCGCCAAGTCTTCTGCGGATTGCGCCAGTCGATGCCTTCGAGCAGATAGCCCATCTGCCCGACCGAGATCGATACCGCGCCGTCCGCCGGCGTGGGCCAGATGAAACGGCCCCGCTCCAGCCTCTTCATGAACAGGCAACTGCCCTGGCCGTCATGCCAGATGATCTTCACCAGATCGCCGCGGCGTCCGCGGAAGATGAAGAGATGGCCGCTGTGCGGGTCTTGGGCGAAGCGTTCCTGCACCAGCAACGCCAAGCTCGCCCAGCCCTTGCGCATGTCGGTGTGCCCGGTGGCCAGCCAGACCCGCACCCCGCTCGGCACCGGGATCATGCCAGGGCACCGATGACAGCCGCCGCCAAAGCCGGGTCGACCGGCCCTTCCAGACGCAGGCGTGCCCCGCTGGGCAAGATGACCTCGAGGACCGCCGGGCGCGTGGCCGGCGTCACCGGAGGCGGCAATGGCCCAGGAGACTCCGCGACCGGTCGTTCCGTTATGGTCGGCTCCGGCGTGATGGTCACCGCGACGAAGCTGGACGGTTCGGCCACGGCGCTCCCTGTGGCCTTCATCAGCCCCCGCCAGCGGTACAGCAGGCTTTCGTGCACGCCCAGCCGGCGGGCCGCGTCCGTCACCACCACGCCGGGGCGGAACGCCTCCTCGACCATCCGCACCTTCTCCGCCGGCGTGTAATTCCGCCGCCGCTCCGTTCCCGTCAGAACCTCGACCCGCTGATAAGCCATGACGTTTGCAACTCGTTTGCGTCCGCGCGATGACGCGCCACACAAACCTCAGACGCCAACCCCTACTTTGCCAAGGCGGCGCTCACCGGAGGCGTACGGTACAGCTCCGGCAGGTTGGCCGGCAGCAGCATCTCCGGCGCCTCCGTGCCCAGGGCGTCGATCTCGGCGGCGAGCGTGGCACGCTCGGCCTCCAGGGCGGACAGCCGCTCCTTCAGGGACGGGCTGTACAACCCGTCCTCCACCGCCTTCAAGATCGACGCGATCTTCCGGTCGATGCCGACGAGCGGCTGCCCGCTGTGAATCCTATGTCTGTGTCAGTGCACTAGTGCACTGACACAGACATAGGATTCATAACGAGCCGCCGACGTGCGATTCTGTCGGCATGGCCCAGACCGTCAGTGTCATCGTCGGAGCAGAGGATCGCGCGCGCTTGGCCGCGCTCCTTGGCGACCGCAACCGCCCACTCAAGCATGTCCAGCGGGCGAACATCATCGTGCTCTCGGCCGAGCGGCTGCCTGTGCAGGAGGTGGCGCGCCGGGCCGGTGTCAGCCGCCCAGCGGTATGGCGCTGGCAGGTGCGCTATGCCGAACAAGGCGTCGATGGCTTGCTGCGCGACAAGACGCGCAAGCCCGGCCGGGCACCGCTGCCGACTACGACGGTGGCCAAGGTGCTGGCGCTGACCTGTTCGGAACCGCCTGGCGCCGTCACCCACTAGACGGGCCGGGCGATGGCCAAAACGGTCGGCATCAGCCTGCGCGCCGTGCAACGCATCTGGGAGGCCAACCGCCTTCAGCCGCATCGCCTGCGCACCTTCAAGCGCTCCAGCGATCCGGCCTTCGCGGCCAAGGTCGAGGACATTGTCGGCCTCTACATGGACCCGCCCTGCCACGCGGTGGTGCTGTCCATCGACGAGAAGAGCCAGATCCAGGCGCTCGACCGCACCCAGCCCGGCTTGCCGCTGAAGCCCGGCAAGTGCGGGACGATGACGCACGACTACAAGCGCAACGGCACCACCACGCTGTTCGCCGCGCTGAACACGCTGGACGGTACCGTGGTCGGGCGCTGCATGCCCAAGCACACCCACAAGGAGTTCATCAAGTTCCTCGCCGCCGTCGAGCGCGCTGTCCCGGCGGGCAAGGTGATCCACGCCATCGTCGATAACTACGCCACCCACACGCACCCGAAGGTGCTGGCTTGGCTGGCTGATCATCCCCGCTGGGTGTTCCATTTCACGCCCAAATCGGCCTCCTGGATCAACGCCGTCGAGGGCTTCTTCTCGATCATCACCCGCCGAAGCATCCGACGCGGCGTCTTCAAGTCCGTGGCCGATCTCCAGGACGCCATCGCCCGCTACATCCGCGCGCACAACAAGGCCGCCAAGCCCTTCGTCTGGACCAAGCCCGCCGACGCCATCTTCGCAAAACTCGACAGGCTGCCTGCACCTTCTGAATGAGTCAGTGCACTAAAGCGGATTGTCGCTGAGTATAGACGGAATTTTGGCTGGCCTGAGCGGTTGGAGGAAGACACCGCTGAAGGACCGCGCGCCATGGGCCAGCCATATTCCGCCGATCTGCGCGAACGGGTTCTGCTGGCTTATGAGCGCCACGAGGGCGGCCCCGAGTTGCTGGCGCGGCGCTTCCAGATCAGCCGAGCCTGCGCGTACAACTGGGTGCGGGCCGCGCGCCTTGAGGGGCGGCGGGTCGCCAAGCCCCATGCCGGCGGCGTACCAGCCAAACTGGACGCGGAGGGCGTGAGCGTGCTGCGGGCCTTGGTGCGGGAGGATAATGACGCGACACTGGCACAGTACCGCGACCGGTTGGCCGCACGCACCGGCATCGCGCTGAGCCCGGCGGTGGTGTGCCGCACCTTGAAGCGGCTGGGGTTGGCGCGCAAAAAAAGACGCTGAGGGCCAGCGAGCAAGAGCGCATGGATATCGCCGCGGAACGCGCGGCCTACCGGGACGATGCGGTGGTCCACGAACCGGCGCGTTTGGTTTTCCTCGATGAAACCGGCATCAACACCCAGATGACGCCCACCCAGGCCCGGGCGCCGCGCGGCCAGCGGGCGCTCGGGTCCGTGCCCTGTGGGTCGTGGCACCGCGTCACGGTGCTCGGGGCGTTGAGCGCCGAAGGCATGCTGGCCGCCATGAGCATCGAGGCGTCTACCTCCTCGGCCGTGTTTCTCGCCTTTGTCGAGCAGGTGCTCTTGCCCGTGCTCCGGCGCGACAAACCCGGCGCCGTGGTCGTGATGGACAACCTTTCCGCTCACAAGCGGGCCGATATCCTCGCCGCCTTTGAGACCGCAGGGATCCGTGTCCGCTTCCTCCCGCGCTACTCGCCCGACCTGTCGCCCATCGAGCCCGGCTGGGCCAAGCTCAAAGGAATCCTGCGCGCCAAGGAAGCCCGCACCGTCGAGGCCCTCAACGAGGAACTCGGCCCAGCCCTCAATGCGATCACCGCCACCGACGCCAAAGCGTGGTTCAAGCTATGCGGCTACCCGAATCTAAACTGAGCCGAAATCCGCTTTAGCTGTAACAGATCGCCCGGGGGAGCGCCGCTGTCGACCTGAGCGCCACCCGGCAACACCGGCGCACCTTTCTCCAGAAAGGCAATCTGCCGCTCCAGGGGCCGCGGTCAGCGATCCGGTGTCGAAATCGAACGCAGAATCGCACCCGCACGCAGGCGGTCCGCCCGGTCCACTGGGTTGCGCGAGGTGAGTTCTTGGAGCAGCGGCCGCGCCGAAATCATGGCCACTACGCCCGATGCGACGGTCTGCAACTCCCGAATCGAGGCATCGCATACGGCTTCAGCCGTCTTGGCGTCAATCCCGAACCGCATCGCCGCTTCGGCGACGTCGTTCTGCGCAACCCGTTGCAGGACCATGAGGTAATGAAGATTGAGTTCGTAGATGTCTTGCTGGAAATCGATTGCCATCGCCGCACTCGCAATGTCCACCTGTCTTGGGGAGTGGCAACATGTCTTAACGTGCCATCCCAAATCTTACAAGCCGGTCGCCCGAAAGCGCCGTCCAAATTGTCGCAGATAAGCCGCTTCACAGGATCCATCCCGCAATGGACGAATATGTGAGTTCATTTCAATATAATTTGCCGTTGTAATTATGTTTACCAGATAGTAACCAACGCAGGAGGGTCATGAATTTTTAAGATATACCCGCCTTACGCTGCTGTTCACAATCAGGCTGTCTTTACAGGGATATCAGTCTCCAATAAGCTGCCGGCTAATCGTTGTCAGGTTTCATCTCGGGTGGTCGGTGGTTTTCATGGCCCGTTTTTTTACTCCCTCCCGAGTTCTTCCGGAACCGGTGGACGGTGCAGCCGTCATGTGCAGCGACTGCGGCGCGTGGGGTATCCGCCGGATCGACGGCGACGAGTTGATGGAACGGCTGCTGGCGGACTGGCCGGTGGCCGGCTCGGTCCTCGCCGGTGTGATGCCTCTGATGCCATCCCCCGAGCTGGGTGATCTCTGCCGTCAGCGAGCGCTCGCGGCCTATGCCGCGGTGCTTGAGGACGAGGACTGGTATCGCCTTCTGGCTTTCATCGACGCCATCGTCGATTGCGCGACGGACCAGTTGAAGCCCACCGGTCAGGTCGCGGCGGTCCCCGCCCTGATGGCAAGAGTCCTGCCGGTCCGGGTGCAGTTGATGCTGAACGAGACCCGCGCCCGTAAGCGGAGCCTCGCAGCGGCGACGTGACGAGAGCCACCCAGCGGAAAATGTCCCACCGGTGAGTCGCGGTGCGAGTGCGCGTATGGCTCGAGGCCTTTCCGGAAATCGCGTGTTTAGGACATGGTAGCGCGCTGGGCGGCTGCGGCATGTAAATATGTCGCACCCTGGCACACACAGTTAACGCAATTATTCGCATGATCTGCAATTTCGGGGTGTCGGGCGGTGATCCCGGCCTGATCGCCCTGTCATTTCGTTTAGAGCCTTCGGCCATAGGACGAAAATCCTTTCACGAAAATTTGCGCAATTGATCTGCATCAATTGTGATGCATTTTTCACGCAGTTGCGTGGCCGATGATATTTCGGTAACCAAATGGACATCGACCGCTGTATGCGGAGATCAAGTCATCGAAGATGTTCGAAACCTATACGGGGAATAAAGGCATGCGCACTCTCTTTGCATCTTTGATCGCGAACGAAGACGGCGTGACCGCGATCGAGTATGGCGTGCTGGCTGCACTGGTGGCTTTCGCCGCGACGGCGGGCTTCACTTCGCTCGGCAGCGCCATCAACCAGAAATTCGCGGATATTGCGACCAAGCTCACCGGAACGGCGATCGTCAGTCCGTAATGAGGTGAGATCGTCTCCCCGTTCAGGCGGCTGCCGGGCGCATCCGGTGTCTGGCAGCTGCTGTGCGGAGGACTTCGACAAGGCTCAAAACGATCGGTTCGGAGCCAGCAGCGATGAAGACGCTTCTTTCCGGCGGTGCGGCCATGTTGTTCATGGCGGCGGCCATCTCCGATTTCCGAACCCGGATCATTCCGAACTGGATACCGGCCTTTCTGGGCCTGCTGTTCGCCGCGGCGGCCATCGTCGATCCGTCAGCGTACCCGCCCTTGTCGTCGGTGGCCGGCGCCGTCCTCGTCTTCGTTCCCCTGCTGATCCTCTTCGCGGGGGGGAAGATGGGCGGTGGCGACGTCAAGCTGCTGACGGCGGCGGCGCTGTGGTCCGGTTGGGAGCAGCTTCCCGCGCTGCTGCTCGTCACGGTGTTGGCGGGCGGCGTTCTGGCGATTGTGGCGTTGGCGCGCGTCGCGGCACGGCGAGCCGCCGACACCCTGGCCCTCTTCTTCCCCTGTTCGGCAACGGCCAAGACCAGGCTGTGGCTGGAAACGCTGCTGCGAACCCGCAACGTCGATGCTCTTCCGTTCGGCGAGGCCGGCCTGCCTTACGGCATCGCCATCGCGGCGGGTGGCCTGTCCATCCTGTACCCCTTCGGCTCCACCGGGATGTGACGCATGGCTCCGCGCACCATTCTCCTTTCCCTCGCCGCCCTTGCGCTGCTCGGCAGCGGGGCGATCCTGATGGCCCTTCCCGGCACCCAGCCGCCACCTGCCGCGGCGGTACCCGCTCCCCCGGCGCTGGCGAAGCTGCGGGTCGCCGCGCACGATCTGGCGCCCGGCACCTTCATCCAGGACTCCGACGTGCGCTGGCAGGATTGGCCGCAAAGCGCCGTGCTGGAAGAGCATGTCCTGTTCGGCAGCGACAAGGACCCGAGCATCGGCGCCATGGTCCGCCACCGCATCGCCGCCGGGGAGCCGTTGATGCGCTCCCGCCTGATCGCTCCCGGCGAGCGCGGCTTCCTGGCCGCCGTCTTGTCACCGGGCATGCGCGCGATCTCCGTCGCGGTAACCGAGGTGTCGGGTGCCGCCGGCCTGATCTCTCCCGGAGACTTGGTGGACCTGATCCTGACGCAGGCCCTGCCCAACGAACAGGACAATCCGGCCCGCCGGCTGGTCGGCGAAACGGTCCTGGAGAGGGTGCGCGTCATCGCCGTCGACCAGCGGGTCGAGGAGGCCGCCAAGGATCACAACAGCTCCGGGAACGCTCGCAAGGTGGCCACCACCGTGACTCTGGAGGTCGGCGCCCGGCAGGCTGAAAAGGTCGCCGTCGCCGCGGAACTCGGCCACCTCACGCTCAGCCTGCACAGCATCGCCCCGGCGGGCGAGGCGGTCGCGCCGACGGCGACCGAGCCGGTCTGGGCGTCGGACGTGTCGGCCGCGCTCACCGGCCATAGTGGCGACCGCAAGACCAACGAACGCCCCCGCCTCGCCGTCATCCGTGGCACCGAACTCGTCCGGCAATCCTTCTGACGCCAACCCGCTGCCCCAGGAAACCCACCATGCCCCTGCCAGCTCCGTGCGAGCCGGTTCGCACGGCCAAACTCCTCCTCCTTTGCCTGTCCGCTCTTGTGGGTGGTTTCCTCCTCGCTCCACGGATCGCGGCGGCCGAGGGGAACACTGCGGAACGCGCGACGCACAGCGCCATGGAACTGGCGGTCGGCAGCGGCACCCTGGTCCGTCTGGGCGAACCCGCCACGAGCCTTTTCATCGCCAGCCCGGACATCGCCGACATCCAGTCGCCGACGGAGCGCAGCGTTTTCGTCGTCGCCAAGAAGGCCGGACGGACGACGCTCTACGCGCTGGGGGCCGGAGACAAACTGCTGGTGCAGCGCGACATCGTGGTGGTTCACAACACCGCGCAGTTCACCGAGCAGCTGCGGGCGGAATTCCCCGCCTACCGCGTCTCCCTCACCTCGTCGCCGGGCCGGCTGGTCGTCGGCGGCGCCGTCTCCACACCGCAGGACGCCGAGGCGATCATGGCGCTGGCCAAGGGCTATGTCGGACAGGGCGAGACGGTGGTCAACCAGCTCAAGGTCACGGTTCCCACTCAGGTCCATCTGCGCGTCCGCGTTGCGGAGATGGCGCGCAACACGGACAACCAGTTCGGCATCCACTGGGATTCCCTGCTCAATCCCGGCGCCTTCGCCTTCCGCCTGATCACCGGGCGGGATTTCATGAAGTTCGACACCAACTACGGCCGAGACGTCTTCCAGCGGTCGGCGGAGAACGCGGGCTCCCTGATCTCCAACTATTCAAACAACCGCGTGAACCTGACGGCCGTCATCGACGCGCTGGACGCCGAGGGCATGGTGACCATCCTGGCCGAGCCGAACCTCACCGCGGCGTCCGGCCAGACGGCGAGCTTCCTCGCCGGCGGCGAGTTCCCGATTCCGGTCGCCGAGGAGAACAACCGCGTTTCCGTCGTCTTCAAGCAGTTCGGCATCGGGCTCAACTTCACGCCGACGGTGCTGTCGCCCGAACGCATCAGCCTGACCGTCCGCCCGGAAGTCAGCGAGCTGTCGGAAGCCGGTGCCGTTACCATCGGCTCCATCCAGATTCCCGGACTTTCGGTGCGCCGGGTGGAGACCACGGTGGAACTGGGCAGCGGGGAAAGCTTCGCCATCGCCGGCCTGTTGCAGAACAACATCCGCGACGCGGTCACCAAATTCCCGCTGCTCGGCGATTTGCCGGTGCTCGGCCCGCTCTTCTCCTCCACCCGCTTCCGCAAGAACGAGAGCGAGCTGGTGGTGATCGTCACCCCCTATCTGGTCAATCCGGCGGGGCCCGGCGCGCTGCAAACCCCGCTCGACGGTCTGCGCCCGACCAGCGAGCTGGAACGCCTGTTTGCCCGCCGCCTTGCCAAGGAAACCCCCGCCCCCGGATCGGGTGGTCCGGTCGGTCCCGGCGGTGCCCGGCTGAACGGTGCCGCTGGCTTCATCTATTGAGGAGACGGGCCATGAATGACCATTTCCCGCAACGCCCGCTTCGTCAAGCCGTCCTTCTGGCGCTGACCCTGCTGGCCGGCGCCTGCACACCGGTGGAAGCGTTGTGGACACCGGCCGACACGCCCCGCGACGTGACGGTTGAGCGTGCCGAGAGCGCCGCCTGGTTGCCGGCCACCCGCAACCGGCTGGCTCCCGCCGACACGGCGCAACTGCGCCGGCTGATCGAGGATCTGGGGGAGCCGCCGCGGACCCGCGTGACCATCGCGCTGCCCGCCGGCGCCGAGCAGCATCAGGCGGTTCCGGTGGTTCGCGCGCTTGCCGGCTTCGGTGTCGATCCCGCGAACATTACCGTCGCCCGACAGCCGGGCGGCGACGCCGGTCCGGTCCGCGGCATCGCCGTAACGGCGGAGCTCTACGCCGCCGTTCCGCCGCATTGCCCGGACTGGCGCCGCACCGTGATGGACGACAACAGCTTCCGGCCATCCAGCAACTTCGGCTGCGCCAACGCCAACAATCTCGCCGTCATGCTGGCCGATCCGGGCGACCTCGTGGCGCCACGCCGGATGGGGCCGGCCGACGGGGCGGCGCAGGAAGCTGCGGTCGACCGCTACAAAGCCAACAAGGTCACCCCGCTGAAAGCCTCCAGCACGGTGCTCAGCGGCGCTTCACAGCAGTAGGAGGAGGCCGATGTCGATCTTCGCCCGCGCATCCGCCGAGACCGGCGCCTCCCGGAACCCGGAACTGGTCGCCTTCGTCACCGAGCCGGACACCGAACGGACCATTCGTGATCTGGTGGACGAGGAGGTGATGACCTTCACGGTCGTCCGCCGCGGCACCGTCCAGGACGCCATCGGCCATCTGCGCACGTCACCGTCGCCCAAGCTTCTGATCGTCGACATAAGCGATTCCGCCATGCCGATGTCCGACATCGAGGCTCTGGCCGATGTCTGCGAGCCGAGCGTGACCGTCATCGTGCTTGGCGAGAGCAACGACATCGGCCTGTTCCGCGACCTCATGAACGCGGGCGTGGCCGACTATGTCGCCAAGCCGATCACCACGGAGCTGTTGCGGCGGACCATCGCCATGCGGTCCGGCCCGGCCGCGGTGAAGCCGCGCAGCCGCACCGGCAAGGTGATCGCGGTCACCGGCGCGCGGGGCGGGGTGGGGGGCTCCACCCTTCTGGTCAACCTCGGTTGGCTGCTTTCCCACCGGTCTGGCCGCAAGGTGGCGCTGGTCGACCTCGATTTGCAGGCGAGCAGCCTGTCCCTGATGCTGGGCGCGGAGCCCGGCGGCGGGCTGTCCGAAGCGTTGCAGAACATCGACCGCGTCGACGACCTGTTCCTCGACCGCATCATGCAGCGGTGCAGCGACCGGCTGTTCCTGCTCACCGGGCATGAGGAGCTGGAGGACGAACCGTCGCTCGCCGCCTCCGCGATCCAGCGGGTTGCCACCTTGCTGACGCAGCGCTTCCACTACGTCATGCTGGACGTGCCGCGGCGCTACGGCCCGCTCTATCAGCATTTCCTCAGCCTCGCCCATGTCCGCATCATCATCGCCGACCCCACGCTGCCTTCGGTGCGGGAGACGGTGCGCGTCCTGCGGATGACCGGACGCGACGATATCGGCAAACGCGCGCTGGTCATCCTGAACCACCGATGTCCGCCGGCCAAGGGCATCGTCTCGCGCGATGAATTCGAGAAGGCGATCGGCCGGCGCATCGACTACGAGATCCCCTTCGACCGCAAGGCGCTTGCCGCCGAGAATGGCGGTATTCCGCTGGCTACCGAGCATGGCGCGATCACCGACATGCTGCTCGACGTCTCCAACGACCTGTCGGGCAAGCGGTCGATGATCCCGAATTCCTTCAAGCGCATGTTCTGGAGTTGAGCCCATGTTCGGACGCAAGATCGCCGAAGCCGTGCCGGATATCCTGTCCCATCAGCTGGTGGGGCTGATTCCGCCGGGTGCCCCTCCCTGTGCACCGGCGCGCATCTCCGGAAGCCGCGTCGCGGCGGAGGACTCCCGCAGCGCCGACGTCCTTCCGCGCATCCGTGAGCGCGTGCTGGAGAAATTGCAGAACCCGGTCGCCGGCATGGCCGGACGCGACTCCCTGCGCCGCGAGTTGACCGGACTGGTCGGCGATATCTGCTCCACGGAGCGCATCCCGATCAGTGCCATCGACCAGGATCGGGTGATCGACATGCTTCTCGACGACATGCTCGGCATCGGCCCCATCGAGCCGCTGCTTGCCGACGACGGCGTGACCGACATTCTGGTCAACGGCTGCAACCAGATTTATGTCGAACGCCGAGGCAAGCTGGAACTGACCGGCCTGCGGTTCCGCGACGACGCCCACGTCATCAACGTCGCTCAGCGCATCGCCAGTTCGGTGGGGCGGCGCGTGGACGAATCAAGCCCGATGGTCGATGCCCGGCTGCAGGACGGCAGCCGCGTCAACGTCATCCTGCCACCGCTGGCGCTTGACGGTCCCAGCATCTCCATCCGGAAATTCAACCGCCGGCGCGTCGCCATCGCCGACATGGTGTTGCAAGGGAACCTGTCCGCCCCGCTCGGCCGCATGCTGGAGGTCGCGACCGCTTGCCGGCTGAACGTGCTGGTCTCCGGCGGCACGGGCAGCGGCAAGACGACGCTGCTCAACGCGCTGTCCCGCGTCATCGATCCTGCCGAACGAATCGTCACTATTGAGGACGCGGCGGAACTGCAGCTCCAGCAGCCGCATGTCGTCCGCCTGGAGACCCGCCCGGCCAGCATCGAGGGCACCGGCGAGATCACGCAGCGCGACCTCGTCAAGAACGCGCTGCGCATGCGCCCCGACCGCATCATCATCGGCGAGGTGCGCGGCGGCGAGGCGTTCGACCTGCTCCAGGCGATGAACACCGGCCATGACGGGTCGATGTCGACGATCCACGCGAACCGTCCGCGCGACGCGCTCAGCCGTCTGGAAAGCATGGTCATGATGGCCAACGGCAACCTGCCGCTCCAGACGATCCGGGCCCAGATCGCCAGCGCGGTGAACCTGATCGTGCAGGTGGAGCGCATGCGCGACGGCGTGCGCCGCATCCAGCAGGTGGTGGAGGTGGTCGGCATGGAAGGCGACGTCATCACCACCCAGGAACTCTTCACTTTTGTGCAAGGCGGCGGCGGCGAGGCGGTGACGGGCCGTTTCGAGACCAGCGGCGTGCGCCCGCAATTCAGCGTGCGCGCCGCCTATTACGGACTGGAAGACACGTTGCTCGCCGCGATGAGGTGACCGCCATGACCGGGTCCTTCCCCCTCTTCGCCATCGGGCTGCTGTTGCTGGGCTCGGGCATGCTCGTCACGCTTCTGTTGCTGCGTGGCCTGTCCGGCGGCGGTGCGGCGGCGCGGCGGCAGCGGCGTTTGGCGGCGGCCATCGGCGATGTGCCGCAGATGTGGCGGGAGCGCCAGGCGCTGAGCGCGGCCCGAGAGGAATTGCGGACCGAGAAGATCGTGCCATGGTGGCGTCGGGCCATTCCCTGGTCGGAGCGTCTTGAGTTCCGCATGGCACCGGCCGGCGGACAGCGGCCATTGCTTGGTGCGGCTGCGGTCGCGCTGGGCGTGGCGGTTGCCGGGTTCCTGCTGCTGACGCAGGTTTTCAATATCTCCGTTTTGGTCGCGTTGGCGCTGGCAGCGGCGGCGGCTCCGGTCGCCGGGCGGATGACCGTGCACAGCCTCGTCGCCCGACGCCGCCGGGAGTTCCTGGAAGGGCTGCCCGACGCCATCGACCTGATCGTGCGTAGCGTGCGCGCCGGCATTCCGGTGACCGCGGCGATGACGCTGGTCGGGCAGGAGGTGCAGGAACCGGTGCGTGGCGAGTTCAAGCGCCTGTCCGACTCCGTCGCCATCGGCATCGACCTGAAGGAAGCGCTGGACCGCACGGCAGAGCGCGTTCGCCTGCCTGACTTCGACTTCTTCGTCATCTGCCTGATGATCCAGAGGGAGACCGGCGGGCAGCTGGCCGAGACTCTGCAGAACCTCAGCGACATCCTGCGCCGCCGCAAGGATCTGCGGCGCAAGCAGCGGGCGCTGACCGCGGAGGGGCGGGTTTCCGCCAAGATCGTCGCCGCCATCCCGTTCGTCGCCGGCTTCGGGCTCTTTGTCCTGAATCCGAATTACGCGCGGAAGCTGATCGACGACCCGACCGGCAACCGGATGCTCCTCGCCGCCAGCGTTGCGCTCGGCCTTGGCCTGCTCGTCATCGCCCGCATGACCCGGAGTCCGGAATGACCGCTCTGTCCGCATTGCAGTGTCTGGTCCTGTCCGGCGGGCTCGTCCTAACGGCGGTCCTGCTGGCGCTCGCCGCCGTCGTCGACCGCGAACGGGATCGCTTCCGCGCCCGTCTTCTCGGCGTCGTCCGGCAGGCATCGGAACAGAGGGCAATGAGCCGGAACAGTACGGCTGCGGCGGTGAAGCCGCTGCGCTTGTCCGGCATCGCACTGCTGCGGCGGGTCATGCTGCTGTCCGCCCGCCTGCCGCTGGTCAGAAAGAAGGACCAGGAGGACATCCGCCGGCTGCTCGTCCGCGCCGGCATCCGCGGGAAGGAAAGCGTGGCGCTCTTCGTCGCGGCGAAACTGCTCGGCTTCGGGGTGGGGGCGCTGCTCGCCGGGAGCGTGCAACTGGTCCTGCAAACAGAGATCGCACCGATGATGGCGCTGGCCGCGACGGTCTTCTCCGGCTTCGTCGGCGGGCTGGTGCCGGAGGCCGCGCTCCAGCGGCGGGGCCGGACAAGGCGCACCGCCATCGAAGCGGCGCTGCCCGATGCTCTGGACCTCCTCATCATCTGCGCCAACGCCGGTTATGGCCTGGACGTTTCGATCCAGCGGGTGGGGCGCGAAATCGCCCGCTTCTTCCCCGATCTGGCCGACGAGCTCGCGGTGACGGCGAACGAGATGCAACTGCTCTCCGACCGCCGCGAAGCGCTCGACAATCTGGTGGAGCGCACGAACGTGCCGGCGATCCGCAGCCTCGTGGTCACGCTGCTCCAGGCGCAACGCTATGGAACACCGTTGACCCAGGCGTTGCGCACGCTGGCCAAGGAAGAACGCAGCGCCCGAATCCTGGCGCTGGAGGAGCGGGCTGCACGCATTCCGGCGCTGATCAGCCTGCCGCTGATGGTCCTCATCATGCCGGCCGTCCTCATCGTCGTGGCCGGGCCGGCATTCATCGACATCATGAAGGGGCTCTGACGAGCATGCGCACCGTCTCCCTGCACTTCGCCATTCTGCTCGCCCTTCCGTTGATGCTGGGCGCCTGCTCCCACCCCTCCGGCCTCGGCCAGTTGGCCGGCATGGCGTCGGCGAAGCCGTCCCTGGAACTGGCGACCGGCCTGCGCATCGCCGAGGCCACGCGCAACGGCGGCGACAATCAGGCGGCGATCACTCTCTACCGCCAGATCGTCGCCGCCCACCCGACCTCGCCGCTGCCGCTGCTCGGTCTTGGCGATGCGCTCTACGAAGGGCGTGCCTTCGACGAGGCGATCGCCGCCTATCAGGCGGCGCTGCGGCTCGACGCCGGCAATCCCGACGCGCAAGTCGGCATCGGCCGCGTCGACCTTGCGCGCAACCTGCCGGGGGAGGCCCTGGCCGCCTTCGACAGGGCCCTCGCCAACGCGCCGCAGCATGCCGCCGCGCTCAACGGCAAGGGCGTCGCGCTCGACCTGATGGGAAAACCGGAGGAGGCCCGCGTCCTGTACCGGCAGGTGCAGGCGCTCCAGCCCGGCAACCGCGGCGCCCGCAACAATCTGGCGCTGTCGATGCTGCTGGCCGGCGACAAGGAGCAGGCCATTCCCCTGTTCCGCGAGCTGAGCGCCGAGCGCTCGGCCGGGCAGCAGCGCATCCGGCAGAACTTGGCCCTGGCGCTCGGTATGTCCGGCCGGATGGATGCTGCGGCGGAGGTCGCGAGGATCGACCTGAGCCCCGAAGCGGTGAGGGAGAACCTCGCCTACTACGCCATGCTGCGGTCGCTCGACAGACAGGCCGACGGCCACGCCGCCATCGCCCGCGCGGTAAACGCGAGCGGCACCTGAGGAGTGGCGCCATGCTGCGCAGAAAATCCCTGGCCGAAGACGCGGCGGGAGTCACCGTGGTGGAATTCGCCCTTGGCGCCCCGATCGTCCTTTTGATCGCGGTGATCGTCATCGAGGTGAGCTTCATGCTTGCGGTGCGGGTGGCGTTGGACATCGGCACGCGCGAGGCGGCACGCGCCGGGCTGACCGGCGCGCCGCCGCCGGCCGGCTCGACGCGCGACCAGCAGCTTCGGAAGATCATGGTCAGCACGACCTTCGGTTTCGTCGACCCGGCGAGGCTCACCGTCAGCCTGCTCGCCTACCAGGACGCCGGCAGCATCGGCAAGCCGGAACCCTACAGCGACATCGACGGCAACGGACGGTGGGATCCCGGGGAGCCCTTCACCGACGTCAACGGGAATGGAATCTGGGATGCAGACCGTGGAGCCGCCGGCGCCGGGACGAGCGGCCAGACGGTCGCCTACCTGGTGCAGTACACGGGGAAGCCGTTGACCGGCCTCGCCGCCAGCCTGCTCGACGACCCGACCTACCACTACGAATCCCGCGTCGTCGTCCGCAACGAACCGTTCTAGCAAGGAGGGGCGCATGGGCCATCTGCCGGGCCGTCTCGCCCGAAACCGCAGCGGGCTCGTCACCATCGAAGTGGCGGGAATCGCTTTGGCATTCGTTCTTCTGCTCGTCGCCGCGGTGGATTTCAGCCAGCATGTTTCGGCGGTTGGCAAGATCGCGCGCGCCGCCAGCGAGACGGCGAAGATCGCCACCCAGTTCAAGCGGCTGCGCCAGGGCATGACGGTCCAGCGCGGCGACGAGGTCGGCGTGCTGTTCGAGGCGGCGCGGCAGGTCGCCCAGCCGCTCGACATCGACAAGGTGGGGGCGGTGATCGTCACCTCGGTCGCCAATTCGGGAAGCGGCGGCAGCAAGGTGGCGTGGCAGCAGCGCTCGGGCAGTTCCTCCTGGACCAGCCGCATCGGTTCGGCTGTCGGCGGAGCGGCCACCCTGCCCAGCGCCTTCTCGATTCGCAGCGGGGACAGCGCCGTCTTCGTCGAGGTCTTCCACACCTATCAGCCGACCGTGCTGAGCGGCAGCCTGTTCGGCGGCGATCCCTCCGGCGTGCCGGTCTACAGCCAAGCCGTATCCCGCCCCCGTTTCGGCGACCTGACCATACTGGACCCGTGACATGAAGAAGACCGCTGTTCGCAGGCGGCGTGCCGGTGCGGCCGCCCAGCACCTGCTCTCCGCGTTATGCGGCTGTCTGGACGACCGGCGTGGCGCCACCGCCGTGATGGTCGCCGCGATAGTCGTTCCGCTGATCGGGGCCATCGGCCTGTCGGTCGACATGGGGCGCGGCTATCTCGTGCGACAACGCTTGTCGTCGGCCATCGACGCCGGGGCACTGGCCGGGGGCAGGGTGCTCGACACGACCAACGTCCAGGCGGACGCGATCCAGTATTTTCGCGCCAACATTCCGACGACCTACCTCGACACCCCGATTCCGGACCCCGAGGTCACCATCAGCGCCGACCGGCAGACCGTATCGGTGAAGTCCAGCGTGCGGGTTCCGACCACCCTGATCCGGGTGCTGGGAATCGACACCCTGCCCATCACGGTGGAAAACCGTGTGCGGCGCCAGATGTCCGGCGGGTTGGAACTGGCTCTCGTGCTCGATGTCACCGGATCGATGGCGACCGACAACCGCATCGGCAAGCTGCGTGATGCGGCGACCTCGCTGGTGAATATTCTGTTCGGCAACCAGACCGATACCCAGAAGCTGTGGATCTCCGTCGTTCCCTACTCGGCTGAGGTCAATCTTGGGACCAGCCACGGGGAGTGGATGACGCTGAGCGGTCCGTCCACCGGTGCCTATTCGCCGTCCACCTGGCGCGGCTGCGTCGAGGCGCGGCCGAGCCCCTACGACGAGGATGACACCCCGCCCATGGTCGCCGGGTTCAAGCGGTTCCTTTATCCCTCGACCAAAAGCATGAACAACGGCAAGGGCGGCGGCGACAATGATTGGCCGACGATCACCGACACCGGAACCTACACCAACAGCAACGACCGGACCGGACCGAACCTCGGCTGCGGTTTTCCGGTCCTGCCGCTGACCAACGTGAAGCAGGACCTGCTGAACAAGATCGCGACGCTTCAGCCGGTGAACCGTGGCGGGACCATGGCGAACCTCGGCCTTCAGGCGGGGTGGTTCACCGTGTCGCCGCGCTGGCAGGGGCTGTGGGGAGGCCCGACGCCGAAGGGGATGCCGCTCGACTACGGTTCTCCGGAAATGAGCAAGGCGATTGTTCTGGTCACCGACGGCGAGAATAGCTGGTTCGACCATTCCAAGCCGCCGACCGGCGATTACACAGCCTATGGCCGCATCGATGAAGGGCGGCTCGGCACCAAGTCCTTTTCCGAATCGACTTCCGAGATCAACAAGCGCATGGCCCGCCTGTGCGAGAAGCTGAAGAACCCCGGCGTTCTCGATGCCGACGGCAAACCAAAGCCCGGCATCACCATCTACACCATCACCATCGGACAGACGAACGCCAACACCCAGGCGCTCTACCGGAATTGCGCATCACAGCCCAGCTACTATTGGGACACGCCGAGCCCCGACCAGCTCAAGAGCGTGTTCCAGAGCATCGGGTCGCAGCTCACCAACTTGCGGCTGGAGCAGTGATCTGCTGGCGTCATTCCGGTGCCTGGTGGCGCATCGGAAGGACGCCAGGCTTTTGTGGGGGGCTGGTCAGCAGAAGCGGTCGGTCAGGTGGCCGGCGTCGGCCGGCACCGGTGGCGTGAAGCTGTGGGCCGCAGCGTTGGCGGTGGAGAGCGGCGGCAACCCGCAAACCGGGCAATGCGCCTGGATGCGCTGCTGTTCATGCACGGCGAAGCGAATGCCGCAGGGGCAGGTCCGTAGGTCGACAACACAGGAGCGCAGGTCGCGGGCGAGAATCCAGGCCATGGTCAGGTCGATGGCTGACTGGTTCAGACCCGTGCATTCCTGCCGCACGTCCATATAGAAGTCATGCGCGCGCAGCAGCGCCTCGATGTCGATCCTGCGCAACGCGTCGGCGCCGGCGCAGTTCAGATAGGCGGTCAGGATGATCGATGCCTCCAGCGCACGCTGGTGGGTCGCGAAGAGCCGGTCGGATTCCGGAAACATGCCCGACACCGAAGCGTGGCCATGAATCTCATGATAAAGCGTGCGGAGCTGTGTCGCGCTGAGATTGGTGTGCACCGCGACGATTGAGGTTCGGAGATTGCGCTTGATCAAACGTATTGCCAGCGCCAATTTCCGGTGCTGCTCACACTTGTTCACCATGTACACCGCCCTTCGGACGGCAATGGTTCAAGGCGGAGAAGATTAGGCTTGGAAGTATTTTTGTTGTTTTTGCGTGCGCCACAAATCGGGGTCATTCTGTTCCTCTCCCGCTCAAACATTCCGTTGTTCCTCGCATTCCTCCCGATGTGCATAGAAAAAGAATATATAACGGCTGCCGAGGCGAAGTTTTATTTTCCCGATTTATGCCGCATAATGCGTCGCCTCGCAACCTGCATGCGGTGGCGACAATTCGACGCATTCGATCAATAGTTGCGGTCCGGTGTCGCGGCCTGCCACGAAGGGTGCCACTGGATGCTGTTGCCGGCAGGACGGGTCAAAGGAAGGCTATGGCGTCGGGCGAAACCGCTTGGCGTTGCCTGGCATGGCGCGCCAGCTTATGGATTTCCGCCTGCTTGTCCCGAACCAGCCAGTCCGGCGCAAGGAATTGCGTGTGCCGTCCCGCCTGCAAGGAGCCGATGACGCGGACTGGTGGGATCGGCCAACGCAGGCTGTAGCTCATCGGCGCGGCGTCGCCGAACCGATAGGACTGGTGGACGCGGAGCCACTCGTCGGTGACCTCGACGATCGTTCCGCTCAACATCGCGAAGCCGGGCAACCCTGCAGGCGCCGCGCAGCGAGAAGAGGGCGGGGCATCCGCCCCGGCCCGCCGGACTCCGACGCGGGCCGGGGGCCGCGGAAGAACAGGGCTATCGGCCGCCGCGTCGGCCTTGAGGGCGTGGCGGATCGGCGGGCGTCGTGCATCCATGGCCAGTGTCGCTCAGCAATGAAGTCCCGCGTCGGCCCGGCAGTAGAACATCCAGGTCATGACAATGCAGGACAGATAGAAGATCAGGAAAAGCTGGATCGCCATGACCGGCGACCCGGTCAGGCTGATCGACAGTCCGAAAACGCCGGGAATGTAGAAGGCACCGAATGCCGCCAGCGCGGAGATGAACCCCAGCGCGGTCGCCGCCTCCAGCGTCGCTTCCTTCAGCGCACGCGCGCGGCCGAGATCGCCTTGCAGATCATATGCATGCATACGGTCGATCAGGAAGACGATCGGCACCATCTGATAGGTCGAGGCGCAGGCGACGCCGGCCGTGGCGAACACCAGCATGGAACTCAGCAGGAACATCCAGAACACCCCGCTGTTCAGGCAGATCGTCATCGTGCTCACCGCGAGGAACAGGATCACGAAAGCCCACAGGGTGATGCGTGCGCCACCCAGCCGGTCGGCCATGCCACCCGACAGCGACCGCGCCGCCGAACTGACGAGCGGTCCGAGGAAAGCGTAGGCAAGCGGGTCGATGCCGGGGAATTGTGCCTTCACCAGCATTGGGAAAGTGGCCGCGAAGCCGATGAAGGTGCCGAAGCTGCCGATGTAGAGCCACCCGTTGATCCAGGTGTGCATGCGACGGAAGATGACCGCCTGTTCGGCGAAGGACGCCTGTGAATGGCCGATATCGTTCATGCCGAACCAAGCCGCCGCGGTCGCCAGCAGAATGAAAGGGATCCAGATGAAGGCCGCGTTCTGCAGCCACACGCCCTGATGGGTTTCCAACGGCGCGCCGAGCGCAGCCGCGGCATGTGGGCCGCCGCCGAGCGGGCCGAGCAATGCGCCGCCGATCACCAGGGGAACGGCGAACTGCACCACCGCCACGCCAAGGTCGGCCATGCCGGCATTGACGCCCAACGCCCAGCCCTTCTGCTCCTTGGGGAAGAAGAAGGAGATGTTGGCCATGCTGGAGGCGAAGTTTCCACCGCCGAATCCGCACAGCAGCGCCAGCACCAGCAGCACACCGTAGGGCGTCTCCGGATGCTGCACGGCGATGCCGATGCCCAGGGCCGGGATGAGCAGGGACGCCGTGCTGATCGTCGTCCACAACCTCCCGCCGAAGATTGGCACGGTGAAGGCGTAGACCAGGCGCAGGACCGCTCCGGAAAGGCCCGGCGCGGCCGTCAGCCACAGTAGCTGTGTGGTTGTATATGAGAAGCCGACGATTGGAAGGTGCACGACGACGGCGCTCCACACCATCCAGACACAGGAGGCGAGAAGCAATGCGAAGGCCGAGATCGCGAGGTTGCGCATCGCGATCGGCTTGCCGCCGTCCACCCAGAAGGCCATGTCGTCGGGCCGCCAGTCGTCCAGTCGATCGCTCATGCGTGACAGAGTCTGGTCGGTCATCAATCGTCCTCACACATCGGGGATAGCCGGCCGCGTCGCCAGGCAGTCGCCGGCAGCGGCGATCGAGCGGAAAATAGTGGGCCGAGTGTACTCTCCGCCGCCGCAACTCCGCGATGTCAGGAAGACGCGCTTTTTTTTCGTCATTCGCCGAATGGCGAAAAAAAGACGCGTCCAAGCCCCCTGTACGGTTGCCTGGGTGCCTCGCTACGGTGATGTGCATACGGCCCTTCCCATTCAGGGTGCACGCCTATGCTGTCTCCAGAACGGACCATTGAGGATCGGGATGCCGGGGATTGGGACGCGCCGCTCCGTGATCGGGCGCATCCGCCGGAACCCGTCGCCGGCCCGCTCATTTCTCTCGCTGCCGCTGCCGCTGCCGCTGCCGCTGCCGCTGCAGCTCCGGCGGATACGTTGCGCCGGTTCCGTCTGTCGCAGGTGGAGCTGATGCCGACGGTGCGGCGGCTCGAACTTGACTGGCCGTGCAGTGTCGCGATGATGCAGCGCTTCGCCGAGTATGTGACCGGCGTTCCTGTCTGTCATCCACGCGATCCGGGATCGCGCTCCGGTTCGCCCACTCCGGTGCTGTTCCTGTGCCTTCAGATGGGGCTCAGCGCCTATGACGCTGCGGCCGACGAAAGCGACGACCGCCGTTTGCTCGCCTTCGTCGACGGGCTTTGCCAGGAGGCGGCGCGCGTGCTTTCCGGCATCGTGCTGTTTACGCCCGACAACGACTGCTGGATGGCGGGCAATGGGGCGGCGCTGCACGGATGGCTGGCGACATGTGATGCCCGTGGCGTGACTGTCCATCGTTCTCAGCGCCGCGGCGCCAGCCATCAGCGCGTTCTCTCGGCGATCGGCCGGTATGTCGTCCCGGCGCGCGAACGCGCGATCCTGGAGCGTGTCCTCCGGGCCGATGCGACGCCATAGGACGAACTGACGGCCCGCGCCGTCGAAAGCCGGATGACGGTATGCCGCTGCCGATTGTTCCCGACCACGCGATGGTCTTCTTCAACCTGCTTCGTTTGTCGTGCGTGCAAGAACGTTTGATGTCCCGGCATTGACAGGCACGGCAATCCGCTCGCGTCCGGCCCGCTCCCGATCTCACCCAAGGATCCAAGGACGTGCGCCGATAACCGTAATGGCCATACTTGCCGGCCAGCCGCAAGATGGCGCTGGTGAGCGCATCCTCATCGGCCGGAACCATCGGAAGTTCCCCGTGCCGCCTCCTGCAGGATCAGCTTGTCCAACGTCAGATCGGCCTCCGCCTTGCGCAGGCGCTGGTTCTCGCACTCCAGTTCCTTGACTGCTTGGCCTGATCCAGCTTCAGCCCGCCAAACTCCGCGCGCCAGCGATCGTAGGTCTGCTCCGAGATGGCCTGTATGCAGCAGGTCTCGCCGACCGTGTGCCCCTACGCCACCGCCACCTCGATGGCGCGCAACAGGCCGATGATCTGTTCCGGCGTATGCCGTTCCGTCCTCCTGCTGATTTGCCCAGCCCTCGGATAGGGACTGGCGCTGGTTCAGGGGGGCAGCTCACAGGCGCCCGACGCAATGAGCCTTGCTGTGACCGTCTCGAACAGGAGCATGCGGTAAGCATTACGCCTTTATCGCCGATGACCTCCTGTTGCAATCCTTCGTCAGTCAGAAGCTGGGACTGGCGGATTTACCCGAGATTGCGCACCTGTTGCTGCAGGCCATTCTACTATGAACGCCGATTGACATGTCATCAGGTTGACGACCTGCAGCTTTCCTCGTCGGGATTATTTACTAGTCGGTATGCGTGGTAGACGGGGGGACTTTTGGGGTGCGGAACTGCATCAAAATCAAGTGGGGCATATGTTCACCGCCAGCAGCCGCAATTCTCGGTGATTGCGTGCCCCCGCAACCAACTTCGGTTGACAGCCCGCCTCGCAAGAGGCGGGCTTTTGGCGTTTTTGGCCAGCCTCATCGCGCGGCTCCAAGCCCTTGATTACTTCAAAGCGTTGGATAGTCATAGGGACACGTCCCATGATTCAGCTTCCTCACTCGACCACAAGGCGGGGCTCGGCGGAGGGATGCCCGGCATCACGCTCGATGGCATCGCGCGCCGTCTGCAGGGCGTGGGGCAGCGCACGCCGCGCGGCGGTCTCCGCTGGAGCCGGCCGTTGGTGAAGAGATTCCATTATTGAAGGCATTTGCATGCTGGTCGGCGTCAGAACCCCAGCCGATTCACAGACATCCTTTCGAGCAGAATGGCGGCCTGACGGGTTGGGCCTTATCGCCCTTTCCAAAGCCCTTCCGTGAGCAATGCCCGCAGTTGGGCGGGATCGATTGGCTTGTGCAGCATGCGAATGCCGGTCCGCCCAGCCTCGGCCAGCCGTTCAGCCGAGGTGTCGCCGGTCACCAGAACCGTGACCGGCGTGCCGCGCCGGCGGGCTTCGCTGATGATGGACACGCCGGTCTCTCCCGCGCCCAGGGAGTGGTCGGCGATCAGGATGTCCGGTGGAGCCTCGAACTCCTTCAACATGGTCCGTGCTTGCGCCAGCGTGCGGGCGGCGTGCACGGACACGCCCCAGCTTCTCAGGGTGACATCCAGAGCCTTCAGCACCATCGGTTCGTCGTCCACCACCAGGGCGGTCCGCCCCTGCAGCGTCCCGATGAGGGGCTCCCCTCCAGCGGCTGGGAGCTGCGCTTCCTCCTCCGCCAGCGGAAGCATCAGGGTAAAGGTGGACCCTTTACCGGGTTCGGAGCGGACCGTCACCCGGGCCGCCAGCAGCTCGGCGACCCGCTGCACGGTGGCGAGGCCGATGCCGAAGCCGCGCGCATGCTCACGGGTCGCGTTTCCGATCTGGTAATAGGGATCGAAGATGCGCTCCAACTCCTCCGGGGCGATGCCCCGCCCGGTGTCGGTCACGTCGATCGCCAGCTGATCCTCCTCGACCCGCGTCTCCACCGTGACGCCGCCCCGTTCGGTGTATTTGAGGGCGTTGGAAATCAGGTTGCGCAGCACCAATTCCACCAGCAGCGGGTCGGACCGGACCGATCTGGCAGCCGGCGGCATGTGCAACCGCAGCTTCGCCTCGCGCGCCGGTCCCTGGAACTCGCCGTAAAGACGCGTCAGCAACTCGTCGAGATCGAAGACCCGCGCCTGCACCGTGAGCAGGCCGGCGTCGAGCCGCGCCACCTCCAGCAGCCCGCTCAGCATGCCCGTCAGACTGGTCATGCTGTCCGACAACGGCTTCAGGAGTTCGCGCGCCTTCGGGTCGAGCGGCTGCCGCCGCAACAGCTCAAGAAACAGGTTGGCCGCCTGCACCGGCTGGCGCAGATCATGGCTGACCGAGGCAAGGAAGTTCGACTTCTCCCGGCTCGCCGCCTCGGCCGTGTCGCGTGCCTGCTGCAGCAGGGCTTCGGCGTGCTTGTGGTCGTGGATATCGGTCGAGGTGCCGAACCAGCGGAGGATCGCGCCGTCGTGCGGATCGCGGTAGGGCAGGCCGCGGACAAGGAACCAACGGTACTCCCCTGTCTTCGAACGGAGGCGATGCTCGACAAGGTAGAGGCTGCCCGTCCGCTGTGCCTCTTGGAAGCGCTTGGTCGTCAGCGCCGCATCGTCCGGATGGATGAAGTCGGCGATGACGTCCGAAACCTTGGTTGGCGCCGTCCGAGGGTCGTATGCGACACCGGTATAGTCGGCCCATTGCCGGTTGAAGAACTCGACCCGTCCTTCGGCGTCGGTGATCCAAACGATCTGCGGCACGGCGTCCGCCATCAACCGGAACTGCGCCTCGCTCTCGCGCAGGGCCGCTTCGGTCTCCCGCCGGGCGGTCAGATCGGCGGTGACCGCCAGGAAACGGCGATCGTCCCCGTTGTTGCCGGGCACGATCGTGATGCCGCTGTTCGCCCAGACGTGCGTCCCGTCGGGCCGCAGGTAGCGCTTGTCGAGCGCCACGGTCTCTCCCGTCCGCAAGGCCTGTTCAATGACCATGCGGCTCGCCGCGAGATCATCGGGGTGGGTGACGTCGACGACCGACAAGCCCACAACCTCCTCCCGTGCACGCCCCAGAATTCGGCAGAGTTCGTCGTTCACGTGGAGGAAGCGGCCATCCAGCGTGAGTTCCGACAGGCCGACCGCCGCGCGGGCGAAGAGGGCGGACAGCCGCGCCTCGCTGCGCCGCAGGGCCTCGTCGGTGTTTCGGCGGGACGTGATGTTGCTGGCGGTCCCAAACCACTCGCAGACTTCGCCGTCCGGATCCAGGATCGGCACCGCCCGCGAATGCGTCCATCCCAGTGATCCGTCAGCCTGCCGGACCCGATGCTCCAGATCGAAGGCGCTCTTGGTCCGGATGGCTTCCCGTATGGTGTCGAGAAGCTGCGGCTGATCGTCCGGATGGATGTACTCCTCAAGCCACGCCTTGTTGCCGTCCGTCGTGTCGGTGAGGAAGCCGTGCCCGTCAAGCTGCCGCAGTTCGGTCCAGTCGATGTTCATGCGGTAGATGGCGTAGGAGGAGGCGTTCACCAAAGCGCGGAAGCGGCTCTCGCTGTCGCGCAAGGCGAGTTCGGTCCGCTTGCGGTTGGTCACCTCATGCACCGTCACCAGGACGCCCGCGATGATCCCGGCATCGTTGCGGACCGGGCTGTAGGTGAGGTCGAACCAGGTTTCCTCCGGGACGCCGTTGCGCTCAAGGATCAGCTTCTGGTCGTCGAACCCTCGGGATTCACCATGGAGCACGGCCTCGTAGATCGGCCCGTTGAAGTCCCAAACCTCGGGCCAACACTCGCGGGTGGGTTGGCCGAGGGCGCGGGGATGTTTGCCGGCGGTGATTTCTGCATAGCAATCGTTGTAGATCTGGATGAGGTCTGGCCCCCAGAGAACAATCATGCCGAGCGGGGAGGCGAGAATCAGGTCGACGACAACCCGCAAGGACAGCGGCCAGTTCGCCTTCGGTCCGAGGGGCGTCGCAGCCCAATCATGGGCCCGGATCAGCGCTCCCATGGTCCCGCCGCCGCTGGGCCAATCCGGCTCCAAACCGATGGCGTCAGGGTTCATGGCCGCCGCTTGGGGCAGGAGGCTGGGCAAGCGACGACGGCGGCAGCGCAACACGCTCCTGAAGCAGGCGCAACCCGTCGCGCACCACCTCGCTGGCCGTCTGGTAACGGCCGGACGCCACCAGAGTCTGGACGAAGCGGTCAAGTTCCGGGGTGAGGGAGATGCTCTGGCTGATGCGCCTGGACATGTGACCATCGCAACGGAAGGGAAGCGGTGCCACAGAGTACGACACCGAGTCAGAGCCCGGAAGTCGCCCGAAGGGCATGGTACCTCCGGCCATAGTTTTCGAATGGGGGAGGAGAGGCGGCAGTGCAGAAGACACTGCAGCGGGCGCGTCGGGGTGCCAAGCTGAGCTGGGCCGGGCTTGGATCCAGGACATTGGACCGTGAGAATCGAGCGGCAATGATGCAAATCTAAACGGCTGGATTCTAACTTTGATTGAAAATTAGGTTGTGACTAAGCCTGGAAAGTGGCGTAATTGGCGCCGCCATCTTGCCGGTTATTTGATTGCCGGGGAATGGGCGGCCCATCGGACCGCTATGGGTGCGGCGGCGCTGGACATGCGGATTGTTGCTAAAGGCACCCCCAAGGAACGAGGCGGGGCACTCCTCGCCACCCCGGCGGCGCAAAATATCGTGCCGCCGGGGTGGCGAAAAGTGCCCCGCCTGCTGTTGACGCCGGAAAAGGGAGCGTGAGTTCGGACGTGAAAGCGGTCGCTCGTGAGAATAAAGAGCAGTCTCCGCCTAATGTCGTGGTGAGCGAGTTCTAATTCGCCGGTTGGACGACTGGGCTGCAAGCCATTGCCGCGGTCCGTCGGTCTGGTGCGGTCACCGGCAACCTACCGCTGCACAATCCCTTTTCCCAGGGACCCTGAAACCGCCCCAGGGCAAAGCCTCCACCGCCTCCAGCAACCGGGGGCGTCATTGAGAGCGCCTTTGAGCGCAGCCGGTGGGTCGACGGAAACCCCGGGCCTGAAAGAGGAACGAAGCGAAGACGATTCACTCAAGCAAGGCAGACGCTTATGAACGCACAACCGCCCCAGCATGGCGGAGATCGCGCGGAGAAGTCCGCAAGCCCACCAACCTACCGACCACCATCCCCCGGCTTGAGCGGCGTGCTCGAACGGAACATCCAGGCGCTGCACCAGCGCAGGGAACGGGAGGAGGTGGAGGCGACCGCGGAGGAGCGGATTGCCGACGCGATCACCCGCTTCACCGGCAGCATGACGTTCGTTTATCTGCATTTGGCGTTCTTTGGTTTCTGGATCATCGCCAATCTGGGGTGGGTGCCCGGCGTTCCGCGCTGGGATCCCTCCTTCGTCGTCCTGGCGATGATCGCGTCCGTGGAAGCCATCTTTCTGTCCACCTTCGTGCTCATCAGCCAGAACCGGATGTCCGAGGTCGCCAGCAAGCGGGCCGATCTCGATCTGCAAATCAGCCTGTTGGCGGAGCACGAAATCACCAAACTGACAGCCCTGGTGTCGTCCATCGCCGATCACATGGGAGTGAAGACGGAGGTCGACTCCGATCTGGACGTCATCAAGCAGGACGTCGCTCCCGAAGCGGTGCTTGACCAGATTGAGGCTAAGACGTCTTCGAAGAAACCCGCGGACCGGAAGCCGTGATGGACCCTTTGCGCCGCTTTAAACCGAACTTCCGTTCGCTTTAGACTCACATCGCCTCACTTGCCGGCGGGCTTCGGCCGCATGTGCGGCCGGGACCGCCGTCGCGGTCCAAAGCGGATTGCAATCCGCTTTAGCAGGGTGCGGAAAAAGGGCTGTGCACGGGCGGTTGGTCGTGATTCTTTTCGGTTGAGAAGAACGCGACCGACGAGGGGACGATGCGGGGTTCGGACGAACGCAGCGAGGGTCTGTTCAGCTACGTGAGCTGCGAGGCGCGGGTTCCAGCCAACCACCCGCTGCGAGCGATCCGGGCCATCGTGGACGAGGCGCTGGAGGTGATGTCGCCGGCGTTCGAGGGGCTGTACTCCAAGATCGGGCGCCCCTCGATCCCGCCGGAGAAGCTGCTGCGGGCGCTGCTGCTCCAGGCCTTCTACTCGGTGCGCTCGGAACGCCAGTTGATGGAGCAGCTCGATTACAACCTGCTGTTCCGCTGGTTCGTCGGCCTGTCCATGGACGCCCCGGTGTGGGACGTCACCGTGTTCACCAAGAACCGCGAGCGTCTTCTGGCCGGCGATGTGGCGGCCAAGTTCCTGGCGACCGTGCTGGGTCAGCCGAAGGTCAAGGCGCTGCTGTCGGACGAGCATTTCTCGGTGGACGGCACGCTGATCGAAGCCTGGGCGTCGGTGAAGAGCTTCCGGCCCAAAGACGGCAGCGGCGAGCCGCCGGGGCCGGGGCGCAACGGCGAGCGCGACTTCCATGGCGAGAAGCGGTCCAACGAGACGCATGCCTCGACCAGCGATCCCGAGGCGCGGCTCTACCGCAAGGGCAACGGCCAGCCGGCGAAGCTGGCCTTCATGGGCCACGCGCTGATGGAGAACCACCACGCCCTGGTGGTGGACGTGCGGCTCACCGCGGCCAGCGGCCTGGCCGAACGTGCGGCGGCGGTGGCCATGATCGAGGCCATCCCCGGCCGCCACCGCATCACGGTCGGCGCTGACAAGGCCTACGACACCAAGGATTTCGTGGCGGACATGCGCGACTTGGGCGTGGCTCCGCATGTTGCCCGAAATACCAGCAACCGCCGCTCGGCGATCGACGGCCGGACCACCCGCCATCCCGGCTACGCCGTCAGCCTGCGGGTCCGCAAGCGGATCGAAGAGGTCTTTGGCTGGATCAAGGGAGCCGGCTTGCGCAAGACGCGCCATTGCGGAGCAGCCCGTGTCGGTTGGATGTTCACCCTAACCGCCACCGCTTACAACCTGATCCGCCTGCCCAAGCTGCTGGCTGCGGCATAATCACGCCCGCAATCCGCCTGAACGGCGGTTCTGGGAGCCTCGGAGCGAGGAAAAACGCTCCGTCCCGACCAAATCGCCCGCTGAAACCCGCATTCTCAGCCTCAGCGGAGGAAAAAGGCCGGAATATGTTCGTTTTTCCGCACCCTGTTAGTGGAAGGGCAGGGCCGCACTGGTGCCGCGGCTGGCCCTTCGCATCGCGCATTCCAGTTCCCGTTCCAACGTTTCCGCGCGATGCGCGGCGGTGTGGTGGTCCAGGATTCGCCGCCGCGCCCTTGCGCCCATCGCTTGGCGGGTGTTTTCGTCCAGTTGGTGAAGGGCGTGCAGAACGTCACCCGACGTGTGGGCGAGGATGATCTCGCGGTTTGGCTCCAGCAGCGCGTCGAGGCCGTCCCAATGGTCGGAGATGATCGGAGTGGCGCAGGCGGCGGCTTCGAACAGCCGGACGCTGGGGCTGTGGCCGGCGCGGATCATGTCCTCGCGCGTCACGTTCAAGGTGAAGCGGCTGGCCGCATAGAAGGCGGGATGCTCGGCTGGAGGAACATGATGCCGACGTTCGACATTTCCGGGCCAGGCGATCCCGTCGGGGTATTGCGGACCGGCGACGACGAAGCGCAGCGATGGCGCCCGCCGGGCCGGCTCCAGCAGCAAACGCTCCAGTGTCGGTTGCCGGTCGGGGCTGTAGGTGCCGAGGTAACTCAGATCCCAGCGCTTGGGCGTGTGCAGGGGCGCGTAGGCGTCGGCATCGACGGAGCAATGAAGCGCGCGCGCCGCCGGAGAGCCGTAGCGGGATTGCAGCCGCTCCAGCGTCGGGCCGCCCGTGAAGGAGAAATACACGTCATAGCCGGGAATGAGGGCAGGGGAGAGATACTCCTCGTCGCCGCGTTCCAGCTTCGCCAGGGTCACCGGCGTGTCGATGTCGTAGAAGGCGACGATCCCCTGCGCGGTTTCCTGCGCCCAGCGGCCGACGGTGACGCCGTCGGGCACGTAGGAACCGACGAGCACCGCGTCGGCCTCCTCGATCTTGCCGGCCCACCGCCGCAGGCCAGTGAGATCCTCGTAGAAGGCCAGCCGGCAATAGCCGGGATCGGCGAGATCACGATTCTGGGCGTACCAGGGAACGTCGCGCTCCAGGAACAGGATGTCGTGGCCGCGCGCGGCGAACGCCTTGAGGAGGGCGCGGAAGGTGGTGGCGTGGCCGTTCCCCCAGGAAGAGGACAGGCTCAGCCCCAGGACGACGAGCTTCACGCCGCGCTCCTTTCCCGCAGCGCCACCAAGGCTTCGCGCAGTAGCAGGTCCACTTCCGCGCCGCGCCGTGCGTAGGTGTGTTCCGCAAGGGTGCGCCGTCGTGCGGCGTCACCGATGGCGCGGGCGCGGAGCGGGGTGAGGGCGCGCAGATGATCGGTCACGTCCTGGCCGTCGCGGGCGACCAGAATCTCCTCGCCCGGGGTGAGGAACAGTTCGACCCCCGTCCAGGCGTCGGTGATCAGGCAGGCCGCCGCTCCGGCAGCCTCGAACACCCGCGTGGCGGGCGAGAAGCCGACCTCGGCCATGCTGTCGCGGGCGATGTTTAGAACCGCCAGCGCCGAGCTGTTGAAGGCGTTGTGGTCGGCGGTGCCGACATGGCCGATGTGGGTGACGTTGGCCGGCAGCCCCTTCGTCTCCCAGCCGCTGCCGCCGATGATGTAGCGCCCCTGCGGGTTGTGCGCGGCTGGCTCCAGGAAGAAGCGCTCCACCCGCTCCTCGCGGTCGGGCAGCCGGTTGCCGAGAAAGCTGAGGTCGGCGGCGAACCGCGGTCGGGCAGGGGCCGGCTGGTGCGTTGCCGGGTCCAGCGCGTTGTAGATGGGGCGGCAGAGGCGGGCGCCCATCGCCTCGTAGGCCGCGACCACCGGCGGGCCGCCGCCGTAGGTCAGCACGGCGTCGATCCGCGGCAACCGCCGGCGCAGGGGATGGTCCGGCGCCTGCCGAAGCTCGGCCAAGGTGGCGGGAGCGTCGACATCCCAATAGACACGCAAAGCGTGGGAACCGGCGGCATCCATCACGCCGTCGAGCAACTCGTCGTCGAAGACGCCGACGCCGTTCGCCTTCACCACCACATCGGCCTCGGCGGCACGGGCGATCACGGTGCGGCAGGATTCGGCGGTGGCCTCGTACACCACGACGCTGGCCCAGCCGGGCGGCTCGATGTCACGGTGCTTCTGGCGGTCGAAGGCGTCCGGTTCGTAGAAGGTGACGTCCCAGCCCCGCTTGGCGAGTTCGCTCAGCATGCCGCGATAGTAGGTGGCGGCGCCGTTCCAGTAGGAAGAAAGCAGGCTCGAACCGTAGAAGGCCATCTTCATCGGACAGGCTCCAGCATCGAAGAGGGGGTGGGCGTGCCAGCCAGAGCGGCGGCGATGGCAAGCAGTTCCCTGGCGCGGTGGGCGCAGGTGTGGCGGGCGCGGATCGTTTCCAGGCCGTTGCGGACCAACGCCGCGCGGAGGTCGGCGTCGCCGTCCACGGCGCGCAGATGGGCGGTCATATGGGCACCGTCGCGGGCGACCAGGAAATCCGCTCCCGGTCGGAACAGACCTTCGCAATCGCTCCATGGCGCGCTGACCAATGGGATGCCGCAGGCCAGCGCCTCGAACACGCGGATGGTCGGGATGCCTGGGAGGGATTCGACGTAGAAACGGCGCGGCACATGGACGGTGACCCGATGGCGGGCGAAGGTCGCGGGGGCGCGGACGTTGGGCAGCCAGCCCTTGTAGGCGATGCCGTGCCGCTTCAGCGTCGCCAGGGCTTCGGCGGGATAGCGCACGCCATAGACGTCCAGAGCCAGACCCGCGGCGCGGGCGGGAGCGAACAGAAAGCTCCCCAGCTCCTTCGTCCGCTCGCCATCACCCCAATTGCCGATCCACACCGCTCCGCTGCGCCGCTCCTCCCCGGGCAGCGGGTGGAACAGCCGGACGTCGGCGGCTTCGTGCCAGACGAAGACCCGATCCTCCCAGCCCCAGCGCCGGTACACGGCGGCCAGGGTTTCGCCGAAGGCCAGGACGCCATCGTAGCCGGAGAGATCGAAGGCGGAGATGGCCTTCGGATCACTGACCGCGCGATGGTGCGTGTCGTGGAACAGCAGGAGAAAGCGACCGCCCTGCGCCCGCGCCCGGCCCACCGCCGCGACCAGAACCGGGTCGTTCCATTCATGGACGATGACCAGATCGGCCCCCTCGCACAGCGCCGCCGCGTCGGTGTCGGCCGTGAAGGTCAGCGAGGTCAGGTCCGGATAGGCGGTCCGGTAGGGCGCCAGCCCCGCTTCGCCATGATCGGCCAGCAGGTTCCGCAGGCTCCACGCGCCCTCCGGCTCGAAGACGCGGACCTCATGGCCGAGGGTGATCAGCTCCCTCAGGACGCCGCGCAGGAAATGGGCGTTGCCGTGGTTCCAGCAGGACGCCAGCGAATGGGTGAAATAGACGATCCTCACGCGACGGCCTCCTTGCGGGAGGGGGTGGAGGTGTGACGGGCCAGGACGTTGCGGTAGAGACTGCGCATGCCGGAGGCCATCGACTCCATGCCGTATTGCCCGGCTTTGAGCCGCGCCGCCTCGCCGAGGCGCCCGGCTTCCCCCGGATCGTCCAGCAGGCGGCGGATCGTGGCGGCGAGGGCTGCGCTGTCCCTCGGCTCCACAAAGAGTGCGGCGCCGTCCCACAGCTCGCGGAAGGTCGCGATGTCCGACAGCACCAGCGCACAGCCGGCCTGGGCGGCTTCAAGCACCGTCAGGCCGAACGGCTCGTAGAGCGCGGCGGAAGCGAAGACCGGTGCCCGCGCCAGCCACGTCGCGACCGACGCCGCATCCAGGCGCCCGAGCGCCGCGGCGTGACGCAGGGTCCGGCGATTCCCGCCCGGTCCCTCCAGCGAGCCGGCGGCGACCACCGGTGCCTCCAGCAGCGCCGCCGCCGCGTCCAGCGTTGCGATGTTCTTTCCATCGTCCCACAAGCGTCCGGCGGTGAAGACGAAACGCTCCCGTCCGCCCGGTTCTCCACCTGGAGGACGGCGTCCGTTGCGCACCACGACCGGTGGCGGCAAACCATAGGCGGCGGCGGTCGCCTGCGCGAAGGCGGCGCTCGGCGCCGCCAGCGCATCGCAGGCCCGGTAGCCCCGCGCCAGAACCTCGATCCGCCAGAGAAAGTCGCCCGGCAGGGCACCGCCGCGCAGGGTGGCCCACCATGTCGCCAGACAGGAATGGCAGACCCCTACGACCGGGACCGTGAAACCGGCGTCCGCCGCCAGGGCCGGGCTGTTGAGGTGGACGAGATCCACCTCCAACCGCCGAGCGAGCGCTCCCAGGGCTTCGGCGCCGCGCCGGATCGCGGCCGGGTCTTCCGCCATCCAGTCCAGCGGGAGGCCGGTGTCGATCAATTCCAGGCCGGGGATGGCGCGCGCCGCCGCGGTCTGGTCATCCTGCGGTGATGGCCCAAGCACCGCCAGGGTGACGCGCAGGCCGCCTGCCGCCAGTTCCTGCGCGAGGTCGAGCGCGTAGGTCCACACTCCACCCACGCTGTCCGCCGTCATCAACAGATGGGCGGGGGCTGCTGCCGGGGGCATCACCGGCAACCGCATGCGGCCTCCAGCTTATGCAAGGGCAGGGGCTCCTCCTCCTGAATGTCGCTCAGTCGCGCGAACTGGCGCAGATAGTGCTCGTGCGCCCTTTCCCACGCCCGGTCGTCCGGTTCGCCCCACAGGCGGCGGTAATCGGGCGAAGCGGGGTAGGGGTAGAGCGGCACCGGATCGTTGGCCCAGACGCCGGCACCGTGCAGCCTCTCCCGCCATCGCGCGACGAGCCCGGCGTCGTCGCCGGCCATGGCGATCAGGTTGGCCTGGACGAAGGGCACGCTGCGCCGGGCGTGGATCAGGCGGTCGGCCAATGCGTCGGTGCTCATACGGCAATTCTTGTCGAGCGCGGCGCGGCCCTCCTCGGTCAGGCTTTCCACCCCCGCCTCGATCGACACGCAGCCGGCGGCCCCCAGGAGATCCAGCATGTCGGGCTTCCACAGGTCGATGCGGGTCTGGATGCCGAACTCGACCGGACGCTCCACCAGCGCTTCCAACAGGTCACGGCGGGGCAGGAAGATCTCGTCGATGAAATAGACGTAACGCACGCCGGCGGCGATCAACCGGTCGATCTCCTCCAGAACGATGGCGGTGTCGCGGCGGCGGTACTGGTCGCGGAAGTCGATCTTGGCGCAGAAGGAACAGGAGTAGGGGCAGCCGCGCGACGCCTCGACCTCAGCCCCCGCGCCGAGCGGTTCGGTGCCGTAGCGGTGGTGATGGTGGGGGTGGCGCTCCAGCCATTCGGCGGGCCAGGACAGCGCCGGGAGATCGACGAAACGGCCGGCGTGCGGCCCGCCGGTGAGGACGGTTCCGCCGCCGCCGCGGAAGGCCAGCGCCGGAACGCCGTCCAACCCCGGCTGGCCGGAATCCAGGCGGTCGGCAAGCCGTTTCACGACCTCCTCGCATTCGCCCCGCACGATGACGTCCACGCCCAGCTTGTCCAGGGCTGCACCGGGGGTGGTCGATCCATGCGGACCCACCGCGACGGTCCGGCCGCCGCGTCCATCCAGCGCCAGCAGGAAATCACGGGGGATTCGCAGCTCCGGCGGGGCGCACCGCCAGAACAGGTAGGTCGGCGCGGTCGTCACCACGGTCATGCCGGGTGCGAAGCCGGCCACCCGATCCGCGAGTTCGCCGTTCGACAATCCCGTCAATGGCCCGTCGAGCAGCAGGACCTCGTGTCCGGCCTGCTCCAGCAGCGCCTTGCAGTAGCCCAGTTCGAGAGGCAGATGCGGCTCGCGGCAGCCGAAATAGATGCTGTGCGCGAAGGCCCAGGCCGGGTTGACCAACGCCACACGCATCACGTCGCCTCCACCGAGGCCGGTCCGGACCGGCGGTTCATGCCACCAGCCCCCGCGCTACGAGTTCGCTCCGGGCCTCGGCGACGTGGTCCTGCGCCTCCTGCCGGGCAACCCATTCGGCGAGTTCGGCCAGCCCCTCGGCGAAATCCTGCCGCGCTTCGTAGTTCAGGACCGTCCGCGCCCGGCCCAGGTCGGGGATGTTGTGGCGGATGTCGCCAGCGCGCGCTTGGCCGGTGATGTCCGGAGCCAGGTCGGACCGGCCCATCGAGGCGGCCTGGAGCCGCGCCACCTCCTCCACGGTGCGGTCCTCGCCGGACCCGATGTTGAACACCTCACCGTTGGCGGTCGGCTGGTCGAGCGCCAGCAGGAACGCGCGCGCCACGTCGCCGACATGCACGAAGTCGCGCCGCTGTTGGCCATCCTCGAAGATCATCGGCCGCTGGCCGTTGGCGATGCGCGAGGCGAAGATCGCCAGCACCCCGGTGTAGGGGTTCGACAGCGCCTGCCCGGGGCCGTAGACGTTCCACAGCCGCAACGCCGCCCCTTCCATCCCATACTGGGCGGTAAGCGTCAGGGTCAGCCGCTCCTGCACGTATTTGCCGATGGCGTAGACGGACCTGAGGGCCGGGCGCTTGCTCTCGGGCGTGGGGACGGGGATCAGCGGCCGTCCATCGTAATCGAGCGGGTCCCAGGAGCCGTCCGGGTTGCGCGGGCCGCGCACCACATCCTCCATCGGCGTTCCGTCGGCCGTCCGGTACAGCCCCTCGCCGTAGATGCTCATCGAGGAGGCGACCACCACCCGGCGGACCGGTCGGTCGATCAACCGCTGGAACAGCACGGCCGTCCCGTGGTCGTTCACCGAGGTGTAGCGGTCCACCGCGTACATGCTCTGGCCGACACCGACCTCGGCGGCGAGATGGATCACGCAATCCACTCCCTCCAACGCTCGACCGACCATGGCCTCGTCGCGTATGTCCCCGATCAGCAACTCAACGTCCGGGTCCAGTTCGTCGGGCCGCGTCCGGGTGGGATGGACCTGCGCGATCAGACTGTCGAGAACCCGAACCCGGTCGCCGCGGGCGAGGAGTGCCCTGGCGACGTGGCGGCCGATGAAACCGGCGCCACCGGTGACAAGAACGGATTCTCCCACGAGCCCCTCCGCTGATGGACAGTGATGTCTGTGTCAGCTATTTCTGGTTGTTCTGGGTATGTGTAAAATTGCCAGTAATTGCCACGATTCTTCTTTGAAAAGAAATACAGCTTTTCACTTGCATGCGTGAGACATCGCTATGTTCGCTTCGTGAAAAGAAGCGCGATCACGTCAATGTTAACATCGCCGTTGAACTTTCAGCACCTTATCCAAAAGGCGTGGTCAGATTGGACGATCTTCCAGCAATTATTTTTCCAAGATACAAATACCACTCCGGTCCATTAAGATAATTTTCGGGACAAGGAGAATTTCGTGACTGGGAAAAAGCTGCGGGTGGCGATTGCCGGTGTCGGAAATTGCGCTTCATCCTTCGTGCAAGGTGTAAGCTACTATGCCGATGCCCACGCTAACGAGCCGCCGCCCGGGCTGATGACTCTCGATCTCGGTGGCTATCGGGTCAGTGACATCGAAATATCCGCCGCTTTCGATGTGAACGCCGCCAAGGTCGGACGGGATTTGTCCGACGCCATCTTTGCCCCTCCGAACAACACGTGCCGCTTCGCAAGCCCGTGTGCTTCGGGGGTGCACGTGGAGCGCGGTCCGACACTGGACGGCATCGGCCGTTATTTGGCCGGTGACATCGAGGAGTCGGGGGAGGCGCCGGTTGCCATCGCCGAGTCCCTGCGCCGCTCAGGCACCGATATCCTGGTGTCTTACCTGCCGGTCGGTTCGCAGCGGGCCACGGAATTCTATGCCGAGCAGGCGCTGGAGGCCGGCTGCGCCTTCGTCAACTGCATCCCGGTTTTCATCGCCTCCGACCCGGGTTGGGCGAAGCGGTTCGAGCGGCACGGCCTGCCGATCATCGGCGACGACATCAAGAGCCAGATGGGTGCCACCATCATCCACCGCGCGCTGGCGAACCTGTTCCGCGAGCGCGGCATCCGGCTCGACCACACCTATCAGCTGAACTTCGGCGGGAACACCGACTTCAAGAACATGCTGGAACGCGAACGCCTGGAATCGAAGAAGATCTCGAAGACCCGTGCCGTCACCAGCCAACTGGACGTGCCGCTCGACGCGGACGACGTCCATATTGGTCCCAGCGATCATGTGCCCTGGCTGGCCGACCGGAAATGGGCGCACATCCGGCTGGAAGGCACCGCCTTCGGGGGTGTGCCCCTCAGCGTGGAACTGAAGCTGGAGGTCTGGGACAGCCCGAACTCCGCCGGCATCGTGATCGACGCGGTGCGCTGCGCCAAGCTGGCGCTGGACCGGAAGATGGCCGGGCCGCTGGTCGGACCGTCGAGTTACTTCATGAAATCGCCCCCCGAGCAGTTCACGGACCATGAAGCGCGCGAGCGCACGCTGCGCTTCATCGCCGGCGAGGCGGCGGACGGACGGCGCTTCCGGGCGTGAGCGGCGGCGTGGAAACGATCCTGGTCCTGCTGCGTCACGCGTCGCACGACCGGCTCGGCTCCGTGTTGTGCGGACGCATGCCCGGCGTGACGCTCAGCGAGGCCGGCCGGCGCGAGGCCGGGGCGCTGGCCGTCACATTGACGCGTCACCGGTTCGCCGCCGTCCTGTCCAGCCCGTTGGAACGCGCCGTGGAAACGGCGGCCGCCATCGCCGCGTCACAGGCCTTGGCCGTGGAGGTGGAGGAGGATCTCAACGAACTTGATCTCGGCGCCTGGGCCGGGATGCGCTTCGAGGACCTGCGCGGCGACCCGGCTTGGAATGTGTGGAACAGCGCGCGGTCGCACGCCCGCCCGCCCGGGGGCGAAACGATGCTGGAGGCTCAGGCCCGGACGGCGCGCTGCATCGAGCGGCTGCGCCGCCGGTACGCCGGCCGGACCGTCGCGCTGGTCAGCCACGCCGACGTCATCAAGGCGGCGCTGTGCCACGCCTTGGGGCTTTCCGTAGACTTCCACGCCCGGTTCGAAATCGCTCCGGCGTCCCTCAGTGTGCTGATCGCCGGGGAATGGGGCCTGAAGGTCCACAGCATCAACGAGGCGGCGGAATGACGAATCTGACGACCGACCAGATCCGCGCCCGGGTCGCCGCGCTGGGGGATTGGTTCCACAACATTGATCTGAACGGCGTCAGCACCGCCCCCGACCACTTCCTACACGATTACCCGAACGTGAAATGGCGGCGGTTCGCCCATGCGGTCCCGCAGGATCTGAGCGGCCTGACGGTGCTCGACATCGGCTGCAACGGTGGCTTCTACTCCATCGAGATGAAGCGGCGCGGCGCCGAGCGGGTGGTGGGAATCGACTTCGATGACCGTTACCTTGCACAGGCGCGCTTCGCCGCCGAAGTGACCCGCCAGGACATCGAGTTCCGCAAGCTGTCGGTTTACGACCTCGCGTTGCTGGGGGAGCGGTTCGACGTCGTCTTGTTCATGGGGGTGCTTTACCATCTGCGCCACCCGCTGCTGGCTCTCGACCTGATCCACGAGCATGCCGCCCGCGACCTGATGATCTTCCAATCGATGCAGCGCGGCTCCGAGACGGTCGAACCGGTGGGCACCGATTACGATTTCCGCCAGCAGGACCATTTCAACGCGCCCGGCTATCCGAAGCTGCATTTCATCGAACACCAGTATTCCGGCGACTGGACGAACTGGTGGGTCCCGAACGCCGCCTGCGCCGAGGCCATGCTGCGCAGTGCCGGCTTTCGGGTCGTCGAGCATCCGGAGCAGGAGGTCTATGTCTGCCGCCGCGCTGCACGGCCGACGGAGGCGGGCGCCGTCTATCCCGCCCTGCCATCCACCGCCGCACCATCCGCCGGACCGGCATCGGCAAACAACGTCAGGACGGGAAGCCAGGGATGATCGAAGCCGCCAAGATCTGGAACGAGCCCAACAACAAGTCCCACTGGAATCCCGATCTCGATCCGGAATGGGATCGGTTCGCCCGCATGACGATCCTGGCCGGACAGGCGATCCGGGCGGAGAACAGCGCGCTCACGCGCGTGCTCGGCGGCATCTCGCCCATCGATCCCTCCTTCATCCGCCGTCTGGACGAGCGTGGTGCGCTGGACCATGTGGATGTGGTTGCGGTGCATGGCTTTCCGCTCGACTGGAATCTCTGGCAGATCCGGGAATGGCCGGACAAGATCGAGGAAATCCGCGCCGTCACCGGCAAGCCCATCTGGGTGACGGAGGCCGGCGTCTCGTCCTTTGGCGCGGAGGAGGTGCAGGCCTGGGGTGTCACCCGCACCGCGGAGCTGCTGATCGGCCGGGTTCCGCGCATTCATTGGTACAGCCTCTATGACCTGCCCAGCGCCTGGGAGGCGACGACGCGCCACAAGGAGGCGGAGGGCTCCTCCTACTACCGTCATTTCCACATGGGGCTGCTGCGGGCGGACGGCACGCCCAAGCCGGCGCTCAACGCCTACGCGCCCTATGCGGCCGAGATGGGGATTTGCCAATGGTTTCACTTCGAGGATCACCGGCTGGACGAGGCGGTGGCCTGGATGAAGCGGTTGGGCGTCCGGCATCTGCGCACCGGTCTGTCCTGGGCCGACAGCTTCCGGCCGAACGCGCTCGGTTGGTTCGACCGTCAGATGGAAGCGCTGGCCGATTTTGATGTCACCATCACTTTTTGCTTCACGCCCGAGCATCGTGGAATCGAACCACACCACACCAGCCCGCCCCAGGTTGCCGAGGAGTTCGCGGAGTTTTGCGCCGCCATGGTCCGTCGCTACGCCAGCACCGCTCCGGCAGCGCCGTTCCCCCTGCTGGCGATGGATTAGGAGGCGGTAGACCAGGACATCTCGCCACGCGGAGCGGCTGAACCATGCTGGTTTACGGCGATCGCGACCGTCTTGAGAACCCACGCGTCGTCGTGGCGAGGATCGCCGCCGCCCATCTTGCGGCCGCCGCCAAGCCTGACGGGCTGATCCGTCATGGCCTGCTGGTGTCCCTGTTCATCGAGGCGGCGGAGCTTGCGCAGGGCCTCGCAGACGCGGAATTCGCGGCGCTGGGGGAGGACGATTGCACCCCATGCCGCGATGCGGCGACGGCGGTCGTGATGGAACTGGCCCGCGCCGTCGCCCGGTCCTGGCGCGGCGAGCCGCAGCCGGGCGCTTGCGCGCTGGCGGTTGAGCTGGAGACGTTGTCGGCGCAACCCTTGCCCGAAACCGTGCGGATACGCCGACCTGAAGGCTATGCCTTCTATGGCCTCTATCCGGAAGCCTATCTGGAGGCTGCGGCCCGACTTCCGCCGGACCTGCCTGCTCCGGTCGTCGTGATTGGCCTGCGCAGCATCGGAACCGGACTGGCGGCGATGGCGGCGGTTGCGCTGGACGCAGCGCCTCCGGTCACTCTGCGTCCGATCGGTCATCCGTTCCAACGCGCCGTCCGCGTGTCGGCCCGCCTGCGGGCCGCCCTGTTCGCCGACGCGGGCGCGTCCTATGTGATCGTCGATGAAGGGCCGGGTCTGTCGGGCAGTTCGTTCGGCGCCGTCGCCGATTGGTTGGAGGCGGCGGGCGTGCCGTCCCGGCGGATCGCGTTCCTTCCCAGCCATAAAGGCGATCCGGGTCCGCGCTCATCCGACCGGCACCGCCGCCGCTGGGCCGAGGCGGTGCGTCCGGTGATCGGCTTCAATGAACTGGTGCACGCTGCGCACGGCCCGGTGCCGCCGTTGGAGCGCTGGTTCGAGGACACGCTCGGCCCTGCGGTCGCACCGTTGCGTGATCTGTCGGGCGGCGCATGGCGGACGGCATCGGCGGAATTGGCGGCGAATGTTGCGGCGGACTGGCCGCCGGTCCATGCGCAGCAGGAACGCCGCAAGTTCCTGCTGCGCACTGCCTCCGGCTCCTGGCTTTTGAAATTCGCCGGCCTCGGACGCCTGGGCGAGGCCAAGCTGGACCGGGCCCGCGCGTTGCATCAGGCGGGTTTCACGACGGAACCCATGGCACTCCGTCATGGCTTCCTGGCGGAGCGCTGGTTGGACGGCGCGCAACCGCCCTCCACCATGCCTTTGAAACGTTTGGCCGACTATCTCCGGTTCCGCGCGCAACGCTTTCCGGCGGAGTGCGACACAGGCGCCAGCCTTCCGGACCTGCTGGCGATGGCACGCGTGAACATCGGCGAGGCGCTTGGCGCCGCGGCAACCGTCTCCTTGGATCGCTGGACGCCGGACATCCTGAGAGAGCTGGACGCCGGGGTCCGGCGCGCCGTCACCGACAACCGCCTTCACATCTGGGAGTGGCTGCGCACCACCGACGGCCGGTTGCTGAAGACCGACTCGCTCGATCATGCCGACGCGCATGACCTGATCGGCTGCCAGGACATCGCTTGGGACGTGGCGGGGGCCATCGTCGAATTCGGCCTTGCGGCGGCGGAAGCCGGCCGGCTGTGCGGCGCGGTGGGCGCTTCAAAGCGGCTGGTGGCCTTCCATCTTCCCTGCTATCTCGCCTTCCAGATCGGCTGCTGGTCATTCGCCTCCTCCGATGCGGGAGCGGCGTCGATGCGTCGCTTCTACGAGGAGGCTTGGAAACGGCAAGCGGGCCGTGGCGAGCGCTCCCCACCCCCCGCCGTCACCCCATGACCACCGCTTCGAGCATCACCTTCGGACCTGGCTCGTTCCCGGCAATCGTGGAACTCGTGCTCAGCCGGTCTGGGCAGCGCCTTCGAAGACCGACAGCGTTTATTGGCCTTCTGCCGTCTCGTCACCGTGCGCCGGGCTGATCACAAGCAGCAGGTCTCCGGGCTGGATGATATGGCGGTGACGCTCCGTGAAGGGAATGGCGTGGCCATTGCTGTGGATCTGCACGACCACGCCGGCGGTCGCCATTGCCATGGTCTTGCCGATCTCCTCCGGGGCCGCCGGGCGCTCCGTCAGCACCATTTGGCCACCCACCGACATGAGGTCGCACAGGAAGGGTGTCGCATGGCTGGTTTCCACGGCATCGGCCATGAGATAGCCGCCGATCCTGGGCGGCGACACCACCAAGTCGGCGCCGCTCAACTTGGCCAGCTTGATGTTCTCCTCCTGCTTGATGTTGCCCACGATCTTGGTGCCGGCGGCCAGATGGCGGACCGTCAGGATCACCAGAATGGTGGTGTCGTCCCGGCCCGAGCTGACGATCACGGCCTTGGCGCTTCCCACGCAGGCCCGGGTGAGCATCTCTTCGCTGGTGGCGTCGCCGAGCAACCCGATGAACCCCGCCTCGGCCGCCAGCCGGACGCGTTCCTCCGATTGGTCGATCACGACGATCCGTTCGCCCGGATGTCCCTTGGCGACCGTCTCCTGCGCGGCGATGAGTCCACTATGCCCGAAGCCGCACAGCACGATATGCCCCTGCAGATGCTTCTGAATCCGGCTCATTCGGAAATCCTCGATGATCCGCTGCACAACGAATTCGTAGGCGGTGCCCAGGAAGATGAACCAGATGAAGATGCGGATGGGCGTGACCGCGAAGGCATCGATCAGCCGCGCGGTGTCGCTGACCGGAACGATGTCGCCGTAACCCACGGTGGTGACGGTGATCATCGCGAAGTAGAGGATGTCGGGAAAGCTGACATGGCCGTCGATCTGGTCCTTCAGCCCATCGCGGTCGAACCAGAACACCGCGATGACCAGGGCGATCAGGACGACCACGAGCCCGACACGAAGGGCGAGCGTCTGTTCCGCCGACATTCCGGAGCGGACATGAAGAACCCGGCCCTGCCGGGGCTTAGACTTGATCCGCCACATCTCGTTGCCATTCCGCTCGCCAAGCTTTGGCATGGGCCATCCATTGAATGACACTCCCGGCCTTCATAACGGGGATCGCCGCGTGTCGCTCCACAAGGTGGCCAGGTGGAGCGACTTTCCGCTCAGGCCGTGCCGACAGGCGGAAGCTGTTCGAGCAGGGAGCGCGCATTGTCCAGGATCTCCGACGGTCCGTCGGCGCCCAGCGCAAAGACGAGGCGGTCGTCGGTCCGCCGCACCTGCCCGGTCCACAGACGCTCCAGCGCGGCTTCGCGCACGGCACGGCAGGGCGTGTCGTTCAGGGTCAGCGACACACCGGAAGGGCCGGCGGCCAGGGCGGCGACGCCCAGCCGCCGGCAGCGCGCGCGGAGTGCGGCGGCCGCCAGCAACAGCTCGGCCTCCTCCGGCAACGGCCCGAAGCGGTCCTCGATCTCTTCGCGCAACGGCTCGACCGCCGCTTCGTCGCGCAGGCGCGAGAGGCGGCGGTGCAGGCCGATGCGCAAGTCCTCTTCCGGAAGGTAGGCGGCGGGAATGGTCTGCGGCACGCCCAGGCGCAGTTCGGGGGAATCGTCCGTCTCGGCGCCGGCCAGCGCGCGGGCCAGCAGATGCTGGTACAGCTCGGTTCCGACCAAGCGCAGATGGCCACTCTGATCGGTTCCCAGCAGATCGCCCGCCCCACGCTGGTCGAGATCGAGCAAACTGAGGGCGAAGCCGCCGCCCAGGCTTTCGATCGCCTCAAGCGAGCCCAACCGCCGCTCGGTCCGCTCGTTGAGCGGCGTGTCCGGATCGGTCAGGAGATAGGCGTAGGCCTGCGCTCCTCCGCGCCCGACCCGGCCGCGGAGCTGATGGAGCTGCCCGAGCCCGAACAGGTCCGGACGGCGGATCACGATGGTGTTGGCGCGGGGAATGTCGATGCCGGTCTCTATGATGGGGGTTGAAACCAGCACGTCGACCGCTCCTTCCGCCACATCGACCATGACCTGATCGAGTTCGGCAACGGGGAGACGGCCGTGCGCGACGGCGACCGACAGACCGGGGGCAAGCGCGCGCACCTCGGCCTCCAGCGCCGGCAGGTCGGCGATCCGCGGGGCGACGCAGAAGCTCTGTCCGCCCCGCGCCTTTTCGCGCATCAAGGCGGACCGCAGAACCAAGGGGTCATAGGGGGCGACCCGCGTGCGCACCGGGCGGCGGCGCACCGGCGGGGTGTCGATGACGCTGACTCCCCGCAGCCCCGCCAGCGCCCCCTGCAGCGTCCGCGGAACCGGCGTGGCGCTGAGCGCCAGACAGTGGACGCCGGCCGAAAGCCGGGCCAATGCCCGCTTCTGCACGGTGCCGAAGCGCTGCTCCTCGTCGACGACGACCAACGCCAAGTCGGCGAAGCGCACCGTCTTCGACAAGAGAGCGTGAGTGCCGACCGCGATCGCCACCGATCCGTCGGCGAGGCCTTCGCGCACGGCTTTTGCGGCCGACGCCGCCATGCCGCCGGTCAAGGGCTCAATGCGCAGGCCCAAACCAGCCAGCCGCCGTCGGAACACCTCCAAGTGCTGGCGGGCGAGCACACTGGTCGGAGCAAGAACGGCAACCTGCCGGCCGGTGGAAGCGACCGCCGCCGCGGCGCGCAACGCCACCTCGGTCTTGCCATAGCCGACGTCGGCGCAGACCAGATGGTCCATGGGCCGCCCGCTGGCGAGTTCGGCCATCACGGCGCTGATGGCGCGCCGCTGGCCCGCGGTCTCCTCGTAGGGGAAGCGGGCGGCCACGCGCCGCATCGGTCCGGCCGGCGGCGCGATCACGGGGGCTTCCGTGCGGGCCCGGCGCTCGGCTTGGCGCAGGAGGCTTTTCGCGGTTCGGCCGATCTCGCGCTCCAACTCCGCGCGGCGGGTGATCCAATTTCCGCCCTTCAGCCCATCGAGCGCCACCCGGGCGTCGGTGCTGCCGTAGCGCCACACGCGGTCGAGGTCGGCCGCCGGCACCAGGAGCCGGTTCTCGCGGGCATACTCCATCACCAAGACGTCTTCCGGCTGGCCTCCGGCCTCAACTGTTTCGAGCCCGCGCACCGCACCGATCCCGTAGTCGAGATGGACCGCGAGATCGTCGCACGACAGGTCGACGGGTGCCAGCGGGGCGACCGGGCCGGCTCCGCCTTCCGGACGGGGGCGTTGGGCGAGCACCGTAACCCCGTCGAACGTGAAGCCTGCGGCGACCCGAAGCACCAGGGCTGCCGGCGTCACGGGAGGCCCATCCACCGGCCACCGGTTGAGCACCGGCACCGGCCGGCCGGCCGCCACCGCCACCCGCTCCGCCATTCTGGCCGCGTCGGCGGCGTTCGCGGCGGCGATGATCACGGATTCACCCGCGACAATCCTTTCTCCGGCGAGGCGGGGGAGGGTGCGTTCGGACACCGCCGGCGCCTCGCTGGACAAGGCTTGCCCATCGGGCTCCAGGGTCAGAACCGCGCGTCCCCGCAACGCCATCTCCCACGCGTTGCGGTCGAGGTGCATGGCGGATGCGTCGGCTTCCTCCAGATCGTCGAAGCGCGCCTCCAGCCGGTCGCCAACCCCCTCGTCAATGACGATGGGACTGTCGGCAAGAAGCTCAAGCACGCCCGGTAAGCGGTCGTAGGCCAGGGGCAGCAGGCGCTCGAAAGCGTAGGGGCGCCGTCCGGCGGCGAGTTCCTCCGCGAGCCCTGCGGCCGTCGGGTCCCTGCGGCTCTCCAGCCCTCGGATCAACCGTGCGACGATCTCCGGTACCGCCGGGATTTCGGTCACCGGATGAACGGTGATCCGGTCGCAGTCGCCCGTCGAGCGCTGGCTTGCCGGATCGAAGGTCCTTAGCCGAGCGACCCGGCCATCAACGATGTCGCAGCGGATGGGACGGTCGGCGTCGCCCGCAAAGATCTCCACCACGGAACCGCGAAATGCGGCCTCCCCCGGTTCGTCGATCCGCTCGTCGAGGATGTAGCCGCCGGCGATCAGGCGCCTGCGCCAAGTCTCCTCGTCATAGGGTGTGTCCGTCTCGATGACCAGCGCGACGTCGGGCCAGGCATCGGGGGGCGGAAGACGCTGCAGCGCCGCCTCGACGGTCGCCAGAACCAGCCGCCCGGCGCCTTTGACCGGTCGGGACAAGGCGGCGACGGCAGCGGCGCGTTGCCCAAGCACGGCCCGCGATGGCTGGTCCCGCTCGCCAGGGGGAACGTCCCAACCTGGAACAAGCACGACATCAAGGTCCGGCGCGGCGTCCCGGATCGCCCTGGCGAGCCGGACAGCCCGGGTGTCGCTGCGGGTCACGACCAAGGGCGCCGCCTGTGAACAGGCGGCGCATCGGGCAAGCTCAATTGCCAATGCGCCTTCGGCCGGGGCGGCGCAGGTCATTGACCGGTCCAAGCGGAAAGCGGCGCGGTCGAATTGCATCAGAGATGCAGCATCAGGCATGGCACACTGCGTCAGGGGAAACAGGGACAGTGGGCTCTTAACAGCCGGACGCCCGTTCATTCCCAACAGAGTGGGCAAATTCGTCGAATGTTCCGTGCGAAAGGGGGCGGTATGTCGTCGGCGGGGACGGCTGAGACCTGGCCCTTGCGCGTTATGACCATGACCTCGTAGCGCGCAATGATGGGCGCGCTGTGCGGAAGCTCCGGAATCCGAGCCCCGGCTGGACCAGCCGTTCGACCCGCCGATGGTCCTGCTCGACCATGTTGTTCAAACACTTGCATTGGCGCAGCTTGGCGAAGCGCCACAGCTCGCCGTGCCCGCGCTCCGCCGACAGGATCACCTCCGCCGTGAATTGCCGGCCCTTGAAAGGGCTCCTGCCACCGCGCATCACTCCGCCGCCCCACTTGCCGTAACGCGCGCGATCCTAACCCGACCCCGTGCGGGGCCCCAAATGTGTGACGGAACCGCTAGGTGTCCACGTTACCGCCATCATTTCTTCACGAGGGGGCAATCGCTTTGTGACAGTGGCCGAAAGGCCTCCTCCGCGGGGATCGTGGCGCGCAGGGTGTAGTAGTCCCAGGGGTATTTGGACTCCGAGGGCTTCTTCACCTGCATCAGATACATCTCGCGCATGAAGCGGCCGTCCTCGCGCACCCAGCCGTCCTTCACGAACACGTCGTTGATCCGCGTGCTCTTCAGCTTTTCCATGACCGGGCCGGCCTCGTCGGTGCCCGCGGCCTCGATGGCCTTCAGGTAGGCGAGCGTCGAGGAGTAGACGCCGGCCTGGCCCATGTTCGGCATGATCTTCACCCGCTCGTGGAAACGCCGGGAGAAGGCGCGGGTCTCGTCGTCGCGGTCCCAGTAGAAGGCGGTGGTCAGGTACATCCCCTGCGTCGCCTCCAGCCCGAGGGCGTGGACGTCGGTGTCGAACAGCAGGAGGCCGGCGAGCTGCTGGCCGCTCTGGGTCAGGCCGAATTCTGAGGCGGCCTTGATGGCGTTGCGCGCGTCCATCCCGGTGGTGGCGAGGCCGACGATCTTGGCCCCCGACGCCTGCGCCTGCGTCACATAGGAGGCGAAGTCCAGATTGTTCAACGGGAAGCGCACCGCGCCCAGGACCTTGCCGCCGTTCTCCTGAACGATTTTCGCCGTGTTCTCCTCCAGCCCATGGCCGAAGGCGAAATCGACGGTGAGGAAGTACCAGGTGTCGCCGCCCTGCTTGATCGTTTGCGCCCCGGTGCCCTTGGCCAGCGCGTAGGCGTCGTAGGCGTAGTGGATGGTGTTGGGCGTGCATTTGTCGCCGGTCAGGCGGGTGACGGACGGGCCGTTGAAGATGGCGACGCGGTCTTTGTCGCGGACGATGTCCGCCACCGCCAGCGCCAGACCGGAATTCGCCACGTCCTGGATGAGGTCGACGTTCTGCGCGTCGATCCACTCGCGCACGATGGCCGAGCCCACATCCACCTTGTTCTGGTGGTCGGCCGTCAGCACCTCGACAGGCTTGCCCAGCACCGTGCCGCCGAAATCCTCCACCGCCATCTGCGCGGCGGCGACGGAGCCGCGGCCGCTCTGGTCTGAGAAGGCCCCGGACAGGTCGGTGATCACCCCGATCCGGACGACGTCGTTCGAGATCTTCGCACCCTGCTGCGCCGCCGCCGGCAGCATGGTGGCCAGCAGCAGCGCGGTCCCGGACAGCAGCGCGGTGCTCAACTGACGCTTCATCGTTTCCTCCCTGTTTTCCGTCGTCCCGGCGAGCCTTCACCGAAACCCGTTGCCATACCGTCCCGCCCCATGGTCGATTCCACAACGGCGCGTGATCCGGGGCATGGGTAAAATGGGGAAAAACGGTCGGTTCGACGTACAAATTACCTCCACGCTTGATCCCCATGCCGAACAGGCGGAAGGTGCAGGGGAACGGCTGTTCTGTCCGGCCTTCGGCGGGAATCCGGTGGACTGCGCCGAGTATCTGGCTCTGCTTCCCGTCCAGGACAGCAACGGGCGGCTGCTCGCCGCCTTGGCTGAATTGCCGGACGGCGTGCCGGAGGGTGTGTGCGTCGGCGTGCTGGCCGTCGACCCCTTCCGGCCGGTGGGGCCGTTCCTGAAGACCCTGCGCCGGTTCGGGGTGCGCGCGGTTGCAAATTTCCCCACCACCGCGCTGTTCGACGGGGAAACCGGCGAGACGCTGCGCGGCGTCGGGCTCGGTGCGGAGCGGGAAGTGTCGTTCCTGGAGCAGGCCGCCCATGCGGGATTCGCCGTCACCGGCTTTACCGCCGACGCGGACATCGGCCGTCGCCTGCGGACGGCGGGTGCGGGGCGCCTCGTCGTGCATCCGGGTGCCGCGACCGGCGATGCCTCACGCGACGCCGAGGCGGTCGCGAACGCTGCGGCGGTCGTCGCCGAACTGCGCGGAGAGGGCGGCGGCCCCGTCCTCCTCTATCGGCCGGCCGGCTTCGAGGATTATCATGACCTCATGAGGCGGGCGGCCGACGGGCTGGTGATTCCGCCCGGCGCCGGTCACTCCAACAGGCCGTAGTGGCGCATCTTGTTGTAGAGCGTCTTGCGCGACAGGCCGAGGAAGCGGGCCGTCTCCCCCCGGCGGAAGCGGTGCCGCCGCAGGCCGTCGAGGATCCAGTCCCGTTCCGACTGTTTGGGCGACCGGTCTCCCGGCGCGTCGGGGCGTGGGCGGCCCGTGCGCTTGCCGTCCAGGGAGGGCAGGGCTTCCGCCTCGATGACATCGCCGCTGCCGTCCAGCGCCTGTTCGACCACGGCGCGCAGCTCGCGGAGATTGCCCGGCCAGTCATGGGCGATGAGCAGCCGGAACGCCCGCGGCGACAGGCGCACGGGACCCGCCGATGGGCGCAGCGCCGCCGCGAAATGCTCGACCAGCAGCGGAATGTCGTCCAGCCGCTCGCTCAGCGGTGGCAGGTCGATGGCGCGTCGGGCGAGGCGGCGGGCCAAGTCGGGCACGAGCGTCCCCGCACCGGTCGCGGCCTCCAGACCCGCCGTTCCGATCAGTATGATCCGCGCGTTGGAGCGCAGGCTGTCCTGGCCGCCCTGACGGCGGAAGCTGCCACGCTCCAGGAAGGCGGCAAGCTCGGCCTGCGTGCCGGGCGCCAGTCCTTCCGCGTTCTCGATCACCAGCGTCGTCCCGTTGGCGGCCTCGACCCAGCCGAGGCGGCGGCGTCCGCCGTCCGCCGGCTCCGCCCCGAACAGCCACCCGCCGTCCAGATGGCGGGCATCGACGGTCATCGGCGGACGCTGGCGCTGCGGCCCGCGCCCGTGCAGCAGAGTGGCCACCAGCGAGCGCCCGCTGCCGTCCGGTCCGGCGACCCACACCGGCCCGCCGTCGGGGCCGAGATGCTCCAGCCGCGCCCGCGCCTCCACCAGCGCGTCGGTGCGGCCAACCAGCCCCATCCCCTGGCCGGTCTGGTCGAGGCGCCGTTCCAGCCGGTCGATGCGCCGCTGCAGGGTGGAGACCAGCTTGAAGGCGGCGGTCATCTCCTCCATCGAGCTTTCCGAGGGCAGGCGGTCGATGGTCGAGCCGCCGATGTAGCCGTCGGCGCGCGCCTCGCGGCAGGCCTCGTGCATCTCCTGCGGGGTGGTGATCGGCCCGCCCTCGATCACGCACAGCGCGCCGGGGTCGGCGGTGCGGATCGCCTTGATATGGCCGCGGGCGCGGTTGCCGACCTGCAGCACCGACTCCCCGCTGGGCACGCCCACGGCGCCGCCGGCGTTCCAGCCGATGTTGAAGCAGTAGACGTCCACCCCCGCCCGGGCGAGCGCCAGCGCCTCCTCCCGGCGGCGGAAATAGCCGACGGTCGCCAGCCCGGCGGCCCGCGCGGCTTCCAGCAGGCGGACCTCCCGCGCGAAGCCCAGGCCGGTGCGCTCCAGCGCCTCGCGGAAGCGCCCGTCGACATGAGACACGGTCGGGAAATTCACCACCCCGGCGAATCCCCAACCGCGCAGCCGCTCCATGAGAGGAGAAAACTCCTCCTCCGCGAGGCCCCAGGCGCAGGCGCCGAAGAAGACCGGAATCGGTGTCGCGTCCACGATCTCCGAGCAGGCGAAGTCGGCGACGAAGGCGTTGCTGTCGCGCAGCGCCAGCATGGTGGCGATGGATGATGCTCCCATGGTGCGGAAGCGTCCCGCGGCCAGCGCCAGCAGGAAATCGGCGCCGCCGCGCGCCGCCGCGCGGGCGGCGAGGCCGGTGCCGATGGCGGCGCCGACCAGCAGCGTGTGCCGGCCCGCGCAAGCCCGCCGCAGCTCGTCCAGCAGTTGAGTCCGGTCATGGGTCATGCGAACCACTATACCCAATATTACCCGCTCTACCGCAAGGCTCCGGTTGGCACCCCCGGCGGGCGGCCTACACTTCCGGAAAAGACGAAGGGAGGAGGCCCAGCCATGGCGGATGCGGAGCGAAGCGCGGCGACGGTCTATGTCGTCGGCTGTTACGACACCAAGGGAATCGAGTTGGACTATGTGCGGGGGCTGATCGCGGCGGAGGGGCTGCGCACGGTGACGGTCGATGTGGGCACCCGCCCGCCGGCCGTCCCGGCCGACGTCCCGGCGCGGGACGTCGCCTCCTGCCACCCCGACGGGGCGGAAGCGGTGCTGGGCACCGACGATCGCGGGCTGGCCGTGTCGCGCATGGCCGACGCCTTCCGGCGCTTCGTCGAACAGCGCACCGACGTCGCCGGCATGATCGGCCTGGGCGGCTCCGGCGGCACGGCGATCATCGCGCCGGGTATGCGGGTGCTTCCCGTGGGAACACCCAAGCTGATCGTGTCCACCGTCGCGTCGGGCAACGTGGCGTCCTACGTCGGCGAGACGGACCTCTGCATGATGGCCTCGGTCACCGACGTCGCCGGGCTGAACCGGATTTCGCGCCGCGTGCTGGGCAACGCCGCCCACGCGATGGCCGGCATGGTGGCGCGCGTGATCCCCGAGACGGACACCAAGCCGGCGCTGGGCCTCACCATGTTCGGCGTGACGACGCCCTGCGTCACGCAGGTGTCCCAGGCGCTCGACCCCGCCTACGACTGTCTGGTCTTCCACGCCACCGGCACCGGCGGGCGGGCGATGGAGAAGCTCGTCGCCTCGGGCCTGCTGGCGGGCGTGCTGGACGTGACGACCACCGAGGTCTGCGACCTGCTGATGGGCGGCGTCTTCAGCGCCGGGGAGGAGCGGCTGGACGCCATCGCGCGGGCCGGCATCCCCTATGTCGGGTCCTGCGGGGCGCTGGACATGGTGAATTTTGGCCCGCGCGACAGCGTGCCCGACCGCTACCGCGACCGGCTGTTCTATGTGCACAACCCGCAGGTCACGCTGATGCGCACCACGGCGGACGAGAACCGGGCGATGGGCGCCTGGATCGGCCGCAAGCTGAACGCCTTCACCGGGCCGGTGCGCTTCCTCATCCCCGAAGGGGGCGTGTCGGTCCTCGACGCGCCGGGCCAGCCCTTCCACGATCCCCAGGCGGACGCCGCGCTGTTCGACGCGCTGGAGCGCACCGTCGAGCAGACGGACGCGCGCCGGCTGATCCGCCTTCCCCACAACATCAACGACCCCGCCTTCGCCGCCGCGCTCGTCCAGGCCTTCCGGGACATCGCCGCGACCGGCCACGGCACGACGCCATAAGGAGCCTTCGACGATGCCCCGCATTCCCCGTCAACAAATCCTCAACCGGTTCCGCGGCATGATCGCCCGCGGCGAACCCATCGTCGGCGGCGGCGCCGGAACCGGCCTGTCCGCCAAATGCGAGGAGGCGGGCGGGATCGACCTGATCGTCATCTACAACTCCGGCCGCTACCGTATGGCCGGGCGCGGCTCGCTGGCCGGGCTGCTCGCCTACGGCAACGCCAACGAGATCGTCGTCGACATGGCGCGCGAGGTGCTGCCGGTGGTGCGGCACACCCCGGTGCTGGCCGGCGTCAACGGCACCGATCCCTTCATGATCCAGGACCAGTTCCTGCGGCGGCTGGCCGATCTGGGCTTCTCCGGCGTGCAGAACTTCCCGACCGTCGGGCTGATCGACGGCGTGTTCCGGGCCAACCTGGAGGAGACCGGCATGGGCTACGGGCTGGAGGTGGACATGATCCGCGCCGCTCATGAGCTGGATCTGCTGACCACGCCCTACGTCTTCTCGGAAGGCGAGGCGGTCGCGATGGCCGAGGCCGGGGCCGACGTCATCGTCTGCCACCTCGGCCTGACCACCGGCGGCAGCATCGGGGCGGAGACGGCGCTGTCGCTGAAGGACTGCGTGCCGAGGATCGACGCCTGGGCGGAGGCGGCCCTGCGGGTGCGCAAGGACGTGATCGTGCTGTGCCACGGTGGCCCGATCGCCACGCCGGAGGACGCCTCTTTCGTCCTCGGCGCGTGCGCCGTCTGTCATGGCTTCTATGGGGCGTCCAGCATGGAACGCCTGCCAACGGAAACCGCGCTGACCGAACAGACGCGCCGCTTCAAGGCCATCACCAAGCAACGCTGAGGGGGGAAAAGCATGGCACGGGTCTATGTCAGCGCCGTCATCGACGCGCCCGTCGGGGTGGTCTGGGACAAGGCGCGGGATTTCAACGGCCACCACGCCTGGCATCCCATCATCGCGGACAGCCACATCGAGGACGGGCTGCGCAGCGACACGGTCGGCTGTGTCCGCAACTTCGGGCTCACGCCCGGCGGTCGGCTGCGCGAACAGCTGGTGTCCTTCAGCGACCGCGAGCGCTCCTACACCTACACGATCCTCGAATCCCCGCTGCCGCTCACCGACTACGTTGCGACCTTCCGCCTGACCGAGGTGACGGAGGGCAACCGCACCTTCGGCGAATGGTGGGCCGACTTCGAGTGCCGGCCCGAGGACCTGCCCACGCTGCGCGAGCAGGTCGGCCGGAACACCTTCGCCGCCGGCTTCCAGGCCCTGGCGGACCTGTGCCGCGCCGGTGTCGGAGCGCCTGCCGCAACTCCGGCACCGCCTTGAACAGGTCGGCGACGAGGCGGTGGTCAGCGCCCTGGAAGATCGGCGCCTCCTCGTCCTTCTTACCGGTGAGGGGCCATCGCAAAGCGGGGGGCCATCATACCGACCGCCGGAATGGTTGGTGAGCGTGTGGTTCGGCGGCGGTGTGGTCGAAGGTGAGCGAGCCGTTCACCGGCGTCGGCGCACGGGGGGCTCATGCCCGCAAATGGATGCCGCCTCACCGGCAGGCTTTCGCGCCGTCGCGATGATGCGGCGTGAAGGGTGTTCTGACAGGAAGGGAGGAATCACCATGAAGCCCCAGCGGTCCGCACCCCTGCCCTCGTCACCCTTCGCGCGCCCCGACGGGTCCTGCCTCGGTCGCCTTCCGGACGGGCAGGAGGACGAGCCCGTGCCCGCCGCGCCAGCGGAACCCGAGGACAACCCCGTTCCGCCCACCGAGCCGATGAATCCGGCTTGATTCGGTTCGGAACATCGACGCACGTTGGCCACTACCGACCCGCCGCTGAGTGTCCGTCCCAAGCCCGCGGCGATGATGCGCGTTCATCCACGCCGCCAAGCGCCTCTTCCCCAGGGCGGTAAGCCCGTGCAAGGGCGACGTCCTGTGACGGCGTGAGCACGGCGTCCACGGCGCTGAGCAGTGCGGTCTCTTCCTTCTGAATGTGCAGAACGAGGCCGTCGATCAACTGATGCCCGAAATGGCGGAAAGCCGGCCAGCTTTCCTCATCGAACCCCTCACGCAGAGCCAAGGCACACAGCCGGGCGATGCGGCGGACGAGCGGGCGCAGAGCTTCATGGTCGGTCGACAGGTCGGCCGTCATCTCGTAAGCGCCGGCGGCGGCGATGGGGGGGAAGAGGCACTGCTCTTCCAGGAGGAAATGCCGTTCGAGGTCCTGGCCCAGCTCCTTGCCGAGGGTGGCGAGCAGACCGCGACCGTCCGCGTCGAGATGCGGAATGTCGTCCTCCATGCGCTCAAGATAGGCTTCGAACGCGTTCAAAAGGTCGATGGTCCGGTGATGATCGTCGTGCAGGAGTTGGCCGGTCTTGCTGTCGGTGTGCATGTTCGAAGTCTTTGGAAAGGAGGTCACGCGTCGGGTCGGCCATTCCAGGCGGCAAGGCTGACCAGTCGAGGGTCGCCGGCGTGGTCCACCAGCATGCGCCGGACCCGTTCCTGCCATAGGGTGCGGAACTGTGGCGCTTCGTCCGGGGATGCCGCGTGGGACAAAAGGCGCCGCAGAAGGCCGGGCATCGCCGGATCGACCGGCACGACGCTGATGTCGAGCGTCGCTTGCACGCCCGCTCCCGTGTCGGTGCGGACGAAGGCCATCGTCCCCTGAATGCCGCCCCCGAAGGACAGGAGGTTCCGGCGGTCGAAGAGTCCAGCGATGCCCTTGAAGCCGGTGCTCTCCGTCGCTCCGGTCAGCAGCGTGGCGACGCTTGCCATCACGCCCGCCACGCCTTCGTCGGCGGCCTCCCGGACAGACACCGCAACGGCCCCGCGCTTGGGCATCTCGTCGGGGTACAGACGCTCCAGTGACCGTACGGTCATCAGGTAAGCGCCCGCGACGGTCGGGCAGGAATGGCCGGCCAGCCGCACCGCATCGGCGTAGCCGTACTCAAGCAGGCCGTCCTCGGCCGCGCCGAGGAACGCGCTGAGCGGATCGCACACGACGAGCCGCGGCGCCGCATCATAAAAGGATGGAAAGGTCATGACCGGATCATGCCACGATGATGCGAAGGCTTCTTTGTCCTCGCGCAAACGGCACGGCCAAGCACCGCCGGCATGCGGGAAATACCCAACGGAGGAAGGCAGGGGCCCGCCCCTTACCTTCCCCGTGCGCATCCCACCGGGGTGGGATCAATGCTTCATTTCGCCGAGCTGCTTGCGGGAGTCGCCGCTCTTGTCGAGGATGATGCTGTCGTCCGCCTTTCCATCGACTTCCAGAATGCCGATGAGCCCTTTGGTGGCACGGCTCAGAGCGTGGTCGACCAGGGCGTACTTGCCCGGGTAGTCGACCTTGAACTCCACCATCGTCGCTCCGCCGGGCGCCACCGTGACCGTCTGCACGTTTTTCAGCGGAGGCGTGTCGAGGGCACCGAGGTTGTGGACGCGATCGAAGATCTCGCCGATGACATGGAACGACGAGGTGAAGTTCGGCCCGCCGACACCGAACCAGATGCGCACGGTTTCGCCCACACTGGCCTTCAGCGGTTTGTCCTTCACCAGCCCACCCACGGCGCCGTTGAACACCAGATAGCCGGGCTTCTCGTTCACCAAGCCGTCATAGTCGTCTTCCGCCGCCGGCAGGTTCTTCGCCTTGGTGGCGTAGATCTCCTGCTGCATCACATAGAATTCCTTGTCGACCTTCGGCAGGCCGCCTTCGGGTTCCACCACGATCAGGCCGAACATGCCCTTGGCGATGTGCTGGGCGACCATCGGCGTGGCGCAGTGATAGACGTAGACGCCCGGCGCCATCGCCTTGAACGAGAATTCCTTGGTCTGGCCCGGCTCCGCCTGGGTGATCTGTCCGCCGCCAAGGAAACCGGTGGCCGCGTGGAAATCAATGGAATGGTTCATGATCGATCCGGGCGCGTTCGTCATGGACACGTTCACCGTGTCGCCGACACGGACGCGGACCATCGGGCCGGGGACCTTGTTGTTGAATGTCCAGTAGGTGTAGGTCGTGCCGTCATCCAGCCTGGCTTCGACCTCGGTCGTGGTCAACACGACGTTGTGGGTCTTGGGCGCGCGCTTGCCCGCCGCTTCCGGCGCCGGGACCGCCGCGGGGTCCTGGACGATGTCGACCGCCGGCTCCTTGACCTTCGGCTCGGCGTACAGAGTGGTGGCCGATGCGGCGCCGATCCCCGACAGGGCGATGAGGGCGGCGGCGCTGACGGTGGCGAGGAAGGTCTTGGCTTTCATGATGCAATCCAGGGCGAGTGTTGCGTCTGAAGCCAATGTCCCGGACTTCGCGTCCCAATTACTTGACGGCCGTCAAGAATTTGAAGAAATGACAGCGTTTTGATTGTTCGTATTTTTCCTATTTTTATCGCAATTTCAATAGATTTCCCACGGAATGAGGAAGTGACAAGGGTGTATGGCTTGCAAAGAGGTGCAAAACACCACGTCCCGCCGGCCGCCGCAGCCTGGGCGGTGTCCAACCCAGCGAATTGCGATGTCTCCGTTTTTCTGGACAGTTTTGCGGCTTTGCTATGGCGGATTTCAATCCGCTGTGGACCGCGACGGCGGTCCCGGCCGCACATGCGGGCGAAGCCCGCCGGCGAATGATCCGTGCGTCGGCGGAGGTGGCCATCGTAAACCTCGTCGCCGTGGTCTCTCCGGTGAATCACACCGCACGGTCCTCCGGGAACCGCCGCGTGAGTCGCACTGCGCAGGGCTTGGTATCACTCAGGGTGGAGGGGTTTCAGGGAAACAGGTCACTGAGACGGACGCTTTGTCCGTGGTTCATCCGGTGGGTGCCGGGGTCAGCCCCCTATCCGCGGCACCGGTTCGGTCTCGACCGTCGCTTGACCGCGCGAAGCGTCCGTGATCATGCGAACGACATCATCCACCTCCGCGCAGGGAATTCGGATCTGGAGAAGCACGCCGTCGGGCGTGAAGCCGATGGTTTCGGCAAGCGCCGCGGGGAAGGCGCCAAGTCCCGCCCTGATCCTGGCCTCGTCGGCGAAGGCGCAGGTGACGGACAGGGTGGCGAAGGCGATGATCGGCTGGCGTTCGGCGGCGTGCAGACAGGCCGCCGCGGTGCCGCCGTAGGCGCGCATCAACCCGCCCGCACCGAGAAGAACGCCGCCGAACCAGCGGCTGACCACCACCGCCACCCGATCCAGGTTCTGGCCGTCTATGGCCTGAAGGATCGGGCGCCCCGCCGTTCCCCCGGGTTCGCCATCATCGTTGGACCGGTAAAGGTCGCCGATCCGGAAGGCCCAGCAATTGTGACCGGCATCCCGCTGGCTGAGCGCGGCGATGAACTCACGGGCGTCTTCCTCGGTGCTGACCGGCCCCGCCGAGGCAAGGAAGCGGCTTTTCTTGATGTCCTGCTCGAACCGCTCGTTCTTCTTAAGAGTGAACATTGCCTTTTGCCGCCATCGTTCCCGCACAGCCAAGAGGCCGACGCTTCCATGTGCCGATGGAACGTAGTCGTGCGATGGGGAAATTGCGACAACGCCGCAGCGATACCGGCAACGACACGCGCAATGGACAATGGCTCAGCCGTAGCGCTGCTCCAGCCAGCCGACCGCGAAAGTGGTGATGGTGGCCGCCTCGACTATTGTGCCGGGTGCCTCCCCAACGGTCCCCTGCAGGCCGTGCCCGGTCGCGAGAAAGTCCATGACGATGGTGGCGAAATAGGCCTCATCCGGGCCAGGCACGACCGGAAGCGATGTCTGGAACTCTTCGACCATCCGCCATCGGGTGCCCGCCGCCGTGGCGAACGGCACCTCGCAGCGGCGGATGCGCTTACGCGGAACACGCGCGAGATGCTCGGCGTGGTGGAGCAGGGTCATGGTGTCGAGCGGCGCGCCCACCATCAGGACCTTGCCCCCCGCGTCCACCAGCTTGGCCAGTGGCGAGCCGGGGCCGTACCCGTAGTCCAGCGGATGGTCGGCCGTCAGCCAGTCCGCCCCCGCGCCGATTGCGGCCACGGACGCACCCGGATTGCCGCTCCGTCGGGCGCCCGGCCAAGTGCGGATGAATTCGGCCAGCACACCGTTCTCCCGTGCCGCTCGTGATGCGGCTGGATGGAAGGGCGGCACATGGGCCCGCCATTCTTCGGCGACGCGGCCGTTCCCATCCAGAAGCTCATCATAGCGGGCGTCCCAATCCGTGTAGGCGAGGATCGTGCCATCCGGTCCCGAAGCATCAAGCAGGGCTCCGATCAAGGCATCCGGCCCGTTCAGAAGCGCTCCAACCCGGCTCATCGCCGCATGGACCATCACGATGTCTCCCGGGCCGACGCCCAGGCGTTCGACATCCTCGCGCAACGAGGCCCGCGTGCGGAAGGAAGGGATGTTCAACATGTCGTACCCGCATTTGCAGTGCCCGATCGGCTTGCGCCCACGCCGCCGCCTATGCGCGCTCCTGTGCCTCCATGGCCTTCAACGTGCGGTCGCGGGTGGCGATCAAATGATCGCGCATCGCTGCGGCCGCTCCCTCGGCGTCCTTGGCGCGCAGAGCCTTGCAGATGGCGACATGCTCCTCCAGCGAGGGATCGAAGGCGTTCGGCACCTTCTCGATCACCGCGTTCCGGCACCAGGCCACCGAATCCCGAAGCGTCGCCATGATGCGGGCCAGCCGCTGGTTGGGGCAGTGGGCCAGCACGAAGTCGTGGATGACCTCGTCCACCTCCTGCAGGCGAGCCTGCCGTTCCGCCTCCGGGGCGGGGCGGCCGGCGGCGATGTAGGCTTCGGTCATCGCCTCCACCTCCGCCTCCGGAGCGTGGGGGGTGGCCAGCTCCGTCACCAGCGGCTCCAGGGCGATGCGGAGCTGGAACACCTCCATCAGGGCGTTGCGGTCGATCTCCGCCACGAAGATGCCGCGCCGCGGGTAGATGTGGACCAGCCCGTCCGCCTCCAGCCGCTTGGCGGCGTCGCGCAGCGGCGTGATGCTGATGTTCCACAGCGCCTTGTACTGGTCCAGCATCAGCCGCGATCCCGGCGCCAGCCGGCCGGAGATGATCTCGCTCCGCAGCCGCTGGGTGACCTGCTCGCCGATGGAGGCCGTGTCGAGGGGACCGTTGCCGTCGAGCATGGAAGACCGTTCCTCAGTGAATCGCCGCAGACGGAGGCGCCGCGTCAGGTCCGACATTTTAACACCGCGCCTCCACCGCCTTCAAACCCGCCTTCACATCCTTGGGGCATCGGAGGCCGTCACCGCGCCGTGAACCAGGCGAGCGGCGCCATCACCAGCTCCGGGAAGAGCACCAGCAGGAACAGCACGGCGGTCTGCGCCAGCAGGAAAGGGCCGACGCCCTTCATCAGGTTCGACATCGACATGCGCCCGACGCCGCAGACCACGTTCAGCACCGTGCCGACCGGCGGGGTGATCAGGCCGATGGCGTTGTTCATGATAAAGAGGACACCGAAATAGACCGGGTCGATGCCCGCCTGTTTGATGATCGGCATCAGCACCGGGACCATCAGCAGGATGGTCGGCGCGAAGTCCAGCGCGGTGCCGACGATCAGAACGATGATCATCAGCGCGACCATCAGCAGAAGCCGGTTGTCCATCACCGGGGCCAGCAAATCGGCGAGCTGGGCCGGGATGTTTGACGCGGTGATCAGCCAAGCGGAGATGCCCGCCGCCGCCACCAGGAACATCACCACCGCCGTCGTCTTCGCCGCCGACAGCATCAGCCCGTACAGGTCGGCGATCTTCAGTTCGCGGTAGATGACCAGCCCGACGAACATGGCGTAGACCGCGGCGACCACCGCCGCCTCGGTCGGCGTGAAGACGCCGGTCTTCAGCCCGCCGATGATGACCACCGGAAGCAGCATCGCCCAGAAGGCGTCGGCGGTCAGCCGCAGCCGCTCGCGCAGCGGCACCTTGGGCGGCGTGGTCAGGATCTCGCGGCGGGCCAGCCACCACCAGGTGACCAGAAGCGCCGCTCCCATCATGATTCCCGGCACGATGCCGGCCAGGAACAGCTTGGTGATGGAGACCTGCCCGGCGACGCCGTACAGGATCATGCCGATCGACGGCGGAATCACCGGCGCGATGATGCCCCCGGCCGCGATCAGTCCGCCGGAGCGGTGGATGTCGTAGCCCGCCTGCCGCATCATCGGCAGCAGGATGGAGGCGAGCGCCGCCGTGTCCGCCACCGCCGAGCCGGACAGCGAGGCCATCAGGATCGCCGCGAACACCGCGACGAAGCCCAGCCCGCCGCGCAGGTGGCCGACCCAGGCCATCGCCATGGCGATGATGCGCCGCGACATGCCGCCGGCGTTCATGAATTCGCCGGCCAGCATGAAGAAGGGCACGGCCAGCAGCGGGAAGCTGTTGGCGCCGTCCCACATGCTCTGCACGACGATCTGGGGGTCGAGCATCCCCATGAAGGCCATCAGGGCGAGGCCGGAGACGATCAGCGCGAAGGCGATGGGAAGCCCCAGCGCTATCGCGCCCAGCAGGCTGCCGACGAAGATGAAGATGGTCACGGCGCCGTTTCCTTCAGCGTGTGCGGGCCTTTCAGCCGGTTCGGGTCCACCTCGCCCATGCCCTCCTCCTCGACCTGGATCAGCTCGTCGTCGCCGACCTTGCCGAGCGCCAGCCGGACGAGGTTCAGGATGCACATCAGCCCGATCACCCCGCCGGTCAGGTAGGTGACGCCGAAGACCCAGATCATCGACAGGCCGGTCACCGGGGCGTGGTTCGTCGCGTTCAGATCGTGCTGGAGCAGCGTGCCCTGGACGATGACCGCGCAGCAGACCAGCATGACGATCTGGTTGATCGCCCAGCAGACCTTCTTGCCGGCGCGCGGCAGCAGGCGGACCAGGGCGTCCACGCCAAAGTGCGACCCTTCACGGAAGCCGATCACGGCGCCGATGAAGGTCATCCACACGAACAGGAAACGCGGAAGCTCCTCCGACACGTCGATGCCGCTGTTGAAGACGGCGCGCAGCACGACGTTGCCGAACACCATGACCAGCATCGCCGCGATGCACACCACCAGGATGCCGTCGAGGATTCTGAAGAAGAGGGTGCCGTTCCACATCACGGATCTCCGGCGGGACGTCTCCAACCCGGTCACGCGCTGCGCGACCGCACGGTGTAGCGGGCGAGCTGGTCGGGATCGACCTCCACGCCCAGCCCCGGCCCGCCGGGCACGGCGAGGCACCCGTCCACCAGCGTGAAGTTGTCGATCAGCAGGTCGTCGCGCAGCGGGTTGTGGGTGCGGTCGAACTCCACCATCGGCTCGTTCTGCAACGGCACGCCGAGCGCCGTGTAGGGAACCAGCGGCGCCGTCGCCAGCGCCTGGAGCGCCGCGGCGAGCGCGATGCCGGACCCCCAGATGTGCGGGACGGTCATCACACCGTGGGCGGTGGTCAGCGCCAGGATCTTCTGCCATTCGGTGAAGCCGCCGGCGCAGCACAGGTCCGGCTGGGCGATGTCGATGCAGCCCTCGGCCAGCAGCTCGCGGAAGCCGAAGCGGGTGTATTCGCACTCGCCGCCCGCGATGGGCACGTCGATGGAATCGCGCACGCGGCGGTAGCCCTGGCGGTCCTCCGGCGGCACCGGCTCCTCGAACCAGCGGACGTCGAAGCGCTCCAGCGCCCGCCCGATCCGGATGGCGCCCGCCGTGTTGTAGGCGTGGTTGGCGTCGACCATGATCAGGGTGTCCGGCCCCAGCACGTCGCGGACCAGCGCCACCCGCTCGATGTCCTGGACGATCGGCAGCAGGCCGATCTTGATCTTGATCGCCGGCAGCCCGGCCTCGCGGTAGCGCTGCGCCTCCTCGGCCAGCGCCGCCATCATGCGCGGCGTGTCGCGGAAATAGTCCGGGTAGTAGCAGCCGGTGCCGTAGGCCGCGACCTTGTCGCGGAAGGCGCCGCCCATCAGCGCGTGCACCGGCCGGTTCAGCGACTTGCCCCACAGGTCCCACAGCGCGATGTCGATGGCGCTCAGCGCCTCGATGTAGGTGCCCTTCTGGCCGAAGTCGCGGCAGAAGGAATAGAGATCCTCGAAGACCCGCACCGGCTGGTCGGCGCGGCGGCCGATCAGCCGGGGGGCCAGCACGTCGATGATGCAGCTTTCCGGCGGTTCCGCCGGGCCGTACTGCCCGCCCTCGCCCCAGCCAACCAGACCGTCGTCGGTGGTGATGCGGACCAGCAGGCTGTTGCGCTCCGGAAACGCCGCCTGGGAGGAATAGAAGGTCTTCGCGTTCAGCGGAGTCTTCAGGATGAAGGTGTCGATCTTTTTGATGAGCATCGGGGTTCCCACGGGGAGATCGGGCGTCGGGCGGGCGCACGGCTCCACGGGCGGACTCGTGGCCCGCCCGTGAGTCACTGGGCGCGCGTTACGGGTTGGCCTTGCGGAGCTGGCCGAGTTCGGATTGCAGCAGGGTCATCGTCTCGGCCCCGATGGCCGCGGCGTGCTTCTCGTAGACCGGCGCCACCTTCTGGAGCATGCGCTTGCGCTCCTCGGCGGACAGCTCGTTCACCTGCATGCCGAGGTCCTTCAGGCGGGCCAGCGACTTCTCCGACTGCTCGCGGTTCACCCGGCGCTCCTCGGTGCGGGCCACCGCGGCGCAGGACTGGAGGATGTCCCGCTCGGCGGACGACAGGCCGTCCCAGATCTTCTTGGAGTAGAGGATCACCGCCGGCGTGTAGGCGTGGTTGGTGACCGACAGGTACTTCTGCGCCTCGTAGAACTTGCCGGTCTCGATGTTGGCGTAGGGGTTCTCCTGCCCGTCGACCGCGCGGGTCTCCAGCGCCGTGAACAGCTCGCTGAAGGCCATCGGGACGGCGTTGGCGCCCAGCGTGGAGAAGGTGTCCATGAACACCGGATTCTGCATCACGCGGATCTTGGTGCCGCCCAGATCCTCCCATTTCTGGATGGGCCGGCGGGAGTTGGTGAGGTTGCGGAACCCGTTCTCCCAATAGGCGAGATTGACCAGCCCGACGCCCTGGAGCTTTTCGGACAGTTGCTGGCCGACGGCGCCGTCGAGGATGCGGTCGGCCTCCGCCTCGTTCTCGAACAGGAAGGGCAGGTCGAAGACGCCCATGGCCGGCACCAGAGAGGCGAGCGGCGAGGTGGAGGCGACCACCATGTCCAGCGAGCCGCCGCGCACGAGCTGCACGGCCTGCATGTCGCTGCCCAGCGCGGCGTTCCAGAAGCTCTGGATCTTCATCTTGCCGCCGGACTTGTCGGCCGCGCAGGCGGTCAGCGCCGACACCCCGGCCGCGAAGGGGTGGTCCTGAGCGACGGCGGCCGAGAGGCGCATGGTGCGCTCCGCGGTCTGCGCCGTGGACGGGACGGCGGCGAACAGCGCCGCCACGGCGACCGTCAGGACGATGGGCAGTTTCTCGACGTTCATAGGGGCGTTCCTCCGATCCGCATTGTTCAGGAGACCGGTTCTGTGCCGGCCCCGAAAGGTTGGTGACGCGCACAATGCCTGATGCATCAGGCATTATCAAGGTCATTAGCGTGCGAAGCTAATCCGTCGCGTCGCGGACGGGTGAGCCGCCGGAGGCGGGCATCGGGGCAGGGGCACCCTTGCGTTTTGCTGGGTCTGGGTCGCCGGACACTGTTCAAAGCCGAAGCGGCGCGCCGACGTCGGAAAGTGGACGCGCCGCATCGGCGGACCCGCGCCGTCCGGCTCGGTTGGCTGGAATCACGACGGCGTGTCGCCCGTCGACGGGCGTGCGGATCGCTCAACGTCCGACAAGGACGCGCGCGGCGCGTGCGGACCGTGCTGTTGACCCGGCGCAATCGCCCGCCGGGGAGCCCGGCGGCACAGCGGCCTGTGTCCGGGGGCCCCGATGTCTAAAGTTCGCACCCCGTTTCCATGCCGGTCCGCGGTGGCCGCAGCGGGAACGGGTGCGCCGCCCCTCAGGGTGTCTAGAAGGTGGGCGGAGAGTTGAGCCACAGGACCGCGGCTGGAACGGTCCCCGGATTGGCGTAGCCGTGAGGAATCTCGGACGCGAAGAACGCGGCATCGCCCGCGCCCATCCGGGTGGTCTCGTCGCCCAGGATCAGGTCGATCTCACCCGACAGCACATAGACGAACTCCTCGCCCGGATGGGTGATGCAGCCGTCGGAACGTCCCCCGACGGCCACATGATGGATGTTCACCTGAAAGGAACTGCCCGGGGCGAGCACGGACAGCGCTTCGAGCTGCACGCCGTCCCGCCCGCGCAGCAGGCCGTCGGACAGGATGGGGCGATCTCCGTTGCGAACGATGATCGCCGGCTGGGCCCGCTCGGTCGGCAGCAGGTTTCCGATGTTGGTGTCGAGCGCCGTGGCGATCCTGTGCAGCGTGTTGAGCGATGGCCGGGCCTTGCCCTTCTCGATCTTCGACAGCAGCGCCACCGAGCAGTCGCAGCTTTTCGCCAGGCTCGACAGGGTCATCTTGCGCGCCACGCGCAGCTCATGGAGCCGTCTGCCAAAATTTTCGGACAGAAATTCGTCCTGCATCATCCCCGACTTTCACGCTACGCGCACTTTTTCCCGAAAACCGTGCCGAAACACACCCGCGCAGTCTTCGAAGGCCGCCATCCTATCGTCCCGGACCAACCTCCGCCACAGCGATGGGGTGCCGGGAGGGTCCGTTCACAGGCTCTCGGCGCAGGCGAAAACGGCCTGTGCGAGCACATGGGCGCCCAGCACGATGTCTTCCGCCCGCGTGTCCTCCACCGGCGTGTGGCTCCGCCCGCCGATGCTCGGCACGAACAGCATCGTGGTGGGGACGCTCCGCGCCAGCACCATCGCGTCGTGGATCGCGCCGCTCGGCAATGGCATCGACCGGGCGCCGCGGGCCGCGGCGGCGTCGGCAACCAATCCCCGAAGCGTGGGGTCCAGCGACACCGGCGCCAGACGCCCGGCCTCCTCCAGCGAAACCCGCACACCCTCCTGGCCGTCGAACTCGTCGACCAGCATCGCCAGCGCGGCGCTCAAGCCGTCCAGCGCCACCGGGTCGAGGTCGCGGAACTCGAGCAGAAGCTCCCCCCGCTCGACGACGACGTTCACGGCGCCGGGCTGGAGCGACACCTTGCCCAGGTTCCACACGCTGTCCGTCGAACCGGCTTGGCGGAAACGGTGGTGGCAGGCGTCGGCGAAGCGGTAGAGCAGGCGGGCGGCGTCGCGGCGCAGCGCGATCGGCGTCGTGCCCGCATGGTCGGCGCGGCCGTCGAACCGCACGGCGTAGCGGCGCATGCCGAAGATGCCGGTGACCACGCCGATGGGGAGGCCGGCCGCCTCCAGCCGCGGCCCCTGCTCGATGTGGGCTTCGAAGAAGGCGCGGTGCCGTTGCGGGTCGAGACGGAGCGGCGGGGCGGTGCCCATACCGGTGGTGTCCAGACCGGCGCTGGCCGCCTCCTCGGCGAAACCGGCCGGCAGACCGGGGAGGTCGCCGCAGAAGGAGCGGCTGCCCAGGCAGCTCAGGAAGCGTCCCTCCTCGTCGGAGAAGTCGATCAGGTCGATGCCGACCGGCGCGCCGGGGTGGGCTTCCATCCAGGCGCGGGCGATCTCCAGCCCATAGGCGAGGCCGAGCGTGCCGTCCAGCCAGCCCCCGGTCGGCACGCTGTCGGAATGGGAACCGATCAGCACCGACCGGCCGGCGCCGGGCGCCGCGCCATACAGGTTGCCCACCGCGTCGATGGTCGCCTTGAGGCCGATCCTTTCCATTTCGCCGGCCAGCCAGCGGCGGGCCGCCAGGTCCGCCGGTGAGAGCGCGGGCCGGCAGACGCCGGACCCCACCGCGCCGAATCCCGCCAGGGTCCGCAGGGTCGCCAGAACGGCGTCGCCATTGACGTTGAGCATCGATCGGAAATCCCCGCGCCTCCGCCGCCGACGGACGGGGCGCTTCGCAAAGTTCGTAGGAAGGGAAACGGTGGAGAAGAGGGCGGGGAGCGGGCGTCCGCTCCCCGCCGCCGGGTCCGTCAGGTCCCGGTCTGGCCGGCCTTGCGCATGGCGAGGCCCGCCAGGAAATAGGTCACCGCGTAGACGATGACCCGGTACATGATCGCCGAACCGGGCGGGATGCACAGGAAGGACAGCCCGTCGCAGCCGCGCTTGCCGACCTCGTGCGCGATGCGGATCGCCTCGTAGTCGGTCATGCCGATCGGCTCGGCCAGCTCGCCCAGCACGTCGCCCTCGGTCGGTCCGGCGCCGCCCAGCACGTCCATGTCGAAATGGGCGTAAACGCCGGCCGTGCCGTCGTAGGCGTGGCGCAGGTTGTCGATCACGCCCTGGATGCCCAGCTCCGTCCGGATCTTCCACATCGGCATGAAGCAGGCGCCGTTGCGGAGGTAGTGGCGGACGATGTCCGGATTCTCCAGCATGCCGCGCTCGCCGATCTCGACCAGATTGCGGATGGCGTAGCTGGGGCAGTCGCGGAACAGCTTGTCCTTCCAGTTGGTCGAGCCGGCGACGTAGTCGTTCATGGTGGCCCAGTCGTAGGGCCAGCAGTCCCAATGGGTGTCGAGGCTGATCATGCCGACCGGCCCCTTCACATGCTCGGCCACCGGCCGGCCGATGGCGTAGGAGGCGCAGGGCGAGTTCTGGCCGATGACGATCGGCACCGCGCCGGCGGCCAGCGCCGCCTTGACCTTGCGCTCGACGCCCTCCTGGGCTTCCAGGATGCGCTCGACCGTGCCCTCGTAGCTGGCTTCGAGGGGGATGTCGACGTCGCCGTAATCGACGACCTTCAGATGCTCGAAGATGTCGAGGTCGAAGTCCTGCACGTAGCCGCCGCGGTAGCGGATCGACTGCTGGCGGACGCGGACGGTGGCGGCCAGCCATTCGGCCTTGTCGACGCCGCTGTACTTGGTTCCCCAGCCGGCGGCGAAGGGCGCGCCGATGATGACGGCGTCGGCGCCGGCCAGATCCTCGTCCCGGATGGCGTAGGGAACGCCGAGGAAGGTCGGCATGTCCGCCTTGATGCGGGGAAAGTGGGTCGTGCGCCAGGTTTTGCCGGCCAGGGTATCCTGCCAGCTCGGGTATTGCGGCATGGACGCAGATGTCCTCTTCGGGGGTTTTTCAGGTCGACCGCTGCGGATCGGGTCGGACGGCGGAGCCGGCGATCAGGGAGCCTGCTTCGGGAATTCGCGCAGGGCGGGCTCGTTCACGTAGCGGCCGCCGGAGATGTACTTGGCGGCGATCACGTCCCACTGGCCGGAGGTCAGCAGGTTGTCGAGCCCGACGTTGAGGACCGACTGCAGCTCGCTGTTGCCCTTGCGGACGGTCCAGGCGATCGGCAGGAAATTCACCGGCCGGTCGTTGAACAGCATCTTCACGCCCGGCTGCTGTTCGGTGAAGCGGGTAGCGGTGAACAGATCCTCGAAGCTGGCGTCGGCGCGGCCGGCCGCCACCTCCATGAAGCCCGCGGTCAGGTTGCCGCCGGCCAGCGAGGTCAGCTTGGCGTTGGGGATGGTGCGGCGCACGAAGTCCTCGGCGGCGGTGCCCTGGACCACGGCGATGCGGACGTCCGCCTTGTTCATGTCGGCCAGCGAGGCGAAGCGCGCCTCGTCGTTCTTCACCACGGCGACGCTGCCGAGATAGAAGATCGGCTTGGTGAAATCGACCACGGTGGCGCGCTTCACGGTGGCGAAGGTCGCGCCGATGGACATGTCGAACTGGCCGGCCTGCAGCCCGGCGACGAAGTTCGCCCAGGTCGTCTCGATGAAGACCGGGCGGACGCCCATCTGCTCGGCGATGGCGCGCGCTGCGTCCACGTAGAAGCCGGTCAGTTCGCCCGTCTTGGGGTCCTTGGCGGTTCCGGGCGGGGAGGGGATGTAGCCGATCTTCAGCTCGCCCTGCCGGACGATCTTCTCGACCTCGCCGGCGGCCTGGGCCTTGACGGCGCCGAAGGTCACCAGGGCGCCAACCACCAGCGACGAGATCAGCGTGCGGAATGCGGACATGTTCAGCCTCTTCAATGCAGGACGCGGGCAAGGAACGCGCGGGTCCTCGCGTTGTCCGGGTTGGTGAAAATCTTGCCTGGTGGTCCCTCTTCGACGATTCGGCCGCCTTCCATGAAGACGACCCGGCTCGCGACGTCGCGCGCGAAGCTCATTTCGTGGGTGACGATCACCATGGTCATGCCTTCGGCGGCGAGTTCGCGCATGGTGGTCAGCACCTCGCCGACCAGTTCGGGGTCGAGCGCCGAGGTCGGCTCGTCGAACAGCATCAGGCGCGGGCGCATCGCCAGGGCGCGGGCGATCGCGGCGCGCTGCTGCTGCCCGCCCGACAGCTTGGTCGGACGGACGTCGCGCTTGTCGGCCAGCCCGACCTTGGCGAGAAGCTGCTCGGCGTGGCGGACCGCCTCGTCGCGCGCGACGCCCTTCACCTGGATCGGCCCCTCGATGACGTTCTGGAGCGTCGTCATGTGGGGGAACAGGTTGAAGTTCTGGAAGACCATGCCCATTTCGGCGCGCAGCCGGTTGGTCTGGCGCTCGGTGGCCAGCCGCCGCTGGCCGTTGGCCTCGACATAGCCGACCAGCTCATCGCCGAAGCGGACCTCGCCCTCGTCGTAGCGTTCCAGAAAGTTGATGCATTTCAAAAGCGTGCTCTTGCCGGAGCCGCTGGGTCCGATGATCGCCACGACGTCGTGGGGCTGCACGTCGAGATCGATGCCGCTCAGGACGCGCGCGCTGCCGTAGCTCTTCCCGAGGTTGGTGATGCGCAGCATTGGGGAAACTCCACCGGAGGATCGTGCGAGGATCGGTCAGGCCCGCATCTTCAGGCGCCGTTCCAGGCGCTGCGACAGCCAGATCCAGGGGTAGGTGATGATGAAGAAGAAGATCGCCAGGAACGTGTAGACCTCAAGCGGGCGGTAGGTCGTGGCGATGAGGTTGTTCGATTCCTGAAGAAGCTCATAGACCGCGATCATCGAGCCGAGCGTCGTCAGCTTCATCAGGTTGGCGAATTCGTTGATCAGCGGCGGGATCATCTTCTGTCCGGCCTGGGGCAGGATGATGCGGCGGAGCGCCGTGAAGTGGTTCATGCCGATGGACTTGGCGGCGAGAAACTGGCCGGTGTCCACCGCGTTGATGCCGGCCCGCACGATCTCCGACACGTAGGCTCCGGAATGGATGCCGAGGGCGATGATGATCGAGGTCATCGCGCTGAGTTGGTAACCGAAGATGATCGGAAAGCAGTAGTAGAGCCAGACAATCTGCACGAGCGCCGGAGTGGCGCGAATCATTTCAACATAGACGGATGTGACGGATCTTACAAAGATACCGGATGATTCGCGGCTCACGCCGACCAAGAGTCCGATCAGCAAGCCGATAGCGGAAGACAGTAACGTTATCTGGAGGGTCGTAATGGCCCCGCGTGCGAAAATCGGCCAATACTCAAGTATTATGGCAAACTGCCATTCGTACCCCATCGCCGATGCCCCTGTTCATGGTTTGGCTTTGTCGCCAGACCTAATTTTGAATGGCGTTCAAAATGCTTGATTGATTTGGCAGTGTCAATGGGGTTTCACGATGCATCGGGCATCGGTTTCGGGCTCATGGCCTGTTCAATCAAAGGTGGTGGGTGAGGCGGAGCCATTCTCAGGTTGCTTCGGCGCATGGAGGCGCCGCCCCGATCCGAGGAGCGGCCAGGAAATCGGAGCGGGTCCGTTTCCCATGCGTGATGGGGGATGCATGGGGTGACGATGCCCGGCCGGGCGCTTCCAAACGAAAATGAGAATTCTTCGCATTTGAGCATGAGGCGGAGGGCGCCCCCGTTCGTCTGAACAGGAGGATTGGTGGTTCCATCTGAGAGGACGAGATGAGCGTCGGCAAGTCGCGCACGCGGCTGTGGTTCCTGTGGCACTCCTGGTTGGCGATGCCCATCTGGGCGTTCCTGTTCTTCGTCTGCCTGACCGGGACCATCGCCGTGGTCAGCACCGAGATCATGTGGCTGGTCAACCCGGCCATGCGGGCGTCGGGCGCCGGGGAGCCGCTGCCGGTCAGCGCGCTGATCGCCGCCGCCGAGGCCACGGCGCCGGGCGGGCGGGTGAGTTCGCTGAACTGGGGCGGCTCCCACATGGCGGTCAGCGCCCGCATGGCGATGCCCGACGGCACCTTCACCACCGCCTGGGTGGATCCGGTCAGCGGGGCGGTGCAGGGGCTGTCCACCGGCAACTCGTTCCAGAGCTTCTTCCGCGCCCTGCACGGCTGGCTGATGACCTTCCCCGTGGGCTGGTACCTCGTGACCTTGCTGGCCATTCCGCTCGTCGGGTCGCTGGTCACCGGGCTGGTGGTCTACAAGCGCTTCTGGAAGTCCTTCTACCAGCCGCGCATCCGCTGGCGGCAGGCGCCGCGCGTGATGTGGGGCGACCTGCACCGCGTCGCCGGCACGTGGTCGATCTGGTTCATCGCGGTCATCTCGGTCACCAGCCTGTGGTTCCTGATCTACATGATGCTGTTCCATCTCGGGATGGGGCTGGGCGGCGGGAAGGCGCCGGTGCTGCTGGCCCGCGACCAGATCCCGGTGAGCGCGACCGCGCCGAGGCCGGACGTCGACGCCGTCCTGGCCAGCGCCAAGGCGGCCCTGCCCGACATGCGGCTGCGCTACCTGTGGCTGCCCGGCACCGCCTACGACCCGGCGACGGTGGCGGGGTCCAGCGGGCAGGTGCCGCTGCTGCCCGACTATGTCCGGGTGAATCCCTTCACCGCCGAGGTGATCCTCATCGAGGGCGGGATGGAGGCGGCCTCGGGCATCGAGTTGACCCGCACCATTATGCGCGCCCTGCACACCGGCGATTTCGGCGGCCTGCCGGTCAAGCTGGTGTGGTTCGCTTTTGGCCTGCTGATGACCACGCTGGTCTTCAGCGGCATGCTGATCTGGATGAAGCGGACCGCCCGCGCCACGGTCGAGGCGGTGCGCGACGTCCGGCGCGGGGCCCGGCTGGCGGAGGGCCCGTCCAATGCGTAATGACTCAATGCGTAAGTTCTGGCGGCGCGGCAAGTTCCATCTCAGCGCCCTGATGATGCTGGTGCCGCTGCCCTTCCTCCCCGACTATTTCAGCCCGAAGCCGATCTTCGTGCCGCCCGAGATCCGGCGGGACGTCGCCGTCGGCCCCTTCCCGATCACGCTGGCGACCTACGACGAGGCGCCCAGGCGCATGCCGACGGGGGAGCGGATGAAGGAGTACCGCATCCACATCCGTCCCGCCGACATCGACCATGTGCGCGGCGTTTTCCTGCGCGTCGGCAAGCCGCGCAGCCTGCGCACCGCGGGCGCGCTCGCCTTCGGCAACCCCTATGAGCGGGAGGCCGACGTGACCGTGCCGGACGAACTGGCCGGCACGGAGGAGCTGTGGGTGACCATGGAGGATTGGAGCGGCGGGGTGCATCAGGCGTCCCTGCCGCTGGGCGAAATTTTCGGAGGAAAGCGATGAAGACCCACCGCCTGTTCGCCCTGGCGGGGCTGTTCGCCCTGTGCGCCGCCGGTGCGGCGGAGGCCCATTACCCGATCTGCGAATGCCGCATGGTCGAGGGCGACACGGTGCAGTGCACCGGCGGCTTCTCCGACGGGTCGAAGGCGCCCGGCGTCGTGCTGGACGTCATCGCGTACGACGAGCAGGTGCTGGTCAAGGGCAAGCTGGGGCCGGATTCCACACTGTCCTTCCAGCGCCCCGCGCAGGACTTCTACGTCCTGTTCGACGCCGGGCCCGGCCACACGGTCGAGATCGAGCACACGGCGATCAAGTAGCGCCCTCAGCGAAGCCGGAACCATGCATCACCAGATCGTCCGCCGCGCCGGGGCCGAGCGCGAGACCCTGTGGGTCCTGCTGGCCGCCGGCGCCATTCTCGCGTCCGCCACCCTGGCGGTCGGGCTGCGCGCCGCCCCGGACGCGGACGCCCCGCTGGCCGCCCACCTCATCGACTCCCGCACCGGCCTGACCGCCGCCGAGCAGGGTCTCTACGCCGACCTGAAGGCGGCGGGGGAGGAGATCGCCGCCCTGCGGACGGCGGAGGGCCGGGTGCCGACGCCGGAGGAGCTGGCCTCCGAGGCACTGCCGCCCTTCGCCGCCGATCCCAGCGCCGCGGCACGCGGCGGGCACGCCTGGACCCTTGCCGAGACCGGCGATGGGGTCGCCTATGCCGGCGTCTCCGCCGCGCCGGAACTGGCCGGCTCCCTGGTCCTGCGGCTGGACGGCCATGGCGCCGACATCTGGCTGAAGCGCGCCGCCGAAGCCCCGCCCGCCCCGCCGGAGGACGCGGCCCTGTCCGCCGCCGGCTGGAAGCGGATCGTCTCCACCTTCACCGCCGGGGTGACCCGATGAGCATCCTTCCAAACCGCGGCCCAAACTGCGGCCCGAACCGCCGCCTGATCCTGGCCGGCGCCCTGGCCGCCGCAGCCATGTCCGCCGCCGTCGTGCCCGTCCGCGCCGTCGCGGCTCCCGCCGGACGCCGCCGCTTCGGCGTCACCCTGCACCCCTACTATTCCTACGTCGCCAACATCGTCGGCGACGCGGCCGAGGTGGTGCCGGTCATCCCGGCCGGCTTCAACCCGCACGCCTACGAGCCGCGCCCGGAGGACATCCAGCGCATCGGCGGGCTGGACGCCATCGTGCTGAACGGCATCGGGCACGACGATTTCGCCGGGCGGATGATCGCCGCCTCGGCGAAGCCGTCGCTGCCGGTCGTCGAATCCAACGCCGACGTGCCGCTGCTGCCCGCCGCGGGAACGGCGGCGCGGGCGGCGGGGAAGGTGGTCAACCCGCACAGCTTCCTGTCGATCACCAATTCGGTCCTCCAGGTCTCGACCATCGCGCGCGAGCTGGGGCGGCTCGACCCGGACAACGCCGCCGCCTACGCCGCCAACGCCCGGACCTATTCCCGCCGCTTGCGTCAGCTGCGGGCCGACGCGCTGGCGAAGCTGGCGACGGCCGGCACCGCCAGCCTCCGCGTCGCCACCATCCACGGCGCCTACGACTACCTGCTGCGCGAATTCGGGCTGGAGGTCTCCGCCGTCGTCGAGCCCGCCCACGGCATCGAGCCCAGCCCGGCCCAGCTCGCCGAGACCATCGCGACGATGCGCAAGCTCGACGTGCAGGTGATCTTCTCGGAACTGAACTTCCCCAGCGCCTATGTCGAGACGATCCGGCGCGAGACCGGCATCCGGCTCTACGCCTTCTCCCACATTTCGCATGGCGACTACGCGCCGGACCTGTTCGAGCGCGAGATGGCCCGGAACCTCGACACGCTGGTGCTGGCGATGGCCGAGGCGGCGCCGTGACGGGTCCCGCCATCCTGTTCGACGCGGTGGGCCTGATACTGGGGCGCACGGTGATCCTCGACGGCGTGTCCCTGCGCGTCGCGGCGGGCACCGTTCACGCGCTGGTCGGTCCCAACGGTGGCGGCAAGTCGTCGCTGATCCGCGCCCTGCTCGGGCAGGCGCCGCACCGCGGGACGATCCGGCTCGACTGGCCGGGCGACGGGCCGGGCACCATCGCCTATGTGCCGCAATCGGTCGAGTTCGACCGCGGGCTGCCGCTGACGGTGGAGGATTTCCTGGCCGTGCTGTGCCAGCGCCGCCCCGCCTTCCTCGGGCCGGACCACCGCATGAACTACGGCGCGGCGCTGGACCGCGTCGGCATGGCCGGCAAGGCCCGCCGCCGCTTCGGCGCCCTGTCGGGGGGCGAGCGGCAGCGCGTCCTGCTCGCCCAGGCGCTGATCCCGGCGCCGGACCTGATCGTGCTGGACGAGCCGATGACCGCGCTCGACGAGGCCGGGATCGCCATCTTCGAAACGCTGCTGGCCGAGCTGTCCGCCGCCGGGACCACCGTCCTGTGGGTCGAGCACGATCTGGCCCAGGTGCGCCGGCTGGCGACGCGGGTGACCGGCCTGAACCGGCGCGTGCTGTTCGACGGCGCCCCGCTGGAGATGCTGTCGCCGGAGCGGGTGTTCGACCTGTTCTCGGCCGTTCCCCGCCGCACCGAAGCCGAGAGGATCGCGTCATGAGCTTCGAGGCGTTGCGCGCCCTGGTCCAGGGCTGGGCCGTGGCCGGGCTGCTGCCAGCCGGGCTGACCCACGGCTTTCTCGTCAACGCGCTGCTGTCCGGGCTGGTCATCGGCCCGGTGCTCGGCGGGCTCGGCACGCTGGTGGTGACCAAGCGGCTGGCCTTCTTCTCCGAGGCGGTCGGCCACGCCGCGCTCACCGGTGTGGCGATCGGCATCCTGGTGGGGGAGCCCTACACCGGCCCCTACGCCAGCCTGTTCGGCTACTGCCTGCTGTTCGCGCTGCTGGTGAACTACACCCGCAACCGCAGCAACCTGACCGCCGACACGCTGATCGGCGTCTTCCTGTCGGTGTCGCTGGCGCTGGGCGCCAGCCTGCTGCTGATCCTGGCCAGCCGGGTCAACATCCACATCCTGGAGAACGTGCTGTTCGGCTCGGTCCTGACGGTGGACGACCGTGACCTGACCGTGCTGCTGGTGGTGGCCGCCGGGGTGACCGCGCTGATGCTGCCGCTGTTCAACCGGCTTCTGCTGGCCAGCTTCAACCCGGCGCTGGCGCGGGTGCGCGGCGTGCCGGTGAAGGGGCTGGACTATCTGTTCATCGTGCTGGTGACCGTGGTCACCGTCGCGTCGGTCAAGATCATCGGCGCCATCCTGGTGGGGGCGCTGCTGGTCATTCCCGCCGCCGCGGCGCGGGTCGTCGCCTCGTCGCTGCGTGGCTTCTTCCTGCTGTCGGTCGCCTTCGCCAGCGTGGCGGCGGTGGCCGGAATCCTGCTGCCCGTGCAACTCGCCCTGCCGGTGCCGTCGGGCGGCGCCATCATCCTGGCGGCGGGGCTGCTGTTCCTGGGCGCGCTGCTGGCGCGTCTGTTCATGAAAGGGGAAGAGGGATGAAGCGCGTCACGCTCGCGGCGCTCTTGCTGCTGTCCACGGTGGCGGGCGCCTCCGCCGAGACGGTGCTGGCCGGTCATCCGGTCACCGCCGGGCTGGCCCAGGCGCTGACGAAAGGCACGCCGGTGGCGGTGGAGGCGGTGGTTCCGCCGGCCATCCCCATGGGGCGCCAGCACGCCTTTTTGAGCGGACGCGGGGAAGCGAAGCTGGCGGAGGCCGCCCGCAAGGCCGACGCGGTGCTGACCCTGCGCTCCGCCTGGGCCGAGGACCCGCTCTATCCGCTGGCGCGGCGGGCCAACATCCGCCTCGTCGAGATCGACGCCGCCCGGCCGGTGGACGGCGCCCTGCCGGGGATCGCGGTCAGCGGCGGTGCGGCCTTCCCCTGGCTGGGCATCGCCAACGCCGGGCGCATGGCCGACATCCTGGCCGCCGACCTGCGGCGCCTCTATCCCGGGTCCGCCGACGCCATCGACGCGAATCTCGCCGCCCTGAAGCGCGGGTTGCTGACGGTGTCGTCCCGGTCGGCGCAGGCCTTCGCCGCGCTGCCGGACCCGTCGGCGGCGGCGCTGTCCGACCGCTTCGCCACGCTGGCCGCCGACCTCGGGCTCAACCTGCGCCGGGTCTGGACCCGCGACGACCGCGACTGGACGCCGGAGCGTCTGGCCGAGCTGACCACCACCCTGAAGGCCGAGGCGATTCCCGTGGTGCTGCACCACCGCCAGCCGGCGCCGGAGATCGCCCGGGCGGTGGAGGACGGCGGCGCCCGGCTGATCGTTCTGGACAGTCTGGAGAGCGGTCCACCAGCGGCGATGGACACGGCGCTGGGGCATATGGCGGAGCAGGTCGAGGCGGGGTTGCGGTGAGAGGTGCGGTGCCCCCTCCATAAAACGGGTTGCCCCCTCCCTAAACCCTCCCCCGCTATCGCAGGGGAGGGGACTTTTTTCTCCCTCCCCTGCGAAGCGGGGGAGGGCCGGGGAGGGGGCAACACCCCGACACCCCCATCACTCACTCGCCAGCGCCGCCACCGGGTCGAGCCGCGCCGCGCGGCGGGCGGGGATCAGGCCGAAGACCATGCCGGTCAGCACGGCGGAAGCCACCGCCCCGGCGATCGCGGTCGCGGTGAAGACCACCGGCATCGCCAGCAGCCCGATCACCGCGCCGCCGGCCAGCCCCAGCGCCACCCCGACCAGCCCGCCCAGCCCGGCCACCAGCGCCGCCTCCATCAGGAACTGCCGCTCGATGTCGGCGGCGCGGGCGCCGACGGCCATGCGGATGCCGATCTCGCGGGTGCGCTCGGTCACGCTGACCAGCATGATGTTCATGACCCCGATGCCGCCGACCAGCAGCGTGATCACCGCGGCGCAGCCGAGCAGCAGCGTCATGGTGTCCTGGGTCTCCGCCGCCGCCTGGATGCGCGCTGTCCCATCGTGGATCTGGAAATCCTCCTGGCCGTGACGCCCGGAGAGCAGGGCGTGGATGGCGTCGCGGGTCTGCGCGATCCGCCCCACGTCGTGCACCGAGACGAGGATCAGCTCCAGGTCCGGCTTGCCGATCAGCCGTTGCACGCCGGTGGACAGCGGCACGAACACCCAGTCGTCGGTGCTCTGGTTGCCGGTCAGGTCGCCCTTCCGCGCCATCACGCCGGTGACCAGGAAGGGAATGTTGTTCACCAGCACATGCTTGCCCAGCGGCGGCTCACCGCGCGGAAACAGTCGTTCGGCGACGCGGTGGCCGAGAACCGCCACCGCCGCTCCGGACCGCTCGTCGGCACGGGTGAAGAAGGCCCCCTGGGCGACCGGCCAGCGGTGGGTCAGCGGCAGCGACGCCGAGGTCGCCAGGACTTCGGTGCGGTGGTCGATGTTGCCGTGGCGGGCCATCACCGGCGCGGCGAGGAAGGGCATCACGCTCTCGACGTTGGGCAAGTCCAGGATGGCCTCGCCGTCCGCCTCGGTCAGCGGCGTGGCCGGCAGGCGGGGATCGCCGCTGCCCGCCACGACATAGACCAGATTGACCCCCAGCGCGCCGACCCGCGCCATCACCGCCTGCTTGGCGCCCTCGCCGATGGCGAGCAGGGCGATCACGGACGCCACGCCGATGACGATGCCGAGCAGGGTCAGCGCCGTGCGGAAGCCGTTGGCGCCCAGCGACCGCAGCGCCGCCGAAAAGGCTTCCCCGGCGTCGGTCCACAGGGAGGCGCCGGTCGCCGCGCGCTCCGCCGGGGTGGGGGAGGCACCCGCCGCCGACGGGGCCGGGCGGCCGCTGTCGGCAACGATTCGGCCATCGCGCATTTCGATCACCCGGCCGGCGGCCTCCGCCACCTTGCGATCGTGGGTGATGAGGATCACCGTGCGCCCGGCGGCGGACAGCTCACGCAGCAGCGCCACCACCTCCGCCCCGCTGGCGCTGTCCAGAGCGCCGGTCGGCTCGTCGGCCAGGATCACCGGGGCGTCGTTCATCAGCGCCCGCGCGATCGACACGCGCTGTTGCTGGCCGCCCGAAAGCTGGTTGGGGCGGTGATGGCGCCGCTCCTCCAGCCCCAGGCGGCCGAGCAACGCGACGGCGCGGTCTTCGCGCAGCGCGGCGGGCAGGCCCGCGTAGCGGCCCGGCATCTCGATGTTCTCCTGCGCCGTCGTGCCGGGAATCAGATGGTAGTGCTGGAAGACGAAGCCGAACCCGTCCCGCCGCAGCGCCGCCCGCTCGTCACCCTCCAGCGCCGTCACGTCGCGCCCGTCGACGCGGTAGCGCCCGGAGGTCGGGCGGTCGAGCCCGCCGAGGATGTTCATCAGCGTCGATTTGCCGGAGCCGGAGCTGCCGACGATGGCGACGAACTCCCCCGCTTCGACGGTCAGCGAGACGCCGCGCAGCACCTCGACCGCTAGGCCGCCGCCGCTGATGTAGGTCTTGCGGATGTCCTCCAGGACGAGAAGGGGGCCGCTCACAGCCGGAATCCGATCTTGGGCGGGCGGCCGTCGTCGGTCTTCCAGCCCACCACGATCCGCTCGCCTTCGGCCAAGCCGTCCAGGACTTGGGCGTTGAAGCGGTCGCGCACCCCGACGCGGACCTCGCGCGTCTCGATGGCGCCGCCGCTGCCGATCAGCGTCACGCGGTGCCGTTCCGCCGACTCGTCAGCCAGGGTCAGGGCGGCGACCGGCACGGTGACGGCGTCCTTCGCCGCGGCGGCCACGAAGAAGACCTGGGCGGTCATGTCCGGGCGCAGTTCCCCCCGGTCGTTGGCGATTTCGAACAACGCGGTGTAGAGCACGACGCTGTTGGTCGCCCCGCCGCCCCCGGACGGGGACGAGCCGTTGCCGTTCCCCGTCGCGGGCGGCTTCGGCGGCGCGGGCAGGATTTCCTGCAGGCGCGCGGTCCAGCGCCGTCCCGGATGGCCGAGCGTCGTGAAGTAGAGCGGCATGCCGTCCGTCAGCCGCGTCACGTCGGCTTCCGACACCTGGGTCCACACGGTCATGGCCGACAGGTCGGCGATCCGCATCAGCACCGGCGCCTCGTAGGCGGAGTTGATGGTCTGGCCCTGGCGGGCGTCCACCGAAATCAGCGTGCCGCTCATCGGCGCGTAGATGCGGGTGTAGCCGAGCTGCGCCTCGTCGGCCTGGAGTGTCGAGTCCGTCTGGCGGATCTGCGCCTGGGTGGCCTCGACCTGGGCGGCGGCGATGCGCGCCTCCATGCGGGCCTGGTCGTAGGCCTCGCCGCGCCCCGACCCGCTGCGCCGCAGTGCTGCCTGACGGGCAAGCTGGGCCTCCGCGAAGTCGGCGCGCGCCCGCTGCTCGGCCAGCAGGGCGGTCAGGCGGGCGCGCTCGGCCCGCCCGGCCTCGACCTTGGCCTGTTGCAGGGCGGGGTCGATCTCGGCCAGCAGATCGCCCTCGCGGACCATCTGCCCGACCGTCACGTGCAGCCGGGTCAACTGGCCAGACACCTGGGCGCCGACATCGACGTAGGCGCGCGGCTGGATCTTGCCGAGCGCCGTCACCGTGTCCTCGACCGTGCCGCGGCCGACCACCGCCACCTCCGCCGAGGCGGCGGGATCGGCCGGGCGCAGCAGGGCGGCGGAGGCCAGCCCGCCGAACACCAGCGCGGCGGCGGCGAGGCCGCGGCGGACACCGCGCCGGGAGCCGGAGGTTGCCGCCGACCGCCGCGCCGTCATCACCACGTCGCCCGCAGGGACAGCAGGACGTTGCGCGGCTCGCCGTAGTAGCCGTAGTTCTGGACGCTGCTCAGGTACTTCTTGTCGAACAGGTTGTTGAGGTTCAGCGTGGCCGAGACCTTGTCGGTGATCTGATAGCGCGTCATCAGATCGACCACCGCGTAGCCGTCGCGGTCGTAGCGCCGGGCGCCGGTGCCGGTGTAGACGTCGCCTTCCCACTTGATGTTGCCGCCCACCGTCACGCGGTCCCAGGCGCCCGGCAGGCGGTAGGTGGTGAACAGCTTGAAGGTGTCGCGCGGCACGTAGGTCATCATCCGCTGGCCGTCGGCGTTCTTGATCGAGGTGTGGCTGTAGCCGCCGCCGACCTGCCAGCCGGTCATCACCTCGCCGGCGACTTCCAGCTCGAAGCCCTTGCTTTCCGCACCCTTCACCGCCCGGTATGCCTGCGTGCCGTCCGGAGCGAAGCGGCCGGGATCGGCCTCGCCCAGATTGTCCTGCTGGATCAGGAACACCGCGGCGCTGGCGTTCAGGGCGCCGCCGAAGAACTCGGCCTTCACGCCGGCCTCGTAGGCGTTGCCGTCCAGCGGATCGAGGGACTGGCCGCTGACGTCCTTGTAGTCCTGCGGCTTGAAGATGCTGGTGTAGCTGGCGTAGACCGACCAGATGTCGGTCAGGTCGAGCACGACGCCGGCGTAGGGCGTGAGCACCCCGTTCTCCGACCGCTTGCTGTAGCTTCCCGCCCCCGCGTTTGGGCTGCTCTTCTCGATCTGCTCCCACCGGCTGATGCGGTTGCCGAGGATGACCGACAGCGCGTCGGTCGGGCGCAGGCGGGTGGCGGCGTAGGCGGCCACCTGCCGCTCGTCGGTCTGCGACCGGCCGGTCGGGTTGAGCGTCGGCTGGGCGATGCTGCCGTTCCAGGTGAAGTAGTTGGGGATCGAGTAGTCGTACCCGGTGATGTACCAGAGCGGGTAGTCGAGCCCCTCGCGCTTGGCGTAATATCCATTGATGCCGACCATCAGGTCGTGCCGCCGCCCGAACAGATCGAAGCCGCCGTTCAGGTCGGCGCTGACCGAGGTCTGCTCCAGGTCCGAATTCCAGCGGCCCGGCCAGATGCCCATGCCGGTGCCGTCCCGGTTCAGGCTGCCGCGCGTGCCGAAGCCGAGCAGGCTGTCATATTCGCGGTTGTTGCGCTCCACGTTCAGCGTCGCCGTCCAGCCATCACCGAAGCGGTGCTTCAACTCGCTGAAGACGGTCAGGTTGTCATGCATGTGGTACGCCCACCGGGCGCCGCTGTTGTAGGAGCGGGAGAGGTTCGTCTTCGTCCCGTCGCTGTAGAACAGCGGGAAGCCGGAGTTGGAGGCGTCATCGGAGCGGTGCTTCTGGTACTCGACGCCGACCGTCCAGGTGGTGTCCTCGGTGACGTCGGCCTCCAGGATGCCGTAGAGCACCTTCTTGCGCGCGTGCAGGCGGTCGATGAAGCTGTCGTTGTCCTGATAGGCGCCGACGACGCGCCCGCGCAGGCGGCCGTTCTCCGTCAGCGGACCTGACAGGTCGGCCTCGCCGCGGTAGCGGTTCCAGGAGCCGATCTGGCCCTCGGCGTAGGCCTGGAGGGTCGGGGTCGGGCGCTTGCGGACCAGGTTGACCGAGGCCGACGGCTCGCCGACACCGTTCAGCAGGCCGGTCGCGCCGCGCACCACCTCGATCCGGTCGAACACCGCGGTGTCGGAGATGGAATCGTCGAACCCGTACACGGTCGAGCGCGGGATGCCGTTCACCTGATAATTCGTCACCGGGAAGCCGCGGGAGAAGACATCGTCTCCGTCGCTGCCCAGCGGGCCGCGCTGCATCCGCGACACGCCGACCGTCTGGTCGAGCACGTCGCGGATCTCATTCAGCCCCTGGTCGTCCATGCGCTGGCGGGTCATCACGCTGACCGACTGCGGCGTCTCGCGCGGCGTCAGCGGCAGCTTGGTGGCGCTGTCGGTCGATCCGGTGGTGTAGGAGCCGGTGCCCTCGCTGCGGCCAGGATCGCGGGACAGCCCGCCCTGGACCGTCACCGGGTCGAGCACCGCCGCACCTCCCGCCTGGGCCGGCAGCTTTTCCAGCGTCACCGTGTCGGGATCGACGAAGCGGGCGATCAGGCCGGTGCCGGCCAGCAGCCGGATCAGCGCGTCCTGCGGCGCCAGCGTGCCGGTCACACCCGGCGAGGAAACGCCCTGGGCGATGTCGGAGGGGTAGAGCACCTGGAAGCCGGTGGCCTGCCCATAGGCGGCGAGCACGCCTGGCAACGGTCCGGCGGCGATGGCGAAGCTGACGGTCCGGCCCTGCTGGGCCACCTGCGTGGGCGCCTCATGGGGCGTCACGGGCGCCGCCAGGGCGCCGTGCAGCGCGGTCGATGCCAGCAGCATGCCCAGCAGAGCCGGAGTCCAGCCGGTCCGCACCTTGTTCCCCCACACCTTGTTCCCGCGCGCCGTCTGCCCCCGCAGCAGGCGCCCCCCAACATCGATCATCACCGAGACCCCGTCATTTTGCGAATGAGTTGCATTTTCGCGTATGCAAGTCACGACGTTGTCCGGTGGGAACTGCCTCACCTTGATTTTGAAAAAATTTGATGCGGACCGGCTAGACGGAGCGGATGATGACCAGACCGGGAACGGGGCGCAGCGTGCGCAAGGGAAGCGTGCGGAGAATGGCGTTCAGGGCGGCGTCCGGCCGGCTGATGTCCACGCTGCCGTCGAAGCGCAGGCCGGCGAGCGGGCGGTCCCACAGCACGATGCGGGCGGGGTGGTAGCGGTTGAGATCGGCGATCACCGCGTCGAGCGGCTGTGCCTGGAAGACCAGACGGCCGTGCCGCCACGCGTTCTCCACCGCCACGCCCTGGTTCAGCAGCGGGCCGGGACCATCGGGTCCGTAGGACCGGCTTTGCCCGGCGGCGATGGGGAGGGAGGGCTCCGTCCCGGTGGTCAGGCTGGCCGTTCCGGCCTCCACCGCGACCACCACGGAGTCCAGGCAGCGGTGCACCACGAAGCTGGCGTCGGCGGTGGCGATCCGCCCGTTGGCGCAAGCGACGACGAAGGGACGCCCCGGGTCGGGAGCGGTGATGAAATGCGCCCGTCCCCCGGTCAAACGGACGCGCCGCTCCGCGGCGGTGAAGTCGATGGACAGCGCGCTGTCGGCGTCCAGGGTGAGGACCGAGCCGTCGTCCAGCGTCACCGTCCGCCGCTCGCCAATTCCGGTCTTCAGGTCGCCCGGCCAGCCGGTCAGCACGACCGCGCCGCCCAGCGCCGCGGCGCAGGCCGCCGCCCCGCCGGCGGCGCCGAACGCCAGGAACCGGCGGCGCGTCGGAGCGGCCCGGCGGTCCTTGCGCGGATCGGACACCCGGTCCAGATCGCCCCACAGCCCGGCCAGCCGGTCGTATTCGCGGCGGTGGGCCGGGTCCTGCGCCAGCCAGGCATGGAAGGCCCGGCGGTCCGCCGCGTCGGCGTCGCCGGACTCCAGGCGCACGAACCACGCCAGGGCCGCGTCCCGCGGGTCGTCCGGTAAGCCCGGTTGGTCGCGCTCGCGCTCCATCACGGCGCCAGCCGGTCGCGGCAATGGGCCAAGGCCTTCATGACATGCTTCTCCACCATGCTGCGCGAGATGCCGAGGCGCGCGGCGATGTCGGCATGGCTCAGCCCGTCGAATTTGTGAAGCAGAAACACCTCGCGGCAGCGCGGCGGCAGTTCGTCCAGCGCCCGGCTCAGCCGTTCCAGCCGCTGCTTGTGCTCCAGCGTCGCCTCGGCGTCCGGCTCGTCCAGCGGGCGGTCGAGCCCCAGTTCCGCCGGGGCGAAGCGCCTTCCCCGGCGGATTTCCGCCCGCAACCGGTCCAGCGCGATGTTGTCGGCCATGCGGTACAGGTAGGAGCGCGGGTTGTCGATCTCCGGCAGCGCGGTCAGGCTGCGCAGGCGCAGATAGGTGTCCTGCACGACATCCTCGGCCAGGCAGAGCGACCCCAGACGCCGGGCCAGATGGCCGGTCATCTCTTCGTAGTGGTCGAGCAGCAGACCCAGCAGGGAAGTCCGGTCTCTTTCAGCCATGACAAGGACAACACCCGTTCCCAGAAGCTTGCGGCCTCTCATAACAACGAATGCGAATCATTCGCAATCAATAGATCGGCCGATAAAAATTTCTTTTCTGGGGATGGGTGAGGGGGCGGCGGGCGGCGGTCGTCCTTGTGTCTGGTATCCTGTGCGCGAACGCCGGAGCGCTGTCCGGTGTCCCGTCGCCGGCCGTCTTCGGGTTCGCCCGCCGGCCGCCGCTCCGGCCGGCGCGAGGCTCAGTTTCCCGCCAGAACCTCCAGACAGGCGGCCGGTGGCTCCGGGATGGCTTTGGGTGGCCGGGGCGCCGGCGATTCCTTCGGGGGTTCGAACCAGCTCAGAAGCTCCTGGCCGCAGCCGTCCCCCGGTGGAATGGGCGCTTGCGGGATGCAGGCCGTCGATCCGGCCGGGCAGTTCATCCGCACATGGAAGTGGGAGTCGTGTCCGGCCCAGGGACGAACCGCGTTCAGCCAGGATCGGTCGCCACGCTCGCTCTGGCAGAGCGCCAGCTTGATTGCCGGGTTCACGAACACCCGCGCGACCTTCGGACTGGTCGCCGCCAGTTGCAGCAGGCGCGCCTGCCGGGGGCCGAACCGCTCCGGGAGGACGCGCTGCGTCTGCCGGTTCACCATGGTCGGGAAATCCGTCCGCTCCCGCGCCTCCCGCGCGAGAGGCGGCTGGTCGAGATCGAACCACACGTCCACGTCGAGGCCGATCTGGTGGCTGGCGTGTCCGCTTTCCATGCGGCCGCCGTAAAGCTTGGAGATGTCGCCGATGGCCAGCCGCCCGAGCCGCTCGGCCTGCGCCCGGCGGGCGAGGCTTTCGACGAAGGCGATGGTGTCGGGGTGGCCGTGGTTCCGGTTCCGCGACAGGTTGACCGCCTGGTAGCCGAGGCCTTCGGGGGGCAGCGTCTGCGCGCCGCGGATGCAGCCGTTGGCGTAGCTGCCGATCGGCTGTGCCGAGGGGAACGGGATCGACGGCTGGAAAGCCACCCTGCCGGGATCCATCGGCAGGGTGCCGGAGGCCGGGGGGGACGATCGGGGAACCGGATCGGCCGCCGTCGCGTCAGCGGTGAACCAAACGCCGCAAAGGATCGTCAGCGCTGCGAAAGACCATCGTCGGGCCATGACCGGTCGGGAACCTCTCATCGTTGACGTCGCCCGACAATAGCACGGGAACTGTGGTCTGGGCGTTGCATCCGGTGGGAGGTGGGCCGCCGGATGGACGTCACGGGTCCCGCGCCGATGGCCGGCGGCGTGAGCGTGGACCCGGCGCCGCGTCCCGGATGAGAGACGCCCGATTGATCAGGTTCAGCCAGCCGGGCCGGAACCGGCGGACACCGGCGGCTCCCCGGACAGAAGGCCCCTGGCCAGGAGCTGAAGATACATCCGGACGGCTTCTTCCGGCAGATTGACGACACCGTTCTCATCGGTGTAGCGCAAGGCGAGATAGCCACGCGTGGCGATCAGCATGTAGACCAACGGTTCCAGCGCCTCGTCGCCGAGGTTGGCGATCTCGCCGTTCTTGCGGGCGTTGCGCAGAAAGCGCATGTAGCCGCCGGTGATGTTGTGGAAATGCTGGCGGTGAGCCTTCGGCGCGAAGATCTCCGCCTCGTTCAGGATGCGCAGGAAATAGGGCATGCGCTTGAGGAAGGAGAAGAAGGCGCGGAACGATTGCTCCTCCTTCTCCAGAAAGGTCTTGGCGCCGCTGGCCTGCTGGCGGATGTGAACCAGCATCTTTGCCCCCAGCACCGGAAGCAGCTCGTCGAAGATCTCCTGACGCGAGGCGAAGTAGTTGTAGAAGGTGCCCTGCGCCAGGTTCGCCCGCTGGGTGATCCGGGTGATCGAGGCGTCGATGTAGCCATATTCCCCGACCACCTCGGCGGCGGCCTGGAACAGAGCGTCGCGAACCTCTTCCGACCGCTGCACCCGCGTCTTCTTTCCCGCCGTCCGCCCCATCGCCGCCATCGCCTGAAATCTCCCTCTGCGTCCCGGATTTAGCTGTTCGCCACGCTTTTGACGAGAGAATCCGACGTCTGATGGAGGTGATCGGGAAGCCGCCCGAACGCCTCCAGCACATCGCCGATCGAAGCGCCGGGCAGGGCGCGGGCGAAGCGCTCGATCCAGTCGTAGGCGTCGGCGGGCACCCCGGTTTCATCCCCAATGCGGCGGACCAGAGCGCTCACCGCCTCCCAGGGCAGGGAGAAGTCGCCGGTCGTCATGTCCTGGCGGCGGGCCAGCGCCGTGCCGTCCTCCAACATCACGTCGATGGCACAGCACAGCCGCCGCACGCCCTCGTCGGGGACGAGAGCGACGCGTTCGACCAGGGCGTTGACCGCGCCGTCGTCGTAGCGGGTCATCGTCTCCATGGTCGGCACGCCGCGCAGCAGGGTCAGCGCGATGCAGAAGGGGATGCTCATCAGCGTGCCGGAGATGCTGGCGAAGGGTCCCTTCGAATCCATGCCGGCGTAGCCGGTCTCGAACGGGTTCATGCGCACGGTCACCGACCGGATGGCCCGGCCCGCCACCTCGCCGCGCAGGGCGAGCGCCGCGGTGACCGGGGTCTGGTTGAAGGCGCAGACCGGGTAGGGCTTGAAGGTGACGCGGTGGATCGACCAGTCGCGGCCCAGCCGCGCCGCCAGTTCCGCCGGATCGCAGCCGGTGCGGGCGAAGGCGCGGACGAAGCCGGTCCGTCCCTCGAAGGCACGGGGCGCCGAGACGGAGCCCGCCGCCGCCAGCCGCGCCGCCGTCAGGCCGTTCACCGCGGCGACGCCGACCTGATAGCGCCACTCGTCGGTGCCGTCGTCGAAGGATTGCAGGATGCCGCCGGTGAAGGAGGCGGCGTTGGCGAGCGCCGCCGCGATGCGGTCCTCCGGCAGGCCGAGCAGGTGCGCCGCCCCGGCGGCGGCGGCCAAGGTGCCGTAGAGCGGCGAGGCGCGCAGGCCGGCGGGCGTGGTCAGCGGCGAGAAGGCGTTCTCCAGCAGCCCGCCCGCCTCGTAGCCGGCGACCAGGGCCGGCAGCAGCCGTTCCACCGGGCCGTCCCCGGCCTCGACCAGCGCGGTCAGCAGCGGGATCAGCACGGCTCCGAGGTGGGCGGCGCCGCAGGTGTCCTCCTGCGCCCGGCCGTGGAACAGGGCGGAGCCGGCGAGCGCAGCGCCGGGGATGCTGGTCCGCCGTCCGTCGCCCAGCATGGTGGTGCCGTCGGATCGTTCGCCATGCAGGGCCAGCGCCGCCGCCCGCGCCACCGGTGCGTAGGGGGTGCCGTGGCCGCCGAGGGCGATTCCGTAGCCGTTCAGCAGGCAGACCCGCGCCTTCTCCACCACGTCGGGCGGCAGGCTGTCCAGGGTCAGGCCGGCGACGAAGCGGGCGATGGCCGCCGCCAGGGTGTCGGGAGCGGTCAGGTCGGGAGCGGTCAAGGGGTGTCCTCCGAATGGGCGGGGGCCAGCTCGTCGCGCAGCACGCGCTTCAGCACCTTGCCGGACGGGTTGCGCGGCAGCGCCTCGCGCAGCAGCAGGCGCTTGGGGATCTTGAAGCCGGCAAGGTGCCGGCGGCAGTGCTGTTCCAGCGTCTCGGCGTCGAGGCTCTCGCCCTCCTTCAGCACCACGACCGCCGCCGGCACCTCGCCCCAGCGCTCGTCGGGGACCGCGATGACGGCGACCTCGACGACCTGGGGCAATAGGAAGACGACCCGTTCGATCTCCGAAGACGCGATGTTCTCGCCGCCGCTGATGATCATGTCCTTCTTGCGGTCGGTCAGGAACAGGAAGCCGTCGGCGTCGAGATAGCCGACGTCGCCGGTTCGGAACCAGTCGCCGTAGAAGCTGCGCGCCGTCTTCTCCGGGTCCTTCCAGTAGCCCTTGGTGACCTTCGGGCCGCGCAGGCAGATCTCGCCGATGTCCCCGGCGGGCAGGGAGGTGCCGGCATCGTCGCGGATGTCGACCTCCACATGGGCGAGCGCCCGGCCCGTCGAGCCGATCTTCTCGATCTCGCGCCCGGCCTCCATCAGCGTGTCGCCCGAGCAGCTCTCCGTCAGGCCGTAACCGTCGATGTAGCGGGCGTTGGCGAACAGGCCGGTGAAGTCGCGGATGCGCTGCTCCGGCGTGCGCTCGCCGCCGCCGATCGCCCATTTCAGGCTGGAGACGTCGTAGCGCCCGCGTTCCGGGTGGGACAGGATGCGCCCGACCATCACCGGGGCGAACCAGGCGCCGGTCAGTTGCTCGCGCTCGATGGCGGCGAGCGCCGTGTCGGGATCGAAGTCGCGCAGCAGGCAGATCGTGCCGCCCAGCCACAGCACCGCGAGGCCGGGCAGGTCGAAGGCGCCGACATGGTACAGCGGCCCGACCGCCAGCAGCCGGTCCTCCGCCGTCAGCCCCAGCGCCGTCACATGGTCCATGCATTTCCAATAGAAGTTCTCATAGGAATGCATGACCCCTTTGGGGTGGTCGGTGGTGCCCGACGTGTACATCAACCGGAACAGGTCCTGCGTCCCGCGCACCCGCATCGGCGGCACCGGCCCGTCGGCGCCGGCCAGCGCCCGTCCGTCCGCCTGCGCCGCCGCATCGACCAGGACGGCGCGTGGGTCGTCCGTCACCGCCGCAGCCAGCTCGGTGTCGGCGAAGACCAGCACCGCCCCGGCGTTGCCGGTGATGAAGGCGACCTCGGGGGCGGCCAGCCGGTAGTTGATCGGCAGGAACACCGCGCCGAGGTGGCTGGCGGCGAAGGCGATCTCCAGGAAGGCGGCGCTGTTCTTCATCACCACCGCCACCACGTCGCCCTCGCGCACGCCGCGCCGGTGGAGGAAGGCGGCCATGCGCCCGATGCGGTCGAGGAAGTCGGCGTAGCTGATGCGCTGGTCGCCATAGACCAGCGCCAGCCGGTCGGGCGTGCGCAGCGCGTGGAACCGGATGAAGGCGCTCAGATTGACCACGGGTGTCCCCTCCCTCGGGATGTGCGGCCGGCTTATCCGCCGGCTTCGCTGTCTATACGACCTCACTTGCCGGCTCTCAGCGGATGCCGGTGGCATCCGCTTGCCGCCAGCGGGAACTCTGTTCCCGCGAGAGGTCGGGCTTCGGCCGCATGGGCGGCCGGGACCGCGGTTGCGGTCCGAAGCGGATCGTAATCCGCTTCAGTAGGATTTCGGCATGCCGAGATCGTGCATGGCGATGAAGTTCAGCACCATCTCTTCCGACACCGGGGCGAAGCGGAACAGCCTCGCGTCGCGCCACAGCCGCTCGACATGGTATTCCTTGGCGTAGCCCATGCCGCCCATCGCCTGCATCGACCGCTCGATGGCGTGGGACGCCGCCTGCGCCGCGATCAGCTTGGCGATGTTGGCCTCGCTGCCGTAGGGCAGGCCCGTATCGCAGAGCGACGCCGCCTTCAGATTCATCAGCCGGGCGCATTGCAACTCAGCGTGGGCCTGGGCGAGCGGGAACTGGACGCCCTGGTAGGCGGCCACCGGCTTGTCGCCGAAGACCTTGCGGTCCTTGGCGTAGTCCACCGCCAGCCGGATGGCGAGGCTGCCGGCACCGACTAGTCCGGCGGTGGTGACGATGCGCTCGGTGTTCAGCACGTCGAGAAGCTGGTGCCAGCCGCCGTCGAGCGTGCCGATCAGCTCGTCCGGCTCGATCCGCACGTCGTCGAAATAGACGGTGCTCGAAGCCAGCGTGTTGGTGCCGACCTTTTCGATCGGCTGGTGGCTGAGCCCTTCGCGGTCCACGTCGATCAGGAACAGGCTGATGCCGGCGGTGCGGCGGCCGGCCTCCTCCAGCCGGGTGGTGCGGGCCACCACCAGCATCTTCTGCGCGTCGGGCACGCCGGTGATCCAGATCTTCTGGCCCTTCAGCCGCCAGCCCTGGCCGTCGGCGTGGGCGAAGGTCCGGATCTCTAGGCTGTTGGAGCCGGCGTTCGGCTCGGTCAGCGCCATGCAGAAGTTCAGCTTGCCCTGGATCAGGGCGGGCAGCATGGCGTCCTTCTGCGCCTTGCTGCCGAACTTCGCCAGCGCCACGCCGCCGAAGATCGGGTTGATCATGAAGAGCTGGGCCAGAGTCGCGCCGCCGCCGGCCGCCGACAGCGCCTCCACCACCAGCGCCATGTCGAGCATGCCGAGGCCGGAGCCGCCATATTCCTCCGGCAGGGAGACGCCGCCGAGGCCGGATTCGCAGATGCCGGCCCAAGCCTCGGTCGGGAAACTCTTCTTCGCGTCCTGCTCACGCCAATAGTCGGGACCGAACTCGGCGCCGACGCGCGACGCCGTCTCGATCATCAGGCGCTGTTCTTCGGAAAGCTGGAAGTCCATGGGGAGTCGTTCCTTGGGTCAGGCGGCTTTGGTTCAGGGTGCGCGAAGCAGGCGCAACGGCCGCTCCAGCCCGGCGATGATGCGGTTGAGGAAGGCCAGGGCGGTCACGCCGTCGAACAGCCGGTGGTCCGCCGACAGGACGAGGCCAAGTTCACGCCGCAGCACCGGGGCGCCCGCCTCGTCGGGACGGAACACGGGACGGACGCTGCCGACGCCGAGGATGCTCGACTGGCCGGGATTGATGATCGAGGACATGTAGGTGACGTTGTGCATGCCGGCGTTCGACACGGTGACGGCGCCGCCCTGGAAGTCCTCCTCGGTCAGGCGCCCATCGCGGGCGCGGCGGGTCAGCGACGCGGCCTCCGCCGCCAGCCGGTCGAGCGGCAGGGCCGCCGCCCCGCGCAGCACCGGGGCGACCAGCCCGCGCGGCGTGTCCACCGCCATGCCGATGTCGCCGCGGCCCAGGGCGAGGATCGCGCCGCCGGAAGGCTCGTCGTCCCACACCCGGTCCATCTCCGGCATGGCGGCGAGCGCCCGCCCGACCGCGGCCAGCACCAGATGGGTCATCGAAATCCGCGGCAGCCCGGATTCGGTGTCGGCGTTCAGCCGGTCGCGCAGGGCCGCCAGCTCCGTCACTTCGGCCTCCGCGGCGAGGTAGAAGTGCGGGACGTCGCGCTTGGCGGCGGTCAGGCGGCGGGCGACGGTCGCCTGCAGGGCGGTGGGCTTCGACCGCTCTCCGGCGGATGTCTCGATCTTCGGCGCCGGGGGCGCGGGTTGGGGTGCCGGTTGAGGCGTGGGCCGCGTTTGGGCCGCCGCCTCGACATCGGCCACCTTGATGCGGCCACGCGGCCCGCTTCCGGCCAGCGTCGTGAGATCGACGCCTAAACCCTCGGCGCGTCGACGGGCGAGCGGTGTCGACAGGATGCGCTCCCCGTTGCTGCGGACCGGGGCGGGCAAGGGGCGGGCGTTGGCGGCGACGGGTGTCGGGGCGGGTTTCGCGGCGGGCGCCTCCGCCGGCTCCGGAGCGGGGGCGGCGCCCGCGCCGTCGGCGGACCAGCGGGCGATCGGGGTGCCGACGGCCACCGTCTCACCGGCGGGGATGGTCGTCTCGATCAGCACGCCGTCGCTGTCGGCCTCGACCTCCGAGGCGATCTTGTCGGTTTCGACGACGAGCAGCACGTCGCCGCTGCGGAAGGGCTGGCCGGGAGACACCCGCCATTCGGCGAGCACCCCCTCGGTCATCGTCAGCCCCAGCTTGGGCATCACCAGTTCGCGGACCATGGTCATTGCCCCGTGAAGGCGGCCTTGCGCTTCTCCAGGAAGGCGCGGCAGCCCTCGTGAGCGTCTTGGCTGTCGAGCACCAGCCCGATCATCGCCTGTTCATAGGCCAGCGAGGCGCCGAGCGGCATTTCCGCGCCGTGGCGCAGCGTGCGCTTGGTCAGTTTCAGGATCAGCGGCGACTTGGCGGCGATCTTCTGGGCGGTGGCCATCGCCTCCGCCATCAGATCGGCCTTGGGCACGGCGCGATTCACGAGCCCCCAGGCAACCGCCTCTGCGGCGGTGAACTGGTCGCCGGTGAAGACCAGTTCGCGCGCCCGGCAGGCGGGAATCTGGCGCAGGATGCGCTGGGTGCCGCCGGCGCCGGGGAACAGGCCGAGGTTGATCTCCGGCAGGCCGAACTTCGCGCTGTCGGCGGCGATGCGGATGTCGAGCGACAGCACCAGCTCCGTCCCGCCGCCGAGCGCCCAGCCGTTGACGGCGGCGATGGTCGGCTTGTCGCAGGTCTCGAACCGGCGGAACACCCGGTGCACGACCTCCGCGAAGTCGAGATAGTGGGCGAGGCCCTGGCGGCTGTCGAGGTCGGCGATGTCGCCGCCGGCCACGAAGGCGCGCTCGCCGGCCCCGGTGACGACGATGACATGGACGCCGTCGTCGGCCTCCAGCTCGCCCAGCGCCCGCTCCAGCTCCAGCAGGGTCGGCACGTCGAGCGCGTTGAGGGTCGTCGGGCGGTTGATGGTGATCAGGCCCACGGCGCCGTCGCGGCTGGTGAGGATGGGGCGTTCGTCCGTCATGATGCTGGTCCTCCCGTGGGACGTTCAGGCGAGCGTGCTCTTGACCGCCGCGACGATCCGGTCGGCGTCGGGCAGATAGGCCGCTTCGAGGGTCTTGGCGAAGGCGATGGGCATGAAGGGCGCGCCGACCCGCAGCACCGGGGCGTCGAGGTCGTCGAAGGCGTCCGACGCGATGCGCGCGGCGATCTCCGCCCCGACGCCGAAGGCCTGCACCGCCTCGTGCGCGATCACCACCCGGTGGGTCTTGGCGACGGAGGCGAAGACGGCCTCCTCGTCCCAGGGCTGAATCCAGCGCAGATCGACGATTTCCGCCTCGATGCCCTCGGCGGCCAGCCGGTCGGCGGCGGCGCGGGCGGCGTAGAGGGTGGCGCCGTAGGTGACGATGGTGGCGTCGCGGCCCGCCCGGTCGATGCGCGCCTTGCCGACCTCGCGCGGGGCGGTCACGTCGATGTCGCCCTGGAGTGCATAGAGCGCCTTGTTCTCGACGACGACCACCGGGTCCGGCGCCTCGATGGCGGCGCGCAGCAGGCTGTAGGCGTCGGCGACGGTGGCCGGGCAGACGACGCGCAGGCCGGGGATGTGGGCGAACCACGCCTCCAGGCACTGCGAATGCTGCGGCCCGGCGTTCAGCCCGCCGCCGTGCGGCGTGCGCAGCACCATCGGCACGCTGCATTGTCCGCCGAACATGAAGCGGGCCTTGGCGGCCTGATTGACCACGGCGTCCATCGCCAGCGTCACGAAATCCATGAACATGATCTCGACCACCGGCTTCATGCCGGTCAGTGCCGCCCCGACGGCGGCGCCGACCAGGGAGGCCTCGGAGATCGGCGTGTCGCGCACACGCTCCGGCCCGTGGGCGTCGAGCAGGCCGCGGGTCGCCTTGAACGGCCCCCCGGCGGCGGCCACGTCCTCGCCCATCAGCATCACGGCGGGATCGGCGGCCATCGCGTCGTTGAGGGCCTGGGCGACGGCGTTCACATAGCGCAAAGGCTTCGGCATCGATGGTCAGGCCCCGGCGGTGAGGGTGGTCGGCGTGTAGACATCGCGGAAGGCGGCGTCCACGTCGGGCAGGGCGTCGGCACGGGCGGCCTCCAGTGCGTCGCGGATATCGGCGTCCACCGCGTCGACGAGGGCGGCGAGCGCCGATTCCTCGACACCGGCGGCGAGCAGCGCCTCGGCGGAGCGGCGCAGCGGGTCGTTCTGCGGCAGGCCGGCGATCTCGTCGGCGTTGCGGTAGCGCTGCGGATCGCCTTCGAAATGGCCGTGCCAGCGGGTGGTCAGGCATTCCAGGATGCGCGGACCGCCACCGCGGGCGGCCTCCACCACCTCGGCGGCGGCTTCGGCCACCGCGGCCACGTCGTTGCCGTCCACCCGGCGGTGCGGCACGCCGAAGGCCGCGCCCAGCTTGTCCAGCGTCGCGGCGAACTGAGTGGAGGTCGGCGAGAATTCCGACCAGCCGTTGTTCTCGCAGACGAAGACCATCGGCAGCTTCCACAGCGCCGCCATGTTCAGGCACTCGTGCAGGGCGCCCTCGGCCATGGCGCCGTCGCCGAAGAAGGCGACCGCCACGCCGCCGGTGCGCCGCGTCTGGTGGGCGAGCGCGCTCCCGGTGGCGAGCGGCAGCCCGGCCCCGACGATGCCGTTGGCCCCCAGCACGCCGAGCGACAGGTCGGCGACGTGCATGGAGCCGCCGCGCCCGCCGCAGATGCCGCCGGCCCGCCCCATGATCTCCTTGAAGAAGAGGTCGAGCCTCACGCCGCGGGCGAGCACATGGCCATGGCCGCGGTGGGTGGTGGCGAAGCTGTCCTGCGGCCCGAGCGCGCCGACGACCCCGGCGGCCACCGCCTCCTGCCCGACGCTGAGGTGGATGAAGCCGGGGATCTCGCCGTCGGCGAACAGCCGGGACAGGGTGGTTTCGGTCGCCCGGATCGTCTGCATGGTGCGGTGGAGCGCCAGCCGCCGGTCGGTTGGGATTGAGTTGGCCGGAATCGAATCTGCCTGAGCGGCGGATGACGGCATGGATGCCTCCCTTCGCGTTTCTTCCGCGCCCCGCCGGTGTGTGTGGGAAGGCGCGGTGCGGAGTCGATGCTCCGTTGGTCAGCCAAACAATGAATGATGATTCATGTTTCAGTCAAGCGGTCTGTTTGCCCCATTCCCGCTCCCTCCTGCTGGGTGGGACGACGGCACATCTGGTGACCCTCTCCCGCCCGCCTCCGCGGGCTTCCTCTTCCGGGGCGGGAAAGGGGGCAGCCTCAAATACACCGTTGCGCTGACAGTTGGCGCGCGTTACATTCTCAATGAAAAATGACTCATGGTTCATTCAAAAAGGCGAGGCAGCACGCTCCGCCGCATAAGGGAGGGAAAAGCGCCATGCACCGTCGTTCCGTCATCCGCTTGCTCGGGGCCGCCGTCACGCTGACCTCGGCTCTCGCCCTGTCCGCCGGGTCCGCCGCCGCTCAGGACACCATCAAGATCGGCATGACCTCGGCCCTGACCGGCCCCTACAACGAGTATGGCGAGGGCGGGCGGCGCGGCGTCGAACTCGCCATCGAGAAGTGGAACGCCAAGGGCGGCATCAACGGGAAGAAGGTCGAGCTGGCGATGCTGCTCGACGACCAACTCGTGCCCGACCGCGCGGTGCAGAACATGCGCCGGCTGCTCGACAACAAGGAACTGGTCGCCATCATCGGCCCGGCGGGCAGCGGCCCGACGCTGGCGGTGATCGAGATGGCCGCCGCCGACGGGCGCCCCTACATGAACCCGGTGGCGCAGACCCCGACCGTCACCTACCCGGACGGCGGCAAGCCGCGCCCGAACGTCTTCTCCTTCGCGCTTCAGAACGACGTCGAGTCGACGGTGCTCGGCCGCTACGTCGCCAAGCAGTTCAAGAAGCCGGGGCTGGTCCACGAAAGCACGGCCTACGGCGTGTCCGGCGCCGACATGATCGCCAAGGAGCTGAAGGCGGCGGGCGGTGCCGTCGTGGCGACGGAAACCTACAACCAGCGTGCCCAGGACGTGACGGCGCAGATCGCCCGCCTCCAGCGGGCCGGGGCCGACGTGGTGGTCTGCGTCGGGCTGGGCGCCGATCTGGCGGTGATCCGCCGCACCATGGCGCGGCTGAATTTCAACGTGCCGCTGGTCGCCTCCAACGGCGCCCTGTCGATCCCCTACCAGGAGGCCGCCGGGGATCTGGTGACCGGCACGCGCGGTTCGATGGTCTACGTGTTCGGCGAGGAGACGTTGAATCCGGCGGCCCAGGGCTTCGCCGACGCCTACAAGGCCAAGTACGGCACCGACCGCTGGTGGGGCAACGACCCGCAGCGCCCGCAGATCTTCATGTCGCTGTCGGTCAGCAACGCCTACGACGCCGCCGACGTGCTGTTCGAGGGCATCAAGCGCGCCAACTCCACCGATCCCAAGGCCATTGCGACGGCCATCGAGGGAATCCAGGGCCTGCGCGGGGTGAACGCCACCTATTCCTTCTCCGCCACCAAGCACCACGCCATCGCGCCGGAGGATGTCGCGATCTTCGAGTATGTGAAGACCGGCGACAAGATCGGGCTGACGATCGTCAAGAACTGACGGGGTGCCCTCTCCCGTCCCGGGAGAGGGAAGGGGCCCGCCGCGAAGCGGTGGGAAGGGGGAGGGGTGATCGGGGCATGGAGTCCGTACCACGCCCGACGACCCTCACCCTCCCCACTTCGTGGGTCCCCTCCCTCCCCCGGGGCGGGAGTGGGGTGAGAAAGGACGACGCCATGCATTTCGTGCTGCAACTCGTTTTCGCCGGCGTCTGTGTCGGCGCGGTCTACGCGCTCATCGCCATGGGGCTGTCGCTGACCTTCTGGACCACGCGGACGCTGAATTTCGGCCAGGGCTCGCTGCTGATGACCGCCTCGGTGGCGACGGTGGCGATGCTGGGCGCCGGGATGCCCGCGGCCATCGCCGTGCCGCTGGGCATCCTGCTGGCCGGCGGGCTGATGGTGGTGGCGGAGCGGATCGCCATCCGCCCGCTGCTGAAGTCCGGCGACAGCATGGGCTGGGTGGTGTCCACGCTGGGGCTCGGCATCTTCCTCCAGGGCTTCGTCTCCAGCGTCTTCGGATCGCAGGCCATCGCTTTCCCGTCGCTGGTCTTTGACAGCCTGGATTCGGTGGACGTCGCCGGGGTCCAGGTGTCGTCGCAGTATCTCGCCGTGCTCGCTTTGTCGCTCTCCCTGATGGTGGCGATGGAGCTGTTCCTGCGCCGCTCGGCCTGGGGCCGCGCGGTGCGGGCGGTGTCGCACGACGCCGACGCGGCGGCGCTGGCCGGCATCCCGGTGCGCCGGGTGATCGTGCTGTCCTTCGTCGCCAGCGGCGTGCTGGCCGGCATCGCCGGGGTGATGGTGGCGCAGATCACCGGCACCGTCGATCCCAGCTTCGGCTTCAACCTGATGGTGCTGGGCTTCGTCGCCGCGGTCTTCGGCGGCATGGGCAACACCGCCGGTGCCCTGGTCGGCGGCATCGCTCTCGGCGTCATCGAAAAGCTGGTCGGCGGCTACGTCTCCACCGCCGCCGAACACGGCATGGCCTTCGCCATCCTGATGGTGATCCTCGCCATCCGCCCGCAGGGCCTGTTCGGCCGCAAGGAATTCACGAAGGTGTAAGGGCCAGCCATGCGGAATCTCCTCTCCTTCCTCACCCGGACCCCGGTGGTCGCGGCCCTGCTGGTGGCGCTGGGCGTCGCCGCGGAGTTCGTCAGCGGCGCCACCGTGCAGATCTGGTCCTTCCTTCTCGTCAACGTCCTGCTGGCCCAGAGCATCAACCTGCTGACCGGCGTCGCCGGTCAGATATCGCTGGGCCACGCCGGCTTTCTCGGCATCGGCGCCTACGGCTCCGCCCTGCTGATGAAGAACTTCGGCCTTCCGCTGCCGCTGACCCTGCTGGCCGGGGTGGCGATGGGGGCGGTGAGCGGCTGGCTGCTGTCCTTCGCCGCCGGGCGGGTGCGCGAGTTCTACCTCGCCATGATGACGCTCGGCTTCGGCATGATCTTCTACGAGGTGGTGCGCGAGTGGACCTCGGTCACCGGCGGCATGATGGGGCTGAGCGGCGTGCCGTCGCCCGGCCTGCGCACGCTGACCCTGCTCGGCTGGTCCATCGGCCCGACCGCCTATTTCCAGATCATGCTGGCGGTGGTCGCGGGGGTGGTGTGGCTGCTGCGGAACTTCGTCACCAGCCCCTTCGGCCGTGCCTTCTTCGCCATCCATGTCAGCGAGGTTGCGGCCGGCAGCATCGGCGTGCCGCGCGCCCGGACCAAGCGCAACGCCTACATGCTCAGCGCCGCGCTGGCCGGGCTGGCAGGGGGCTTCTACGCCCATCTCGTCGGCTATCTCGGGCCGGAGACCTTCGGGCTGCACCGCTCGGTGGAGGTGCTGGTGATGGCGGTGGTCGGCGGGCTGGGCACGCTGGCCGGACCTGTGCTGGGCGCCGTCGTCTTCACCTACCTGCCGGAGAAGCTCCAGATCTTCGCCGAGTACCAGTTCATGGTCTACGGCCTAATCCTGCTGCTGTCCTTCGTCCTGCTGCCGCGCGGGCTGGCCGGTTTGCTGCTGCCGCGCCCGCGCTTCGCCAAGGACGTGGCGCCGCTGCCCGCCCAGCCGCCCGCCGCACCGAAACCATCGGGGAGCGGGCCGCTGCTGAGCGCGGAGGGGGTTTCCATCAGCTTCCTCGGGCTGCGGGCGCTCGACAACGCGTCGGTCACCGTGGGGGCGGGGGAAATCCTCGGCCTCGTCGGGCCGAACGGGTCGGGCAAGAGCACGCTCGTCAACATCATCAGCGGCATCTACCGGCCGGGCGACGGGCGCGTGACCTTCGACGGCGCCGCCATCACCGGCCTGCCCGACCACGCGGTGGCGCGGCGGGGCGCGCTGCGCACCTTCCAGGACCCGCGGCTCGTTCCCGCCTTTACGGTGCGCGAGAACGTGCTGCTCGGCGGGCACCGGCTCTACCGGCAGAACCCGCTGGCGGCGGCGCTGAACCTGCCGGGTGCCCTGCGCGAGGATGCGGCGATGCTGGGCCGCGCCGACGCCATCATCGCCATGGCCGGCCTGTCGCATCTGGCCGACACGCCGGTGCGCGACCTGCCCTATGGCGACCAGCGGATGACCGAGCTGTCGCGCGTCATCCTCGCCGACCCGCGCCTCGTCATGCTCGACGAGCCGGCGGCGGGCCTGTCGGAGGTCGAACTGCAACGGCTGGGCGGGCTGGTCCGCCATCTGAAGGAACGGGGTGTCGGCGTGATCCTGATCGAGCACCACATGGATTTCCTCAACGAACTGGTCGACCGCGTGGTCGTGCTGGACAGCGGGCGGGTCATCTACCAGGGCGGCATGGCCGGCATGTACCGCGACCCGGCGGTGGTCGCCGCCTATCTCGGCACCGAAACCCACCCGGGGGAGGCCGTCCATGCCTGACGAGATCAATCCTGCGAGCGGCCTCGAAATCCACGGGCTGGAGGTCCGCTACGGACCGGTGGAGGCGGTGCGCGGCGTCTCGCTGCGGGCCGAGCCGGGGACCATCACCGCCATTCTGGGCGCCAACGGGGCCGGCAAATCCTCGCTGATGAAGGCGATCTCCGGTTTGGTCCCGGCGACGGCGGGGCGCATCACGCTGGACGGCGACGACATCACGCGGCTTCCTCCGCACGAGCGGGCGCGCCGCGGCCTGTCGCACGCGCTGGAGGGGCGCCGGCTGTTCCACCGCATGACGGTGGAGGAGAACCTGAAGGTCGCCTGGGACTTCCGCAACCGCGGCGGCAACTTCCGCGCGGTGGCCGACCGCGTCTACGAGCAGTTCCCCATGCTGGCGCCGCGGCGGCAGACCCCGGCGGGCATGCTGTCGGGCGGGCAGCAGCAGATGGTCATCCTGTCGGCGGCGCTGATCCACGAGCCGCGCTACCTGCTGCTCGACGAGCCGTCGCTGGGGCTGGCGCCGGTGATCGTGCAGCAGATCTTCGGCTTCATCGAGTCCGTCTGCCGCGAGCGCGGCACCACCATCCTGCTGTGCGAGCAGGTGGCGGCCATCGCCCTGCGCGTCGCCCATTCCGGCTGCGTGCTGCGGCGCGGGCAGGTGGTGCGCGGCGGTCCGGCGGCGGAGCTGGCCGCCGATCCGGCGCTGTCGGCGGCGTATCTGGGCGGGTGAGTGGGTGCTGCGCTTGCCCCCATCCCGGCCCTCCCCCGCTGACGCAGGGGAGGGAGAATGGTCCCCTCCCCTGCACAGCGGGGGAGGGTTAGGGTGGGGGCAAGTGTGCCCATGCCGGACCAATCAACGACGGGAGGAAACCACCATGCAGTCGGGTGTCTACGAGTTCCTGGCGCAGGACCGCGTCATCTACGGCCGCCCGGCGGCGGAGGCGGTGGCGGAAACCGTCGCCAAGCTGGGAAAACAGCGCGCGCTGATCGTGGCAAGCCGGACGCTGAGCCGAGGCACAGGCGTCGTCGCCGCCATCCGCGACGCGCTGGGCGCGCGTTGCGCCGGGGTCTTCGATTCCTGCGTCGAGCATGTGCCGCGCGCCTCCGTCCTGGCGCTGGCCGCGGAGGTGCGGCGGCTGGAGCCGGACCTGATCGTCACGGTCGGCGGCGGCACGCCCATGGACACGGTGAAGGTCGCTCTGGTCGCGCTGGCCGAGGGCATCACCGACACCGCCGGCTTCGACGCCGTTCGCATCCGCGTCGCCGAGGACGGAACCCGCATCGTCCCGGCGGTGAAGGACCCGCCGCTGCGCCAGATCATCGTGCCGACCACCCTGTCGGGCGCCGAATTCTCCAACCTGGGCGGGGCCACCGACCCGGACCGCCGGGTCAAGGACCTCTACACCGGGCGGCACATCGGCGGGCAGGTGGTCATCCTCGACCCCGCCGTGACCGTCCACACGCCGGAGCGGCTGTGGCTGTCCACCGGTATCCGCGCCGTCGACCACGCGGTGGAGACGGTCTGTTCCCGCAAGCCCCAGCCCTTCACCGACGCGACGTGCCTGCACGGGCTGGCGATGCTGGCGCGCTCCCTCCCCGCCAACCGGGAGAGGCCGGACGATCTCGACGCGCGGCTGGACAGCCAACTCGGCGTCTGGCTGGCCTCGACCGGGCTGGGCCGGGTGGAGTGGGGGGCCAGCCACGGCATCGGCCACCAGCTCGGCGCCGTCGCCAACGTGCCGCACGGCCATTGCTCCTGCGTCATGCTGCCCAGCGTGCTGCGCTGGAACCACCCGGTGAACGCCGACCGCCAACGGCTGGTGGCGCAGGCGCTGGGGCGGGAGGACGACGACGCGGCGGCGGCGGTCGCCGATCTGGTGCGCGCCCTGGGGCAACCGGACAGCCTGCGGGCGGTCGGCGTGACGCGCGACCACTTCGCCGCCATCGCCGCCGGGGCCATGCAGAACATGATGGTCCGCAGCAACCCGCGTCCGGTCATCAAGGAGGACGATGTCCGGGAGATCCTCGAACTGGCCTGGTGATCCGCAAGCGCCACCACCGTACGGCCCGAACGGCCCCGCCCCTCCCGGCGGGGCCGTTTTGCGTTCGGGATGCGGAGGGGAGCAGCCGTGCAAAATGACTATGGGGGTATGCATTTCAAACAATGCCAAAGACAGACAATTCGTTTGACCAACAATATGTGTGCACTCATAATCTTCATAGAAAATAGAATTCTCAATAGAGAACGGAGAGCGCGCCATGCTCACCGACGACCAGGACCGGGAGTCCTTCACCCTTTCCACGACCTTCAACGCCGGCAAGCCGGTCGGCGCGGTGGTCAGCGCCTTCGCGATCCTGCGTCATCTGGCGGCGCAGGATGGCGCGGTGTCGAGCGCGCAGGTCGCCCGCGCGCTCGGCCTCAACCCGAGCACCTGCTTCAACATCCTGAAGACCCTGGCCGCGGAGCGGGTGGTCCAGTTCGAGGAGGTCGGCAAGGCGTACCGGCTGGGCGCCGGGCTGCTGGAGCTGGCGGGCAGCGCGCTCGACCAGGTCGGCTACACCCGGCTGCTCCATCCGGAGCTGGAACGGCTGGCCGCCGCGTGGCAGACGCCGATGACGGCGTGGCTGCGGGTCAGCGACCACCGCGTCATGCTGGTGGATCAGGCGGTGTCCAGCTCGGCCATCCAGATCCACATGCGGATCGGCCACCGGCTGCCGCTGCTGGTCGGCGCGCTCGGCCGCTGCATGGCGGCGCACGCCGGCCTGCCGGTGGAGGAGATGCGCCGCCAGTACGCCGCCGTCCGCCAGGACAACCCGCCGCCCTTCGAGCAATTCCTGGCCGAGGTGGAGGAGGCGCGGGCCGCCGGCTACGCGGTGGACCGCGACGGCTTCACGCGCGGCGTGACGACGGTGTCCAGCCCGATCCTCGACGCCGAGGGCCGGCCCTTCCTGGCCCTGTCGGCGGTCGGGCTGACCGCGCAGTTCTCCGACGAGCGGGCCGCGGCCATGGCCGCCGACCTGAGCGACACCACGCGGCGCATCGGACGGCAGCTTGCCGGGTCGGGCCGAACCGTCCTTCAGAGGGAGAGCATTCGATGACCCCGGTGATCTCCGGAGCCGCCGACACCGCCGTCGGACGGCTGGACGGCAGCGGCTGCATGGCGCTTCACGCCGAAGCGGCGTCCGCGGCGCTGGCCGACGCCGGCCTGCGCGCCGACGAGGTGGACGGCGTGCTCTGCGCCTATTCGCTGGCCGAGCCGCATCTGATGCTGTCGTCGGTCTTCAACGAGTATTTCGGCATCGCGCCGTCCTACAGCGCCGCCGTTCAGGCCGGCGGGGCGACCGCCTGCGCGCTGGTGATGCAGGCGGCGGCGCTGGTGCGGGCAGGCATCTGCCGCAACGTGCTGGCGGTCTGCGCCGACAACCGGCTGACCGGGCTGGGGCGCAGCGGCGCCGTTGCGGCGCTGGCCGAGGTCGGGCATCCGCAGTTCGAACGCCCCTACGGCATGTCGATCCCCGCAGCCTACGCGCTGGTCGCCCGGCGTTGCATGCATGAACGGGGCGTCACGGCGGAGCATCTCGCCGCCATCTCCGTCACCCAGCGCGGCCACGCGCGCCGCCATCCCAAAGCCCAGGCCCGCGACCCGCTGACCATGGAGCAGGCGCTGTCCGCCCGCATGATCGCCGACCCGCTGCGGCTGTTCGACTGCTGCCTCGTCTCGGACGGCGGGGCCGCCCTGGTGATCAGCGCCGCCGACGCGGCGGCCGACCATACGGACCGTACGGTGTCGATCCTCGGCTACGGCCAGATGAACACGCACGAGCACGCCTTCGCCATGCCGTCGCTGACCGATTTCGGCTGCCGGCAATCGGCGGCGCAGGCCTTTGCCATGGCCGGGCTGACCCCGGCGGACATCGACGTGGCCGAGATCTACGACAGCTTCACCATCACCCTGCTGGCCGAGCTGGAATCCATCGGCTTCTTCCCGAAGGGGGAGGCCGGTCCGGCGATCCTCGACGGCGCGCTGGAGCTGGACGGGGTCCTGCCCTGCAACACCCACGGCGGGCTGCTGTCCTACGGTCATTCGGGGGCGGCGGGCGGCATGTTCCACATCGTCGAGGCGGTGCGGCAATTGCGCGGCGAGGCCGAGGCCCGGCAGGTGGCGGGGGCGGAAACCGCCTTCGTCCATGGCGACGGCGGCATCCTGTCCGCCCACTGCTCGCTGATCCTGGGGAGGGCCTGACGATGAGCACGACCGATCCGTCCCTCATGAAACCCGCCCCGCTGGTCACCGCCGACACCCGCGCCTTCTGGGACGCCTGCGCGGAGGGTGCTCTGACCTTTCAGCGCTGCGCCGCCTGCGGCCACGTCCAGTTTCCGCCGCGGCCCTTCTGCACCGAATGCCGGGCCGCAGGGCCGGGGACGGAGCGGTCCGCCGGGCTCGGCACCATCCACAGCTTCACCATCGTCCACCGGGCGCCGACCGCGGCCTTCAAGGCGGACACGCCCTACGTCCTGGCGCTGGTCGATTTCGACGAGGGCTTCCGCCTGATGGTCAATCTGCGCGGTGGACCGCCGTCGGACGCCCGCATCGGCCTGCGCGTCCGCGTCCTGTTCGAGCCGCTGGCCGGCGGCGGCGCGCTGCCGCAGGTCCGGCCCTTGGTGGAGTGAACCCAACCCTTCGGGAGGGACCATCCATGCATTTGTTCGACACGCTCCGGGAAGGCGCCTCCTTCGGCGCCGAGGAGCTTCACCTGTCCGACGCGCTGATAGAGCGCTGGACCAGCCTGTATCCCGACGACCCGCCGGACGGGCGGATGCCCGCCGGGATGATCGCGGTGGCCACCATGCGGGCCTATTCCAGTCTCGTCGTGCCGCGCCCGCCGGGGAACATCCACGGTTCCCAGCGTTACGAGATGCTGCGCCGCCCGGCGGTCGGGGAGCGGTTGACCACCCGCATCGCCTGCGCTGGAAAGGAGCTGAAGCGCGACCGCCGCTGGGTCCATTTCGACACCGAGACGGTGGGGGAGGATGGGATCCCCTGCTTCCGCGGCCGCATGACCATCCTGTGGGCGGCCTGACCATGACGGACGGGATGACCACCATCGACCGCCTGACCCCGGTCACCAAGCGGATCGACCGCGCGGCGATCCGGCTTTACGCCGAGTTGACCGACGACTTCAACCCGATCCACGTCGATCCCGACTTCGCGGCGAAGACGCCGATGAAGGGCATCATCGCCCACGGCCTGCTGTCGGTGAATCTGCTCTGGCAGTCGGTCCGCCGCAGCCTGGGCGAGGCGGCGGTGTCCGACGCGATGCTGGACATCCGCTTCCTGCGCCCGGTGCGCGAGGGCGACGTGGTGACCGCGGGCGGCGAGCGCCGCGCCGACGGCGACGGCTACGACGTCTGGATCGACAACCAGCATGGGGAAACAGTGATCGCCGGACGCATCCTGCACGGGCCGGGGAGGGCGGCGTCATGACCGGCACGCTTCTCGTCCGCGACGACGGCAACCTGCGGCGCATCACCCTGAACCGACCCGCGAAGATCAACGCGCTCGACACCGCGACCCTGCGGGCGCTGGCCGAGGCCGTGGTCAGCGCGCCCGCCGCCGGGGCGGCTCTGGTGGCGATCGACGGTGCCGGACCGCGCGGCTTCTGCGCCGGCGGCGATGTCGCCGAGATGAGCCGGGGAGCCGAGGCCTTCGCCGCCCAGGAGGAGGCGCTGCGGGCGGCGATGCAGGCGCTGCACGGCTCGGCGGTGCCGGTGATCAGCGTGGTCCACGGAAGGACGCTGGGGGCGGGCTGTATCGTGGCGTGCCTCAGCGACCTCGTGCTGGGTGCCGACGATGTGCAGTTCGGCTTTCCGGAGATGCGCTTCGGCCTCTACCCGGCCTTCGTCCACGCCGCCCTGACGGAACGGCTGCCGGCGGCGCTGGCCTTCCAGATCCTTGCGGGGGGCCGGATGATGGACGCGGCGGAGGCCTACGGCTTCGGCTTCCTGACCGAGATCCTGCCCGCCGACGACCTCGCCGAGGCGGCGGAGGCGCGCATCGCCTACTACCGCGACCGGCTGGACGCCCTGGCGGCGGGCCGGCGCATCCTGCGGATGGAGAACCGCCCGTCGATGGCGGAAAAGACCGCGCGGCTGGCCCCGTTGCTGGCCGAGAACCACGCGGCGCCGTCCGTCCGGCGGCTGCTGTCCGGGCTGTCTTTTGCCCGCTGACGGACGCGCGCTGATGGGCGCCCGCCGACTTTCTTTCGAAACGGCAACGAGTCCCGCCAACGGGACCGCGTCACCCCCGAACAACGGATTCCTGGGAGGGAACGATGTCGAAACGCACCCTGTTCGCCGCGCTCGTGCTGAGCAGCGCCCTGTCCACTGGCGCCCTGTCCACCACCGCCCTGGCCGCCGACCCGGCGGTCTACAAGATCGGCGGCATTTTCGCGATGACCGGCGCCTCGCCCCATTACGGCAAGGTGATGAGCGCCGGGGCGCAGCTTGCGGTGGACGAGATCAACGCCCAGGGAGGCATCGACGGCATCAAGCTGCAACTGGTCATCGAGGACCACAAGAGCGGCAGCGCCCAGGCTGCGGTCGCCGGCATGAACCGGCTGATCGACGTCGAAGGGGTGAAGGCGGTGCTGCCCTCCTTCTCCACGGTGACGCTGGCCACCATGCCCATCGGCGACCAGAAGAAGGTGATGATGATCAACGGCGGCGGGGTCAGCGCCCAGACGGTCGGCACCTCCCCCTACATGTTCAACATCCGCTCCATGGCGTCGGATCTGGCCGCCGGCATCGCCCACCGCGCGGCCGAGCAGGGGGCCAAGAAGCTCGCCCAGATCGCCATCAAGTCGGAGTTCGGCGACGCCACCATCGCCGCCACCACCAAGGCGTGGGAGGGCATGGGGCTGAAGATGGTCGCCGCCGAGCAGTTCCAGGCCGACGCCGCCAACATCGACACCCAGGTCGCCAAGCTGCGCGCCTCCCAGCCCGACGCCATCGCCAACTGGCCGACCACGCCGCAGGCCGGGCTGGCGGTGAAGCGCATGCGCGAGCTGGGCATGAAGCAGCCGGTCTACTGCATGGAATGGACCGCCGAGGACACCAAGGTCGCCGGCAAGCACGCCGAGGGGGTCGAGGTCGTTACCGACTACTTCGCCGCCACCGAGGAGAACCCCTGGTCCAAACGCTTCGCCGACGCCTACAAGGCGAAGTTCGGCGAGATGCCCGACTTCTACGCCGCCAATTACTACGAGGGCGTCTACGTCATCGCCGAGCTGATCCGGCGGGCGAAGGCCAAGGGCGGCGACTATTACAGCGGCGAGCGTCTGGTGCAGGCGCTGTGGGAGAATCCGACCTTCGACAGCGTCTACGGCAAGACGCTGACCTTCCGCAAGAACGGCGTGGCGCAGAAGCCGGTGGCGGTGTTCCGCCTGGAGAACGGCGAACAGAAGTTCGTGAAGTTCACCACCGGCGAATGATCGTCGGTCCGCCCGACTTAGCCCTCTCCCCAGGGGGGAGAGGGGGAAAAAATCAGGAGGGCCATTCCATGGATCTGCTCATCCAACTGACCCTGAACGGTCTGTTCAACGGCGCGCATTTCGCCCTGCTGGCGATGGGTTTCGCGTTGATCTTCGGGACGACGGGCGTCGTGCATTTCGCCTACGGGCCGGTCTACGCGGTCGGTGCCTACGCCATCTGGGCGCTGGCGGCGCTGGTCGGGCTGCCCTTCTGGTTGGCGGTGCTGCTGGGGATCGCCTTCACCGCGGCGCTGGGCGTCGGCTGCTACCTGTTCATCTACCGCCCGTTCGAGATCAGCGGCAGCCCGCCCTTCGTCGTTCTGGTCGCCTCGCTCGGCCTGTTCATCGTCATGAAGAACCTGATCGGCATCGTCTTCGGCACCGGGGTCAAGACGGTCGACAGCGTCGCCTACGACGTGCATTTCGTCGGCGACGCCTTCTTCACCACGGTGCAGGTGGGGCAGGTGGCGGCGGCGCTGCTGGTCGGCTGCGGCATCGCGCTGTTCCTGCGGGCCAGCCGCTACGGCAAGGCCATTCGCGCCATGGCCGACAACCGCGAGATGGCCACCGTCATCGGCATCGACACCACGCGGCTGTCCATGCTGGTCTTCGCGCTGGGATCGGCGGTGTCGGCGGTGGCCGGGGCGCTGGTCCTGCTGCGCGACGGGCTGAACCCCAACATGGGCTTCGGCGCGGTGTTCGTCGCCTTCGTCGCGGTGATCGTCGGCGGGGTGGGATCGCTGCGCGGGGCGGTCATCGCCGCCTTCCTGCTGGCCTTCGTGCAGAGCCTGGGCATGTGGCAGATCCCCACCGAGTGGCAGAACACCATCGTCTTCGTGGTGCTGTTCGGGTTCCTGCTGGCCCGCCCCTCCGGCATCGTCCGCCGGGCGTGAGGGGGGAGCACAGCCATGGAATATCTCGCCCACATCCTCGTCATGGTCTGCCTCTACGGCATCCTGGCGACCTCCTTCAACCTGCTGATCGGCTTCGGCGGCATCTTCGCCCTGGCGCACGCCACCTTCTACGCCAGCGGGGCCTACGCCGCCGGCATCCTGGCGACGAAGCTCGGCATCGGTTTTCCCCTCACCCTGCTGGCCGGGGTGGTGGTGACCGCCGTCCTCGGCTTGCTGGTCGCCTTTCCCGCCATGCGGGTGGGCAGCCATTATCTGGTCGTCATCACGCTGGCGCTGCAGGCCATCACCATCGACGTGCTGATGAACAGCAAGCCGCTGACCGGCGGGCCGGACGGCATCGCCGGCATCCCCCCGGTGTCGCTGTTCGGCACCGCGCTGACCAGCCCGGCGAGTTTCCTGCCGCTGGCCGCGGTGATGGCGGCGCTGTGCTGCGCCGTCGCCTGGAGGCTCGGCGCCTCGCCATTCGGACGCTCCCTGCGCGCCATGCGGGAGAACGAGGCGGCGGCCCAGGCGGTCGGCAAGAACCTCGTCCGCATGAAGCTGGTGGTCTTCGCGATGTCGGCGGGGCTGGCCTCGGTCGCCGGGTCTCTGGTCGCCCACTACATCGCCTTCGTGAACCCGGAATCCTTCACCATCGAGGAGACCATCCTCATTCTCGCCATGGTGATCCTGGGCGGCATGGGGAACCTGTGGGGCTCGCTGGCCGGGGCGGCGATCCTGGTGCTGCTGCCGGAAGGGCTGAAGTTCGTCCATGTGCCGGGCGACATCGCCGACATGGTGCGGCAGGTGATCTACGGCGTCGTGCTGATCGTCATCCTGCGCCTGCGCCCGGAGGGGCTGTTCCCTGAGACGGTGTTCCGCACCCCGACCGGGGCCGCGCGGTCCAGCGTTCCCGCCAACGGCCCGCTCGTGGGTGCGGTGGAGCGCGCGGCCGGCACGCCGGGCGAGGTGGTGGTCTCCGCGACCTCGCTGTCCAAGCATTTCGGCGGCATCCAGGCGGTCAAGGACCTGACCATCGACCTGAAGCGCGGCGAGATCGTCGGGCTGATCGGTCCCAACGGCGCCGGCAAGACGACCGCCTTCAACCTGTTGTCGGGCTTCCTGCGCCCGACCGGCGGCACCATCCTCTACCGGGGCCGCGACGTCACGACGCTGAAGCCGCACGAGGTGGTGGCCGCCGGGCTGGCCCGCTCCTTCCAGGACCTGAAGCTCTTCACCAAGCTGACGGTGGTGGAGAACATCCTGGTCTCGCTGCCCGCGCAGCCGGGCGACCGCCCGCTGGACGTCTATTTCCGCCCCGGCCTCGTCCGCCGGACCGACCGCGAGAACGTCGCCCGCGCGCTGGAGATCGCCTCCTTCGTCGGGCTGCTCGCCAAGGCCGACGAGACCGCCGCCAACCTCTCCTACGCCGAGGAGAAGCTGCTGGTCATCGCCCGGCTGCTGGCGACCGGGGCCGACGTGCTGCTGCTCGACGAGCCGCTGTCCGGCCTCGACACCTTGACGGTGGAGCGCATCTGCGGGGTGATCCGCGACCTCGCCCGCGCCAACAAGGCGGTCTGCATCATCGAGCACAATCTGGAGGTCATCCGCGGCGTCTGCGACGAGATCGTCTTCATCGACGAGGGCCGCGTGCTGACCAAGGGACCGCCGGACACGCTGATGCGCGACCGCGAACTGGCCGAGAGGTATTTCGGATGACCGAGATTCACACCATGCCGATCGCCGAACCCGTCCTGGAGGTGCGCGGCCTCAGCGCCGGCTACGGCAAGCGGGCGGTGGTCCACGAGGTGGACCTGACGGTGCGGGCCGGCGAGATCCGTGTGCTGCTGGGTCACAACGGGGCCGGCAAGACGACGCTGGTGCGCTCCGTCTTCGGGCTGCTGCGGCCCTCCGCCGGGACCGTGCGCTACCGGGGGGAGGACATCACCCGGCGGCGCTGCGCCGACAACGTGAAGGCGGGGATCGCGCTGGTCCCGCAGGGGCACGGCATCTTCCGCAGCCTGACCGTGCGCGAGAATCTGGAGCTTGGCGCTTACACGGCCCACGACCCGGCGGAGATCCGGGCGAACCGCGACGCGGTGATGGACCTGTTCCCGATCCTGCGCGAACGCGCCGGCCAGATCGCCGGCACCATGTCGGGCGGGCAGCAGCAGATGCTGGCGATGGGCATGGCGCTGATGCACCGGCCCGACGTGATGATCCTCGACGAACCGTCGATCGGCCTCGCCCCCAACCTCGTCCAGCGCGTCATGGAGGCCATCGCCGAGGTCAACCGGGCGTTGCGCATGGCCGTGCTGATGGTCGAGCAGAACGTCGTCCACGCCCTGCCCATCGCGCAGAGCGTCACCGTGCTGCGCACCGGCCGCAAGATTTACGAGGGCCCGCCCGAGCCGCTGGGCGACCGCCAATACCTGATGACCCTTTTCTGAAGAATTCCGCACAGAAGGACGAAATCATGGCCCGTCAGAAGATGCTGATCGTGGGTGCGCTGGGGACCGTCGGCCGCCCGATGCTGGAGCATTTCGAAGCCTCCCCGGAATGGGACGTCTGCGGCGTGTCGCGCCGCACCCCGGATTTCGAGACCGCCGCCGAATGGACCGCCGTCGATCTGCGCGACCCCGACGACTGCCGCAAGCTGCGCGCGATCAAGGGCGTCACCAACATCTGCTACACCGCCGTCTATGAAAAACCCGACGTGACGCGCGGCTGGTCGGAATGGGACCATGTCGAGACCAACCTCGCCATGCTGAAAAACGTGGTCGAGAATGTCGAGGCGGTGTCGCCCAACCTGCGCCACATAACGCTGCTCCAGGGCACCAAGGCCTATGGCGGCCATCTCGGCCCGTTCCGCCAGCCGGCGCGCGAAAGCGATCCGCGCTACATGCGCCCCAACTTCTACTACGACCAGCAGGACTGGATCAGCGAGCGGCAGCAGGGGAAGGAGTGGAGCTGGAGCGTGCTGCGCCCGCAGATCGTCTGCGGCCTCGCGGTCGGCAGCCCCTTGAACATCATCACCGCCATCGGCGTCTTCGCCGCGGTGTCGCGCGAATACGGCCTGCCGCTGCGCTTCCCCGGCGGGGCGTCGCGCATCGGCGAGGCGACCGACGCCCGGCTGATCGCCAAGGCCACCGAGTGGGCCGGCACCAGCCCGCAATGCGCCAACCAAGTCTTCAACATCGCCAACGGCGACGTCTATGTCTGGGAGAACGTGTTCCCCAAGGTGGCGGAGCTGTTCCGCATGGAGCTGGAACCGGCTCAGCCCTTCTCGCTGGCCCGCATCATGCCGCAGAACGAGCCGATCTGGGACCGCGTGGTCGCGAAGCACGGCCTCAAGCCCTACAAGTACACCGAGGTCGTGCCGTCCTGGCAGTTCGCCGACTTCCTGTTCGGCTACGGCCAGCGCCCCAACCCGCACCACATGAGCACGATCAAGGCGCGCAAGCTGGGCTTCCACGACTGCGTGGACAGCGAGGAGATGTTCGTTGATCTCCTCCAGGAACTCCAGAAGCGCCGCATCCTGCCGGAATGAAAGAGGCCCGCCGCATGACCATCACGCGCAAAATCCACGGCGTTCCGGTGCAGTGGGAAACCCTGCCGGCGCTGGTTGCCGCCCGCGCGGCGCAGCATGGCGACGCGCCCCGGCTGACCGTCGCCGGGCGGGCGATGAGCTATCGCGAGCTGGACGGGGAGTCCAGCCGCGTGGCCGCCAACTTGCACCGGCTGGGGGTGCGCCGGGGCGACCGGGTCGCCTGCTTCCTGCGCAACGCGCCGGAGCATCTGCTGACCTGGGTCGCCGCCGGCAAGCTGGGGGCGATCTGGGTGCCGTTGAACGCCGGTCTGGTGGGGGAGGATCTCGTCCACACCCTGACCAACGCCACGCCCGCCGTCCTGGTGGTGGACGGCGAGTTGGCGGAGCGGGTCGAGGCGGTCGCGGACCGGCTGCCCCGCATGCGCGTCTACGCGGTGGACGACGGCGAGGGGAGGGGAGGCGGTCGCTTTCCGCCCTTCGCCGAGCTTCTGGAGCCGGGGCATCCGCTGCCGGTGGTGGCGGTGTCCGGCGGCGATCCCGCGGTCATCATCTACACCGGCGGCACCACCGGCCTGCCCAAGGGTGCCCTGCTACCGCATTTTGCCTGGATCGCGGCGGGGATGCGCTACGTCGAGGCGTTCGAGACGCGGCCGGACGACGTCCATTACTCGATCCTGACGCTGTTCCACGTCGGCGGGCTGATGCTCGGCGTGATGGGGCCGATGGTCGCCGACATCCCCACGGTGATCGACCGACGTTTCAGCGGCAGCAACTTCTGGGCACGGGCGCGGGAGAGCGGGGCGACCATCGTCGATCTCATCGGCACCATGATCACCGTGCTGACCGAACAGTCGGAGAGCGCGGCCGACCGGGACCACCGGGTGCGCGTCTCGCTGGGGGTGACGGGCCAGATCCCGCCCGCCGTGGCCGACCGTTTCGTCGAACGGTTCGGCATCGGCTTCGTCAACGTCTATTCGCTGACCGAGACCGGCGGCGTGCTGATCGTCAACAACCGGATGGACTCGCCCAAGCCGCGCGCCAACGGCCTGACCCACGGCTGGGCGGAGGTGACCATCCTGGACGAGGACGATCAGCCGGTGCCGCCGGGCGTCACCGGCCAGATCGCCCTGCGCCCCCGCTACCCGCACATCTTCATGTCGGGCTATTTCAACGCGCCGGAGCGCACGCTGGAGTGCTTGTCGAATCTGTGGCTGCACACCGGCGATCTTGGTCATCTGGACACGGACGGCTATCTGCACTTCACCGGCCGTCAGGCCCATTGGCTGCGCCGGCGCGGTGAGAACGTTTCGGCCTATGAGGTGGAAAGCGTGCTCAGCCAGTGTCCCGGCGTGCGCGAGGTCGTCGTGGTCGGCACGCCGTCCGAGAAGGGCGAGGAGGAGGTGAAGGCCTTCGTCATCCGCGAACCGGGCAGCGGAGTCGAGCCCGCCGCGATCGCCACGTGGTGCGAGGGCCGCATGGCCGCCTTCAAGATCCCCCGCTTCATCGCCTTCGTGGAGAGCTTCCCCCGCTCCGTGACGAAGCGCGAAGTGGAACGTCACAAGCTGCGCGCGCTGCCGAACGACGGAATCTGGGACCGCGAGGCGATGCCCTCGGGATGATGCCCCGTCTCCAACAAGGGCCGACGTTGCAGCGGAGCCGTCTAAACCATCGTCGCCGTCTAAACCATCGTCTAGGTGCATCCTACCGAAATGTTGCGGAGGTTTATCTCTGTCTAATGGTGCGCGGCGGGGGGCCGCGTCTAACCTCTGTCCGAGCGTAGGCGGCGGTCCGCCGGCATCCCGACGGAGACACCCATGGCCCCGGACCATCAGAGCAATCTCCATCTGCGTTACATCCCCCTGCCGCAGGGGCCGGAGGTGCTGGTGCTCCGGTCCCCCCGCGGAACGGCCGGGGTCGCGCGGGTGCGCTGCCTGGGCGGGGGCATCGGCCGCTTTCGCCGCCCCGTGCATGAGGACGCCTTCCTGGTCAGCCACCATCTGTCGAACTTCCATTCCGACATCCGGGTCGATGGTGTGCCGGTGGAGAAGCCGGGCGACATCGCCGGTCTGACCTCCATCCACGATTACCGGCGCACCATCGACTGCCACATGCATTCGGCCTTCGACGCGCTGACCTTCCATCTGCCCCGTTCGTTGCTGGAAAGCGTCCGCCCGGACGGCCGCGGCGGCCGGCTGGACGATCTGGCGATCGAACCCAGCCGTCCGTTGAGGGATCCCACCGTCGCCGCGCTGGCGTCGGCCATGCTGCCGGCGCTGACCCGCCCGGAGCGGATGAGCCTGCTGTTCCACGACCATCTGTGCTCGGCGCTGGCGACCCATCTCGTCACCGCCTATGGGCGGATGAGCGAGGGCGGGCGTGGCGGAACGCTGGCCTCCTGGCAGGAACGGCGGGTGAAGGACATCATCGCCGCCAACCTCCACGGGGAGATCCGGCTGGCCGACCTCGCCGCCGAATGCCGGCTGTCGGTGGGCCATTTCGTCCGCGCCTTCCGGCGCACCGCCAACACGACGCCCCATCAATGGCTGCTGCAGCAGCGGGTCGAACAGGCCAAGACGCTGATGCGCGAAAGGTCCCGGACGCTCGCCGACGTGGCGCTGGCCTGCGGCTTCGCCGACCAGAGCCATTTCACCCGGACCTTCAGCCGCCTCGTCGGTGTCCCGCCACGCCATTGGCGGCGGGACCAAGCGGCTTCCACAATGGCGACGGCCTTATCCCTTTGCCTGCCGGCGAAGGCGCCGGGTGTTGGTGAGGATGTCGATGCCCAGCGCGGACGCCAGGGCGACGGCGCCGCATAGGAAGACCGCGGCGTAGCTCCCCCCGCTGTGGGCGAACAGCGAGGAGTAGCCATAGCCGCCCAGCGCCTGGAACAGCGCGAAGGCGGTGGTGGCGCGGCTCCAGGCCGCGCGCTGCTCCGACGGGCTGCGCGGCAGCAGCTCATGGATGCGGCCCAGCACCAGGGGAACCACGCCCGGAGTCAGGGCGCCGATGACCACCGTCGCGATCCCGACCACCAGCGGATGGCCGCTGATCGCCAGGGCGGCGACGGCGACCGCCTGGAGCAGCAGCGCGATGCGGTAGGCCGCCGCGTAGCCGATCCGGTCGGCCAGCGATCCGACGGCCACCGGTCCGGCCACCGACGCCGCTCCGTAGAGGACCCAGCAGAGGGCGCCGACGTCCGGGCCGTGATTCAGGCCGCGTGCGACATAGTCGACCAGCAGCAGCATGACCGGCACCAACCCCAGCGCGTTCAGCGCGTACGCGGCGTAGAGCGCGCGGAGAGCGCGTCCTTCGTGCCGCGGGGCGTGGTCCACCGGCGCGGCGGGGACGGCCTGCGGCGGGGCCGACGGCGGCCAGCCGAACCAGGAGAGGGCGGTCAGCAGCAGCGACACCCCGCCCAGCCCCAGCCATGTCTCGTGCAACCCCAGCCGCAGCAGGGCCGGCACGGCGGTTCCGGAGGCCGCGATCCCCAGACCGATGCCGAGGAAGATCATGCCGCTGACGAAACCGCGCCGCGCGGCCGGGACATGGGGCAGGATGCTGGTCGCGACCAGCACCATGATGGCGCCTCCGGCCAGGCCCGAGACGAAGCGCCAGCCGAAGAACCAGCCGATCGACAGCGGATAGGCGCAGGCGATGAAGGCGAGGGAAGCCGTCAGCATCAGCACCCGCAGCAGCGCGCGGTTCGGCAGCCGGCTGGCCAGCGGCCGGCCGAGCAGGGCGCCCGCCAGATAGCCGGCGAAGTTCGCCGCGCCAAGCGTCACCGCGTCGGCGGCGGAGAACCAATGCGCCTCGATCAGCGACGGGACCAGCGGCGTGTAGGCGAAGCGGGCCAGCCCGACGGCGACGAGGCTTCCCGACATGCCGGCGAGCGTCGCCATCCAGGCGGCGCCGTCAAGGCGGTCCATGGCCGCGTTTGCGGATGTCCTGTTCATGGGCGTGAGTCCCTGTTGCGGCTCCGCCGCGGCGGGCCGCCCGTTGACCGGGAGGAAATGGAAAGGGGGGGCCGGCGCGGCGGGTCGGGTGTCCGGCTCAGGAGTCCGGCATCGGCGGCAGTCCCAGGCTGGCCAGGGCGGCGCGCGCCGCTCCTTCCAGCAGGTCGCGTTCGGGGCGGACGCGGGCCAGGACGCGGATGCCCAACAGGCAGGAGAAGAGCAGGCGGGCCGCGTCGTCGTCGGGAATGCCGGCCGGGATCGCGCCGCTCCGCCGCCCCTTGACGAGGCAGCGGCGGAAGAAGTCCTCGATGGTCGACAATTCCGCGTTCAGGAAGTCGCGCATGTCGGGATCGTCCGGTGCGACCTCCAGCGCGGAGTTCACCAGCAGGCAGCCGCGCCGGCAGCCGTCGCCGAGCGACCGCTCGATGCTTTCCCGCAGGAAGCCGGAAATGGCGACGGCCGGCGACGCCGCCGCCTCGTGCCGGGCGATGCGGGCGCGCAGCGAGCCGTCCAGGTAATGCTCCAGGGCGCGGCGGAACAGCGCCCGCTTGTCGCCGAAGGCGTTGTGCACGCTGGCGAGCGTCATGCGCATGCTGTCCGCCAGCTCGCGGGTGGAGGTCGCTTCGTACCCCTGGGTCCAGAAGCGGTCCACCGCCGCGTCCAGCACCGCCGTCTCATCGAACTTCCGCGGCCGCGCCATGAGTCCCGCCTTCCGAGCCGGTGTTTTAGATCATATGATCCAAAATACGCCCGGTGGCGTGATGGTCAAGGTCTTTGCCGTCGTACGAACGCAGGCCTGCCCTGCGCCGCCGCTAAAGCGAACTTCCGTTCGCTTTAGACTCACATCGCCTCACTTGCCGGCGGGCTTCGGCCGCATGTGCGGCCGGGACCGCCGTCGCGGTCCAAAGCGAATTGCAATCCGCTTTAATGGGCCGCCGCTGGTGGGCCGCCGCCGGGCCGCTAGTCCAGGGGTTTCAGTTCGCCCAGCAGGGTCGGCAGCAGTTCGGCCACCGTGGGGTGGATGTGGACGGCGCGTTGCAGGGTGGGGTAGGGCGCCTTGGCGTACATCATGTCGAGCACGCCGTGGATGGCCTCGTCGCCGCCGGGGCCGAGGATGGCGGCGCCCAGGATCTCGCGGCTGTCGGCATCGACGACGATCCGCATGAAGCCCTGCGTCTCGCCCTTCTCGACCGCGCGCCCGACGCGCGTCATCGGCCGCATCCCGACCAGCGCGCGCCGGCCGGAGCGGCGGACCGCCTCGTCGGTCATGCCGACGCGGGCGAGCGGCGGGTCGGTGTAGAGCGCGTAGGCCTGGATGCGGTGGTCCACGCGGCGCGGGTCGCCGTCGAGCAGGTTCGCCGCGACGATCTCGAAGTCGTTGTAGGCGGTGTGGGTGAAGGCGCCGCGCCCGTTGCAGTCGCCCATCGCCCAGATGCCCGGCACGGTGGTGCGCAGCGTCGCGTCCACGGTGATGTAGCCGCGGGCATCGGTCGCCACCCCGGCCCGGTCGAGCCCGAGGTCGTCGGTGTTGGGCACGCGCCCCACCGCCAGCAGCGCGTGGCTCCCCACCACCGACGGCGCGCCGGAGGCGCAGGTCACGCCCACCTCCACGCCGTCGTCGTGGGGGGCGAAGCGGATGCAGTCGGCCGACAGGCGGACCGTCACCCCTTCCGCCTCCAGCAGGTCGCGGATCGCCGCGGAAACGTCGGGGTCCTCGCGCGCGATCAGCCGGTCGCCCTTCTCCACGACGGTCACCTCGGCGCCGAAGCGGCGGTACATCTGCGCGAATTCCAGGCCGATGTAGCTGCCGCCGACCACCACGAGATGCCGCGGCACCTGGTCCAGGTCGAGGATCGTGCCGCTGGTCAGGATGCCGACGTCGCGCACCCCCGGCATGTCCGGCACCGCGGCGCGGGCGCCGACGTTGATGAAGATGCGCTCCGCCGTCAGCAGTTCGTCGCCGACGCGCACGCTGTTGGGGGATTCGAAGCGGGCATGGCCCTGCAGCACCCGGCAGTTGGGCATGCCGCGCAGCCAGCGCTCGACATTCTGGCGCGACCGGCCGGAGACGGCGTCCTTGCGCGCCTTGACCCTGGCCATGTCCACGCGCACAGCTCCGTCCAGCATCACGCCATACTCGGCGGCCCTCTGCGCCATCCGGGCCACGCGGGCGCTGGCGACCAGCGTCTTGGTCGGGGTGCAGCCGGTGTTCACGCAGGTGCCGCCGAATTGCTTGCGTTCGACGACCGCGACGGTCATGCCGGCGGCGGTGAGGCGCCCGGCGAGCGGCGGCCCGGCTTGGCCGGCTCCGATGATAATGGCGTCGACCATGGCGCGCTCCTGCAGCCGGCCCCGGGAGTGATGGACCGTCGCCGGCGGGCTGCCGGCGACGGTCGGATCCCGAGAAAACTTAAGTGTGGCCGGCGGCCGGTCAAGATCGGGCAACCGGTCGGCGGAGTCGCCCTTGGCGGCGGAATGCCGCTACCATGGGCGCCGAGGGAGAGGGGCCGATCCATGGAACTCAGTGTCGATCATCTGACGGAAGCCGGTTCCGGCAGCCGCGTCCTGGACAGCGACGGGGAAAGCCGTCTGCTGCGCGTGACGCGGCCGGACCAGCCCTTTCCCATCCTCGCCCGTATGGCGGTCGCAAATTCGGACGATCCGGCCGGACGCGTCGGCGCCACGCTCGACCGGTTGCGGCGCGAACACGCCTTGTCCCGCCGGCTCGATCCCGCCTGGGCGGTCAAGCCGCTCGACCTGCTGCAGCATGGCCATGTCCCGGTCCTGACCCTCGCCGATCCGGGTGGACAGCCGCTCTCGGTGTTGCCGGTGCCGGCGATGCCCTTCCGCCAGCGGCTCGCGCTGGCGCTCCGCATCGCCGAGGCGGTTGCGCAGTTCCAGCGCCGCGGCCTGCTGCACGGCGATCTGCGGCCGTTCAACCTGCTGGTCGACGATGACGGCGCGGTGCGCCTGACCGGCTTCGGCCGGGCCTGCGCCGTGCCGGTGCCGCCGGACCACGCCGCCGGGCGGCCGGACGCGCTGCTGCCCTATATGGCGCCCGAACAGTCGGGGCGGACAGGCCGGCCGGTCGACCAGCGCAGCGACCTCTACGCGCTCGGCGTCACGCTCTACGAGCTGTTCACCGGCGCGCTTCCCTTCGCCGCGTGCGATCCCATGGAATGGGTGCACAGCCATCTCGCGCGGGCGCCGATCCCGCCAGCCCAGCACGCGCCCGACCTGCCCCGGGCCATCGCCGACCTGCTGCTGCGGCTGCTGGCCAAGATGGCGCAGGACCGCTACCAGACCGCCGACGGCCTCGTCCGCGACCTCGCCCACGCGCTGCGGCTTTGGGACATGGAGGGCCGCATCCCCGCCTTTCCGGTCGGCCGGCGCGACGCGCCGGAAGGGCTGGTCCCGCCGCCGGGCCTCTATGGGCGGGACGAGCCGACGGCCGCCCTCGAGGCCGCCTTCGAGCGGGTCGCCGCCCGCGGCCGGATGGGCATCGTCCTGGTCGACGGCCGGTCGGGCGTTGGCAAGTCGGCGGTCGTCGGGGCGCTGGAGGAGCGTGTCGTGCCGCCGCAAGGCCTGTTCGCCGGCGGCAAGATCGACCAGGGCGAGCGCGACCTTCCCTACGCCGGCTTGGCGGAGGCCTTTCGCGGGCTGATCAGCCGCATCCTGGCGCTGCCGGCGCCGCATCGCGACCACTGGCGCCGCGCCCTGGCGGAGGCGGTGGGCGAGGGCGGGGCGCTGATGACCGCGCTGATCCCGAATCTCGCCCTGCTGATCGGCGCGCAGCCCGCCGTCCCGCCCCTGCCGCCGCGGGAGGCCCAGAACCGCTTTGACCTGCTGTTCCGGCGCGTGCTGCAGGTCTTCGCCCGCCCCGACCATCCGCTGGTCCTGTTCCTCGACGACTTGCAATGGCTGGACGGCGCGACCCTGGACCTGCTCGACCGGCTGGTCGCCGACGGGGGCGTGGGCCATCTGCTGCTGGTCGGCGCCTACCGGAGCGACGAGGTCGGCGACGGCCACCCCCTGCAGGCTCTGAAGCGCCGGATTCAGGCGGCCGGTGATGCGATCGATTGCGAGCGGATCGCGCTGGGGCCGCTGCCCCCCGACGAGCTGCGCCGCATGATCGCCGACAGCCTGGACCGCCAGCCCGAGGAGGTCGCGGCGCTCGCCGCCCGGCTGCAGGAGCGGACCGGCGGCAACGCCTTTTTCGCGGTCCAGCTGCTGACCGCGCTGGAGCGCTCCGGCCATCTGTGGTTCGACCGCGACGCCCGGCGCTGGGACTGGGACCTGACGGCGGTGGAGCGGGGGGCGGGGGGCGCCGGCATCGCCACGCTGATGAGCGAGCGGCTGGGCCGCTTCCCGGCGCCGGCGCGCGACCTGCTGTTCCGCCATGCCGCGCTCGGCGCCGCCGTCCGGCTGTCGACCCTGGCCCTCGCCGCCGGCCTGACGGAGGAGGAGACCGCGCGACGACTGGAGCCGGTGCTGGCCGAGGGGCTGATCCTGCGCGCCGGGGACGGAGTCCGCTTCCTCCATGACCGGGTGCAGGAGGGCGCATACGCCCTGGTGCCGGAGGAGGCGCGCGGCGCGCTCCACCTCGCCATCGCCCGCGCGCTGCACCGCGGCTTCGCGGCCGACCTGACGGGGGAGCGGCTGTTCGCTCTGGTCGACCAGTACGACCGTTGCCTTCCCCTGATCCGGGACTCACGGGAGCGGGAGGAGGTGGCGGCGCTCCATCTCGCCGCCGGCCATCAGGCCAAGGCCGCCAGCGCCCACGGTTCGGCGCTGGCCCACGCGCGGGGCGGCCTGCGCCTGCTGGCGGACGGCGGGGACGGGCGGCTGTCCTTCGCGCTGGAGCATCTCCTGGCCGAATGCGAGTTCCTCAGCGGCGAGCTGCAACAGGCGGAGCGGCGGCTGCTCGCCCTCGCCGGACGGGCCGAGCGCCCGGCGGATCGCGCGGCGATCACGGCGCTGCTCGTCACCGTCTTCACCGCGGTCGACCGCAGCGACCGCGCCATCGAATCCTGCCTGGCCTATCTGCGGGGGGTCGGGATCGATTGGCACGCCCACCCGCCCGCCGCCCTGGTTCACGAGGAGTATGAGCGGCTGCGGGCGGCCATCGGCGGCCGCCCCATCGCGTCGCTGGCGTCGCTGAGCGCCGACCCCGACCCCGACAGCCGGGCGACGCTGGACGTGCTGGCCGCCGCCCTGCCGCCCGCCTTCTTCAGCGACCGCAACCTCGTCTGCCTGATCCTCTGCCGGATGGCCAATCTGACCCTCCGAAACGGGGGGAGCGACGCGTCCGCCCTGGGCTTCGCCTATCTCGGCATGATGGCCGGCCCGTATTTCGGCGACTACGCCGCCGGCTACGAGTTCGGCCGCCTCGGCTACGATCTGGCGGAGCGGCAGGGGCCGACGCGCTACCGGGCGCGGGTGCTGATGACCTTCGCCTATCACGTCGTCCCGTGGACCCGCGACATCCGCAGCGAGCGTGCCTTGCTGCTCCGCGCCTTCGAGGAGGCGCGTGAGGCCGGCGACGTCACCTACGGCGGCTTCACCAGCGTCACGCTCGTCACCAGCATGCTGGCGTCGGGCGATCCGCTGGCGACGGTCCAGCGCACGGCCGAGGCGCGCCTCGCCTATGTCCGGCAGGTGAGGTTCGGGCTCTGCGCCGACATCCTGACCACCCAGCTGCAACTGCTGCGCGCCCTGCGCGGCCAGACCGAGGGGATCGACGTCTTCGATGGGCAAGGCTTCGACAACGCCGCCTTCGAGGCGCGGCTGCTCGCCAACCCCAGCCTGGACATCGCCACCTGCTGGCACTGGATACGCACCCTCCAGCTCCGCTGCATCGCCGGGGAGATGACGGCGGCGGTCGAGGCGGCGGAGCGGGCGGAAGGGCTGCTGTGGACCACGTCCGGCCATTGGGAGATGGCCGAGTTCCACGTCCACGCCGCTCTGGCCCGGGCCGGGGCGATGGACGACGCCCCGCCGGACCAGCGCGCCCGCCACGCCGCGGCGCTCGACCGGCATCTCGGCCAACTGCGCGATTGGGCGGTCCACGGCCCCGACAGCTTCGACGCCCGCCTCGCCCTGGTCGAGGCGGAGGCGGCGCGGACCCAGGGGCGGACGGAGGACGCGATGCGCGGCTACGACCGGGCGGTCCAGGCGGCCCGGCGCAACGCCCTGCCGCATGTCGAGGCGCTGGCCCATGAACGCGCCGCCGGCCATTACCGCCGGCTGGGGGTGGCGACGCTGGAGCGCGCCTGCATCCGCGACGCGGCCGAGGCCTACACGCGCTGGGGCGCCACCGCCAAGGTGCGGCAGCTCGCCCGGCGCTATCCCTCCCTCGCCCTGGACGCGGTCGAACCAGCCCTGCCGGAGGCCCCGCGCGGCTTCGATGGCATCGATCCGGCGGCGCTCCTCGGGACGCTGCGCGCGGTCTCCGAGCAGGCGGGCGTGGAGCAGCTCACCGCCACCCTGCTGACCCTGGTCCTGGAGCATGCCGGCGCCAGCCGCGGCCTGCTGATCCTCGCCCGCGGCGATGGGCTGCGGGTGGAGGCGGAGGCGACGACCGGGCTCTATGGCGTGTCGGTCCGGCTGGTCCGCGAGGACGCCGAGCGCATCCCGCTGCCCCACGCCATCGTCCACGGCGCGATCCGCGACCAGGAGGTGGTGATCGTCGACGACACCCGGGCGTCCGGCCCCTTCTCCGCCGATCCCTATGTGCGCCAGACGGAGGCGCGCTCCATCCTGTGCATGCCGCTGCTCCGCCGCCGCCGCGTCGTCGGGCTGCTGCATCTGGAGAACGCGCTGGCCACCCACGCCTTCACGCCGCAGCGGGTCAACGTCCTGACGCTGCTCGGCGCCCAGGCCGCGGCGGCGCTGGAGACCGCGACGCTGGACGAGAAGGAGGCTCTGCTGAAGGAGATCCATCACCGGGTGAAGAACAACCTTCAGCTCGTCACCAGCCTTCTCAACCTGCAGGCCCGCCGCATCGAGGACGAGGCGGTCGCCGCCCTGTTCGCCGACAGCCGCGACCGCGTGCGTTCGATGGCGCTGGTGCACGAGAACCTCTACCGCCTCGGCAACTTCGCGCGCGTGCCGATGCGCGAGCATCTGGAATCGGTGTGCGCCCATCTGCTGCGCGCCTATGCCCGGCAGGCCGGCGCGGTGCGGCTGGAAACCGCCATGGACGACCTGCAGCTCGACCTCGACCGCGCGGTGCCCTGCGGCCTGATCGTCAACGAGCTGGTCTCCAACGCCCTGAAGCACGCCTTTCCCGGGGGACGGGGCGGGGTGCTGGGCGTGGTCCTGGCGGTGGACGGGCGGGAATGCCGGCTGACCGTCCGCGACGACGGCGTGGGCTTGCCCGGTGGTTATGATCCCGATAGGATGGACACGCTCGGTTTCCAGCTGATCGCGGACTTGGTCGCCCAGTTGCACGGTTCTTTGGAATACAACCCCAGCACAGGAACAGAATTCGTCGTTGCTTTTCCCTTGAAGGGGCGCAATCGGGGACATGAATGATCGCGGCTCGTATCCTGATCGTTGAAGACGACCGTATCGTCGCGCGCGATATTCAGCATCAGGTTTCCCGAATGGGGCATGTCGTGGTCGGCCTGTCGGCCAGCGGCGAGGAGGCGGTGCGGCTGGCCGGCAGCCATCAGCCCGATCTGGTCCTGATGGACATCCGTCTGGACGGGGAGATGGACGGGATCGAGGCGGCGCGCCGGATCCGCGAGGCGCATCGCATCCCCGTCGTCTTCCTCACCGCCTACGCCAACGACGAGGTCGTGGAGCGGGCCAGCCGGACGGAGCCCTTCGGCTATCTGCTGAAGCCTCTCGAAGAGCCGCAGATGCGCACGGTCATCCAGATGGCGCTCTACAAGCAGGCCAGCGACGCCAAGCTGCGGCTGAGCGAACGGCGCTACGCCGCCACGCTCGCGAGCATCCGCGACGGGGTGATCCTGTGCGACCGCGACGGGCGCGTCGAATTCATGAACCGGGTGGCGGAGACGATGACCGGCTGGACGGCGGCGGACGCGGCCGGGCGTCCGCTGACCTCCGTCTTCGTCGCCGTGGACGAGGAAACGCAGGAGCCGCAGGAGGATTTCTCCGCCCTCGTCCGGCGCAGCGGCGCGCACGCCCCGCCGGACCGGCTGTCCCGCCTGCTGCCCCGCGGCGAGACGGCTCCGGCCCCGTCCGAGATGCCCGGAATCGTGGTGGAGGAGCGCTGTTCCGCCATCATCGATGACCGCGGCGAGGTGGCCGGCTCCATCCTGGTGTTCAGCGACCTGACGCAGCGCCGTCGCATCGCCGAGGCCTTGCGCAAGGCGCAGGCGGACCTCGCCCATGCCGGCCGCCTGACCATGATGGGGGAGCTGGCCGCCGCCGTCGCGCATGAGGTCAACCAGCCCCTGATGGCGATCATCACCAACGCCGGCACCTGCCTCCAGCACCTGTCGCAACCGGACCCCGACCTTGGCAAGACCCGCGCCGTGGCGGAGCGGATTGTGCGCGACGCCCAGCGCGCCGGCGATGTGGTCCGCAGCATTCATGCGCTGGCGCGGCGGGCCCCGGCCGATCCTGGATGGGTCGACATGAACGCCCTGGTCACCGAGACGCTGGCGCTGGTGCGGGCCGAGCTGCGCCGGGCCAGGGTCGCGGTGGAAACCGATCTCCAGGCGGTCCCGCCCTGGGTCCATGGCGACCGGGTGCAGCTTCAGCAACTCATCCTCAATCTGGTGATGAACGCCATCGAAGCGATGGCCGCCTCCGACCGGCCGCCGCGGCGCCTGCGCGTCGTCACCGCCAGCGGCGACGGCGGGGTCGGCGTCCGTGTCGAGGACAGCGGACCGGGCATCGCGGATGCCGATCCGGATGTCCTCTTCCGCGCCTTGTACACCACCAAGCCCGGCGGCCTGGGCATGGGGCTTTCGATCAGCCGGTCCATCGTGGAGTTGCATGGCGGGCGGCTGTCCGCGATGGCGGGAACGCCGTGCGGGAGCGTGTTCGAATTCGTGATCCCGGTATCGCTCGGAGGGACGTGATGGGGAGCAAGGTCGCCGAGGCGACGGTGACCGTGGTGGTCATCGACGACGATGAAGCCGTCCGGGAAGCGCTGGAAGGGCTGCTCGATTCCGTGGGGCTGCCGGTGAGGAGCTTCGGATCGGTGCAGCAGTACCTCGACCGCAAACCGGCCATCGATGTCGGCTGCATGGTGCTGGACGTGCGGCTGCCGGGGCGCAGCGGCCTGGATTTTCAGGCGGAGCTGGCGCGCTGCGGCGACAGTCTTCCGGTGATCTTCATCACCGGGCACGGCGACGTTCCGATGTCGGTCCGCGCGATGAAGGCGGGCGCTTTCGAATTCCTCACCAAGCCGGTCCACCACCAGCACTTGCTGGACGCCATCCACGCCGCCATCGCCCGGCATGGCGCGTGGCGCGACCAGGAACGCAGCCTCGTCGACCAGCGCGCCCGCTTCGACACGCTGACCATGCGCGAGCGCGAGGTCACGATGATGGTGGTGTCCGGCCTGCGCAACAAGCAGATCGCCGGTGACCTGGACCTCAGCGAGGCGACGGTGAAGCTGCACCGCGGTCAGGCGATGCGCAAGATGGGAGTGCGGTCGGTGGTCGATCTGGTGCGCATCGTCGACAGTCTGGTGCCTGACCACGCCCCGTGACGGCGCCGGCCCGAGCGCACCGGATTCGAACGGGGGCGCGGTGCCCGAAGGCAGCCGGGCATCGCGGTTTCCGGGCGTCCGATCGCGAGGGCCGGCTCAGCTTCGGATGAAGGCCAGCAACTCCTCGTTCACGATGTCCTTGTGGGTGGTGCACAGGCCGTGCGGGGCGCCGGCGACGATTTTCAGCGTGCCCTTGGGCAGCATGGCCGCAGCGGCCTTGCCGGTGGTGGCGAGCGGAACGATCTGGTCGTCGTCGCCGTGCAGGACCAGCGTCGGCACGATCATCTTCTTCAGATCGTCGCGCTGGTCGGTTTCGGAGAAGGCCTTGACGCACTCGTACTCGGCCAGCAGCCCGCCCATCATCCCCTGCATCCAGAAGCTGTCGATCACGCCCTGCGACGCCTTGGCGCCGGGACGGTTGTAGCCGTAGAAGGGGATCGTCAGATCCTTGAAGAACTGCGAGCGGTCGGCCTTCACGCCGGCGCGGATGCCGTCGAACACCTCCATCGGCACGCCGTCCGGGTTCCAGGCGGTCTTCACCATGATGGGCGTGATGGCGCCGATCAGCGCCGCCTTGGCGACGCGCGACACGCCGTGGCGGCCGATGTAGCGCGCGACCTCGCCACCACCGGTGGAATGGCCGACATGGACGGCGTTCTTCAGGTCCAGCGCCTCGGTGACCGCGGCCAGATCGTCGGCGTAATGGTCGAGGTCGTTGCCGAAGCCCGGCTGCGACGACCGGCCATGGCCGCGGCGGTCATGGGCGATGGTGCGATAGCCGTGCTGGGCCAGGAACATCATCTGGTCCTCGAAGGCGTCGCCGGTCAGGGGCCAGCCGTGGCTGAACACGACGGGCTGTCCGGTTTGCGGACCCCACTGCTTGACGTGGATATGAACGCCGTCCTTGGTGGTGACGTGGCTGCCCTGGAGCATGGGTCCCATTCCTTCGGTCAGGTGTTTGGTGTCGGTTTGCGGGCCGGCCGCTGCGGCCGGGGCGGCGAGCCCGCACAGCAGGCCGCCCCCGGCGACGGCGAAACAGGCGGTGCCGGACAGGATCGTCCGGCGCGACGGATGGAAAGTCTCGATGGTCATGCGATGTCCGGTCAGGGCCGCTCCGGTCGGCTGGACCGGTCGCGGTCGTCGTGATGGCTGGAGGGTAGCGGAAGCGCTGCGGGCTTGATTGTCGCTTCGGAACGGATTTTGTCGGTTCTGAACATCCCGCAGGCCGATGGAGGAAATGATCCCCGTCCGCCGGTCGGTCGTCGGTGGAGCCCGAGTCGCCGCCTCCGCCACCGTTGGACGGCATCGATCCATCGGTCCGCCATTGGTGGGACGGTTGGAAAGCCGGTCCGGTGTCCGGCGGAAGTGTCGGAAGGGGCCGGCTGCCGGACGAGGACGCCGGCTGGTGCGTTCGGCGTTGGTTCTGTTTGCCAAGGCGTTTTCCCGTTTTTTCGGAAACCCTTGGTTTCAAATTCAATCGAACGGTAACACTTGTCCGTGCTGGGTATCCTGTTGGGACGGCAGAGCGCGTGCTTTCGTTCTATGCAAGAAACTGGCAAAAAAGTAGGGATTTCCGCGGGCGGGTGCCGGCGCCTTCAACCAGCGGAGAAGCCTGCATGCCTCGCATATACCAATAATTAGGCCTTAATCTTACATTGATTCATCCGTTGAGACCGGTGTCCGCGCCGGTTGTGTGACTTGAGGGTTGATAGACCGTGGCGAATCCGACCTTCACCATGATCGGCACCAACAGCTTCGGCCTCTCCGACATCGGAAGCGAGGCGGCTCCAGTCCTGGCCGACCTTGATGGCGACGGCGACCTCGATCTTCTGGTCGGCAATGCGGACGGAAACACGGTCTTTTTCCGGAACACCGGAACGACACTGTCGCCGACCTACACGCTGGACAGCACCAATCCGTTCGGCATCACCAACCTCAGCGCGGGCGGCGCGCTTCCCTCCTTCGCGGACATCGACGGCGACGGCGATCTCGACCTGTTCGTCGGGAACCACGCCGGCACCACCCTCTTCTTCCGCAACAACGGAACGGCGCAGGCACCGGCCTTCTCGCTGGAGGGCACCAATCTGTTCGGCATCCAGGGCGCGGGCAGTTATGGGGCGCCGAGCTTTGCCGATCTGGACGGCGACGGGGATCTCGACCTGCTGATCGGCAACGCGGAGGGGAACATCCTCCTTTACCGCAACAACGGGTCGACGCTGGCGCCGACCTTCTCGCTGGAAGGGACCAGTCCCTTCGGCCTGTCCCGCGCCGTCGACGGCTACGCGTCCCCCGCGCTGGCGGACATCAACGGGGACGGCCTCGTCGATCTGATCACCAAGAGCACCGTTTACGTCAACGTCGGCACGGCGGCGGCTCCGACCTTTTCGCTGCTTGCCACGAATCCCTATGGGGCTCTCGGCCCCGGAGCGTACCCGCGGCCGGCTCTGGGCGATCTCGACGGCGATGGCGACCGCGATCTGGTGATCGGAGTCGACGGCGGCGATCTTGAGTATTTCCGCAATGTCGCCCCGGTGATCGTGACGCTGGGCGATGGCGGAAACACGATCGCGTTGTCGCAGATCAACACGCTCACCGGCGGAACCGGCACGGACGTGGTGGCCCTGGTCAACGTCGGGGCGACCTTCCTCGTCAGCGGGATCGAGACGCTGACCGGCAGCACCGCCAGCGACCTCGTGATCCTGGCCAACGGCGGCAACACGTTTCTGGTGAGCGGGGTCGAGACGTTGACCGGCGGTGCGGGCACCGACGTGGTGACGCTGGGCTCCTTCGGAAACACCATGCTGGTGGGTGGCGTCGAGACGCTGAGCGGCGGCATCGGCACCGACGTCGTGACGTTGAGCAGCCTCGGCAACACGGTGCTGGTGAGCGGCATCGAGACGCTGACGGGCGGCATCGGCACCGACGCCGTGACGCTGGGCGAGAGCGCGGGCAACACGCTGACGGTGTCGAAGCTGGAGACGCTGGCCGGCAGCGTTGGGACCGACGTCATGACGCTGGGCAGCGGCGGCAACACGGTGCTGGTGACTGGCGTCGAGTCGCTGACGGGTGGCACCGGCACCGACGTTGTGACTCTGGGCGGCGGCGGCGGCACGGTCCTGGTCCGGTTGATTGAGCAATTGATTGGCGGCACCGGCACGGACAACGTGACGTTGGGCAGCGGCGGCACTTCGTTGCTGATACGGGGCGTCGAAACGCTGACGGGGGGAGTCGGCACCGATGTGGTGACGCTGAGCAGCGGCGGCAACACGGTGGCGGTGAGTCTCGTCGAAACGCTGATCGGTGGCACCGGCGCCGACATCGTGAGCCTCGACGGCAACGGCAACACGCTGTTGGTGCGGTTGACCGAGACGCTGATCGGCGGGGCCGGCACCGATGTGGTGACGCTGAGCACCGGTGGCAACACGGTGGCGGTGAGTCTGGTCGAAACGCTGATCGGCGGCACCGGCGCCGACATCGTGAACCTCGACAGCAGCGGCAACACGCTGACGATCCGGTTGATGGAGACGGTGATCGGCGGGGCCGGCACCGACATCCTGACCGTGGGCACCGGCGGCGCCACGATGCGGGTGAGCGGCGTCGAGACCTTGATCGGCGGTGTCGGCATCGAGGCGGTGACGGTGCTCACGGGTGGGAACACACTGACGGTGTCCCTTCTGGAATCGTTGATCGGCGCCTCCGGCATCGACGTGGTGACGCTGGGCGGAGCCGGCAGCACCATGCTGGTGAACGCTCTGGAAACGTTGATCGGCGGCACCGGCACCGACGTGGTGACGGTCTCCGCCTCCGGGATGACCACGCTGGTCGGCGGCATCGAGACGCTGAACGGCAACTCCGGCCGGGATATCGTGACGCTCGTCGACGGCGGCAACACGATGTCGGTGTCACGGTTGGATTCCCTGATCGGCGGTTCCGGCACCGACGTGGTGTCCTTCGGCACGACGTGGGGCAACACCTTGATGGTCAGCGGCATCGAGACGCTGACCGGCGGCGCCGCGACCGACGTTGTGACGCTGGGCAGCGACGGCAACACCATCGGGGTGTCGGAGGTCGAGACGCTGTTTGGCGGCTCCGGCACAGATGTCGTGACGCTGGGCAGCGGCGGCAACACGCTGCTGGTCCGGCTGCTGGAGACGCTGACCGGCGGTTCAGGCACCGACGTCGTGACGTTCGGCACCGGCGGCAACGTGATGACGGCGAGCGGTGTCGAAACGATCAAGGGCGGCAGCGGACTCGACATCGTGACGCTCGGCGACAGTGCCGGCAACACGCTCACAGTGTGGCGGATCGAGACGCTGATCGGCACGTCCGGCACCGACCTGGTGGAACTGGGCAGCGCCGGCAACACGCTGCTGGTGGACGGTGTCGAGACGGTGATCGGCCGCGTCGGCGTCGACTTGGTGGCGTTGGGCAGCGCCGGCAATACGCTGCTGGTGAGCGGCGTCGAAACGCTGGTCGGCGGCATTGGCGCCGACGTGGTGACGCTGGACGGTGTGGGCAACACGCTGCTGGTCAGCGGCGTCGAAACGCTCAACGGCGGCATCGGCCTTGACATCGTGACGCTGGGCGACAGCGCGGGCAACACGCTCGTCGTGGCTGGCGTGGAGACGCTGGTCGGCGGCGTCGGCACCGACGTGGTAACGTTCGCCCCGGTCGGCAACCATGGAACGCTCTTCGTTTCCGGCATCGAGACCGTCCACACGCCGTTCCAGACATTGACGCTCAACGGTGTTGACACGCTGATCGTGCTGCCGGCCATCCCGTCCGTACCGGCGCTGAGCCCGGCGTCGGACAGCGGCGCCATCGGCGACGGGCTGACGAATGCGGCTCAACCCACACTGACCGGAACCGCCGAAGCCGGCGCCGTCGTCCATCTCTACGGAAACGGCGTCGAGATCGGGACGGGCACGGCCGATGGCTCCGGCGCCTGGTCCGTGATCCCCGGCACGACTCTTGCCGACGGGGATTGGACTCTGACGGCCAAGGTGATCGCGTCCGGTGTCGAGGGTGGGGTGTCGGGTCCCCTGCTGGTGACCATCGACACCGGAGCTAATACCCCGAGCGGACTGGCACTGGAAGCAGGCTCGAACAGCGGTTCGACCGCGGACACGCTGACCAACGTGTCGGCTCCAGTGATCACGGGCAGCGTCACCGAGGCTGGTGTGATCGTGCTGTACGAGGGCGCGACCGCCCTGGGCACGGTGACCGCTGCGGCGGCCGGCGCTTGGAGCATCACGGCGGCTTCGCTGGGCGATGGTGCGCACACACTGAGCGCCACGGTGACCGACGCGGCGGGCAACACCTCCTCCGCCTCCACCGCCTTGACCGTGACCATCGACACCAGCGCCAATGCACCAAGCGGGCTGGCACTGGAAGCAGGCTCGAACAGCGGTTCGACGGCTGACACGCTGACCAACGTGGCGGCTCCGGTGATCACCGGGACGGTGGCTGAGGCTGGTGTGATCGTGCTGTACGAGGGCGCGACGGCCCTGGGCACGGTGACCGCTGCGGCGGCCGGTGCCTGGAGCATCGCGGCGGCCTCGCTGGGCGATGGTGCGCACACGCTGAGCGCCACGGTGACCGATGCGGCGGGCAACACCTCCTCCGTCTCGTCTGCGTTGACCGTGACCATCGACACCGGTGCTAATACCCCGAGCGGGCTGGGGCTCACCGCGGGTTCCAACAGCGGTTCGACCGCGGACACGCTGACCAATGTGACGGCTCCGGTGATCACGGGCAGCGTCACCGAGGCCGGTGTGATCGTGCTGTACGAAGGCGCGACGGCCCTGGGCACGGTGACCGCTGCGGCGGCCGGTGCCTGGAGCATCACGGCGGCTTCGCTGGGCGACGGTGCGCATACGCTGAGCGCCACGGTGACCGATGCGGCGGGCAACACATCGGTCGCTTCCACCGCCCTGACCGTGACCATCGACACCAGCGCCTCTGCCCCGACGGGCATCGCCTTGGCGGCAGGCTCGAACAGCGGTTCGACCGTGGACACGCTGACCAACGTGACGGCTCCGGTGATCACCGGGACGGTGGCTGAGGCCGGTGTGATCGTGCTGTACGAGGGCGCGACCGCCCTGGGCACGGTGACCGCTGCGGCGGCCGGTGCCTGGAGCATCACGGCGGCCTCGCTGGGCGATGGTGCGCACACGCTGAGCGCCACGGTGACCGACGCGGCGGGCAACACATCGGTCGCCTCGTCTGCGCTGACTGTGACCATCGACACCAGCGCCAATGCACCAAGCGGGCTGGCACTGGAAGCAGGCTCGAACAGCGGTTCGACGGCTGACACGCTGACCAATGTGACGGCTCCGGTGATCACCGGCAGCGTCACCGAGGCTGGCGTTGTGGTTCTGTACGAAGGCGCGACCGCCCTGGGCACGGTGACCGCTGCGGCGGCCGGTGCCTGGAGCATCACGGCGGCCTCGCTGGGCGATGGTGCGCACACGCTGAGCGCCAGGGTGACCGACGCGGCGGGCAACACCTCTTCCGTCTCGTCTGCGCTGACCGTGACCATCGACACCAGCGCCAATGCACCAAGCGGGCTGGCACTGGAAGCAGGCTCGAACAGCGGTTCGACCGCGGACACGCTGACCAACGTGGCGGCTCCGGTGGTCACCGGGACGGTGGCTGAGGCTGGTGTGATCGTGCTGTACGAGGGCGCGACGGCCCTGGGCACGGTGACCGCTGCGGCGGCCGGTGCCTGGAGCATCACGGCGGCCTCGCTGGGCGATGGTGCGCACACGCTGAGCGCCACGGTGACCGACGCGGCGGGCAACACCTCCTCCGTCTCGTCTGCGCTGACTGTGACCATCGACACCGGCGCCTCTGCCCCGACGGGCATCGCCTTGGCGGCTGGCTCGAACAGCGGTTCGACCGCGGACACGCTGACCAACGTGGCGGCTCCGGTGATCACAGGCAGCGTCGCCGAGGCCGGTGTGATCGTGCTGTACGAGGGCGCGACCGCCCTGGGCACGGTGACCGCTGCGGCGGCCGGTGCCTGGAGCATCACGGCGGCTTCACTGAGCGATGGTGCGCACACGCTGAGCGCCACGGTGACCGACGCGGCGGGCAACACCTCCTCCGCTTCCACCGCCCTGACCGTGACCATCGACACCGGTGCTAATGCACCGAGCGGGCTGGCACTGGAAGCAGGCTCGAACAGCGGTTCGATGGCTGACACGCTGACCAACGTGTCGGCTCCGGTGATCACGGGTAGCGTCGCCGAGGCTGGCGTTGTGGTTCTGTACGAGGGCGCGACGGCCCTGGGCACGGTGACCGCGGCGGCCGCCGGCGCTTGGAGCATCACGGCGGCTTCGCTGGGCAACGGTGCGCACACGCTGAGCGCCACGGTGACTGACGCGGCGGGCAACACCTCTTCCGTCTCGTCTGCGCTGACCGTGACCATCGACACCGGGGCAAGCGCGCCGACGGGCATCGCCTTGGCGGCAGGCTCGAACAGCGGTTCGACCGCGGACACGCTGACCAACGTGGCGGCTCCGGTGGTCACCGGGACGGTGGCTGAGGCTGGTGTGATCGTGCTGTACGAGGGCGCGACGGCCCTGGGCACGGTGACCGCTGCTGCGGCTGGTGCCTGGAGCATCACGGCGGCCTCGCTGGGCGATGGTGCGCACACGCTGAGCGCCACGGTGACCGACGCGGCGGGCAACACCTCCTCCGTCTCGTCTGCGCTGACTGTGACCATCGACACCGGCGCCTCTGCCCCGACGGGCATCGCCTTGGCGGCTGGCTCGAACAGCGGTTCGACCGCGGACACGCTGACCAACGTGGCGGCTCCGGTGATCACAGGCAGCGTCGCCGAGGCCGGTGTGATCGTGCTGTACGAGGGCGCGACCGCCCTGGGCACGGTGACCGCTGCGGCGGCCGGTGCCTGGAGCATCACGGCGGCTTCACTGAGCGATGGTGCGCACACGCTGAGCGCCACGGTGACCGACGCGGCGGGCAACACCTCCTCCGCTTCCACCGCCCTGACCGTGACCATCGACACCAGCGCCTCTGCCCCGACGGGCATCGCCTTGGCGGCTGGCTCGAACAGCGGTTCGACCGCGGACACGCTGACCAACGTGGCGGCTCCGGTGATCACAGGCAGCGTCGCCGAGGCCGGTGTGATCGTGCTGTACGAGGGCGCGACCGCCCTGGGCACGGTGACCGCTGCGGCGGCCGGTGCCTGGAGCATCACGGCGGCTTCACTGAGCGATGGTGCGCACACGCTGAGCGCCACGGTGACCGACGCGGCGGGCAACACATCGGTCGCCTCGTCTGCGCTGACTGTGACCATCGACACCAGCGCCTCTGCCCCGACGGGCATCGCCTTGGCGGCAGGCTCGAACAGCGGTTCGGCCGCGGACACGCTGACCAACGTGACGGCTCCGGTGATCACCGGGACGGTGGCTGAGGCTGGCGTTGTGGTTCTGTACGAGGGCGCGACGGCCCTGGGCACGGTGACCGCTGCGGCGGCCGGTGCCTGGAGCATCACGGCGGCCTCGCTGGGCGATGGTGCGCACACGCTGAGCGCCACGGTGACCGATGCGGCGGGCAACACCTCCTCCGTCTCGTCTGCGCTGACCGTGACCATCGACACCGGTGCTAATACCCCGAGCGGGCTGGCGCTGGAAGCAGGCTCGAACAGCGGTTCGACCGCGGACACGCTGACCAACGTGACGGCTCCGGTGGTCACCGGGACGGTGGCTGAGGCTGGTGTGATCGTGCTGTACGAGGGCGCGACGGCCCTGGGCACGGTGACCGCTGCGGCGGCCGGTGCCTGGAGCATCACGGCGGCCTCGCTGGGCGACGGTGCGCACACGCTGAGCGCCACGGTGACTGACGCGGCGGGCAACACCTCCTCCGTCTCGTCTGCGCTGACTGTGACCATCGACACCAGCGCCAATGCACCAAGCGGGCTGGCGCTCACCGCGGGTTCCAACAGCGGTTCGACCGCGGACACGCTGACCAACGTGGCGGCTCCGGTGATCACCGGGACGGTGGCTGAGGCCGGTGTGATCGTGCTGTACGAGGGCGCGACGGCCCTGGGCACGGTGACCGCTGCGGCGGCCGGTGCCTGGAGCATCACGGCGGCCTCGCTGGGCGATGGTGCGCACACGCTGAGCGCCAAGGTGACCGACGCGGCGGGCAACACATCGGTCGCCTCGTCTGCGTTGACCGTGACCATCGACACCAGCGCCAATGCACCAAGCGGGCTGGCACTGGAAGCAGGCTCGAACAGCGGTTCGACCGTGGACACGCTGACCAACGTGGCGGCTCCGGTGATCACCGGGACGGTGGCTGAGGCCGGTGTGATCGTGCTGTACGAGGGCGCGACGGCCCTGGGCACGGTGACCGCTGCGGCGGCCGGTGCCTGGAGCATCACGGCGGCTTCACTGAGCGATGGTGCGCACACGCTGAGCGCCACGGTGACCGACGCGGCGGGCAACACCTCCTCCGCTTCCACCGCCCTGACCGTGACCATCGACACCGGTGCTAATGCACCGAGCGGGCTGGCACTGGAAGCAGGCTCGAACAGCGGTTCGACCGCGGACACGCTGACCAACGTGGCGGCTCCGGTGATCACCGGGACGGTGGCTGAGGCCGGTGTGATCGTGCTGTACGAGGGCGCGACGGCCCTGGGCACGGTGACCGCTGCGGCGGCCGGTGCCTGGAGCATCACGGCGGCTTCACTGAGCGATGGTGCTCACACGCTGAGCGCCAAGGTGACCGACGCGGCGGGCAACACATCGGTCGCCTCGTCTGCGTTGACCGTGACCATCGACACCAGCGCCAATGCACCAAGCGGGCTGGCACTGGAAGCAGGCTCGAACAGCGGTTCGACCGTGGACACGCTGACCAACGTGGCGGCTCCGGTGATCACCGGGACGGTGGCTGAGGCCGGTGTGATCGTGCTGTACGAGGGCGCGACGGCCCTGGGCACGGTGACCGCTGCGGCGGCCGGTGCCTGGAGCATCACGGCGGCCTCGCTGGGCGACGGTGCGCACACGCTGAGCGCCACGGTGACCGATGCGGCGGGCAACACCTCCTCCGTCTCGTCTGCGCTGACCGTGACCATCGACACCGAGACACCGTCGGTCGCCGTCGCGTTGAGCAAGACGACGCTCGGGGTGGGAGAGACGGCGACCGTCACCTTCACCTTTAGCGAGGCGCCGGTCGGCTTCTCGCTTTCGGCCGTGGCCGCGCAGAACGGAACGCTGTCGAACCTGTCCGTCCTGCCCGGCAGCGATGGGCTGGTCTACACCGCCACTCTCACCCCAAGCGTGGAAACGATCGCTTCCGACAGCCGGATCACCGTGGCAACGGGGTGGAGCGACACCGCCGGAAACAGTCCGACGGGAAGCGTGACCTCGGTCGGCTATGCCATCGACACCCGGAGTCCGTCCGGCAACAGCACTCCCGTGGTCGGCGGCGCGGTCGCCGGGCAAGCGGCCGACGACACCGCCAACCGTCTGCCCTTCGCCACCATGAACATTGCCGACAACGAGGCCAGCCAAGCCCAGACGATCGTGGTGACGGTCCGTGATTCGGGCGGCACGGTCGGCGACTCCACCGGCGCCTTCACTGGCGCCAGCCTCACCGCCAGCGGCTTTGTGAAGTCGTCCGTCGGCACCTACACCCTGATCGCCAGCTCCGCGGCGGCTGCCCAGGCCGCTCTGCGGCTGCTCGACTTCCAGCCGGTGGCCAACCGCGCCGCCCCCGGCTACCAGGAGACGACGACCTTTTCCGTGACGGTCACCGATGCGGACGGCGCGTCGGCGACGAACACCACGACCAGCGTCGTTGTCCTGTCGGTCAACGACGCTCCGGTGCTGGCGCAAACGCTCGGCAGCCGCAACGTGGACCAGGGGCAGGCCTTCTCCTACACGATCCCGGCGGGAGCCTTCACCGACGCGGACACCGGCGACAGCCTGACCTTCAGCGCGACCAGCGGTGACGGCTCGGCGCTCCCCGCCTGGCTCAGCTTCGACGCGGCCACCGGGCGCCTGTCCGGCACGCCGGGGAACGCCGACGTCGGCACCCGGACGGTGCGCGTCACCGCGACCGATTCCTCCGGCACGACGGTTTCGGACCTGCTGACCATTCAGGTCGTCAACGTCAACGACGCGCCGGTCGCGGCGAATGATGCGGGCGACACCGACCGGCTTACCCCGGTCACGGTGGTCGCGGCGAACGGCGTGCTCGCCAACGACACGGACCCCGACGTCGACGACCGGCTGACCGTCAGCGCGGTGAACGGCGACGCCGCCAACGTCGGCCGGGCGATCACGCTGGCCGGTGGCGGCCGGCTGACGCTGAACGCCGACGGCGGCTACAGCTTCGACCCGGCGGGCGGCTACGGCACGCTGCTGTTCGGCCAGACCCGGCAGGAGACGGTCAGCTACACCGTCACCGACCGAGCCGGCGCGACCTCCACCGCGACGCTGACCATCACCGTGCGGGGAGTCAACACCGCCCCGGCGGTGCAGGAGGCCAAGCACGTTGCCATCGACCAGAATTCCAGCCGCGTTGGCCTGTCGATCGACAAGCCGGTCGATCCGGAAGGCGATCCGCTGACCATCACGGTGACCGGCCTGCCGACGGTCGGGACGCTCCAGCGTTACAACGGCACGGCGCTCGCCGTCGGCGACACGCTGACGCCCGACCAGCTCGCCGCGGTGATCTACACGCCGCCCTTCGGCGCCACCGGGGCGGCGGGGGCCTTCAGCTACGCCGTGTCCGACGGGACCAACCTGGTCGGCCGGGCGGTGACGATCAGCCTGACTCCGGTGCAATGGCTGAGCCTAACCCCGTCCAGCCTGTCGATCGCCGAGGGCAACAGCGGGTCGACCAGCCTGACCTACACGATCACCCGGCGCGGCGACAGCTCGGGCGCCACCACGGTCAAATGGCAGGTCGATACGACCGGCTTGAGCGGCAACCTCGCCGACGCGGCCGATTTCGGCGGCACGCTGCCCAGCGGCACCGTCACCTTCGCCGCCGGCGAGACCAGCAAGACGATCACCGTTCCGATCAGCGGCGACCGGCAGGTGGAGGGCAACGAGCGGTTCCGGGTCCTGCTCTTCTCCCCCTCGACCACGGTCGCCGACGCCAAGATCACGGTGGAGAACGCGACGGCGATCGGCACCATCCTCAACGACGACCAGGCCGCCACCGTCGCCGCGGTGACCGGGCCGGCCGCCGGCCGCTATCTGGCGGCGCGCGGCGACACGCTGGACTTCACCGTCGCCTTCAGCGACGCGGTCAGCGTTTCCGGCACCGGCGCCCCGCGGCTGGCGCTGACCATTGGGACCCAGACCCGCTACGCCACCTTCCTGCGTGTGGAGTCCGGCAAGTTGGTGTTCCGCTACGCCGTCGGCGCGGGCGATCTGGACAACGACGGCATCGTGGTCGCCGGGGCCATCGACCCGAACGGCGCGCAGATCCGCGACAGCGCCGGCAACGCCGTCACCAACCTGTCCTTCGGCAGCGCGGCGCCGGTTACCAGCCACGTGCTGGTCAATGTCCGCGGCGGGCACGCCATCGACGGCTACATCGCCGGGGCCACGGTGTTCGCCGACGCCAACGCCAACGGACAGCTCGACGACGGCGAGGCATTCGGGACCACCAACGCGGTGGGCAGCTGGTCGATCCCCGGCGGGTCCGGTCCCATCGTCATGATCGGCGGCACCGACATCTCGACCAACCTGGCCTTCACCGGCGTCTACGAGGCGCCGGGCTCGGCGTCGGTCATCACCCCGCTGACCACCATCATCATGGGCATGGCGGGGCTCGCCGGGACGGACGGGGAGATCGCCGCGGCGGCGACCGAGCTGAAGAGCAAGCTCGGCCTCGACGCCGGCCTCGACCTGCTCACCTACGACCCCATCGTCGCTGTGACCACAACCGGGGCGGACGCCGCGGCCATCGCGAACGCGCTGAAGACCCAGGCCGCGGCGGCCAGCGTCGCCAACGTGATCGTCCAGGGCAGCGCCGTGCTCGCCGGGGTGGTGATCGGCACGCCGCGGGCCAGCGGCGTGATCGGGCGGGCACTGGTGGGGGCGATCGCCGACGCGATCAAGGCCGTCCCGGCCGGCGGCACCATCGACCTTGCCGATCCGGCGGTTCTGGCCGCCATCCTGGCCACCGCCGGCGCACGGATCGGGGCCGTGGACAGCGCGAAGCTGGCCACGGTGACGGGCGGTGCCGCCAACGTCATCGCCGCGTCGAACGGCGCGGTGATCACCGCCGGCACGACCAGCAGCGGCGGCATCGACGGGCTGACCCAGATGGCCCAGGCGCAAGTGGTGGCGCAGGGCACGGCGGCGGACGAGCTGCGCAGCGGCACCGCCGCGGGCGATGTGTCGGGTGCCGTCACCGCCTTCACCGGCGCCAACCTGCAGCAGCAGATCAGCGCCGCCCAGGTGGCCGTGGTCATCCCGTCGCGCCTCGCCATCACGGCGGCCGACGCCGACAAGCGCGAGGGCGACGGCGGCGGTACCACCTTCACCTTCACCGTCACCCGCGCCGGCAACACCAGCGGCGCCCTGAGGGTGGGTTGGACGGTCGCGGCCGGCACCGGTCCGGAGGGCGCGACGCTCGACGCCGCCGATTTCGGCGGGACGCTGCCCTCGGGGACCGTCTCCTTCGCCGACGGCGAGGCGACCAAGACCATCACCATACTGGTGTCGGGCGACACGGACATCGAGCCGGACGAGACCTTCACCGTCACCCTGTCCAACCCGTCGGTCGCGGCGACGGCGATCGAAATGGCGTCGGCGTCGGGGACCATCCGCAACGAGGATCCGATCGACCCGAAGCTCACCCTGCCGACCTCCCCGACCGTGGTGGCGGGAACGGCCGCGGCCATCGCCGGGCTGTCGGTGATGGACGGCGACAGCGCCACGGTGACGGTGACCCTGACGCCCGGCCACGGCAGCCTCGGTCTCGCCGGCCCCGCCGCGGTCAGCACGGCCGGCGACGGCACCGTGACGGTCAGCGGCAGCGTGGCCGACGTCAACACGACGCTGGCCTCGCTGGTCTTCACCGGTTCCGGCGGGCAGACGGCGGGCAGCATCGCGGTGACGGTGAACGACGGCGATCCCTCGACGCCGGACGCCTCGGGCACGCTCGCCATCGCCATCCAGTCGCCGCCGGCCAACGTTCTGCCGAGCAGCCCAACCATCGTCGCCGGCCGGTCGACCGAAGTGCTGGGGCTGGAGATCACAGACGTCGACGGCGGCACGATGACCGTTGTGCTGACGCCGACCAACGGCACGCTCACCCTGCCGCTTTTCGGGTCGGCCACGGCGAGCGACCTCGGCAACGGCAAGGTCCGGCTCACCGGCTCGCTGGAGGACGTGAACCGCACCCTCCAGCAGCTTGAATTCACCGCGTCGCGCAACGTCACCAGCGCGTCGATCCGCTTCGAATCCTCCGACGACCAGCCGCTGACCCCCGATGCCGACAGCCTGCTGGTCATCGGCGTGCTGTCCTCGCCGGAGCACACGGCGCCCACCGCCCTGTCGGTGGTCTCCGGCGTGGCGACGGCGGTGACCGGCCTGTCGGTCAGCGATTACGACAGCCCGACCCTGCAGGTCACGCTGACCACCACCAACGGCGCGCTGGCCCTGACGGCTCAGGGCGGGGTGACCCTGACCCAGCCCTCCGCCGGGGTCTGGCGCCTCCTCGGCACCCAGGCCGACATCACAGCGACGCTGGCTACCCTGACCTTCACCGGGACGGCGGGCCAGACCTCCGGCGCGATCCGGGTGACGACCAGCGACCTCGGCACGCTGACGACCGACGCCGAGGCGACCATCGCGGTGACCATCGCCGATCCGGCGACCCTGGTCGCGCCGACGCTCACCCTGCCGCAGCCGATCACTCTCGCCCAGGGCCTCGCCACGGCGCTGACGGGCATCCAGGTTGCCGATCCGGACAGCCCGGCGGTCACGGTGACCCTGACCCCGTCCCAGGCGACCCTGGGCACCACGGCGGCGGGACAGGCGGCTGTTGCGACGGCGGGTGAAGGAACGGTGACGATCACCGGGTCGGTCGCCGACGTGAACGCGACCCTCGCCGCCCTGCGGATCACCGGCGGCAACGCCGCCACGGCGACGGTCGCGGTGACGGTCAGCGACGGCATCACCACGCCGGCCACCGGCACGCTGACCCTGCCGATGCTGGACGTCACCCCGCCGGGCAGCCCGACGATCACCGCGGCGAGCGCTGACGCCGCCGGCACGCTGCCGGTGACGGTCGCCAGCACCAACCGCAACCGGCTGTTCGTGCGCGGTACGGCGGAAGCCGACAGCCGGGTCGTCCTGTCCGATGGCGGGACGGAGGTGGCGACGGTCACCGCCGACGCGCAAGGCGCCTGGGTCGCCGATCTCAGCGCGACGCCGTTGGCGGACGGCCCCCACGCCTTCACCGCGCGGGCGACCGACGCGGCCGGCAACACCGGTCTGGCGTCGGGCGTCCTGTCGGTGATCATCGACACCGTCGCCCCGCCGGCCCCGTCGGTGGCGTTCGACGACTCGTCCATCGACCAGGCCAAGCAGAGCAGCGTCGGTTTCGTCCTCTCGGGCGGCGAGGCGGGGGCGACCTTCCGCTGGACGCTGTCCTCCTCGGGCGGCGGCGGTCCGCTGACGGGGAGCGGAACGCTCACCGGGGCGGGGCGCACGGTTGGCGGGATCGACGTGTCCGGCCTGCCCGACGGCACGCTGTCCCTCTCGGTCACGCTGACCGATGCGGCGGGCAACGTTTCGGCGGCCGGGACGGCGACCGCGGCGAAGGCGGCGGGAGCGGTGGTGGACGGCGCGCAGGTCCAGACGCTCGCGTCGCAGTCCAGCGGACGGGCCGTCAGCACGGTGATGGTCCAGGCGCCCGCCGCCGGCCGCACGGAGGACCCCGGCAGCCCGAATCCGGCGTTGGCCGACGTGCCGCTGGTCCGCGAGACGCTGACCGACCCCGCCACCGGGCAGCCGACCGTGGTGACCACGCTGCAGGTCGGCCTGCCGACCGGTGTCGGCGTGACGGCGAGCGGCCCGGCGGCCCGCGAGGGGGCGACCCTGGCGCAGGCCGACCTGATCCAGGCGATCGAGGCGCGCACGACGGCCGGGTCGTCGTCTCGGTCCGACCTGTCCAGCGGCGCCGGCCGCTTCCTGGGCACGCTGTCGCAGCAGGCATCCCTGCTGCTGCGCACGCTCACCTTCAGCGCGTCCGCCACCGCGGCGGCGGTCCGGGTCACCGGCGCCGCGTCGGGCTCCGGCATGCCGACGGCCCTGGTCATCGACACCACCGGAGCCGCGGGACCGCTGACCATCCAGCTCGACGCGGTGACGTTCGCCGCGGTCGTCGGTTCGGCGACGCTGACCGGCGGCGAGGGCAACCAGGTGGTGTATGGCGACGGCAGCAGCCAGTCGATCACCCTCGGCCCCGGCGACGATCTCCTGTCCGGCGGTGGCGGCAACGACACGGTGGCCAGCACGCTCGGCGACGACACGCTCTATGGCGACGACGGCGACGACCTGATGCACGGCGGCGACGGCGACGACCTGATGGATGGCGGCGCCGACAACGATACGGTGGGCGGCGGGGCCGGCAACGACACGATGGGCGGTGGGGCCGGCAACGACATCCTGATTGGTGAAGGCGGCAACGACGCTCTGTTCGGCGGCACCGGCAACGACACCCTCTTCGGCGGCGATGGCAACGACACTCTGTTCGGCGAAGCGGGCAACGACGTCCTGTCGCTGGGAGCCGGCAACGATATCGCCAGCGGCGGCGCTGGGGACGACACGCTGTTCGGCGAGGATGGCAACGACACGCTGTTCGGCGAGGCGGGCAACGACATCCTGTCGCTGGGAGCCGGCAACGACCTGGCCGATGGCGGGGCCGGCAACGACACGCTGTATGGTGGAGATGGCAACGACACGCTGTTCGGCGGAGCGGGCGACGATGTGCTGGTCGGTGGAGCGGGCGACGATGTCCTGTTCCTCGACCAGGGGGCCGACACGGTGTGGGGTGGTGCCGGGGCGGACCTCTTCGCCCTCGGTGGGGCGTCCGGCGGGTCGATGGTGATGGATTTCACCGCGGGCACCGACCGGCTGGCGCTGTTCGACGCCTCGCTCGATCTCAAGAGCGTGATCGCGTCGGCGAGGGTCGTCAACGGCAGCACCGTGCTCGATCTGCGGCCCGGGGTGAGCGTCACCATCGTCGGGCAGACCGGTGATGCCGCCCGCTGGTTCAGCTGACGGGGAGGGAGCGGCCGCAAGCGCCTCCTCCTTCCGCGCTGTTGGACGCGGAAAGGAGGGTGTTATCGTCGGGTATGGCTGCGCGTGTGCTGAGGCTTTTTCCGGGACCGCCCGAAGAGGTGGCGCTGGCCGGGCTCTATGTGGCCGATGCGCTGCACACCCTGGGCAGCGCCGCGGCGCCGTTCGTCTATGCGAGTTTCGTCGGCAGCCTCGACGGGCGCATCGCCGTACCGGACACCGTGACCGGAGAAAGCCATCTTCCCAGCGAAATCATCAGCGGGAACGATTTCCGCCTGTTCCTTGAATTGCAGGCCCAGGCGGATTGCCTCGTCACGCACGGCGGCTATCTGCGCGACCTCGCGGCGGGCCGGTTGGACGACGTGTTGCAGATCGGGACGCGGGCCACGGACCGCGACCTTGCGCGGTGGCGGCGGGAGAACGGCCTGTCCGCCCAGCCCGCCATTGTGATCGCCAGCGCCAGCCTGGACTTCCCCGTGCCGGAGTCGGTGATCCGAGAAAGGCAGCGCGTTCTGGTTGCGACCGGCCGGCAGGCCCCGCGCGACCGGGTCGACGCGCTGAGGGCGCGCGGCTATCCGGTGATCATCGCCGGAGACGGTGCGTCCGTGGAGGGCGCGCCTCTGGTCCGGGAACTCGGCACGCTCGGCTTTCGCAGCGTGTATCTGCTGACCGGTCCCCGCATGCTGTCCACGATGCTGCGGGACGGGATGCTGTCGCGTCTCTACCTCACCATCGCCCACCGCGTGGTGGGTGGCGAGGGCTTTCACACCATGGCGACGGGCCCCCGGTTGGAAGGCGCCGGCCGTCTGCGCCTGTCGTCGCTGTACTACGACAACGCGGCGCCGGATGGGGCGGGCCAATGGTTCGCCCGGTTCGAGCCGTTGCGTCCGACGTGAGGCCGTCGCTCGCCTGACGGCCTTGTCGAGAAGGGCGGGCAGCGGAGACGCGATTCACCACTGCCCGCAAGGCGGTTGGCGGTGGGTATGGTGAGGCGCACGGCTTCGCCGTTGCCACGCCATCAAAGCTGGGCGCAGGCGTAGGCGTTTATTTCGGTGCCGACGGCGATCACACGGATTTTCGGTTTGCGCCAGGTCTTCATGATGCGCTCCCTTGGGTCCCGGTTGAATGGATAAGGACCAGCTGCGATTTCGGTCCTCCTGAGGAAGCCTACCGGTCCAATCCCGGTGCGGCCATCCTGCGAAGGGATAGCGGCACGGAAAATAGGGGTGGATGGCTTTGTGGTGAAGGCGCGCCGAATTTATTCAACTCTGTTTCTATTCCGCCGGTCTTTCCCGCAGCCGTCTCCAAATGCGTGCTTGAGGACGGATGCTTGATCGCCCCACCATGACGGCGCGCTCTTTCGAACAGACAAGCATGGACCCGACCCGATGACGAGGAATGGTGTTCCGGTTGCCTTGATCGCGCTTCTGATCGGCTGCGGCACGGCGCAGGCCGAGGACGGCTACCCCACCTACGCCCGCGTCGATTACGTCCTCGGCTGCATGGTTTCCAACGGCCAGGGACCGGACGTGGTGCGCAAATGCTCCTGCAGCATCGACGAGATCGCCGCGCATTTCCCCTACGACAGCTACGTGGCGGTGGAGACCGCGCGCGGCATGCAGGAGGCCCCCGGGGAGCGCGCCGCGCTGATGCGCGACGTCGGGTGGATCAAGGATCTGCTGAACGAGTTCCGGCAGGCCCAGGTCGCCGCCGACCTGAAGTGCTTCTGAACGGTCCGGCGGCGCCGTCCTCTCACGAACCGGAGTTGGCGCGGATCGGCCAGCTTTCCTGGAAGATCCGCCCGTTCGAATCCTCGGCGGTGACCTCCAGCGTTCCCTGCTCGTCCGGCACCAGGGAGAAATGGATGCTGGGGTCCTCGCTCAACGAAATGTCCGATTGCACATCGAGCACCGACGCCCCGTTGTAGCGGATGGCGATGGTTTTCACGTAGTGGGCGGGGATGAAATAGTAGTTGAGTTGGTCGTACTGCATGCCGGTGTAGTTGGGATGGCTGATCAGCAGTTGCGCGGTCAGCGGCTTCCCGGCGGTGATGCTGTCGGGCAGGTTCAGCTTCATCTTGCCCATGCGGGCGACGGCGAGCTGGGCGTTTTTCAGCGCCGGAGCGGAGCATCCTCCGGACGCCTTGACGAATTGCGTGGTGCGGAGCAGCCGCCCGTCGCTGGTCTCCGCGACGGCGGTGATGTTGGTGTAGGCGTTCACCCGCAGACGGGTGTCGACCGCCTGCGGGCTGTCGCCGTGGGCGAAACGGAAGGTCGCGGCCATCGGCACGGGATTCTCATCGACGATGAGATGGACCGCGGTCACCTGGACCCCGCCTCCCGGCGCCGTCACGATCCGGACGGGCACGACCGCCGCGTCGTTGGCCCGCTTCGGCGCCTCCAGGCTGAGGAGCGGACCGGCATCTTCGACGCTGCGGCCCGAGAAATACATGTCGCGCAGCATGTCCCAGCGTTCCTCCTGCGGCGAGGCCGCCAGAGCGCCCACGCTGCCCAGGCACAGCCAGGCGGCGCCCGCCAGCGTCAATCCCGACAGCGTGACGATGATCCGGTGCGGTGTGGTCATGGTGTCATTCCCATTCCAGTTCGGCGAAAGCCGCCGTCACGTTGCGCGGGTTGTAGGACTCGAACAGGCGCCAGCGCGGCGCCTCGTCGGCGGCGACCGTGTCGACCGCCTGCTGGATCGTGCCGTGGGCGGCCTGGACCTTCCGGACGCCTTCGACCACCCGGCCCAGGTAGCGGCGCAGGTCCCCGGCCGCATCGGGCCATGGGGCCGAAGGCGGTCCGTGACCAGGAACGACGCGCGTCGCCGGTTCCGCGGCCAGAGCGTCGAGAACGCGGAGCCAGCCGAGGACGGAGCCGTCGATCGCCGGCGCCCGCTCCATGAACAGCAGGTCCCCGGCCCACAGCGTCCTCGTTTGCCGGTCAAGCACCGTCAGATCGTTGTCGGTGTGGGCCACCGGCCACGCGACAAGCTCCAGCACGCGCCCGCCCAGATCCAGCTCCAGGCGGTCGGCGACCACGACGGTCGGCGGGATGATCCGGACCTCCGCGGCGGCGGCGGAGCCGACCGCGGCGTCGAAGGCCTGCCGGTAGTGGTCCACGCGCGCCGCCAGGGCGGCCTGGAAACGGACATGCGCGACGAAGTCCGGCCGGTCGGGCAGGAAGGCGGCATTCCCCAGCGCATGGTCCGGGTGCATGTGGGTGTTGATCACGTAGCGGATGGGACGGTCGGTGTGGAGGCGGACCGCCTCACGCAAACGATGTCCAATAACCGGCGAGCCGCCGCTGTCGATCACCGCGACCGCCTCGGCCCCGACGATGAACCCGCAGTTGGCGATGTCCCCGGCGTTCGCCGCGTCGGTCTCCTCGTGGCGGCCGGCGTGCACGAACACACCGGGGGCAACCTCGAACACGGGCAGGGGGTCGGCCATCGCCGGGGCCGCCGAGAGCAGGCAAACGAGCAGCCAGACGCCGCCCAGCGCCGCACGCGCGGACGACCAAAGGAACGTGGCCATGGCAGCCATCGTCCGGTCCTGCTTTTGTGTTCAATCGCCCAAGTATGGGACCGCCCCGGCGACCGCGGCAACCGGGCAAAGGTGTTTGTGCGGCGCACCGTCGAAGGCAAGCCAGCCGACGCTGACGGCGGGGGCGAACCATCCCGTGCGCTCCCGCAAGGCCGGCGCCACCAGCAGATTCGCCTCGAAGTCCCGGTAGTCCGCCCCCCGGCGCTCGGCCAGACGCCGCACCAGGAAGCGGCCGACCCCGGCGCCGACGAGCGGCAGGCTGTCGGCCGTCGGGTTCCGCGACAGCACCTGATCGAGCGCGTCCTCGATCCGACGGAGCTGGCGTTCCGCGAGATGGCCGGCGAGGCGACGGGCCTTCGGCAGGCCGTCCGGCTCCAGGTCGTCGCCGACCATCCGCAGCAGGCGCCGCGCGCTGGCGGTGATGCCGTGGTCGCGCCCGTCGGCCGTCGGGTGCTGGTCGGCGCCCTCCGGCAGCGTGCCGGTGAGGCGATGGACGTCGGCCATGGTTGCGAACAGCTCCGCCATCAGCGCGCGCCGGCCTCCGCCATAGGGAACGGTGCGGGCCACCGCCATGACCGGTGTGCGCACGACGCCGGTGTAGACCAGCTCGCCGCTGTCCAGCCGTTCGGCGTCGGAATAGCCGGCGTGGAGCGGGCTGCCGCCGACGAGCGGGACGATGTCGGTCGTGGTGCTTCCGACATCAAACAGAACGCCGTCGCCGCCCGCCGCGGTCACCAGAGCGGTGGCGTACCAGTTGGCGGAGGCCACCGCCTCCGCGCAGTCCGGCACGGCCTCGAGCGGCACCAGCCCGCGGGGACCGGCGAAGACGGTGAGCGTCGCGGCGGGCAGGGCGGTCCGCATCGTGGCGGCGATGCGGCGCACGCCGTCGGCGCGGTCGTCGAACAGGTCCGCCAACTCCCCGGTCATCGTCGCGGCCACCCGCTGCGGTAGGCCCCAGCGGGCGACCACCGCCGCGACGGCCTGCTCCAAGCGGTCGAGCCCCTGCCAGAGCGGGCAGGGCCATTGGTCGAGGTCGCGGAGCGTCCCCGTCCCGTCGAACAGGGCGGCCTTCAGGTGCGCCCCGCCGATGTCCAGCCCGATCAATCCGCCGCCATCCATGTCACCCCTCCAAAGTCAGAAGGACCGGTTCGATGCGCCCCACCGGCGGCGGCGGAACCGGCGGGTCGCGCGCCAGATCCAGCACCGCGGCGGCGACGTTCAGCCCCGTTGCGCGCCGCACTCCCACGGAGGAGGTGGTGAGACGCGGGTTGACCTCGATGACCGTCGGCCCGTCGGGGCTTACGACGATGTCCACCCCCACGCACCCGAACAGGCTGGGCAGCGCCGCCGCGACACCCCGCGCGAGATCGGAAAGGGCGGGGGACAGCGCCATCCCGCCGACGGTCCCTCCGCCGTAGGAGAAGACGCCACCGGACAGGGAGACGTTCTGGCGGTTGGCGGTCAGCGGCCAGGCCCGGCCATCGCGGCAGAGCATCGACAGGCTGGCCGGCGTGCCCGGCTGGAAGGGCTGCACCACGAAGCCGCTCCGGTCCGCCTCTCCCAGCCAGCCCCGCCATTCGGCAGGGGCGCGGATCAGCCGTGTGTCGATGCAGCCGGCCCCGTCGTCGGGCTTGACGACCCAGGGACCGTGTCCCGGCGGGCCGTCCGCAGCGACGGCGCCGACCCGCCAGACCGGGACGACGGGCAGTCCGGCCCCCGACAGCAGGGCCGCCGTCGCCGCCTTGCTGGACGCGACGGCCACCGCCTGGGCGCGGCTGTTGAGCAGGGTGCGCCCGCTGGCCTCGACCATGCGGCTGAAGCGCTCCAGCGCGCCGTCCGTCTCCGGGGCGATCGGCCAGACGCCGTCGGCCTGCCGGGCGAGATCCTCCCAAAGCGACCAGGACTCGCGCGGGTCGGTGATGGTTATGCTGCGCACGGGCGCCGTGAGAGGCGGAAGGCGGGCATCGCGGGTGACCGTCACCGCCACCCCCGGCACCTCCAGCAGGTCGGCCAGCAGGGCGTGGAGCATCAGGTCGCCCTCACGGGTAAGGCTGGCGGGGATGGGGGAGTCCGGCGGCATGCCCCCGCCGGTCACGAACTCAACGACCAGGATGCGCATGCCGTCCGTCACCATGCAGCCGAGGGGGTGGGAGATGTTCCACGTCGTTCCGGTGATCGACCTCAGGGAGGACGGCGTGGTGCACGCCCGCCGCGGCGACCGAGGCTGTTATCGGCCCTTGCACTCCTCGCTGTGCGCCGGCAACGACCCGGTGGCGGTGGTCGGCGGACTGCTGCGCCTGCATCCGTTCCGCGTCGTCTATGCCGCCGACCTCGACGCCATCCAGGGCAGCGGCGACAACCGGCCGGCGCTGGCGCGGCTGAAAGCGGCCTTTCCGGATGTCGGATTCTGGGTCGATGCCGGGTTCCGCAGCGCCGACGCGGTGCGCGGCTTCGTCGCGTCGGGGCTCGGCGACGCGGTGCTCGGCAGCGAGAGCCTGGACGGTCTCGCGCCGCTCGCCGCGCTGAAGGCCGATCCAGCCTGGGAGCGGGTGATCCTGTCGCTCGACTTCCGCGACCGTTTCGTCGGGCCAGCGGACCTGCCGGACCATCCCGACCTGTGGCCGCAGCGGATCATCGTCATGACCTTGGCCCGCGTTGGGTCGGGGGAGGGGCCGGACTGGAGCCGCCTCGCCGAGATCGGTCGGACCAAGCCGCAGGCCAGCCTGTTCGCCGCCGGCGGGGTGCGCGACGGCGACGATCTCCGGAACCTCGCGGCGCGCGGCAGCGCCGGCGCCCTGGTGGCGACGGCGCTGCACGACGGCCGCATCGGCGGCGCGGAACTGGATGGCCTGAACCGGTAGGCCGGTCACGCGGCGAAGGGATGCTTCACCTTGTCCTTCTGGTTCATCAGGTCCTGCGCGCTCGGGAAGCTGGCGACCGCGCGTTCGATGGCCTCCTTGGTGGCGCGGTAGTTGTAGTCCTGGATCTTGGCGTTGTCCTTGGCTTCCCAGTGGATGAAGACGCCGACGCAGATGAAGATGTTGTCGATCTCGTCCTGCGGGATGGTGCCTTCCGACACGCAGTCGGCCACCGCCTTGGCGACGGCGTGCTGGGCGGGGCCGAACATCTGCACGGCCTGCTCCGCGCCCTTGATGGTGACCTTGTTGAACAGGATGGTCGCCGGCTTGCACATCAGGTTGGGTGCCACGACGGCGAGAAGGGCGGTGAAGCCGTCCTTGTTGTTGGTCAGCGCGTTGCAGAAGGCCGTTTCCACGGCGCTGCCGCGCGGTCCCATGATCAGGTCGATGTGGGCGACCTCGTTCCCATCACCGACCAGCGACTCGCCGACGAGCACGCGGTTGATCTTCGTGGACTGTCCTCCCCACATCGGCATGTCCTTTCTCCCTAGCGTTTCCGACGTTCTTCGCGGAGCGCGTCGTTTTGAAGAACGTCCGTTATGACGGGCGGCTGCGGGGATTGCATGAGCCAGAATGCAAAAAGGCAACCCACGACAATATCCGCGGTCGTACCCGGGTTGACGCCATTGTATTTGAGGTCACGGTCCAGTTCCGCCAAGCGCGATCGCGTTAGCGTGAATGCACGATCCGGGGCCGCGTTTTCCCTCAATTCCGAAGCCCGCGCGCGTAACCATTCAGAACGCTCCCGCCCGTATTTTCGGGTGACATGGCTGTCGGGCAGGGTGGCGAGGAATTCGACATAAATCATCTCCGTAGCCTGCTCGAACCCCGCCCCGGCGTCCAGCCATCGCCGCAGGCCCGGCACGCCGGTGTCGAAGACGTCCGCGAAGCCCGTCGCGTATTGCCGGGCGATGGTGTCGCGGTCCCGTGCCTCCCGCATGGCGTCGAGCAGGGTCACCCGCGCCGGGGCGTGCACGTCCGCCCCTTCGACGCGGCCCAGCCCGGCGGGTTCGGCCAGCGCGATCGCCTGGAAAGCCAGCTCCGCGTCCGCCACCGTCAGACTGGCGAGGACATGGCCCAGCCGGTCGCGCAGGGGACCGCCGCCGGTCATCAGCGCGGCCTGGGCCAGCGGTGCGGCGAGCAGCAGGATGCCGAGGTTGGTGTTGCAGCCGACGGCCGCGCGCGTGGCCTGGACGGCCGCGTGCAGCCGCTCCCCGACGCTCAGCCCCGGCCGTGCGAGGATGGGTGCGGTGGCGTCGGCGCTGGCGAGAAACTGGGCAACGGTCATGCCGTGCCCCTCGGCGTGGATGTGCACATTGCCGGGCTTCAGCGCGCGCAGTTCGAGATGGCAGGCGGCGCGGTAGGCGCCGGCCACGCCGGAGGCCGGGTCGGGTGGGATCGGCGCCCAGTCGATCGTAGGCCCACCGATCATGCGCCGACGCGCTCCACGAAGTCGGCGGCCAGCGCGTCGGCGATGTCCACCGCGCTGACCCGCTGCAGGCCTTGCCACGCCGGCATGCTGTTGACCTCCAGCACCAGCCAGCGCCCCGCCCGGTCCTGGATCAGATCGACACCGGCATAGCTCGCGCCGACCGCCGCCGCGGCGCGGACGGCGAGGGTGGCGGGTTCGTCGTCCGCCGGGGCGGCTTCGCACGCCGCCCCCTGATGGACGTTGGTGATCCAGCTCCGCCCGTGCCGGGTCATCGCGGCGACCGCCCGCCCGCCGGTCACGAAGACGCGGCGGTCCTGCCACGCGCCCTCGCTCCGTGGCGGGATGAAGGGCTGGAGGTAGTAGACGCTGCCGACCGCTTCGGCGTCGGGGAGCGCGTCAGGTCCGTCCAACCGTTGCAGGCCGCGCCCCTGGGCGCCGAACAACGGTTTCAGCACCTGGTCGGGCGCGCGGTCGAGGATGTATCGGGCGGGTTCGGGCTCCTGCGTGGCAAGGGCCGGCGGGGTGGGCAGGCCGGCGCGGGCCAACAGGAAGCTCGTCATGCTCTTGTCCACGCAGCGCTCGATGGCCTGCGCGTCGTTGCAGACCGGTACCCCGAGGTCGCGCAGCGCGTGGAGCACGCCCAGGCGCAGCGTCACCTGCTCGAAACTGCCCTGGCCGACCGCGCGGACGAAGACGCCCGCCGGCAGCGTATCCTCGAAGCCGGGGATCAGCAGGCCCGTCGCCGTGTGACCGACGGCGATCCCGCAGCGCCGCGGCGAGACGCAGCGGCAGGGCAGGCCGCGCGCCTCGATGGCCCGGACCAGCCGCGGCGTATGCCAGTCGGGCCGTTCGGTGAGGATCAGGGCAGCGCGCTCACCGGACATCGCGGAACGAGCGCTCCACGAGGTCCGGCGCCAGGGTTCCGCCGTGGAAGCTGCGTCCGCTGTCCAGCGCGGTGACGGTCACGCGCGCCGGGCTGAACAGCATGGAATCGATGGCGTAGAAGTCTCCCTTCGCCGCCGCGAAGATTTCCGCGAAGGGGCGCCCGTGATCCCGCGAGGCGGCGGAAGGCAGGCGCTTGGCCAGATCCTCCGCCGCGTCGTCCGGACCGGTGACGTGCAGATGGACCGTCCCGCCGTAGAGGATCGCGTCGTTGGTGCGGCCCATCGCAGTGAGGAACTTGCCACCGGGTGGGGGAAGCGGCGCCATGCCGATGCCGTCGACGACGCGGTCGAGCGGGAAGCCGAGGGCATGCAGCTTGTGCAGGGCGACCTCCAGCACGCGGGCGACAACCTGGGTGGTCCCCGCGAGGCTCTGCGTCGGAGTGAGGACCAGGGTCAGCCGGTCCGCGGCGATGCCGCAGGTGGCGGCGATGTGGCCGATCAGGTCGGCGGGGGGCACCGCCGTCGCCTCCATGACGAAGGCCGCCGCTTCGGCGCTGTCGCGGTAGGCCAGCTCGTCGAACAGCGCCTCCTGCCGTGCCAGCGCGCGGCCGGGGCCGGAGCCCAGCGCGAAGAAGGCGCCCTTGCCGCTGCCGTGGCTGAGGCTCCAGCCGGCGTATTGACTGCCGAGGCAAGCGAGGACCGGCTGCGCGCTGTGGACGGTAACACCGAACGGCCAGGATGGCGGGCCGGGGACCGGTCCAAACGCGACCCGGCCAAGACCGCCCATGCAGAGTTCAGCGATGCGCCGTCCGGCCTCCAGCCCGCCGGGATGGCCGATCCCGGCATCGACGACGCAGGCCCCGCCGACCCTTTCGATGCCGAGGCGGAGCAGCGGGGCGTCGGCCACCAGCCGTTCGACCAGAGGCGCCGACAGCGCGGCGAGGCTTGGACGCGGATCTGGGGTGTGGGGCTTGGCCATTTTAGCCCTCTCCCCTCTGGGGAGAGGGTGGCCCGGAGGGCCGGTGAGGGGGATGCGCGTGGCGGAGCGCCCGGCAAAAGCGCAACCCCCTCACCCCAACCCTCTCCCCAGGGGGGAGAGGGAGCATCAAGTGCGCGAGCTGCCGGCACAGGTCAGCGGAGGGGACTGTGATCATCACTGCATCTCCATCGCGGCGAGGGCCGCCAGTTCGCGTTGCCGCCGCTCGGCATCACGCCGCGCCGCTGCGGTGCTGGGACCTTCCCCGAACACCGTGCAGACCGGCTCGCCGCGCCCGATGAGGGCCGGTGCCGCCGGCCGGTCCGCGGTCCAGGCCGGCCAGCGCCGGCCCGCCTCGATCCGGGTGGGCGCGTCGGCGTAGAGCACCGCCGCCGCCCGGCATCCCGGCAAGGCCGGAAGGCGGTCGGGCAGGCGCCCGGCGCAGGCGTCCAGGTGGAGGCCCAGCAGCGGCGACAGCGGCGGGCGGTCGAAGACGTCCAGCGTCGCGCCGGGACGCGGATTGATCTCCAACAGATGAAAGTTCGACCCGGTCACCAGGAAATCGGCGCTGTTCAGCCCGACCAGCTCGAACGCCGCCGCAAGGCGATTGATCATGGCGGGCAAGGTCGGGGTCCACCGCTCCGGACAGCGCCACGGTCCGGCCGCCCCGCCGTAGCGGTAGGGGCTGGCCGCGGTCGGCGCGGTCCACTGCCGGCTCAGCCCGACGATGACCGCGCGGTCGCCGTCCGCGAGAAAGAGGACCGACAGGGCATGGCCGGCGACGCGTCGCTGGATGTACCAGCCCGGCTGGGGTTTTCCGCTCGTCGCAGGGGTGATGTGCGCGCCGCCGCTGCCGCCGATCCGCTTCCGCAGATGGTCGCCGGGCGATCCGTCCAAGGCCGGCGCGACCGTAGGATGGGGAATGCCGAGCCGGTCAAGGAGGGTGGCGAAGCGGAACGGGTCCTTGATGCGCGCCACCACGTCGGGCCGGTTGCCCATCAGCGGACGGTCCTCCGCGAGGCGCGCCAGAAGCGCCGGGTCGTCTTCGAAGCCGGCGCCGTAGACCAGCGGCAGACCGCGCAGCTCCGTCCGCGCCAGGGCATCCCGAAGGGGAGCGGACTCCAGGCGCAGACCTTCGGCGAGCAGGCGCAGGCAGGGCTCGGCAAGCTGCTTGGTATCCAGATCGGCGAACAGATCGATGGCCGCCGGCCGCCGGCCGGCGCGGCGGGCGGCGGCGGCGAGCGCCCGCGCCGACAGGGCCGCAACGACGATGTCTGGACCCTCCGTCACCGCGTCAGCCGGCGATCTGGCGGGCGGCGTCGTAGGCATCGCAGAAATCCAGATACACCGCCGTCTTCGTTGCGGCGAGACGCGTCAGCAGGGCGTGCTGCACCCGGAACTTGACGGCGCCGACCGCCAGCGCTCCGACCCCGACGCCACGCCCGCCGGGGAGCGGCGTGCCGTCGTCTTTGGGGCCGACCCCTTCAATCCCGGACGGCGGCACCGCGTTGATGTCCGCCGCGACCAGCAGGCGGCCCGCCGCGGCGAGGTTGCGCGCCGACAGGATCTGCACGCCGGCCCGGCCGCAGCCGAACACCACCTCGGCATCGGCGAGCAGCGCCTCCCGCGCCGTGTCGTCGGGCGCATCCGCGCAGGCCAGCTCCACCCCGAAGCGCCGCCGGAACTCGGCGGCCTTCGGTTCCACGCCCGACAGGCCGCGGTGGCTGACCAGGGTGACGCGCGCGCCGGCCAGCGCCGCGATCACGGCGGCGATTCCGCCGACCACGCCGGTCGCGCCGAACACCTTGAGATTCAGCCCCTTGATCCCGTCCGGATGGCTGCGGCGCAGGGCGCGCTCGACGACGGCGACCATAGCGCCGGCCGTCGTGAAGGCGCCCGACGGATCGACCATGACCGAGATGGTGAAGGGCGCGAACATGGCCTTGCGCGCGGCGTCCATCATGTCGAGCGCCAGCACGGCGTCGCGCCCGCCGATGAACAGCCCGGTGCGCGCCGCGTTCGCCGGGTCCCGGGAGAACATCGCGTCCTGGGTGATGCCGGTGACCTCCTCCAGCGCGACGCCGGTGTAGGGGAACAGCGGTCCCATGCCGGCGTCCGCCGCCATGTTGACGTCGAAGGCGCTGACGTGCTTCAGCGGCGTCAGCATGTGCAGAACGTAGGGTGCGGCCATGGCGCGCCTCCCGCTTGGCTCGGGTGTGGAGGGGTCAGGAGGCCCGCAGCACCACCCGGTCGGTGGTGGATTCCAGCGTCGCGCCGTCGTTGCGGCCGCGGGCCAGATGGAAGTCCAGCGCGGTCCCCGCCCAGCGGCGCCGCGCCTCCGCCAGCAGGGCCTCGGCCCGCCGGGCGTCGCCGACGATGGCGAAGCCGGTCGGCCCCCAGGACGTCTGCCCGACACCGGGAATGCCCTCGGCCTCCAGCCACGCCAGCGCCTCGGCGACCAGCGGGCTGGTGAAGCGGCCGCCCTGGACCGGGGCGAAATGGTCGCCCACCGTGCGTTGCAGCTCGCCCACCGCCCGCCCGAAACGGTCGGCGTCGCCCTCGACCAGGGCGGGGAGGGCGGCCATGACGATCAGGCGGCAGAGATGTCCGGCCCGCTCCGCCGGAAAGGGCGGCAGCGCCTTGAAGGCCTGCAGCTCGGCGGTGCCGTGCAAACCCTGGCCGTCGCGGTGCAGGATCAGCAGCACGCGCCACGCCTCCGGAAAGGGCAGGCGGGCGACGATGGGTGGCGGCGCGTCGTCCGGCCCGCGGCCGCCGTCGAGGATCACGCCGCCCTTCTCGAAGGCGCCGATCCCGATGCCGGAGCGGGCGCCGCGCTCCAGTTCCGCGGCGAGGCGGCGGACCGTCGAAGGCCGCCCGTGCAGATGCGCGAGCGCGGTGCCGACCGCCAGACCGAGCTGGGTGCCGGAGCCCAGCCCGACATGCTCGGGAATGGCCTCCTCCACGGTCAGTTCGGCGCGGGCCGGCCAGCGGAAGCGGTCGCAGACCGCCCGCGCGGCCGTCAGCGCGCGCTCCGCCGACGGGCCGCTCGCGCAGAGGCGGTCGGACGGGCGCGCCCGGAGGGTCGTCGCCATCCCGTCGAGCGTCAGCCCCAGGCTGCCGAAACGGCGGCCCAGGCCGCCGTTCATGTCGAGAAAACCCAGATGCAATCGCGCGGGCGCCGTGACCCGCAACTCCCTGACTTCATCGACGCCGAGTGGCATGAGGACCTCACTCGTTTAAGGAAAGTTGCGTCGTTCTTTTGGTCATGATAATCTTGCGTTAAAAAAAGACCCCGATCCAATAGTATATACCTCTTCGGGGTGAGGACTGTTCGGTCACTTCGGGGAGGAAGACATGACCGCGGTTCAGGAAACCACCTATTCCGATACGGAAATCGCTGAGCGACTGCAGCAAATATTGCCGCGGTGGCGGTTCGAGGACGGCTGGATCCGGCGGAAGTACAAGACGAACAGTTGGAAGGGCACCCTGATGGTGATCAACGCGGTCGGCCATCTGGCCGAGGCGGCGTGGCATCACCCGGACCTCACCGCCTCCTACGCCTGGGTCGAGGTGCGGCTGAAGACCCATTCCGCCAAGGGCATCACCGACAAGGATTTCGACCTCGCCCGCAAGATCGAGGAGGTCATCCAGTGGCAGCCCGCCCGTGACGGCGGCGCGCTGGAGGGAACGCCCAAGGACGATCCGCGCTTCGCCTACATCAAGTACGACTGACGGCATGGCGAGCGAGCGACCAATCCCTCATGCCGTCCATCGTGACGTTGTGTGTCCGTTCTGCGGCCTCGGCTGCGACGACCTGACCATCGAGGAGGAACCACCCTCGACGCTGACGGTTCGCTCCACCGATTGCCCGGTGGCGCGCGAGGGATACTCCCGAACGACGGCGGCGGAACCTCCGCGCGTCGCGGGCATCCCGGTGCCGCTGGAGGAGGCGGTGGAGGCCGCGGCCGCGGTGCTGGCGGCGGCGCAGACGCCCCTGGTGGCCGGGCTCGGCACCGACGTCGATGGGGCACGGGCCGCCCTGGCGCTCGCCGAACGGCTGGGCGCGGTGGTCGATCACGCGCTGTCCGACGGGCTGTACCGAAATCTGGCGGTGCTCCAGCGCACGGGCTGGATCGCCACCACCCTGGCCGAGCTGCGCAACCGCTGCGACCTTCTGCTGGTGGCCGGACCGGACCCGGCGGCGCTGCACCCGCGCCTCTTCGAGCGCTGGGTGGCGCCCGCGCCGGCCCTCCAAACACCGCCATCGCGGGAGGTGGTGTTCCTGTGCGGCGAACCGCTGGACAGCACGCGCGCTGCTCTTTCGGGCCTTTCCGTCACGGTGCTGGCCGGTGACTCCGCAAGGGTCGGGGACGCGGCGGCGTCGCTGGCCGCGGCCTTGGCCGATCCGTCCCGCGCTTCGGGAACCGCCAGCATCGCGGCCGGCGACATCGCCGCCTTGGCGGAGCGGTTGGCGAAGGCGCGCTACGCGGTCGTGGCCTGGGCCGCCGCCGCTTTCGATGGGACGCACGCCGACCTGACGGTGGAGCGGCTGGTCCAGCTCGTGCGCGATATCAACCGGCACACCCGCTGCGCCGGTCTGCCGCTGGCCGGGCACGACAACGTGGTTGGGGTCAATCAGGTCTGCACGTGGCGCTTTGGGGTGCCGCTGCGCACGTCGCTGGCCGGAGGGGCGCCGCTGCACGATCCCCACCGCTTCGCCTGGGCGCGTTATGCGGCGGTGGCGGACGCCGTCATCTGGGTGTCCGCCTTCCGGCCGGAGGTGCCGGCCTTTCCGGCGGAGCAGACCGTCATCGCGCTGGCCCCGCCGGGAACGGCCTTCGTCGACGAGCCGGCGGTGTTCATTCCCGTCGGCACGCCGGGCATCGACCACTCCGCCCATGTCTTCCGCAGCGACACGGTGGTCGCCCTGCGCGCGCGGGGCCTCATCGACCGTGGTCTGCCGGACGGCGCGTCCGTGCTGAAGGCCATCGCCGCCGCTCTGCCAGAGGAGGCCCCCGCATGCTGACGAAGCTCGCCGGGGGGCGCGTTTACGACCCGGCCAACGGGCGCGACGGCGCGGTGGGCGACCTGTTCGTCCGGGACGGGCGGATCGTCGCCGATCCCGGCCCCGGCGCCGCGCCGGACGAGGTCCATGACCTGTCCGGGCGGGTTGTGATGGCCGGCGCCATCGACATCCACAGCCACATCGCCGGCGGCAAGGTCAACATCGCGCGCCTGCTGATGGCGGAGGAACATCGCGCGGCGGCGGAGGAGCCTTGCGGTTGCCGCGGCCTCGCTACCCCCTCGACCCACGCCACCGGCTGCCGCTACGCCCAGATGGGCTACACGGCGGCCTTCGAGCCGGCGATGCTGCCGAGCAACGCCCGCCACGCCCATCTGGAAATGGCGGACATTCCGTTGATCGACACCGGCGGCTATCTGGTGCTGGGCAACGACGACCTGCTGCTGGAGCTTCTCGCCTCCGGCGCCGGTGAGGCGGCGGTGGCCGATTACGTCGGCTTCATGCTGAACGCCACGCGCAGCCTCGCCGTCAAGGCGGTGAATCCCGGCGGAATCAACGCCTTCAAGTACAACCAGCGCCGCCTCGACGTGGACGAGAACGGCCCCTTCCACGCCATCACGCCGCGCCGCATCCTCACCGCCCTGGCGGGGGCGGTGCAGCGGCTGGGCATCCCGCACCCGCTGCATCTGCACGGCTTCAACCTGGGTGTTCCCGGCAACGTCGAGGCGACGCTCGACAGCATCGCGGCGGTCGACGGCCTGCGCCTCCACCTCACACACGTCCAGTTCCATGCTTATGGGGCGGAGGGCGACCGGAAATTCTCCTCCGCCGCCGCGCGGGTGGCCGAGGCGGTCAACCGCCGGCCCAACATCTCGGTGGATGTCGGGCAGATCATGTTCGGCCAGACGGTGACCGCCTCGGCCGACACCATGGCGCAGATGAACAACGCCGGGCTCGCCCATCCGAAGAAATGGGTGATGATGGACATCGAATGCGACGCGGGCTGCGGAGTCGTGCCCTTCCGCTACCGCGACAAGGCCTTCGTCAACGCGCTGCAATGGGCGATCGGGCTGGAGCTGTTCCTGCTGATCGAGGACCCCTGGCGGATCTTCCTGACCACCGACCACCCCAACGGCGCGCCCTTCACCAGCTACCCCGAACTGATCCGCCTGCTGATGGACCGCGACTACCGCCTCGCCCGGATGGCGGAGCTGCACCCGGCGCTGCCGGAGCACACCATCCTGGGGGCGCTGACGCGCGAATATTCGCTGGGCGAGATCGCCACCATGACACGCGCCGCCCCGGCGCGCATCCTGGGCCTGACCGACCGCGGCCATCTCGGTCCGGGAGCGGTCGCCGACATCACCGTCTACACCGACCGGCCGGACCGCCGCGCCATGTTCGAGAAGCCGGACCTCGTCTTCAAGGACGGCCGGCTGATCGTCCGCGACGGCGTGGTGGTGGCGTTCCTCCAGGGGCGCACGCATGTGGTCGAGCCCGCCTACGACCCGACCATCGAGTCCTGGATGGCGCGCCGCTTTGACGAGCGCATGGGCCAGCGGCTGACGCATTTCCGCATCGCGGAGGAGGAGATCCGCGGCGGCAACGGCTTGATCCGCCACGCGTGTCAGCCCGGATCATTTTGATGGGGGCGTTCTGATGCGGCTCAACGGCGTCCTCATCGACGATACCTTCGCCGAGGCCTTTCCCATGCTCGGCACGCGGCTGGTGATCACCGCCGACACGCCGGCCTGGGTCCAGGCGGCGGTGGTCAGCATGACGGGCTTCGCCACCTCGGTGATTGCCTGCGGCTGCGAGGCGGCGATGGAGCGCGTGTTGCCATTCGATGAAACCCCGGATTCCCGGCCCGGCGCCGCGGTGCTGCTGTTCGCCATGTCGAAGGCGGAGCTGGCGAAGCAGGTGGCACGCCGCGTCGGGCAATGCGTGATGACCTGCCCGGGGACGGCCTGTTACGCGGGACTGCGGGAGGGTTCTGTGATCCCGCTCGGCAACGCGCTGCGCTATTTCGGCGACGGCTGGCAGATCGCCAAGCGGATCGGCGGCCGGCGCTATTGGCGCATCCCCGTCATGGATGGCGAGTTCCTGTGCGAGGCGGCCACCGCGGCGGTGGAGGGCGTCGGCGGCGGCAACTTTATCATCCTGGCGGCGGACCGCTGCTCCGGGCTGGCGGCGGCGCAGGCCGCGGTCCTGGCGATCCGCAACGTTCCGGGGGCCATCCTGCCCTTCCCCGGCGGGGTGGTCCGTTCCGGTTCCAAGATCGGCGGCAAGTACAAGGGGCTGATCGCCTCCACCAACACGGCCTTCTGCCCGACCTTGCGGGCGGCGGCTCCGGCGTCGCTGGTGCCGGAGGGCGTGGAATCCATCCTTGAACTGGTGATCGACGGGGTGAGCGAAGCGGCGGTCGCCGCCGCCATGCGCGCGGGCATCGCCGCGGTGGCGGAGCTGGGCGCCGCGGGGGGCGTGGTGTCGGTCACCGCCGGCAATTACGGCGGCAAGCTCGGCCGCTACCAGTTCCGCCTGCATGAGGTGATGGCATGAGCGGCGTCGTCCTCACCACGCGCGATCCCGCCGGTCCACCCATCGACATGACGGGCGTGCTGCCCGAGCGTCTGGCCGAAGGCGGGCGGGAGGCGCTGGCCGGGCTGATGCTGGTCCGCGGGCGGGGGCGTCACCGGTTGGACGCGCTGTTCGCGATGGAGGACGGCGGGCCGTTCGGCGCCCTGATCCTGCGTCCCGGCGGCGCGGTGCTCGACGGGGTGGGGACGGGTATGACCGCCGGGGACATTCGGGTCGAGGGGGATTGCGGCGCCTATCTCGGCAGCGCCATGCGCGGCGGCACGTTGACCGTCGAGGGGAACTGCGGCGCCTTCGCCGCGGCCGGGATGGCCGGCGGGAGCCTGCGCGTCTTGGGCGATGCCGGGGATTTCCTGGGGGCGCCGCTGGCCGGCGGCACGCGCGGCATGAGCGGCGGCTCCGTCCTCGTCATGGGCAACGCCGGGGACCGTGTCGGCGAGCGGATGCGGCGGGGGCTGATCGCCGTCCACGGCCGGGTGGGGAGGCTGTGCGGCGCCCGGATGATCGCCGGGACCGTCGTCGTCGGCGCCGGTTGCGGTCCCGATGCGGGGCAGGCCATGCGCCGGGGCTCCATCCTGCTGCCCCAAGCGCCGGACGCCGTTCCGTCAGGCTTCGTCGATGGCGGCATGAACGACTGGCTGTTTCTGGACCTGATGCGGAAGGAGCTGATCGATGGCGGGGCTTGGCCCAGTGGATTCTCAACCGCCGGAACCCGCGCCCGGCGCCTTATCGGCGACCGGTCGGCCGGAGGGATCGGAGAGGTGCTTATTCTTGGGGAAGCGTAGCGGGCGCACACCCGTGAGCCGAACCGCCGCCCTTTTGACCATCGCCGCAGCGCTCCTGCTCGGGTCTCCGGCGTGGGGCGCCGATCCGCTGGTGGTCCGCATCAGCTATCTGACCCGCGCGGAGGAGCCGCGGATTCCCCAGACCTTCCTCGAACCGGTGTCGGAGGACGAGGGCGTCCAGGGCGCCCGCCTGGCCATCGCCGACAACAACACGACGGGGCGGTTCCTCAACCAGCGCTTCGATCTGGTCGAGGTGACCGTGCCGGAGGACGGGCGCGTCGAGGACGCCGTGCGCGACCTCGCCGGGCAGGGCGTGCGTCTGCTCGTCGCCGACCTGAAGGAGGACGCCCTGCTCGCCGCGGCGGCGGCGCCCGAGGCGGCCGACATGCTGATCTTCAACACCCGCGCCCCGGACGACGACCTGCGCAACGAGCGCTGCCGCGCCAACCTGCTGCACGTCACGCCCAGCCGGCGGATGCAGGCCGACGCGCTGGCCCAGTATCTCGCGTCGCGGAAATGGATGAACTGGCTGCTGGTGGTCGGGCGGACGCCGCAGGACGCCGCCTACGCCGACGCGATCCGCGCCGCCGCCAAGCGCTACCGCGCCAAAATCGTCGAGGAGAAGCGCTGGACCTTCGAGGACGCGAACCGCCGCGTCGACACCGGTCATGTCACCGTGCAGTCGGAAATCCTCACTTTCACCCAGGGCACCGAGCACGACGTGCTGGTCGTCGCCGACGAGGCGGACGGGTTCGGCGAGTATCTGCTCTACCAGACGTGGTTTCCCCGCCCGGTCGCCGGCACCCATGGGCTCGTCCCGACGGCGTGGTCGCGCGTGCACGAGCAGTGGGGGGCGACCCAGATCCACAGCCGCTTCGAGCGGCAGGCCGGGCGCTGGATGCGCCCGCGCGACTACACCGCCTGGATGGCTGTCCGCGCGGTGGGCGAGGCGGCGACGCGCACCAAATCCGGCGACCCCGCGGCGCTCGCCGCCTTCGTGCGCGGCCCGGACTTCACCCTGCCGGCCTTCAAGGGGCAGGGGCTGACCTTCCGGGAGTGGGATGGGCAGCTTCGGCAGCCGGTGCTGCTGGCCGGGCCGCGGGTGCTCGTCTCGGTGTCGCCGCAACCGGGCTACCTGCACCAGTTCTCGGAACTCGACACGCTCGGCGATGATCGCCCGGAAAGCCGGTGCCGCAACCGCTGAGAAAAGCCCCGGCAGGGGGCAACCATGGGAGGGACCGTGATGTCGTTAACCGGAGGAGCCGCCCGGATCGGCGCGTTAGCGCTGCTGGGCTTCGCCGTCGCCCAGCCCGCGCAGGCGGACACCATCTTCGTGTCGAACGAGAAGAGCAACACCGTCTCGGTGGTGGACGGCGGCAAGCTGCAGGTGGTCGCCACGATCAAGGTCGGCCGCCGGCCGCGCGGCATCACCTTCAACGAGGACATGACGCGGATCTTCGTCTGCGTCGGCGACGACAACCGGATCGACGTCATCGACGTGGCGACCCAGAAGGTGGTCGACCGGCTGCCCTCCGGCCCCGATCCGGAGCTGTTCGTCCTGGACCCGCAGGGGCACCGGCTCTACGTCGCCAACGAGGACGACAACATGGTCTCGGTGGTGGACATCGCGAGCAAGAAGATCATCGGCGAGATCCAGGTGGGGGTGGAGCCGGAGGGCATGGGCGTCAGCCCGGACGGCAAGATCCTGGTGAACACGTCCGAAACGACGAACATGGCCCATTTCATCGACACGGAGTCGCACAAGATCATCGACAACGTGCTGGTCGATGCGCGCCCGCGCGTCGCCCAGTTCACCGGGGACGGGCGGTTCGTCTGGGTGTCGTCGGAGGTCGGCGGGACGGTCAGCGTCATCGACGTGGCCTCGCGCAAGCTCGTCCACAAGATCAGCTTCGCCGTCCAGGGCGTGCCGCGTGAATCCATCCAGCCGGTCGGCATCCAGCTGACCAGCGACGGACAGCGCGCCTTCGTCGCCCTCGGCCCGGCCAACCGGGTCGCCGAAATCGACGCCAAGACCTATGAGGTGAAGCGCTACCATCTCGTCGGCCAGCGCGTGTGGAATCTGGCGCTGTCTCCGGACGAGAAGCGCCTCTACACGACGAACGGCGTCAGCAACGACATGTCGGTGATGGATCTGGAGCGCGGCCGGGTCGTGAAGTCGATCTCGGTCGGCGGCGCGCCCTGGGGCGTGATCGTCAAGCCGTGATGGGCACGCTCCCCTCTCCCGCCCCGGGAGAGGGTGGCCGCGAAGCGGCCGGGTGAGGGTTCTGGCAAGGATCAGTGCCTTGATCCTCGCCCGACCCTCACCCTCCCGCCTTCGGCGGGACCCTCCCTCTCCCCAGAGGGGAGAGGGTTTGAACAGCGGCAGTGATGGGCGATGGAGACGACATGGATTGCTTCGAAACGGCGCCACCCGACCCGCAAGCCTGGTCCCGCCACGCCGCGGGAGATCCCGTCCTGGCGGTCGAGGGGCTGAGCCACCGCTTCGGGGCGCGGGCGGCGCTGGAGGGCGTGTCGTTCGGCGTCCCCGCGGGGCGGTTCACGGTGCTGCTGGGGCTCAACGGCGCCGGGAAGACGACGCTCTTCTCTCTGATCACGCGCATCTACAACACCCGCCAGGGAAGCATCCGGGTCTTCGGCTTCGACATGCGCCGGCACCCGGCCCAGGCGCTGGCGCGCATCGGCGTGGTGTTCCAGCAGCCGACGCTCGACCCGGACCTGACCGTCATCCAGAACCTGCGCTACCACGGCGGGCTGCACGGCTTGGCGCCCGCCGACATCGAAGCCCGGGCGGGCGAGGAGCTGGCCCGCATCGGCTTGGCCGAGCGCGCCGGCGAGCGCGTGCGCACCCTGTCCGGCGGGCAGCGGCGCCGGGTGGAGATCGCCCGCGCTCTGCTCCATCGCCCGAGCCTGCTGCTGCTGGACGAGCCGACCGTCGGGCTCGACATCGAGTTGCGCCGGCAGGTGCTTGATCATGTCCACGACCTCTGCCGGGAGCGTGGGCTGGCCGTGCTCTGGGCGACCCACCTGATCGACGAGGCGCGCGACGGCGACGGCGTCGTGGTGCTGCACCGCGGGCGCGTGCGGGCCACCGGGCTGGTGGCGGAGGTGTGCGCCGCCACCGGCGCCGCGACCCTGGGCGACGCCTTTGCCCGGCTGACGGAGACGGGGGCCCGGGAATGAACGCGACGCTCCACTGGCGCTGCCTGCGCGCGGTCATCGTCCGCGAGGGGCTGCGCTTCGTGCACCAGCGCGAGCGGTTCTTCGCCGCCCTGGTGCGGCCGCTGGTCTGGCTGGCCATCTTCGCGGTGGGGTTCCGCGCTGTCCTCGGCCTGTCGATCATCCCGCCCTACGAGACCTACATCCTCTACGAGGATTACGTGACGCCGGGGCTGGTGGCCATGATCCAGCTCTTCAACGGGATGCAGAGTTCGCTGTCCATGGTCTACGACCGGGAGATGGGCAGCATGAAGACCCTGCTGGTCAGCCCGCTGCCGCGCTGGTACCTGCTGGTCTGCAAGCTGCTGGCCGGCGTTCTGGTGTCGATCATCCAGGTCTACGTCTTCCTCGCCATCGCGTGGTTCTGGGGCGTCCAGCCGCCGGAATTCGGCTATCTCGCGGTGCTGCCGGCCCTGGTGCTGAGCGGGCTGATGCTGGGCGCGCTCGGCCTCCTGCTGTCCTCCTTCATCCGGCAATTGGAGAATTTCGCGGGCGTGATGAACTTCGTCATCTTCCCGATGTTCTTCGCCTCCTCCGCGCTCTACCCGCTGTGGCGCATCCGCGAGGGCAGCCCGACGCTCGCCTGGATCGCCGGGATCAACCCCTTCACGCAGGCCGTCGAGCTGATCCGCTTCGCTCTGTATCTGCAATTCAACGGAACGGCGTTCCTGGCCGTCGCCGCGTGCCTCGCGCTGTTCCTGGGGGGAGCGATCCTCGCCTACGATCCTGGGCGGGGCTTCTGGGCCCGCCGCGGCGGGCCGGCGGAACAGGGGTGACAGGACGGACGGAACCGCCCCCGGCGACCTGCGGTTGATGGAGCAGACGACCGTCCGGTCATCCCGCCGGGCGGGCTCGGGTGGAGGAAACGTCATGACGGGACATTCCGACAAGACTCAGGATCAGCCGCGCGGCGAGAAGAGCGTTCTCGGCAGCGAGCAGGAATTCAAAAAGGACGAACCGCAGGACGCCGGGCGGGACGAGCGGGCGAAGGAGGACATCGGCCGCATGGGCGAAGCGTCCCGCCAGAACCGCAGCACGAAGGACGCGGGTTAGCAGCGCCCGATCTTTCCCAGGTTCGTCCAACATCATGCCGGAGGACAGGTCCATGAAACATCTGCACATCCTGGCCGGTGCGTCTCTGCTGGCCCTCGCGTCGGCCGCGGCGGCGGTTCCGGCGTCGGCCCAAAGCACGGGCGGCGCGATGCCTCAGGGCTCCGGAAGCCAAAGCTCCAGCCCATCGACCGGCGCTCTGCCGGACAACTCCCTGGCCGGGCAGCGGCAGGGCACCGTCGGCGGCGGGGTCACTCAAGGCGGCGGACAAAGCGGCACGTCCGGCACTTCCACGCCTGACTCGTCGGCGTCCGGTGCGTCGGGTGGTTCCACGAGCGGCACCGGGGCTCTGCCGGACAACTCCCTGGCCGGACAGCGGCAGGGCACCATCGGCGGCGGGTCGGTGTCGCAGGGCGGCAACGTCACTTCCGAACCGCCGAAGCAGGGGTCCGGGCAATAGCGGGACGCGCGTTCAACCGGTGAGGGGCTGTCTCGGGACGGCGTTGCGGACCGCGGCCAGCGCGGCCGGGTCCAAGGCGCCGCCCCGGTCGGCACCGGCGCACAGCGCGGTGCGGAAACCGAGATAATCAGGCGCGAGCGGCAGCAACGCCGGAATGTCGTCCAGGCGCAATGAACCGGCGAGCCCGGTGAGCAGGCCGTGGCTGCGCGCCTGTGCCAGGAAGCGCTCCAGCTCGTCCTTCGTCTTGTGCTGCAGCAACCCGCCGGAACCCTTGCCGGCGGTGTCGAGCATGGCTCCGGCGAAGCCGGCTTTCGCGATATCGGGAAGCAATGTGCCGGGGTCGGTCCAAAGATCGGCGAACAGCACGGCGATGATGCGGGTGCCCCGCCGGGCCTCCGGCCCCAGTGCCGCCACGCAGCCCGCCGGATCGCCGGAGGGGATCAGGCCGATCTTCACGTAATCGACGCCACAGGCCCAGGTCTCGGCCACGCGGCCCACCACGGCCACCGGGTCCATCGGCAGGTCACCGACGGTGGCGCTCAGGGGGGCGCGGACGGGCCATTGGCGGGCCGTATCGACGGCACGGACAATGCCGTCCAGCGGCCATGCCCCGAGTGCACCCGTTTTCGGGTCCTTCAAATCCAGAATGTCCGCGCCCCCCCGTGCGGCGAGCGTCAGTTCCTCCAGGGACGCGACGCTGGCGAGCAGCCGGGTCATGGTGCCTTCTCTCCGCCAGCCCGGTGTTCGGCGATGCGGTCGAGCAGCCAGCCCCACGCCTCCAGCTCCGCGGGACCGGCGGTCTTGCCGATGGCGATGGACAGATAGTCGATTTCGCGGTCGATTTTCTCGGGCGGCAGGAGATGCAGGCGGCTGACCAGGATCGCCCCCTCCACCACGGCGGCTTGCGCCCGGTTGAAGCCGCGGAAGGGGCGGTGGCTGACCAGATGCACCGGGCGGCAGTCCAGGCGCGGGCGCACCCCGTCGTCCTCCACCACGACCACCTCCAACTCCTCGTGCGCCAGCGCTCCGGCGAGCACCGCGCCGCGGATGCGCTCCGTCGGGACGGTCGGCCAGTCGCGCCGCCGCCCGGTGACGCAGCCGGCGAACACCCGGACGTCGTCGGTGAAATTCACCACCGCGCAGCGCGTGGCGAGCAGGTTGTCGAGCGTGCGCGAGGGGCGGAAGGGGGCCAAAACATAGCCGGTCTCGGTCACCGTGGCTCCCATGGGTGCGACGTGGACGTTTCCCGCCGCGTCGCAGCTGGTGATGATGGTTTCGCGGATGAAGGTCACATCTCGCCCCCTCCGGTGTCGCCGGGCGCGTCCACCGCCACGCCCCAGTGCAGTTCGTTGTCCTGGCTGTAGCGCTTGCCGAGCTGCCAGGCGATTTGCGCGCGCGCCAGTTCCGCTCCGAGATAGAAGGCGTGCCCCATATTGGTGCGGGGATCGATGTGCGGGAGCAGGGCGAAGGGATCGCCGGCCACATGGTGCCCGTCGCGGTTGTAGAGGTGGAGCCCCTGTTCCGTCACCTCGATCCGGTAGTTCGGGTCGCGGATGCGGGCGGCGAGGTCGACCACCTGTTCCGGCGTGCTGGTGAAGGGCTTGCGGTCGCGCAGACAGAGCAGGGCGTCGCCGAAGTTGCGGGGCAGGGCGCCGGCCTCCGCAGCGGCGAAGAACTGGCGCCGCGCCGCGTCGAACTCGCGGATCGTGCGGCGGCAATGGGGGCTGACCTGCACCGTCAGAATGTGGTCGATGCGCAGTTCGGAGACGATCCCCATCAGCAGCGCGGTCATCCCCGGCGTGTCGGCGTCGGTCAGTTCGGTGACGTTGCCGACCCCCATCAGGATTTCCAGGTCGGGGTGGCGCGCCCGGACCTCGCGGTAGCGGAGCAGGGAGTCGGTGAAGCCGTGATGGATCGGTTCCAGGATCGGATCGGCGATGCAGCGCCGTCCTTCGCCGCGGATGCTGTCCAGCGCCCGGTAAAGGGATGGGAGATCGCTCGGCGTGGTGGGGATGACGATCGGCACCGCGTCGGTCTCGCGAGCGACCCAGGCGGTCTCCTCAGTCAGGCTGAGCAGGTAGGAGGCGCCCGCTCCGGCACCGCGCAACAACTCCCTGGGATCGAGGGAATCGACGCTGACCGTGTGGCCGGCCTCGCGCAGAGCCGTTACCGCCTCCTCCAGATGGGGGAAGGGGTGGTCAGGCAGCCCGCCAAGGTCGATCACGTCGGCGCCGTCCGCCGCAAAGCGGGCGGCGCGCTCCAGGATGGCCGGCACGCCGAGCAGCGGCGCCTCGACGATCTCGGCGAAGATTTTCGTGCGGTAGCGGCTGAGATCGAGCGGAGCGGCCTGACGCCGGAAATGCTGGGGCAGATCCTCCAGCTCGTCGGGGCCGCACTCGAAGGGCACGCCGAAATGGGCGGACAGCCGGTCGAGATCGCCGCGGAACCGCCCCGGCAGCAGGACAAGGTCGGCGCCCTCGGTCGAGGCGAGGCGGCGCAGCACGATCTCCGTCGTCGCCAGCGCCGCGACCTTGATGCCGAGATTGACCACTGTGGTCCGGAACTCCAGCGGCTCCAAGGAGGCAAGCACATGGCGCAGGCGCGGTTCAGCCAGCGCGCCGGTCAGGAACAGGACATGCTCGGGGCGCTCAGCCATCGGCGTTCGGAGCGTCAGCGGGCAGGGTCAGCCGGGTGCCGCACGGGTTGCCCTGGTCCAGCGCCTTGGCGAAGCGCCGGTGCTCGTCCCGCGACACGCACCAGACCGCCCCGCCGTAGCGCGCCATGCGGTCCGGCAAGGCCGGGTCGACGATGCCCTCCGTTACGAGCTGGGTTGCCGGGACGGCGGCGTCCGGCAATGAGGCGGACTTGACGAGGACCGCGCAGGTGGCGCCGAGCGCGCCGGCCAGCCAGACCGCCAGACTGTCGGACGTGACGTCCCAGCTTTCCGCCACGTCGGCGTCATCCGCCAGGGGAAGCGGCATCCAGACGGTCGGGCTCGGCCGGCCGCGCAGATCGGCGAGGCTGCGGGCGGGGGACAGCCGCGGCTCCAGGTCGGCCAGGGCGGTTCCGTACTGCTCCATGGCGAGCAGGGCCATGCGGTGCGCAGCGCGGTCGCCGAAGCCGAGCGCCGGCTGGGCGTCGCGCACGGCGTCGGCGAAGGGGCCGCCGCCGGGAACGATCACGACGCGCAGGCGCCGCGCCGCGGCCAGGATCTCCAGCCAGCGCCGCAATTCCGGGGCGCGCCACAGGCTGCCGCCCAGCTTCACGACCCACAGTGGCGCGCTGCTCATGATGACGCTTGCGCTCCTTCGGGGCGGACGCGTTCGATGACCACGCCGACGCCGGCGGATTCCGGAACGACGTCCAGCTTCTCCACCTGCACCCGCGCGCGGGTCACATCCGGGTTGGAGAAGCACAGCGCGAGGATCCGGTCGCCGAGCGTCTCGACGAGGTTCACATGGGCGCCGTCGCGCAGGGCGCGGATGCCGTCGATCAGGAAGTCGTAGGAGAGCACCTCGTCCAGGCTGTCGGTCATCGGCCGGTCGGGCCAGGGCAGCGTCAGCGAGACGTTGATCCGGACGCGCTGCGTGCGCTCCTTCTCCTCGTCCCAGACGCCGATCCGGAACTGGTCCACATAGTCGCGCAGCGTGATGTCGTAGTACCGGACGCGGCTTGCCGCCGGGCGGTACGGCACATAGGAGAGCAAAGCGTCGTCGGCCAAGCGATCCTCCTCCCCGTGTCGGACGAAGGTTGGCTCCCCCGCCTCGGATGTCGTCAGGGTTCGTCACCGGTCGGACGGCGGTGCGGCCAGCAGGCGGTGGCGCAGCAGCCAGTCGACGCCGCGCCGCCACGACCGCTCGTTGTCGCCGCGGATGTCCGCGTTTGCGACGGCGATGATCTCGCCGTCTCCGGTGCCATCTCCGGTGCGGCGCATTATAATCTGCATGTTGAGGATCAGCGTGCTGATCTTATGGATGAAACCCGTCACCACGATGTCCGCGCCGGCCCGGCGCCCGAGGTCGCGTTCGCAGCCGTTGCACCGATGGAGCGACGCCGGCACTTCCGCGGCGACGGCGCTGTCGCGGACGCTCATCACCTCGTAACCGCCCTCCTTCAGCCCGTCGCGCAGCAGCGCCGTCACCCGCTCCAGCCGTCCGGCATGGTCCGGATCGGGGGGCTCCCGGCTGGTGTCCACCAGTTCCAGATCGAAGACAAGAACCCTGGCCGGCGCCTGTGCCGCCGCCGGGGCAGCGCCGCTCAGCAGCAGGAGCAGGAGCGCCGTTGCGGCGAATTCCGTCGGCCTCATCCGAATGCGTGGATGGGCAAGGGCGCCCGATATCCGGCAGACTCTCATCATGCGTCACCGCTCCGCTGTCCTTGCCGCCGCGTTGCTCGCCCTAGCGTCCGTCCCGGCGGGGGCGGCCGGGAGCGATCCGGACTGGCCCTGCGTCCAGATTCTGGTGCCGACCCTGTCGTCCGGCCAGATCTGGCCCGGTGACCCCATCGAGGGGAAGGAAGGCGACTGGCGCGACATTCCCGGCACCGAGCCGGTCCTGAAGCAAATTCTCGACCGCCGGCTCGATCCGGAGCAGGAGCAGGCGGCGATCGACCGCTTCGCCGACCAGTTCGAGGCCGACGGGGCAGCGGCGGACCGCAACGCCGCCCTGACCGCCCTGTTCGCCGGAGCCTTCGACGCGCTCAACCGGGAGCGCGGGCAAGCCATTTCGGCCATCAAGCGCTACGCCCACCAGCAGCGCGTCCTGCTCGACGGCATCGACGCGGCGCTGACCCGTCTCCAGACGCTTCCCGCCGACGCCCCTGAGGCGACTGCTTTGCGTGAGGAGATCGCGTGGCGGCGGCGCATCCTCGACGAGCGGCGGCGCAACCAGACGGCGCTGTGCGAGCAGCCGGTCCAACTCGAACAAAAGGCCGGCCGCATCGCCCGGGACATCGCCGCCCGTCTGGACTGAGACCATCCCGACCAGGACCGGCCGCTTCGGTCAGTTGGAGGCGCCGCCGGCGAAGGGCTCGACCGTCTCCAGCCCGTATCCCGCCTCCTGCCAGCGCAGGGCGCCGTCGGAATACCAATAGACGTTGCCGTATCCCCACTCCACCGCGCGCTTCGCGGCGTTCCAGGACATCCAGCAGTCCGGCTCGCAGAAGAAGACCAGCCGGGACGCCCGATCCCCGCCGGTCAACGTCTCCAGCCCGGCGCGGAAGTAGCGTTCCTGCTCGCCCGACAGGCTGCCGTAGCCGACGTTGGGCAGCCAGACCGCCCCCGGCAGGCTGCGGCGTGGCGGCGGAACCCACACGGCCGGCGCCGGACGGTCCGGCGGGCGCGGCGGCGCCGGCATCACGTCGATCAGCCGCGTGTCGGGGAAATGCTCGATCAGCCGCCGCAACTCCGCCAGGGTCACGGTGGAAGCGCCGGACAGGCCGGCGGGGGTTGGGGCGCGGTACTGGTCCATCCGGTAGCCCGGCGGCTCGATGGCGGCGGCGGTCTTCAGCGCGCCGTCCGGGCCGACGAGCGGGACGTGGTAGCGCAGCAGGATGCGGTCGATGTCGTCCTGGCGGCGCTTGATGAAGTCGTTGAGCCAGTGCTTCCACTCCGGCTCGTCGGAGCGGATGCCCATGGAGATGTTGAATTGCAGCCGGGCACCCGCCGGTTCCTTGACCAGCGGCACGACGGTCAGCGGCTCGCTCTGCTGGGCGGCGTAGTAACCGGCGATCGGCCCCCAGATCACCGCGGCGTCGGTCCGGCCGGCGGCGACGTCCTCGATGGCATCGCGGGCCGGGTTGTTGGCGCGCGTGTCGGTGTTGAGCTGGTAGGGCTCCGTCCGGGTGATGCCGTAGAGCCGCAGCAGGTTGACCGCGGGCGTCTTTTCAACGACGCCGATGCGCGCGTCCTTCAGGGACGGATCGCCCACGCTCTCCGCCCGGATGCCCGACTTTGTGCGGTAGACGAGGGAATAGACGGTCCGGTAGTAGGGGTTGGTGTTCTGCATCAGCTCTTCGCCGGACGCCGTGCCCATCACGAGGTCGCACTGCCGGGCGCGCAGCGTGTTGCGGACGAAGCCGATGGTCTGCGGCCACCAGTAATAGGTCACCGGCTTCTTCAGGTCCTCGCCGATGAGCCGGGCGATCTCGTTCTCGAAGCCCTCCATCCGTTCGTTGGAGTAGGGCAGGAGGTTGCCGTCGGCGCAGACGCGCACCGACTCGCGCTCCGTCGCCTCGACGGCGCGGGCCGGCAGGGCGACGGACAGCAGAGCTGCGGCGCTGGCGACGGCAATGGCGATGGGCGCGGAAGGACGTGCCATGAACGGTCTCCCTCCGCTGGATCAGCCGCCGATGCGTTGCGGACGCCCGCCGGGCAGCGCGCCGTCGGCCCGCGCCTTCAGGTAGCGGTAGATGTCGTCCAGGTGATCCATGATGTTCGGGTCCAGCCCGAAGGAGGGCATCACCTTGTCGCCGGTGGCGCCCTGGTTCTGGCGGCCGTTGACGACGACCTCCTTGAAGTCGTCGTAGCTCAGGCGCTTCAGCGAGTCAGCGAGGCTGGGGGCGAAGGACGACCCCGAGGCGTCGAAGCCGTGGCAGGTGTGGCAGGTCGCGTGGAAGCGGCGGTAGCCGTTGTAGGTTCCCTTGTCCACCTGACCGTCCTTGACGATGTAGGTCGGTGTTCCCTCGGGGGTCGTCGGCGCGTCCTGCGCCAGGGCGGCGAAACAGGCGACGGTGCCCACCGTCAGCGCACCGGTCAGCAAGCCAAGTCTGCGTTGCACAAATCTGCGTTTCATGGATGTCGAGATCCTTGCCCGGAAGCCGGGTCCCAGTAAATGCCGAAGGCTCTAAAGCAAAACCCCCGGTGCGTTGCGGCACCGGGGGCAGGTCTGCCGATCACTTCTGGTCAGGAACGTGGAACACCGTCAGGACGCCGCCGAGCTGGGTGTATTCGCCCAGCGACTGGTGGGCGCCGACCGCGCCGAGGCCGGCGGTCGCCACGCCCGTACCGCCGGCGCGGTTGGGGTGGACGGCCTGATGCCACTGGTTCGCCCCGGATTCCTGGGTCAGACCGGCGGCGAGACCGATGCCGGCCCAGCCGCCGACGCCGGACAGGACGGCCACATACTGCTTGCCGTTGTGGGTGTAGGTGTTGATGTTGCCGATGATGCCGGACGGGGTCTTGAACCGCCACAGCTCGTTGCCGTCCTTCATGTCGACGGCGACGAGGTAGCCTTCCAGCGTGCCGTAATAAGCGACGCCGCCCTTGGTCGACAGGGCGCCGCTCCACACCGCGAACCGCTCCGGCCGCGACCAGACGATCTTGCCGGCCGCCGCGTCCCAGGCGATGAAATTGCCCATGCCGCCGTGCGAGTTCGGCGTCGGGTACATCGACACGGTCGAGCCGACATAGGCCTGACCGGCCGTGTAGGAGACGGAGAACGGCTCGTAGTCCATGCAGATGTGGTTGGTCGGGACGTAGAACAGCCCGGTGTCCGGCGAGAAGGAGGCCGGCTGCTGGTCCTTGGTGCCGAGCGCCGCCGGGCACACGGCCGCGGTGTTCTTGTCCTCGCCGTTGGCGAAGGTGCTGTATTTGTCGACGACGTTCGGCCGTCCGGTCTTCATGTCGACGTCGGTCGCCCAGTTGACCGTCGGGTCGTATTTCTGCGCGACGAGCAGTTCGCCGGTCGCCCGGTCCAGCGTGTAGGCGAAGCCGTTGCGGTCGAAGTTGACCAGGACCTTGCGCTGCTGGCCGTTCATGTTGATGTCGGCCAGGATGTTCTCATTGACGCCGTCGAAGTCCCACTCGTCGAAGGGCGTCTTCTGGTAGACCCACTTCGCCTCCCCGGTGTCGGGATCGCGGGCGAAGATGGTCATCGACCATTTGTTGTCGCTCTTGGCCCGGTCCTTGTCGACGGCCCGCTGCGTCGGGTTCCAGGTGCCGGGGTTGCCGGTGCCGTAATAGATCAGGTTGAGCGCCGGATCGTAGGTGTACCATCCCCAGGTCGTCCCGCCGCCGCGCTTCCATTCCTCGCCCGGCCAGGTCGAGACGCCGAGGTCCTTCTGCCCGATCGGCTTGCCCATCATCATCGTCTTCGACGGGTCGATCTTCACGTCGGCGTCGGGACCGGTCGAGAAGGCCCGCCACACCATCTTGCCGCTGTTCGTGTCGTAGGCCGTCAGATGCCCGCGCACCCCGAACTCGCCGCCGCTGATGCCGACGAAGACCTTGTCCTTGACCACCAGCGGGGCCGCCGTCAGGGTCTCGCCCTTGGTGTGGTCACCGTTCTTGGCCTTCCACATCTCCTTGCCGGTCTTGGCGTCGAGTGCCACCAGCGTGTTGTCCGCCTGGGCCAGGAAGACCTTGCCGTCGGCGACGGCGACGCCGCGGTTGACGGTGTCGCAGCACATCACCGGGATGACGGTCGGGTCCTGGACCGATTCATATTTCCAGATGACCCGCCCCGGGTTGTTGAGGTCCAGCGCGAAGACCTTGTTGGGGAACGGCGTGTGAATGTACATCACGTCGCCGACGACGATCGGCCCGCCTTCATGGCCGCGCAGAACGCCGGTCGAGAACGACCACGCGACCTGGAGATTCTTGACGTTGTTGGTGGTGATCTGGTCGAGGGGGCTGTACCGCTGCCCGGCATAGTTGCCGAGCTGGGACGCCCAGTTGTTGGGGTTCGCTTCATTCTTGAGAATACTGTCGTTCGCAGAAACCGAGCCGGCGGCGACGACAGCGACAGACGCCAGAAGCCAACGAGACAACACCTTCATGACGATCCCTCCCGTGATGGCGCTTATTGTTTACCCAAAAACCAATGGGATTCTTGCTTGTGAGCGCGGTGCTGAGTGCAAAAGGGCGTTGTCGCGCGAATGTTGTCGCGCGGTATGTCCGGTTCTGAATTCAATATTCAGAAAAGCTGACGCCAAATTGGGACTTAATGCTATATTGGGACCATCTTCTCGTCAAGGCTCTGACGAATAGAAAATGCCAAACAATCGTCTCGTGCCAGATTTATCCAGGACTGAACGCAAATTGGGAGTAAGAGATTAATCCCTCAAAACATGATTTTTGTAATTTATTTATTTGCAGTTTCCAAGGAGAGCTTTGTGCAGAGCAGCAATATTTGCTGCAAAGCAGCGCGGCCCGATCCGCGGCGCCGGCTGTTGATGGATGTGTTCCGGCCTTCGTCTGCCTTGGCCAACGTGTCGAAGGCGCCGGCTCTTCGAGCATTCGTACAGGAAACGCGAACCATGTTTGAACTGGTTCTGGTGATCTGTCTGGCCATGCGGCCGGACCAATGCGCCATCGAGCGTCCAGTCTCCTTCGAACGGTACCCGACCGCGGTGGAATGCACGCGCAACAGCTACGTCCACGTCGTGCACTGGCTCATGGAGCATCCCAATTGGAACGTCCGCCAATGGCGGTGCGAGCAGCCCGGGGCCTGACGCCAGCGCAGGTTGCTTCAAGGACCAGCGCAGGTTGCTTCAAGGATACGAGACACTTCACTCAACGTTCCGTTGACCAGCGGCGCGCCGACTCCAGACTTGCGCGAAGGCTTATCTGGACCATGCGGACCGTTCCGCTTCATCCGCTGCACCAACGGCTTCGCAAACTCCCAACGTTTAGGCATTGGTTAACCTTCGATGCCTAATGATTCGGCGCCCTGTGGTCTGGCTCATTTCCGAGCAGCCGGAATCCTGCAATCCTGTCCTCGTCCTGGGCATGGCATGCGGCTTGCTCTCGCTGATCCACACGATGTTGGCACAGCCGTGCCGTTGCGTTTTGGAGCACCCAATGTTCGTTACCCTGTCGATGATCTTCTGCCTGGCGTCCGACCCGACCCAGTGCCGGACCATCAACCCGATGGTTCCCGACACCGAACCCCTGACCATGTCGAGCTGCCCGATCGCCGGCCAGATCGAGAGCGCCAAGTGGATCAATGACCACCCGAAGTACGAGCTTCAACGCATCCAGTGCACGGTGGGCAAGCGGTTCAAGCAGCAGGGCGCGTGAGGACGCGGACGCCGGAGACGGCCTGACCCCGCCTCACGCCAGCGCCGCGGCCCGGCGCAGGTCGGCCACGAACGCCGCTTGCGCCCGCCGCCGCTCCTCCTCCCCCGGAAGCCTCAGCAGGTAGGATGGGTGGACGGTGATGAAGCCGTTCCACCCGTCGAAAGCCATCGGTCCGCGCTCGCGCAGCACCGCAACGGGCCGGCCGGTCATCGCCAGGGCCGCGGTGGCTCCCAGCGCGACGACGAGGCGGGGACGGACGAAGCCAAGCTCCGTCATCAGCCACCAGCGGTAATGCTTGACCTCGCCGGCGGTGGGCGACTGGTGGATGCGCCGCTTGCCGCGCTGGACGAACTTGAAGTGCTTGACGGCGTTGGTCAGGTAGAGGCCGCCGCGGTCGATCCCGGCCTCCTCCAGCGCGGCGGTCAGCAACTGGCCGGCGGGGCCGACGAAGGGGCGGCCCTCGCGGTCCTCCTGGTCGCCCGGCTGCTCGCCGACGATGGCGATGGCCGCACCCTCCGGCCCCTCGCCCAGCACCGCCTGCGTCGCCCCCGGCACCAGCGGTTCGGAGCGTTGGATCAGGCGGTTCAGGTCGGCGAGGCTGTCCGGCGCCTGCCGGGCCATCGCCGCCACGGCCTTCTCGGGCATGCGGCGGCGCGGGACGGCGGCCTCGGCCTCCAGCATCGCCTGGACGCGGGCGGGGGCGGAGCGGACCATGGCCGGGATGGCCGCCGTCTCCGGCATGTTGGCCCAGTATTTCCGCGGCATCTCCGCCCGCATGGCCGTCGGGTTGACCCGCGCCGGGTTGAACGTGCTCTCGTAATAGCGTTGCCAGCCCTCGGCGAAGCGGTCATCGACAAAGCGGTCATGGGCCGGCGCGTCCGGACGCTCGGCGGGCGGGCCGCTCATCAGGCGCCGGCGGTCCCAGTGCAGCGAGCCCTTCGGGGTGAGGATCGTCCACGCCATGCTTTCGAAGCGCTCGACGAAGAAGGGGGCGACGGCTTCGACGATGTGATGGTCGGGTTCGAACCACGCGACGTAACGCTCCTCCCCATCCGGGCCGGGCAGGGCGCGGAAGCGCAGGAAGGCGTGCATCTTGTGGATGTCCCGGCGAACCGCCTTGTCGAGCCGTTCCAACCGGTGCACCAGCGGGTCGGCGTGCTGGTCGAGCAGCGCCCGCTCCCCGTTCAGCACGCGCCAGACCAGCCGGTAGAGCAGGGCGTAGCGTTCCGGATCGCCGTGGCAGACGACGGTTTCGATCAGTTGCCCGACCGCCTGGGGCAGGAAGACCGGGGCGCCGCCTTCGGAAGCGAGCGCCGCCTCGCCGCCGAACAGCGACGGCGCGCCGACGCTCCACAGCACCTTGTCGGGCGCCGTCCCGGCGGCGGCGAGGCGGCGCACCGCCCGGCGGAAGCCGTCGAGATCCGCCCCTTCCCGCAAGGTGATCGTGTGCATCGTCAGAACAGGCTCAGTTGGCTGGACGGCGTGACCAAGCGCTGGCGCAGGTCCAGCCGGTCGGTCAGCCCGCCCGCGGGGTGGTAATCGGCGGCAATCAGGAAGGGGCGGGCGCGCCGCAGCCCGTTCGACAGCCGCCCCAGATCCTCCATGCGCAGGCGGGTATGGCGGCGCGCCGACAGGATCTTGTCCACGGCGCGCGCGCCCAGCCCCGGCACCCGCAGCAGCATCTCGCGGTCGGCGCGGTTGACGTCCACCGGGAAGCGCTCGCGGTTCTTCAGCGCCCAGGCTAGCTTGGGGTCAATGCCGAGGTCGAGCATCCCGCCCTCGCCGCCGGACGCGATCTCCTCCACGGTGAAGCCGTAATAGCGCAGCAGCCAGTCGGCCTGATACAGCCGGTTCTCCCGCTGCAAAGGCGGCGGCTTGACCGGCAGCACAGAGCTGGCCTCCGGGATCGGGCTGAAGGCGGAGTAGTAGACGCGGCGCAGCCCGTAGCGCTGGTAGAGCGTGCCGCTGGTCTCCAGCACCGAGCGGTCGGTGGCGTCGTCGGCGCCGACGATGAGTTGGGTGCTCTGGCCGGCGGGGGAGAAGCGGCGGCGCTCCTCCTTGGCCTCGACGATGCGCTCGTTGACCTGCCCCATCACCGCCTTGATGGTGCCGCCGTTCTTCTCCGGCGCGAAGGCCTTCAGGCTGTGGTCGGAAGGCAGTTCGAGGTTGATCGACAGGCGGTCCGCCCACAGCCCGGCCTGCTCGATCAGCCAGGGGCTGGCTTCGGGAATGGTCTTCAGGTGGATGTAGCCGGCGAAGCCGTGGTCGCGCCGCAGGGTCCGCGCCACCAGCATCATCTGCTCCATCGTGTGATCCGGCGAGCGGATGATGCCGGAGGACAGGAACAATCCCTCGATGCAATTGCGCTTGTAGAAGCCGAGGGTCAGTTCCACCACCTCCTCCACCGTGAAGCGGGCGCGGCGGACGTTGGAGGAGCGCCGGTTGATGCAGTACACGCAGTCGAACAGGCAGTGGTTGGTCAGCAGGATCTTCAGGAGCGAGACGCAGCGCCCGTCCGGCGTGTAGGCATGGCAGATGCCGGCGCCGGTGGTCGAGCCCAGCCCCTCCTTGCCGCCGCGCCGCGGCTTGGCGCCGGACGAGGCGCAGGAGGCGTCGTATTTCGCCGCGTCGGCCAGAATGCCGAGCTTCTCGATCAAGGCGTCGTCCATCATCCCATCCCACGCTGCTTGCATGTTCTTAATATGTTCCCATGGGGTGGGGAGGCAAGCGGCGTGTGCGGCGCCGGGTGGGACAAAGTCCGATCAGGGCCTCTCGGGCAATCTTGGATGGCAGCGACGCGGGACCACATATCCGGGATGACCTCGAACTCGCCGTTGCGGCTCGGCCGCCGCACCGTCCTTGCCGCCGTCGCTGCCGCGTCCCTCGGCGGCCTGATGCGCCCGCTGCTTGCCGCCCAACCCGCGGCCGGGGCCGCGTTCGATCCGGTGCTGCTGGAAAGGGCGGTCAAACGGGCGGCCGGGCTCGAACAGATCCACGCGCTGGTCATCGGGCGGAACGGCGAGGTGGTGTCGGCGGAGGCTTTCCGGGGACCGGCGGTGAACCGCGCCGTGAACGTCAAGTCGGTGTCCAAGACCATTGCCGCCTCGCTCGCCGGCATTGCCATCGACCGCGGGGTCCTGCGCGGCGTCGATGTCACCCTCGCCGAGGCGGCGCCGGGACTGGTTCCGGCGGGCGTCGATCCACGGGTGCGCCGGATCACCATCGCTGACCTTCTGACCATGCAGGCCGGTCTGGAACCGACCTCCGGGCCGGGCTACGGCCGCTGGATCAACAGCCGCAATTGGATCGCCGACGCGCTGCGCCGTCCCTTCGTCACCGAGCCGGGCGCCCGCATGCTCTATTCGACCGGGAGCTACCATTTGCTGGGCGCGGCGCTGTCCAGCGCGTCGGGGCGCAGCCTGCTGTCCCTGGCGCGGGACTGGCTGGGCGAGCCGCTGGGGATCGAGGTGCCGTCATGGACGCGCGACCCGCAGGGCTTCTATCTCGGCGGGAACAACATGGCGCTGTCGCCGCTCGACCTGTTCCGCTTCGGCGAGCTGTGGCGGCAGGGCGGGCTGTGGAACGGGCAGCCGGTCATCAGCACCGCCTGGGTGCGGGATTCCTGGGTGCCGCGCACGCGCTCTCCCTTCTCCGGCGACGACTACGGGTACGGCTGGTTCCTCGCCCAGGCGAAGGGGCACCGCATCGCCTACGCGCGCGGCTATGGCGGGCAGATGCTTTATCTGGTGCCCAGCCTGGGGCTGACGGTCGTCGTCACCTCCGACCCCACCCGCCCGGCGCGGTCGGATGGGCATGTCGGCCTGCTCAACGCCCTGCTGACCGACGACATCATCCCGGCGGCGGAGATGGCCTGACGGGCCGGCGGATCAGGCGGACAGGGGGGTGCTGCGCAGGCGCCGCATCACGTTCCGTCGCGGCAGCCAAGCCACCAGCACGGCCCCGACCGCCGCCATCGCGGCGATGGTGCCAAGAAAGGCGGCCAGGGGAACAGCGCCTCCGGGGAGGGGAGCGCCCTCGGCAAGGCCGGCGACCACCGCCGCGCCGCCGACCCAGCCGAGCGGCACCGCGACCGCGGCGACGGCGGCGCCTAGGAGGACGAACTCCAGCACCACCGCCTGGACCATCGAACGCCGCCCGACCCCGAGGGCGTGCAGGATCGCCATTTCCTGAAGCCGGCGCCGGGCGCTGCTGGCGATGGCGCCGAGAAGGACCACGGCCGCCGCGCCGAGAGCGACGGCGGACAGGCCGTCGAGAAGCCCTCGCACGGTCTGGACGGTCGAGCCGAGCGTGTCCAGAACCTCCGCCACGCGGATCGTGGGGGCTTGCGGGATTGCCTGCGTCACCGCCGCCTCAACCGCCGGAACCGCTTCGGGCAAGGACCAGACGGCAGTGACGAGGCTGTGCGGCGGCGGTTCGGGGAAGGGGGAGAGGAGAACCGGGAAGTCCAGGTCGAGCCGCGTCCAGTCGATGCGCCGGAGGTTGGCGACCGTCGCGGTCACCGGGCCGCTTGCCAGGGCCAGCGTGAGGCGGTCCCCCACCGACAGCCCCAGCCGGCGGGCGACCTGCGCGTCCAGCGAGGCGAGCGGCGGGCCGGTATAGCCCTCGGGCCACCAACTCCCCGCGACGATCCGGTCAGTGGGGGCGGGGCGGTCGCGCCAGGACAGTCCACGGTCGCCGCGCACCGCCCAGCCGACGGAGCGCGGGGCGTCCGCCTCGGTGATGGCGATGCCGTTGAGGCGACTGATCCGGGCGTGCAGGAACGGCGCCGTCTTGACCCGTTCGACGCCGGGGAGGGCGTACAGGTGTTCGCTCAGACGCTTTCCGTCCGGCGGGTGAATGTTCAGAACGACGACGGAAGGCGTCAGCGCCGGCAGCGTCGCCGCGACATGGCCGGTCGCCGACCGTCCGACCACACCGACCGCCACCAGCAGAGTCAGGCCGATGCCCAGCGCGACCGCCATCGGGACCGTCGGGGCACCGGGCCGACCGAGGTTGGCGACGGCCAGCCGGACCACCGGTCGCCGTCCGTGCGCCAGCCGGCGTGCCATGCTGGCGAGCCCGCGCCCGAGCAGCGCGAACCCCGCCGCCACCAGCCCGGCGACAAGGAGGAAACCGGCGACCGCGATCGGCATCCCCGTCCAGGCGGCGAGAAGGCCGGTGAGCGCCAGCCCGAGCAGCGCGATGGCGCCACGGGTCCGCCAGCCCACGGAACGCGTCCGGTCGTCCACTACTCCCCGCCAGATCGCCGCGGGGCTGGTTCCGGCGGCGCGGGCCAGCGGCGGCACGGCGCAGAGCAGGGCCACCAGCAGCCCGACCGCCCCCGCCAACAGCAGGGCCGCCGGATCGACGGCGCCGCCCGTCTCCGGCATCCAGTCGAGAGGCAGCGCGTTCACGGCCATGGCGGCCAGCAGGGCGCCGGTGCCCAGGCCGATCAGCAGCGCCACGCCGACCACCGCCAGCGTCTGGATCAGGAAGGCGGTGAAGAGAAGGCGTGGCGAACCGCCCAGCGCCTTCAGCGTCGCCAGGACCGGCAACCGCCGGGCGAGGTGCGCCGACAGCGCCCGGCTGACGCCGACACCGCCGATCAGCAGGATCGACAGCGACCCGAGAAGGAACAGCGCGCGGGCGAGATGCACGGTGCGGTCCACGCCCGGAATGCCGTGGGCTGCGTCGACAATCCGCCATCCGGCGTCGGGAAAGCGGCGTTCCAGATCGCGCAGGACTTCGTCGGAGCGGGCCGTTTCCGGCAGGAGGAGGCGATAATACCAGTAGACGGGCATCCCCGGCTCGGCGAGGCCCGTCGCGTTCAGCGCCCGGCGGTCGATGACGACGCGCGGGCCGAGGGAGAAGGCGCGGAAGGTCCGGTCCGGCTCATGTTCCAGAACGGCGCGGATCGCGACCTCGGCGGCACCGAGCCGCAGCCGGTCGCCGACGCCCAGCGCCAGCGCGTCGAGGAGGTCGGCGGACACCGCCGCTCCCCATCGCCCGTCCCGATGGGCCAGCGCCTCGGCGAGGGACGCGGCGCCGGACACCGCCGCCGTGCCAACCAGCGGGTAGCTTTCCTCGACCGCCTTCAGCTCGACCAGGGCGCGGGTGTCACCGTTCACCGCCGAGGCAACGGGTCGCAGTTCCGCGGTCTCGCCGACCCTGCCCATCGTGTCGAGGACGGCCCGCTGCTCCGGCGTCGCCGGGGCGTGGAACAGGCGCAGGGAGAGATCGCCGCCGACCGCCTCGCGCGCGGTGGCCCGCATTCCGTCCAGCACGCCGCCGCTGAGCGAGCCGATGGCGGCCATCATGGCGGTCCCCAGCGCCACGCCAAGGACAACGATCCAAAGTCCGGCGACGCCGCCCCGCAGGTCCCGCCAAGCCAGCCGCAACGCGATGCGCAGATGAGTCATGGCGGACATATCGTGAAGGTCCCGCCGGCCGGCAACCGTTTTGGCCGCCTCGCTGTCGCGTTTGAAGTTCCCCTCTCCCCTCCGGGGAGAGGGTCAGGGTGAGGGGGCAGCACAGGCGCAGCCTGTGCCAGGGGATTGCCAAGGGGCAGCATGCCCCTTGGCGGTGCACCGAAGGCGCACCGGCCCCCTCACCCTCCCCACGCCTACGGCGCGGGTCCCCTCCCTCTCCCCGGAGGGGCGAGGGTCATAAAGGCGATTGCGGGCGCTGCTATCCCCGGATGTGCAGCCGTCGCCGGTGGCGGGGCGGCAGGAGATGGGCGGATTGGACCGTCGCCAGGGCGCGCAGGCGCTCCGCAAGCGTCGGCGGAAAGGGCGTCACCTTGCGGGTGCCCAGATCGACGTGGATCGACAGTTGCTCCATGGTCGCCGCGACCGTGCCGTCGTCGGTCCGGCGGATCTCCAGCAGGCTCAGCAGCCGCTTGTCGTCGGCGTCGAGCAGCCGCAGGGCCACCTGCAAGGGCGTGCCGGCGCGCAGCTCCCGCCGGTAATGCACCGCCACATCGACGACGAACAGGCCGAGCCCCTCGTCCCGCGTGTAGGTCTCGCCCAGCCCCCATTGCTCCATCAGGGCATAGCCGACCTCGTCGAACAGGGCGACGTAGCGCACCATGTTCATGTGGCCGTAGAGGTCGATCCAGCTCTCGTCGACGGTGTGCACGCCGGACAGCAGGATGTCGGACGGCAGGATGTCCGGCGGCAGGGCGTGGTCCTGGGTCATGGAAGTGCCTTACAAGGTGGAGGTCTGGTCCGGCGGGAACACGCCGCGCAGCCATTGCCGGATGGCCGAGATCACCGGCGTGTTCCAGCGGTGGACCGGGGCGATGAAGTAATAGCCGCCGATGGTGACGTTGCTGTCCACCATCTCCACCAGTTCGCCGTTGGCCAGCGGCTCGGTCACCAGCAGGTCGCTGACCAGCGCCACCCCGCGCCCCAGCCGGGCCGCCTCGATGGTCAAGTGCGCCTGCCACAGCCGGGGGCCGCGCAGCCGGGGAATGTCGGCGATGCCGGCCTCCTCCAGCCAGGCTTCCCACATGCCGGTGGACTGCTCGTGGATCAGCGGCAGGCCGACGAGGTCGGCGGGCGTGCGCACGTCCGGGTAGCGCGCCTTGAACTCCGGGCTGGCGATGGCGAGGATGCGCGGCCGCGCGAACATTTCCGAGCGCAGCCCGTCGGCGACGGAGCCGCCGTCCTCCAGATACATGATCTCCGCGTCGGCCTCCTCCCGGCTGAAGTCGGGGCGGGTCGAGGTCGGCTGAAGGATCACCTCCCGCCCGGTCAGCGCCTCCTCCAACTCCGGCAGGCGGGCGAGCAGGCAGCGCGACGCCAGCCCGGCGAGGCAGCAGATGTGCACCGCCTCCATCCCGCCGTTGCGCAGCTCGTTGCTCGCCTCGCCGATCAGGTCGAAGGCGCGGCGGAGCTGGGCGGCGTAGCGGATGCCCTCGCGGGTCAGGGACAGGCCGCGCCCCGACTTCGCCACCAGCTTCACCCCCACCGCCTGTTCCAGATTCTGGATGTGGCGCGACACCACCGTGTGGGACACCGCCAGCTCGTCGGCGGCGGCCCGCACCGTGCCCTGCCGGGCGAAGATGTCGAAGGCGCGGAGGGCGAGAAGGGGCGGAAGGCGGCGCGCCATGCGGACCTTTGGGCTGTGGACGGAAGCCGGGGCGAGGCTGGGGGCGATCCCGGCGGCAGTATGAAACATTTCCGCCAGCACCGCACGCGCCCCTTCGCCGCCCGCCACCCGCCGCTCTCCCCCCGCGCCGCCGGCCATCACACCACCGCGTCGCGACGGAAGGCGCCGATCTCGTCGGGGCTGAAGCCGAGATCCGCCAGGATGGCGTCGGTGTGCTCGCCCAGCCGCGGCGCCGGGCTTTCGGCGGGCAGAGGGGCCTCCGGCATGGTGATCGGCACGGCGGCGAAGCGCTTGCCCGAGCCCTCCGGCACCTCCACGACCATCTTGCGGTGGACCACCTGGGGATCGCTCAGCGCGTCCGGCACGCTGTTGATCGGGCTGGCCGGCACGTCGGCGTCCTCCATCGCGTCCAGCCAAGCGTCGCGCCCGCGGGTGAGGAAGACCTCGCGCAGCAGCGGCTCCAGCTCCGCATGGTTGGCGTTGCGGGCCGAGCCGGTGGGGAAGCGCGGGTCGGACAGCAGATGCTCCAGCCCCATGGCGCGGCACATCCGGTCCCACTGCTCGTTGGTGTCGACGCAGATGGCGATCGGCTTGTCGGCGGTGGGGAAGGCCTGGAAGGGGGCGATCAGCGGGTGGCGGCTGCCCAGCGCCCGCGGCGTCTCCCCGGCGTTCAGGAAACGGGCGATGGCGTTCTCCATCAGGGCGAGCTGGCAATCGAGCATCGCCACGTCGATGAAGCTGCCCTCGCCGGTGCTCGCCCGCTTCTGCAGGGCGGCGAGGATGCCGACGGCGGCGAACAGGCTGGACCCGATGTCGCCGATCGACGCGCCGACCCGGCAGGGATCGCCGCCTGGCTCGCCGGTGATGCTCATCATGCCGGACATCGCCTGGGCCACCACGTCGAAGCAAGGGCGGTGGCGGTAGGGGCCGTCCTGCCCGAAGCCGGAGATCGAGGCGTAGACCAGCCGTGGATTGACCGCCTTTAGATCGGTGTAGCCCAGCCCCAGCCGGTCCATCGCCCCGGCCCGGTTGTTCTCCACCAGCACGTCGCAGGTGGCGACGATTTTTTTGAAAATCTCCTTCCCCTTTTCCTCCTTCAAGTTGAGCGTCAGACTCCGCTTGTTGCGGTTGACGCTGAGGAAGTAAATGCTCTCCTCATCGCTGAAGGGGGCAATGATGCGGGTGAAATCGCCCTTGCCGGGACGCTCGATCTTGATGACCTCCGCTCCCAGCGCGCCGAGCAGCCACGTGCTGTAGGGGCCGGCCAACATGTGCGTGAGATCGACCACGCGCACGCCGGCCAGGGGGCCTTCGCGGCGTTGCGTATCGGTGTTGAGCATGCATGATCCTTCGGATGGCCGGGCGCCGCGCAGGCGGTCCGGGCGGGGCCGCGCGCCCGGCTGGAAACCGGTCCGGTCCAGGGCGGCGGCGGGAATGCGATACCCAAAGGCTTGCGCCACGGCGGCCGGAAAACAATCGCTTAGTTTGGCCCAATCCGGTGCATGGAAGGCACCGTTCCGCGGATTCGTTGGGCGCAGCATTGGTGCGTTCCGTGCACCGGACCGCATCGTTTTTTCTGCTTGTGACACGAACTGTGTCCGGTAGTCTTGATCTTGCCGGGAGCGGATCGGCCTGATCGAAAACTCTGCCGGCCATCGGATAGTCTTCATGATTTCCGAGGCGGGCGGCCTCTTTACTCTCATCGCCTGTCCACTGAAGCCGCTCGGCGCGCGTCGCGGCAGCGATGCGCGGCCTTCCACAACCAGGAAAGGACAACCCGCGCGTGATCGATCTTTCGGGAAAGGCGGCCATCGCCGGCGTTTTTGAATCGCCCCGCCGGGATGCGCCGCGCGTCCACCCCTTCGCCCTTCAGATGGAATGCATCCTCGGCGCGCTGGACGACGCCGGGCTGACGCTGAAGGACGTGGACGGGCTGTGCGCGGCCTCCGGCGACTGGGCCGAGGGCGGCAGCACCATGGATGTGGTCGAACTGGCCGAATACATCGGGATCGCGCCGACCTACGTGAACAGCACCGACGTCGGCGGCTGCTCCTACATCCTTCAGGCCGGACAGGCGGCGGCGGCCATCGCCACCGGGCTGGCCGAGGTGGTGGTCATCAGCTACGCCGCCTGCCCGCGCTGGTGGCCGCTGAGCAGCCCGTCCTTCGACCCCTTCGTCTTCCCCGCCGGCCCCGGCCAGTACGAAATTCCCTACGCGCCGACGCTGATTTCAACCTACGGCCTGTTCGCCCGTCGCCATATGGATCTCTACGGCACCACGCCGGAACAGCTTGCCCAGGTGGCCGTGACCTTCCGCGAGCACGCCGCGAAGAACCCCGACGCCCGGCTGCGCAAGCCGATCACGGTGGACGACGTGCTGGCCTCGCCGATGATCGCGTCGCCGCTGCGCCGGCTGGACTGCTGTGTGGTGACCGACGGCGGCGGCGCCGTGGTGATGACCAGCCGGGAGCGGGCGCGCGACCTGAAGAAGCCGCCGGTCCATCTGGTCGGCTACGGGGCCGCCGTGGCGCGCACCCAGAACAGCCAGATCCCTGACGACCTGACCACCCCGGCGGCGCTGTCCGGCCCGCGCGCCTTCGCCATGGCCGGGCTGACCCCCGGCGAGATCGACGTGGCGCAGATCTACGACGCCTTCACCATCACGCCGATGCTGGCGCTGGAGGATCTGGGCTTTTGCGGGCGCGGGGAGAGCGGCGCCTTCGTCGCGGACGGCAATCTGACGCTGGGGGGCAGCCTGCCGACCAACACCGACGGCGGCGGGCTGTCGTCCAACCACCCCGGCAAGCGCGGCATCTTCACGCTGATCGAGAGCGTCCGCCAGCTCCGCGGCGAGGGGCCGGGCGTCCAGGTGACCGACGCGCGCATCGCCCTGGCCCATGGGCTTGGCGGCACCTTCTGCTCCGCCGCCACCGCCATCCTTGCCCGGTAAGGTGCCCCGATGACCGCCCCAACGACCAGCATGACCATCCCGCCCGTCCAGGACGAGACCTCCGCCCCCTTCTGGGAGGCGGCGCGCGAGGGGCGCTTCCTGATCCAGCGCTGCCCGGAGACCGGGCGCTTCCAGTGGTACCCGCGCGCCCATTCCATCCACGCCCCGCACGCCCGCCCGGAATGGGTCGAGGCGAGCGGGCGCGGCGAGCTGCTGACCTATTCGGTCGTCCATCGCGGCAACCAGCGCGGCGATCCCTACGTCTGCGCCCTGATCCGGCTGGAGGAGGGCGTCACCGTCTTCTCCCGCGTCGAGGGGGTGGCGGAGGCCGATCTGCGGGCCGGCCTGCCGCTCGCCGTGGCCTTCCACCAGCTCGACGAGGCGACCAGCCTCCCCGTGTTCCGCCCGCGGACTTCCGACTGAGGGTGCCCTAGAATGACCGCCATCCATCTCGACGACATCAAGCCGGGCGACCGGACGCGCTCCTCGCGCGTCACCGTCACCGAGGCGCACATCGTCTGGTTCGCCGGGCTGACCGGCGACTTCAACCCGCTGCACATGGACGCCGAGGCGGCCAAGGCCAACGGCTTCGGGCGGACCATCGCCCACGGCATGCTGACCCACTCGCTCAGCACCGGGCTGCGCTCCGCCATCGACGACTGGGCGATTCTCGCCTTCCTGGAGACGCGCCGCCGCTTCGTCGGCCCGGTCTTCGCCGGCGACACCGTGCATTACGAGGCGGAGGTGGCGGAGGTCCGCCCCAGCGCCTCCAAGCCCGACCGCGGCATCGTCCGCGTCGCCATCACCGTGAAGAACCAGCGCGGCGAGACCGTGCAGGAGGGCGAGGACGTGCTCTCCATCGCCCGCAAGGAGGCGCAGGCATGAGTTCCGCCACCGCACAGTCAAACCGCCTCGCCGGCCATGTCGCCTTCGTGACCGGCGGCGGCGGCGGCATCGGGCGCGCTGTCTGCGAGCGGCTGGCCGCGGAAGGGGCGGCGGTCGTCGTCGCCGACATCGGGGCGGAGGCCGCCGAGAGTGTCGCCGCCGCGCTGCGCGCCGAAGGGGCTCAGGCCCACGCCACCGCGCTGAACGTCGCCGACCGGGAAAGCTGGGGCGCCGCCGTGACCGGCCTGCCCGAGGCCTTCCGGGGCGTGGACATCATGGTCAACGTCGCCGGCATCGTCCGCGACCGCTCGCTGCCCAAGATGACCGACGCGGAATGGAGCGCCGTCATCGACGTGAACCTTCGCGGCACCTGGCTGGGCTGCCAGACGGCCTTCCGGCTGATCGGCGACCGCGGCTGGGGGCGCATCGTCAACATCGCCTCCACGTCGATCCTGGGGACCTTCGGGCAGGCCAACTACTCCGCCTCCAAGGCCGGGGTGGTCGGGCTGACCCGCACCGCCGCCCTGGAAGGGGCACGCCGCGGCATCCTGGTCAACGCCGTCGCTCCAGGGGTCGTGGAGACCGCCATCGTCGAGGGCGTGCCCGACACTGTGCGCGCGCAATGGCTGGAAAAGACACCCATCGGGCGCCTGGGCAAGCCGGCGGAGATCGCCGCCGTCGTCGCCTTCCTGGCGTCCGACGACGCGGCCTACGTCACCGGCCAGACCATCGTCGCCGACGGCGGGGCGACCACCGGCGACTACTGATTTTCGCGCAAGAACGAAGAACGACGCCGAAACGGCGGTACCGCAACAACAAGACAGGGATTGGCAACATGATGGAATTCTCGCGCCGCCGCCTTCTCCAGACCGGCGGCCTCGTCGGCACCGCCCTGGTGACCGGCGGACTGGCCGGCACCGCCTTCTCGCGCATCGCGTCGGCGGCGGACGACCCGCTCTACGCCGCCGCGAAGAAGGAAGGCGCCCTGACCCTCTACTGGGGCTCCTACGAGCAGCAGACGATGGAGGCGATCCGCGACGCCTTCAAGGCGAAGTATCCGGGCATCGAGGTCAACCTGCTCCGCCAAGCCTCGCAGACCGTCTACACCCGCCTGCGCATGGAGTTGCAGAGCGGCGTCCACGAGTGCGACTCGCTGGGCACCACCAACATGCTGCACTACACCGAGCTGAAGAAGATCGGCGCGCTGGCGCCCTTCGAGCCGGTGGACGGGGTGCACATTCCGGACGCCTTCCGCAACCTCGACCCCGACAAGATGTTCCATGTCGGCGCCATCAGCCTGACCAGCATCAACTACGCGCCGGGCAAGGTGCCGTCCCCGCCGCAGAGCTGGCAGGCGCTGCTGGAGGACCAGTGGCAGGGCAAGATCACCACTGGCAGCCCGGCCTTCTCCGGCGACGTGGCGAACTGGGTGGTCGCCATCCGCCGCAAGTACGGCGACGACTTCCTGCGCGCCTTCGGCAAGCAGAAGCCGAAGGTCGGCCAGTCCAACGTCGACACCGTCACCGACATCCTGGCCGGTGAGCGGGTCGTCGGCTCCGGCGCGCCCTTCAGCTACACGCTGACCCAGAAGGCCGCCGGCAACCCCATCGACGTGGTGGCGCCGTCCGACGATGCCATCCTGAACCTTGGCGTCACCGGCATTCTGGCGAAGGCCCCGCACCCGAACGCCGCCCGGCTGTTCACCAACTTCCTTTATTCCACGGAGGTGTCGATGATCCTCCAGAAGAACTTCTGGCCGACGCTGCGTAAGGACGTGCCCTGGGCGGAAGGGCGGTCGCTGGACCAGTTGAAGTGGACCCGCAACACCGGCGACGACCTCGGCCCGGAGGTCGCGGAAGGCATCGCCAAGTGGAAGGAACTGGTGCGCTGACCGCTGATTCCCTCTCCCGTCCCGGGAGAGGGAAGGGGCCCACGCGAAGCGTGGGAAGGGTGAGGGTACCGGCGATGGGACCATATTCAATCCTTGGCCGTACCCTCACCCGCCCGCTTCGCGGGCACCCTCTCCCGGGACGGGAGAGGGTTCTGATGGACAATGGAGGCGGACCCTATGGGGGTCATTTCTACGGACAGCCCAGACAGCGCAGCCGCGGCGACCGCGCGCCCGGCGATGGCCCGCGTGCCGCTCGCCAGGACCCTGGTCTTCGGCGCCGTCGCCCTTCTTCTCTTCCTGCTGGTGGTTCTGCCCTTCGGCTGGGTTCTCAGCAACAGCATCCACGACGACCTGACCGGCGCCTGGACGCTCGGCAACTACGCGCGGATCTTCCAGTCCGCGGATCTGCTGGAGCCGCTGTTCAACTCGCTGCTCCTCGCGGTGGCGACCGCGGTGATCGCCGTCGGCATCGGCGTGCCCCTGGCCTGGCTGGTGTCGCGGACCGACCTGCCGTTCCGCCGGACCATCCGCGTGCTGACGCTGACCGCCTTCGTCACCCCATCCTTCATCGGGGCGACCGGCTGGATTCTTCTGGCGGCGCCCAACTCCGGCTGGCTGAACGCGCTGTGGCGCTCGCTCGCCGGGGCGGAGGCGGGGCCGCTGCTGAACATCTACTCGATGACCGGCGCGATCTTCATCTGCGGCATCTACACCGTCCCCTACAGCTTCACCATGGTGTCGAGCGCGCTCGACGAGATGGCCGTGGAGCTTGAGGACGCCGCCGCCACGCTGGGCTCCGGCACGCTGCGCACCATGCTCAGCATCACCATCCCGCTGGTCACCCCGGCGGTGATCGCCAGCTTCATCCTGTCCTTCATCCAGGGGCTGACGCTGTTCGGCGTCCCGGCCTTCCTGCTGACGCCGACCGGCATCCCGGTGGTGACGACCAAGCTGGCCGAGTTCTACCAGCTCTTCCCGCCGGAAATTTACATGGCGGCCGCCTACTGCATGCCGCTGCTGCTGGTCACCGCCATGCTGTTCTGGATGCGTCGCCGCATCCTGGGCCGCAAGCAGTTCGTCACCATCTCCGGCAAGAGCCGGGCGGGCCGGCGGATCGCGCTCGGCGCCGCCCGCTGGCCGGCCTTCGGTGCGGCGCTGCTGCTGCCGCTGGTCTCGGTGTTCCTGCCCTACGCGGCGCTGCTGCTGGTGTCGCTGACCCGCGCCTGGGGCCAGGGCCTGTCGTGGGAGAACCTGTCGCTGCACTGGTACTGGTGGGCGCTGTTCGGCAATTCGGAGACGCACACCGCCATCGTCAACTCGCTGCTGTTCTCGACGTTCGCCGCGACGCTGTGCGTGATGCTCGGCACCGTGGTCGCCTACATCGTGGAGCGGCGGATGGTCTTCGGCGCCAGCCTGCTCGGCGCGGTGGCGACCGTTCCCATCATCATCCCCGGCATCGTCATGTCGGTCGGCTTCTTCGCCGCCTACACGCGGGCGCCGCTGAACCTCTACGGCACGCCGCTGCTGCTGGTCGCGGCCTTCGCGGCGACCTTCCTGCCCATCGCCTACGCCCATGGCGGGTCGATCCTCAAGGGCATCGGGCCGGAGCTGGAGCGCGCCGCCCGCAGCCTGGGCGCGGGGGAGGGGCGGACCTTCCTGTCCATCACCATCCCGCTGATGGGCGGCGGGCTGCTGTCGGGCTGGTTTCTGGTCTTCATCCCGATCATCCGCGAGCTGTCGGTGGCGGTCTTCCTGATCACCCCCAAGACCAACGTGATGACCACCCTGATCTACAACGCCAAGGACGGCGGCAATTACGAGGCGGTCTGCGCCATGAGCGTCCTTCTCCTCCTCATCACGCTGGCGCTGGTGGCCGCCGCCGGTCCGCTGACGCGCCTGACCACCGTGCGCCGCACCTCTCGCAAATCCGGTCGTAAAACCGCCCCGGCGGAAGGAGTTCTCCCCACATGAGCGGGATCCGCATCAAGAACCTCCGCAAGTCCTTCGGCACCTACACCGCCCTGCACGGCATCGACCTGCAGGTCCCCAACGGCACGCTGCTGGCCCTGCTCGGCCCGTCGGGCTGCGGCAAGTCCACCACCCTCCAGCTCCTTGCCGGGTTCGAGGCGCCGACGGAGGGCGAGATCTGGGCCGACGACGTGCTGCTCTCCTCGGCGCGCGGGGTGCTGCCGCCGGAGAAGCGCGGCATCTCCCTGGTCTTCCAGAACTACGCGGTGTGGCCGCACAAGACGGTGGCGGAGAACGTCGCCTTCGGCCTCGCCATCCGCCGCCTGCCCAAGGCGGAGATCGCCGAGCGGCTGGACCGCACGCTGCGCACCGTCCGGCTGGAGGCGCTGCGCGACCGCTACCCGTCGGAGCTGTCGGGCGGCCAGCAGCAGCGCGTGGCGCTGGCCCGCGCGCTGGCGGTGGAGCCACGCATCCTCCTGCTCGACGAGCCGCTGTCCAACCTCGACGCCCATCTGCGCGAGGAGATGCGGTTCGAGATCCGGCAGGTTCATGACTTGCTGGGACTGACCACCGTCTACGTCACCCACGACCAGTCGGAGGCGCTGGTCACCGCCGACCGCATCGCCGTCATGAAGTCGGGCCATCTCCAGCAGCTCGGTTCGCCGGAGGACATCTTCGAGCGGCCGTCCAACGCCTTCGTCGCCACCTTCATCGGCGCCAACAACGAGCTGGCCGGGACCAGCGAGGGCAACGGCGCCATCCGCGTCGGCGGCCATGTGCTGACCGCCCCCGACCGCAGCGGTGCGGCGCATGGCGGGACGGTGTCGCTGTGCGTCCGGCCCTCCCAGGTGCGGCTGTTCGGCGCCGAGGAGACGGGGTTGCCCACCGAGGGCTGCAACGTGCTGTCCGGCACGGTCCGGCGCTCCGCCTATCTGGGCGAGTACCGCGATGTGCTGGTGGATCTGGGAGGCGGGCGGACGCTGCGCGCCTTCATCCCGCCCGCGCAGAGTTTCGCTCCGGGCAGCGTGGTGACGGCGCTTCTCCCCATCGGCTCCTGTCAGATCCTCGGGCCGGCGGCCTGAACCCAAGAAAGTTCCGAACGATGACCATCGCCACGACCGGCGAGGCCGACGCCTTGCCCGAAATCCTGACCGAGCGGCGCGGCGCCGTCCAGTGGGTGATCTTCAACCGGCCCAAGGCGCGCAACGCCATCACACCCTGGATGGAGGACCGGCTGATCGAGATCTGCCGGGAGGTCGACGCCGACCCGGCGGTGAAGGCCCTGGTGCTGACCGGTGCCGCCGGCGACAAGCCCGCCTTCATGGCCGGCGCCGACCTGTCCTGCCTGCAGAGCGTCAAGACGCCGGAGGACTACACGATCCTGGAGGACCGCGCGGAGACCGCGGCGATGGCGCTGGAGGCGGTGCGCGTTCCCACCATCGCCGCCCTGGCCGGCGCCTGCGTGGGGGAGGGGGCTCTGCTTGCCGCCTGCTGCGACGTGCGCATCGCCACGCCGTCGGTGCGCTTCGGCTTTCCCATCGCCCGCACGGTCGGCAACTGCCTGAGCATCAAGAACCTCGCCCGGCTGGCCGCCATTCTCGGCACCGCGCGGACCAAGGAGATGATCTTCAGCGCCCGCCTGCTGACCGCCGACGAGCTGTCCGGCGCCGGCGCCCTGCGCGGCGTCGTGCCGGAGGACGACCTCACCGAGCGCACCCAGGAGTTGGCGGAGGAGTTGGCGGGCCTCGCCCCGCTGACCCTGTGGACGACGCGCGAGGCGCTGCGCCGCTGGCGCGACCACGGGCTGCCGGCGGACGGCGACGCCGACCTGCTGCGCCTCTGCTACCTCTCCGCCGACTATCAGGAGGGCATCGCGGCCTTCCTGGAGAAGCGCCGCCCGGTGTGGGTGGGGCGGTAGAGGCTCCGCGGCGGCGTCAAACCCCTCTCCCCAAGTGGAGAGGGGATGCCCTTGCCGCCATCCGGACCCTTCACTATCCTGGGCGCCGCACCACGCGCCCATGCGGGCGTTCAGCCGCCATGGGACCCGCCTGTCATGCCGACCACGCCCGACGACCTTCCGAGCGGCGCTCCGGACGCCGCTGCGCTGGAGCGGCGGTTGCGGGCCTCCCCCGACGATCTCGCGGCGACGCAGGAACTGGCCGGACTGCTGTTCCGGACGGGGCGAGCGGCGGAGGCGGAGACTCACGCCCGCAACGCGGTCCGTCTGGCGCCGGAGGACGCGCGGTCCCACACACTGATGGCGCTGGTGCTGGCCGACACCCACCGGCCCCAGGCCGCCGAGTTCCATTACCGCCGGGCGCTGGCCCTGGCGCCGCCCGACGCCGCGACGCTGGCCAACCTCGCCTGGAGCCTGAACCGGCAGGGCCGGCTGGAGGAGGCGCGGCGGACCTACCGACGGGCCGCGGCGCTGCACCCGTCCATCGCCCTGACCTGGCACGGCTGGGCGCAGACCGAGGACGCCGCCCGCGATCTATCCGCCGCGCGACGGCTGGTGGAGCGCGCCCGGCGGCTCGACCCCGGCCACCGTGGGGCCGACACCTTCGCGGCGGCCCTTCTGGCCCGGCTTGGGGACGGCGAACGGGCGCTCGCCATCCTTGACGCCTCGGCCGCCCGTCATGGCGGCCCCGACCCCGACGCGCTGTTGGAGACGGGGCGCATCCTCGACCGGCTGGGCCGCCACGACGAGGCCTTCGCCGCCTTCTTCGCCGGCAAGGCGCTGCTGCGGCAGGCCGGGCGCGGCTACGGCGAGGAGGAGGCGGTGGACCTCATCGCGCGCCTCGCCACCTTCTTCGTGGCGCCGCGCCTGCGCCTGATGCCACGGCCCGCCGCTCCCGCCGCCGGAGCGCAGCCGGTCTTCATCGTCGGCGCCCCGCGGTCCGGCACCACGCTGGTCGAGCAGATCCTGTCCTGCCATCCCGCCATCGCCGCAGGGGACGAGCTGCCCTCGCTCGGCGCGGTGGTGCGGGCGCTGCCGCAGACGCTGGGCAGCCCGCTCGGCTATCCCGAAGCGTTGTCGGAGCTGTGGATGGGTGACCAGCGCGACGGGCTGGAGCGGCTGCGTGACGCCTATCTGCGCCACGCCCGCAAGCTGGTTCCGGCCAAGCCCGGCCACACGCTGTTCACCGACAAGATGCCCTTCAACGAGACGCATCTCGGTTTGATCGCGCTGATGTTCCCCTCAGCGCCGGTGGTTCATGTGCTGCGCCACCCGCTGGACGTGGTGCTGTCGATGATGGGCACCAACCTCACCCACGGCTTCCATTGCGCCAACGATGTCGAGACAGCGGCGCGCCACGTCCTGCGGGTGTTCGATCTGGTGGAGCACTACCGGCGGGAGATGCCGTTGCGCTACCTGCCGCTGCGCTACGAGGATCTGGTGCGGGAGCCGGAACCGGCGGTGCGGCGTCTGCTGGGCTTCCTCGGGCTGGGTTTCGACCGCCGTTGCCTGCGCTTCGAGGAGAACCGGCGCCACGCCCGCACGCCCAGCCACGCCCAGGTCGCGGAAAAGCTCTACAGCCGCTCCGTCGGCCGCCACCGCGCCTACATGGACCATCTGAAGCCGGTGGTTCCGATCCTGGAGCCGGTCATTCTCGGCCTGGGCTACAGCCTGTAACACATGCCACCCATGCCCCCGTCCGACAGCGACCTCTGCGAAATCCGCCGCCGCGAAGGCCGGCTGGACGAGGCCGCCGCCCATGGCCGTCGCGCCGTCACGCTCGATCCCAGCGACGCGGCGGGCTGGTACAATCTGGGCTTGGCTCTCTACGACCGGCTTGAGGTCGCGGCGTCCATCGCCTGCGAGCGGCGGGCCATCCGGCTCGCCCCGGACGCGCCGGGTCCGCATTTCGAACTGGCCGAGGGGCTGCTGCTCTCCGGGCAATGGGAGGAAGGCTGGCAAGAGTATGAATGGCGCTGGCGTCTTCCCGGCGTGCCGCCGCCGGTCCCGCCGGCCATTCTGAAGCGGTTTGGGGACGCCATCCCGAAACCCTGGGACGGCAGCGTCTTGCCCGGTGGCACTCTGCTGCTGGTCGCCGACCAGGGCTTCGGAGACACCATCCAATTCGCGCGCTACCTGCCGATGGCGGCGGCGCTCTGCCCCAATCTCGTGGTGGCGTGCAGCCCGGACATGCTGCCGGTGATCCGGTCCCTTCCCGGCGGTTACCCGACCGTCACCGCCTGGGAGGAGGCGCCGCCTTTCGACGCCTATGCCGCGCTGTCCAGCCTGCCGGGGCTGTTCGGCACGAGGATCGACACGATTCCGGCGCCGCTTCCCGGCCTGCGGGCCGAGCCGGAGCGGGTGGAGCGTTGGACGGAGCGCCTGGATGGGCTGCTGCCCCATGGCTACCGCCGCGTGGGGCTGGTCTGGGCGGGGCGCCCGACCCATGGCAACGACCGCAACCGCTCCCTGACGCTCGCGCGGCTCGCGCCGTTCTTCGCTCTGGAAAAAACGGTTCTGGTGTCGCTCCAGAAGGGGCCGGCGCAAGCCGAGGCCGCCCGCTACTACGGCGCGGCGCCGCTCGTCGATCTGGGGCCGGAGTTGGAAAGTTTCGCCGACACCATGGCGGTGCTGGCGCAGCTCGACCATGTGGTTTGCGTGGACACGGCGGTCGCCCATCTGGCCGGGGCGATGGGGCGCCCGACCGCGGTGCTTCTGCCTTACGCGCCGGACTGGCGCTGGCTGCTGGGGCGCGGCGGTTCGCCCTGGTATCCCGCCGTCACGCTCCACCGGCAGCCGGCGCCCGGACGGTGGGACCCCGGACCATGGGACGAGGCCATCCGCGGCGCCGTCGCCGCGGTGACCGGCAGCAAACTCAGGGTTTCAGGGCGGCCAAGCCGTCGGTGATCCCCTTGGTGGAGATCGGGAAAGCCACAGCCTGCGTCCCGCCATAGGGCCGGACGGCGATCTGCGCCCCCTTGGAGCGGCGCAGCGCGGTCAGGGTCGCCTCGTCCATCGGGGCGTTGGCGAGGCAACCATCCTGGATGCATTGCTGGTAGGTCAGCGGCAGCGGCTTGCCGTCGTCGATGGTCAGCGCCGCCCCGGCGCGCAGATCGACGCCCAGCGGCAGGATGACGACCATCACCCCCTTGCCGTCCGGGGCGAAGTATCCCACCGACGCTTTGAGGATGCGGGTCGCCTGTTTGGCCTCCTTGTTCTCCATCACGCGGGTCTGCGAGAGGAAGCAGCGCGGCTTGCCGTCGGGAGGCGTCTCGCATTCGGTCTGCCAGTCGCCGAAGGTCTTCCCCGGCTCAACCGCACCGGCGGGCGCCCCGCCCGCGAGGAGGAGGGGGAGCGCCGCCAGCGCCCCCGTGATGATGGCCTTGCGCATCGCCGTCCTGGTCCTCACAGCTTCCACTTCAGGCCGGCGGTCGCCGACACCGTGTTCTCGCGGGCGCGGATCGCGTCCTGAACGGCGATGGTGGCGGTCAGCCGGTCGTCCAGAGCCACGCCCAGCCCGGCGCCGATCACCAGGGCGTCGCGGCCCGGCTTGCTGGCGTCGGCGGTGAAGGCCACCCCGCCCAGACGGTTGGTGGTGGAGGCCGTGGCGTCGGCGAAGTCATGCTCCCACGCCAGGGCGGCGTTGGGCAGCAGGCGCCAGCCGCCCACCGTCACGCTGGTGCCGGCGCGCACGCCGACCGCGCTGCGCAGGCTGGTCCAGCCCGCCGCCTCGACGTCCAGCGCCACGCCGCCGCCGGACTCACGGAAGGCCTCGCGGGTGATGCGGTCGAAGCGCAGGCCGGCCCGCGGCTCGATCCAGGCGCTGTCCGACCCGGCGAAGGCCATGCGGTGCCCGGCGGCGATTTCCACCGAGACGTCGTGACCGTCCGCGCTGCCGCTGGCGCCCTGACCCAGCGTGCCGAAGGCGATGCCGCGCGAGGCGTCGTAATTGGCGTAGCCGTAGCCGACGGCGCCCTCGACGTAGGGGCTGTCCGCCGTGCCGCGCAGGCTCCAGGAGCCGTAGAGAGTCGCCTGGTAGCTGTCCACGTCGGCCTTGCCCAGCCCGTCGCGCGAGGTGACGCGGTTGCGCAGGTAGCCGAGCGCCACGCCGCCGCTCACGCCGTTCTCATAGCTGTGGTCGGCGCCCAGCAGGAAACCGCCGATCCGTTCGGTGGTGCCGGCGGCGTTGCCGTCCGAGCCGGTCCGGCTGTAGGCCGCCAGCGGCTGGCCCCACACGCCGCCCGAGCCGCGGGCCTCACCGGTTTCGCCCACGGCGCTCGTGCCGTTGCCGCTGCCGGCCAGCCGGACGCCGGAGGAGGACGCCGCGCCGCCGCGCAGCGCCGACAGGCGGCCTTCCACCGCGCTGCCGAACAGGCGGCGGTTGGTGCGGTCGGCGGCCAGCGTGTCGGCGTGCAGCTTGCCCGAGAGCTGGTCGAGCGCCCCGGCGATGCCGCTGCCCGGCAGGCCGTAGAGGCCGTTGAACATCGGGGCGGCGACGCCCTCCAGCCGCGCCCCGGCGGCCGGGCGTAGCGCGTCCACCGCCGCGCCGGCGGCCCGCTGGTTGCGGGTGCCGCCGCGGACCGCGTAGTTGGTCGGCGTGACCACCAGCCGGACGGTGGTGGCATCGTACAGCGTGTCGAAGCGGGTGCCGGTCTCCAGCCCCGCCGTCGGCTGCGTCACGGCGGCGAAGCCGCCGGTCACGCCTCCGTCCGCCTGGACGATGGTGAAGCTCTGCCCCAGCGTGGCGGTGTAGGCGTTGGTCGCGTCGCCGCTGATGCCGCGCAGCACCGGAGCCAGCGTGCCGGCGGCGGTGAAAGACGCCCCCTGCACCCGGATCTGGTCGTGGTTGCCGGCGCCGAAGCCGGCGGTCGGGCCGTCGATCTCGGCGTTCAGGACGCTGGTGCCGGTCAGGGTCACCGCGGACTGGAAGGTCAGCACGCCGGGCGAATTGCCCGGCGACACGGTGCCGGCCAGCGTGGCCGGGCCGCGGACGGTGCCGCCGCCGCTGAAGGTCGAGCCGGCGCTGGTGGTCAGCGAGCCGGAGACCACGCCGTTCACGGTCGCCGAACCGCCATTCCCCACATCGACCGCGCCGGTGATGCCGGTGGCGGCCACGGTGACGGTGCCGTCGCTCACCGTGACCGGTGCCATGACGGCGCCGGCCAGGGTGGCGCTGCCGCCGGACGTCACGGTTACCGCGCCGTTGACCGCGCCATAGGCGGCGACGGTCAGGGTGCCGCCCGCCACCGCCAGCGTGCCGCCGACGCCGCCGCCCTCGACGACGGTCATGGCGCCGCCGCGGGCAACCGTCACCGGGACGGCCACGACGCCGCCGACCGTGGCGCTGCCGCCGTTGTTCAGGGCCAGCGTGCCGCCCGCGACCACGCCGCTCTTGGCGATGGTCAGCGCCGCGCCGTCGCCGACCGACAGGCCGCCGGCGTTGGCGATCTGGCCGGAGACGACCACCGTGCCGGGGCCGGAGGCGGCCAGCGCGCCGCTGCCACCGACGGCGCCCGCCAAGGTGACGGTGCTGCCGTCCGGCGTGATGGTGCCGCCGCGGCTGGTCACGGTGACCGACTGGCCGACGGTCAGCGGCGACGCCGGGCGCAGCGTGCCGCCGTCGAAGGTGACCGAACTGCCCTGGACCGCGCCGTCGCTGTTGGTGAAGCTGGGGCGGCTGGTGTCGATCACGCCGGTCGCCGGTGGCGTTGGCGTCGGAGTGGGCGTCGGAGTGGGCGTGGGATCGGGGTTCGGCGTCGGGCCGGGATCGGGGTTGGGATTCGGGTTGGGGTTCGGATTGGGCTCAGGTTCGGGTTCGGGCTCCGGTTCGGGCTGCGGCGTCACCTTGGTCAGGGTGAGCTGAATCCGGTTGTTCGCCGTGTCGAAGGTGGCCGTCGGGGTCAGCGTCGCGTCGCTGCCGGTGATCGCGGTGAAGGCGCCGGACACACCACCCGTCGCGGTCACGATGGTGTAGGTCGTGCTGTCGCCGTAGCCGCTGCCGGTGGAGGTGACGGACAGGTCGCCGCCGATCGTGGCGGTGCCGGTGACGGCCAGCTTGCTGGCCGTGGAGGAGGTCGTCCGGATCGCCAGCGTGCTGCCGCTCTGCTGCGTGTAGTTGCCGGAGACCGTCAGGGTGCCGGGCGCGCCGGAGCCGCCGGGCGTCACGGTCGTGCCGGACGGGCTGGTCACGTTGCCGACGACCGTTCCGGTGCCCGTCAGCGTCGTGCCGCTGCCGAGCTGCAGCCCGGTCGTCAGGGAGCCATTGACGCGCAACGTGCCGGCTTGAAGGTTCGTGCTGGTGGCGGTGCTCACGCCGCCCAGCGTCCACTCCGTTCCGTTGACGTTGAGGGTGGTCAGGCCGGAGATCGGCCCGGACAGGGTGCCGCCGCCCTCCAGAAGAAGAACTTGGTTTTGTCCCCCGGCCTGGATGCCACCGACCAGCACGCTGCCGTTCTTCAGATTGATGAAGCTGCCAGCCCCGTATGCGTTCGTCTTGATCGCGCTGAAGCCGTTTCCGGCGGCGATGGTGCCGTGGTTGACGATGGTCGACGGGCCGTTGACGAACAGCGCGTCGCCGGTGCCGATGATCGTGCCGTGGTTGGTGACGGTGGACAGCTTGGAAATGGAGGCGGCTGAGACCGCCGCGTAATCCGTCTGCATGAACTCCGTCGTCGGCCGCACGTTTTTGATCAGCGCGGCGCTGTTGGACGGGGACCCGTTGGTGAGGGTGAGGGCGTGGGAGCTTTCAATGGCGGACCAATTGCCGATGATCGTTCCGGTGTTCTCGATGACCGATGTCAGCGAGCCCCCGGAGTTGGCCAGGAGGATGCCGTGGTAGGTCTTCGGCACCGAGATCAATCCGGAATTGATGATGGTGCCGTAGGTTGCGGCGTATATGCCGTCGGCCTGATAGAAGTTGGTGTCGACCGAAATCTTGATCGTGCCCTGGTTGGTCAGGGTCCATCCGCCGGACGACTTGACCCACACGCCGGTGGTCAGGTCGGTGTACTGGTTGCCGGTGCCGCTGTCGACCACGCCGCCGGTGCTGGTGATGAGGATGTTGCCGGCGGTCGGCTCGAAGGTCTGGTTCTGGATCGTCGACAGCGTGTCCATCGGTGCCGCGTTCGCGGCCAACGACACGCCGAGCGCGATGGGGGCGGCGACCATCGCCGGCAGGCGCCCGCCCGACATCAGGCTTTGGCGGAGCGACTCGAGGGGGGACGGCGACGGCGGCATGGGCGATTCACCTTGCAAGCGGGGTGTAAGCGTTACGACCAATGGTTTACACCGTTCGATCATAACGGGTGCGTCGCTTTGCCGCCAAGATAAAATATACAAACGTATGAGAATTCGAGATTTATTTTTTGCCAAGTATTTTAAATTATGCAGAAAAAGAGGTGATGAATTTATGGATACTTGCGCAGTGAAAGTTGGAATGGGGTCTTGTCCGTTGGGGAGTGCGCAGGTTTAGCCAAGTTATGCAGAATGTTGGCATGCTCTCAATTAACGATTTGAAGAATGGGCTGATTTGAAAATGCAGAAAATTGTCAAAAACCGTATTCACATCGGACCGCAGCCCCGCTTCGGCCGTGTCGATGTGGCAAATTCCCGCACCAGAGGTTAATGGGTGGAGCGGTGCCGGCCCGGCGGTCGCTGCGCCTTCGCAGGCCGCCGGGCCGGATGCGATCAGAGAAGCCGGGCGCTCAGAGTGATTTCCGTTCCGGCCAAGGCCTTGGACACCGGGCAGTTCTTCTTCGCCCCCTCGGCCTGCTGCCGGAAGGTCTCGGCGTCGATGCCGGGGATCTCGGCCTCGCAATCCAGTTCGATCTTCGTGATGGCAAACCCCTCGCCGGCCTTGTCGAGATGGACGCGGGCGGTGGTGTGCACGCGGGTGGGCGTGTGGCCGGCCTTGGACAGGCCGGCGGACAGCGCCATGGAGAAGCAGCCGGCATGGGCGGCGGCGATCAGCTCCTCCGGGTTGGTGCCGGTGCCGTTCTCGAAACGCGACGGGAAGGAGTAAGCGCCCTCGAACGCGCCGCTGCCCAGCCGCATGGTGCCCGAGCCCTGGGCGAGATTGCCGCGCCATTCCGCATCCGATTGCCGCACAGCCATTGGTGTTCTCCCGATCATCAGAATGTTGGACGAACCAGCGCTCAAGTTAGAGCCGTCCGGGGAAACGGCAATCGCCACAGGAGTTAAGCAAGAGGAGCGTTTGGCACCCGAAAAGCACCCGGGGCATACGGAAAAGCAGAGGAAGGCGCAGAACAATTAAGGTTTTGTGGCGTTGTCCCGGCACAGGGAAAGCCAGAGGTTGAATGGGGGTAGGAGGAATGAGCATGCGCCAACCGGATTGGCAGATCGCGGCTGGAACGGCGCCGCGGGGCGGCGATGCCCCGGTGGTCAGCGCCGCCGACATCCGGACGCTTCTGGCCGACAGTGGCTGGCTGGCCATCGACGCGTCCGCCCTGTCGGACGAGGATGATCTCTACGCCGCCGGTTTGACCTCCCACGGGTCGGTGAACCTGATGCTGGCGCTGGAGGAGCGCTACGGCGTTGAGTTCCCGGAACAGCTTCTGCGCCGACGCACCTTCGAGAGCATCGCGGCGATCCGGTCCGCGGTTGCCGGTCTGCTGGGCGGCGCGCCGGGCGGGATGGGGGCCGGATGAGGGCGCCCACGCCGGACAGCCTGCCGGCGATGGCCGCCGAGGTTGCCGCAGATGCCGCCGCCATCGCCGGGCACCACGCCGACAGCGTGGACCGCGAGGCGCGCTTTCCCGTCGAAGCCTTCGCCGCTTTGCGGGACGCCCGGCTGCTCGGCCTGATGGTGCCGCGGGATTTCGGCGGCGGTGGCGGTGGTCTGGCCGACGCCGCCGCGGTGGCTCATGCGCTGGCCCAGAAATGCCCGTCCAGCGGGCTGATCTACGCCATGCACCAGATCCAGGTCGCCTGCCTCGTGCGCCACGGGCAGGGCAGCGGCTGGCACCGTGATTTCCTGGCGCGGTTGGCCGGGGAGCAGCTTCTGCTCGCCTCCGCGACGACCGAGGCCGGGATCGGCGGCGACGTGCGCTCCAGCGCTTGCGCGGTGGCGGGCGCTGCCGAAGACGAGACGGGCGGCGCCTTCCGGCTGGAGAAGCAGGCGACGGTCATCTCCTATGGGGCGGAAGCCGATGCGATCCTGGTGACGGCGCGGCGCGCGGCGGACTCGCCGCCCTCCGATCAGGTCATCGTGCCGGTGCTGCGCGGGCAGACCCGGTTGGAGGAGATCGGCGGCTGGGACACGCTGGGCATGCGCGGAACCCGCAGCGTCGGCTACCGGCTGGTGGCCGAGGCCGAGCGGGCGCAGATCCTGCCGCTGCCCTACGCCGACATCTCCGCCCGCACCATGCTGCCGGTGACCCACGTCCTGTGGAGCAGCGTCTGGCTGGGCATCGCGACCGACGCGGTGGCGCGGGCCGCCGCCTTCATCCGGGCGGAGGCGCGCAAACGCCCCGGCACCCCGCCGCCGGGGGCGCGGCGGCTGGCCGAGGCGACCGCCGGGCTCCAGGCCATGCGCGGCATGGTGCGCGGCGCGCTCGCCCGGTTCGAGGAGGCGGCGGACGATCCCGACCGCCTCACCGCCCTGGGCTTCGCGGTCGCCATGAACACGCTGAAGATCGAAGCGGCGGACATGGTGGTGCGGATCGTGGGGCAGGCGATGCTGGCCGGCGGCCTGGCCGCCTACCGCAACGACAGCCCCTACAGCCTGTGCCGCCACCTGCGCGACGCCCATTCGGCGCCGCTGATGATCAACAACGACCGGATCCTGGGCAACACGGCGAACCTGCTGCTGGCGCACAGGGACAACGGTTCTCTCTTCGGCTGAGGCTTTCTCGGAACGGAATGCGGCGGATGGACATGCGGGCAGGAAGTACACCGGCGGAGAATGGGCAGGCGGCGTTCCGCGACGCGCTGATCGCGGCCGGGCTGCTGATCCCCACGGGAGTCGACGGGCTGTACGGCCGCAGCGGCGTCTTCGAGGACGTCGTGGAGCGCTTCAACGACCTGATCACCACCTGGGGCGGCGGCGACGGGGCGGACGTCATGCGCTTCCCCCCGGGGGTGGCCCGCCATCAGTTCGAGCAGAGCGGCTATCTGAAAAGCTTCCCGCACCTGGCCGGCACCGTCCACGCCTTCAAGGGCGACGAGCGCGCCCACCAGTCCCTGCTGCGCCGGCTCGAGGAGGGGGAGGAGTGGACCGACTCCCAGATGGCGACCAACGTCGTCCTCACCCCCGCCGCCTGCTACCCCGTCTACCCCACCATCGCGGAGCGCGGGCCGCTGCCCGGCGACGGCGCGCTGGTCGATGTCTATTCCTACTGCTTCCGCCATGAGCCGTCGCTGGACCCGGCGCGGATGCAGCTTTTCCGGATGCGCGAATATGTGCGCGCCGGCACGCCGGAGCAGGTGATGGACTTCCGGCAACGCTGGGTGGAGCGGGGGCGGGCGCTGATGGAATCGCTGGCCCTGCCGGTCGCCGTCGATCTGGCGAACGACCCCTTCTTCGGGCGGGCCGGGCGGATGCTGGCCGCCAGCCAGCGCGACCAGGGGCTGAAATTCGAACTGCTGATCCCCATCGCGTCGGCGGAGCAGCCCACCGCCTGCCTCAGCTTCAATTATCATCAGGACCATTTCGGGCTGCTGTGGGACTTGCGGACGCCGGATGGCGCGGTCGCCCACACCGCTTGCGTCGGCTTCGGGATGGAGCGGGTGGCGCTGGCGCTGTTCCGCCATCACGGCTTCGACCCGAAGGCATGGCCCGCCGCCGTGCGCGCCGTCCTGTGGGGCTGAGCGGACAGGGGAGGCCGGGCATGGCGCATCCGCTCGACAGGCCGGACCGCGACTGGGCGGAGACCAACTGCTACACCGACCTGTGGCTCGGTCTGCTGCGGGCGCTGGGGATGGAGCCGATGGCCGCCCTGGCCTTCACCGTCGCGCAGGATTTCGAGGGCGACCAGTTCACCTTCTTCAAGGTCCCGCCGGAGGATCTGCGCCGGCTTTACGGGCTGGAGGTGCAGGAACTCGCCCTGTACGACCGGGTGGAGGCCCATGCGGCGGTGCAGGTGGCGCGCGGGCGTCCCGTGCTGGTGGAGGTGGACGGCTATCATCTGCCGGACACGCGGGGGACGTCGTATCGCGCGCAGCACGTCAAGACGACCATCGCGATCCTCGGCATGGACGCGGGCGCGCGCCGGCTCGACTACATCCACAACGCCGGGCGCTTCACATTGGAAGGGGAGGACTACGACGGCCTGTTCGCCCCCGCTCCCCTGTTCCCCTATGTGGAGTTCGTGAAGCGCAGCGGTCCGGCCCTGGAGGGAGAGGCACTGATGGACGCCTCGCGGGGGCTGCTGTCGCACCATCTGCGTCGCCGCCCGGCTGGCAACCCCATCGCCGCCTTCCGCGCCGCCTTGCCGGAGCATCTGGAGGTTCTGGCCGCCCGGCCCATGGATTATTTCCATCTCTACGCCTTCAACACGCTGCGGCAGGTGGGGGCGAATTTCGAGCTTCTCGGGATGCACACGCGCTGGATCGGCGGGCCGGCGGAGGCGGCGGAGGCCTGCGCCACCCTTTCCGCCACCGCCAAGGCGTTTCAGTTCCAACTCGCGCGCGGGGTGCACCGGCGGCGCTTCGGCGATCACGCGGAACCGCTGGAAGCGATGGAGCGCGCCTACGACCGCGCGCTCGGCGCGCTGCTCCGCCGCTGCGGGTGACCGACCATGGCGCGCCTTCATGCCGTGACCGGCCGCAGCGTGACGCCCCTGTCCGCGGGATGGGAACTGTGCGTGACGGAGCCGGGGGGAGTGCCTGCCGGGGACTGGCTGCCCGCCCCGGTGCCCGGCACCGTCGCCCAGGCGCTGCGCGCGGCGGGGCTCTACCGGCTGGGCGATCCGCTGCCCCTTCACGACCGCGACGTCTGGTACCGGGTGACGCTGACCGGTGACGGGCCTTGCACCCTGCGCTTCCACGGTCTTGCCACCGTCGCGGAGGTCTGGCTGGACGGCAAGCGCATCCTGGCCAGCGACAGCATGTTCCAGCGCCACGACGTGCCCGTCACGCTGCGCGGCACGCACGCGCTGCGCATCGTCTTCCGCGCCCTGAACCCGGTGCTGAAGGCGCGGAAGGGGCGGGGCCGCTGGCCGGTCCGGCTGGCCGAGCCGGCGGGGCTGCGCGCGGTGCGGACCACGCTGCTGGGGCACATGCCCGGCTGGTGTCCGCCCGTGCCGGCGGTCGGTCCCTGGCGTCCGGTGGAACTGATCACGGAGGATGGGCCGCTGCGCGTCCACTCGGCGGATCTGCGCGCTACGTTGGAGGGGCGGGATGGCCGCCTGTCCCTGACGCTGGAGGCGGCCTGGAACGGGGCCGCTTCCCCGCCGGGCTGGCTGGAGGTGGGGGAGGCGCGGGCGCCGCTCCGCTGGACCGGGCCGGGCGAACTCTGCGGCGACCTCCGCCTGCCCGAGGTCGAGCCCTGGTGGCCGCACAGCCACGGCAAGCCGACGCTCCACACCGTGCGTGCCGTGGTGGGCGACGAGCGCATTGATCTGGGATGCACCGGTTTCCGCCATATCGAGCGGGAGTCCGGCGACGGCTTCGCCCTGCGCATCAACGGGGAGCGCATTTTCTGCCGTGGCGCCTGCTGGAGCAGCCCCGACATCGTGGCCTTGCCGGGAACGCGGGAGGCCTACGCCCCCTGGCTGGAACTGGCGCGGCAGGCCGGAATGACCATGCTGCGGGTGCCGGGCATCGCCGCCTACGAGACCGACGCTTTCTTCGACCTGTGCGACGAGATGGGGATTCTCGTCTGGCAGGATTTCATGTTCGCCAATTTCGACTATCCGGCCGACGAGCCGTTTCTTGAGGGTGCCCGACGGGAGGCGGCGCAGTTCCTCGACCGTGTCCAGGCGGCGCCGTCACTGGCGGTGCTGTGCGGCGGCAGCGAGGCCGAACAGCAGGCGGCCATGCTCGGCCTGCCGCGCGAGCGCTGGAGCCAGCCGCTGTTCGACAGCGTCCTGCGGGACGAGGCGGAGCGGGGACGGCCCGATGTGCCCTACGTGACCAATTCCCCGACCGGCGGGCCGCTGCCCTTCGCCGCCGACGCCGGGCTGACCCATTATTACGGCGTCGGCGCCTATCTGCGCCCGCTGGAGGACGCGCGCCGGGCGCATGTCCGCTTCGCCTCCGAATGCCTCGCCTTCGCCAACATGCCGACGGCGGGAGCGCTGCCCGGCGTGCCGGCGGTCCACGACCCGCGCTGGAAGGCGCGCGTGCCCCGCGACCCCGGCGCCCCGTGGGATTTCGAGGATGTGCGGGACCATTACCTGGGCAGCCTGTACGGGGTCGATCCCATGCTCCTGCGCTACGAGGACCCCGACCGCTACGCGCGGCTGTCGCGCGCCGTGACGGGAGAGGTGATGGAGGCGGTCTTCGCGGAGTGGCGGCGGGCGGGCTCCTCCTGCGCGGGCGGGCTGGTCTGGATGTTCCAGGATGTCTGGCCGGGGGCCGGCTGGGGCGTGGTCGATTCCGCGGGCGTGCCCAAGGCGGCGTGGCACGCGCTGCGCCGGGCCTTCCGGCCGGTGCAGGTCCTGCTGACCGACGAGGGGGTGAACGGGCTGGCGATCCATCTGCTGAACGAGACGGCGCAGCCGGTGGAGGCGGTCCTGTCCCTGACCGCCCTGCGGCGGGGCGAGGTGCCGGTGCTGCGGGCCGAGAAAACGGTCACCCTGCCGCCGCGCAGCGCCCAGGTCATGCCGGCGGCGTCACTGCCCGACCGCTTCGTCGATCTGACCGGTGCTTACCGCTTCGGTCCGCCCACCCACGACGCGGTGGTGGCGGCGCTGTGCGAGGCGCGTTCCGGCGCTCCGGTGGCCGAGGCCTTCCATTTCCTCGGGAGCGGCCGGCTGGAGCGTGCGGAGTTGGGCCTCCGCGCCCGCGCGGAGCGGACGGACGAGGGGTGGGCGCTGATCCTGTCCAGCCGGCGGCTTGCCCGCTCCGTCCACATCGAGGACGACGGGTTCCGGGCGGAGGAGGACTGGTTCCATCTGCCGCCAGGGGCGGAGCGGCGGGTCCGGCTGGTCCCGTACCACCCCGGCGCGGCGGTGCCCGATGGCGAGGTTCATGCGTTGAACGGCCTGGACCCAACGCGCTACCGGGGGGCAGCATGACGCCCGATCCGTCCACGCCCGTTCTGTTCGAGGGATGCTTCGGCTGGCTGCACCCGGCCGGTGGGCGCCGCGGCGTCGTGCTGTGCGCGCCCTACGGTGGCGAGGCGTTGGCCACCCACCGGGCGTGGCGCCGCTTCGCCGAAAGCTTGGCCGCGGCCGGATTGCCGGTGCTGCGCTTCGATTATCCCGGCACCGGAGACAGCGCCGGCGAGGAGGACGATCCGGCCCGGCTGGAGGCGTGGCTTGGCGGCATCCGCGCCGCGGCCGCCCATCTGCGCGCCGTCACGGGGGTTGAGGAGATCGCTCTGGCGGGCTTGCGGCTGGGCGCTCTGCTTGCCGCGGCGGCGGCCCGCGAGGTGGGGGCGGACGCCCTGGTCCTGCTGTCCCCTTTTCCCTCCGGCCGGGCCTTCCTGCAGGAGTTGCGGGCGGTCGCCCTGCTCGCCGAACGGCCGGCGGGCGCCCCGCCCGCGGTCGGGCCGGAGGGGATCGACAGCGCCGGATTCCGCCTGACTCCGGAAACGGCGGAGGCTCTGCGGGCCCTCGACCTCACGCGGATGACCGAGGCTCCGGCACGGCGGGTGCTGATCCTCGACCGTCCGGAGGGCCGCGCCGCCGCGCTGGCGGAGCGGTTCCGCGCGCTGGGCGCCGATGTCGAGGAAGCGCCCTTTCCCGACCACGCGCGGCTGATGACCAGCGTCCAGCACGCCGCCCCGGACTGCTCGGCTTTCGCGCGGGTGGCGGATTGGCTGATGCGGGACAAGGCGCCCGCCGGGCCAAGCCGGACGGAGGAGGCGCCCGCACTCCGTTTGTGCCTTGCCGGCGCCGTGGAGCGCCCGCTCCGCTTCGGTCCCGGCGCCGGCCTTTTCGGCATCCTCTGCGAGCCTGCCGTCGCGGCCGACGGGCGGCCTGCCGTTCTGCTGCTGAACAGCGGCGCCACGCCGCACAGCGGCACCGGGCGCATGTCGGTGCGGCTGGCCCGCAGGCTGGCGGCGCGGGGGATCGCCTCGCTGCGCCTGGACCTGGGCGGGCTGGGCGACAGCGCGTCGAAGCCGGGGCGCCGCGATGGCCTGATCTATTGCCGGGACATGGTGGAGGACGCGCAGGCCGGGCTGGACGCGCTGGCGGCCGCGGGGCATGGCGCCGCGGTGGCCGTGGGGCTGTGCGCCGGGGCGGCGGTGGCGTTGCATGTGGCGCTCGCCGACCCGCGGGTGGTCGGGCTGGCGCTGGTCAATCCGGGCCGCTTCGTGCTGGGGGACGGCGTGACGCAGGAGGAGGCCATCGGCAGCGCGGTGAAGCCGGCCACCGCCTATCTTCCCCGTCTGACCGAGCCGGCGGTGTGGCGGGCCATCCTGCGCCAGGACCGCAAGGCGTCGCGCGTCGCGCGCGGCCTGTCGGAGCGCGCGGCCCGCCGGCTGCGCATCGGCGCCGGGCGGCTGCGCGCCGGGCTGATGGGGCGGGGCTACGCGAGGGACGACGTGCTCCACGCCTTTCACGCTCTGGCCGACCGTGGAGTCCGCACGCTGATGGTGCACAGCGCGGGCGATGTGACGCTGGGCGAACTGGAGGCGCAGGCCGGAGCGGACGGCGGGCGGCTGCGCCGGATGGGCGGGCTGCGGATGGAGCGCCTCGCCGGGGCCGACCACAGCCTGATGGAGCGCGCCGCGCGGGAGCGTTTCGCCGATCTGCTGGATGATCTGCTCGACCGCGTCGGCGCGGGTGCGGCGGGCGCCGTGCGCGGGCAGGGCCCCGGCCCACCGGAAGGGACCGGGGCTCTCCGCGTCAATCACGCGACGGGAAATAGCCCAGCATGAAGATGAAGAAGAACAGCGACTGGTAAGGCTGCAGGTTGTTGAGGGCGACCGGGGTGGAAATGACGCCGCCGCCCGCGCTCACCGCCACGGTGGCGCCTGTGGGACCGCCGCTGACCGTGCCTTGCGTGGAGAGCGCGCCCGTGAGTGAGCTTCCGGTGGGCGGCGTCGGCAGGCTTGAAGCCGGGATGTAGGGGCCGTCGAGGACAACGTCGTAGCTGGGGTCGATGAACTGTCCACCCAGCACCGCGGGAATGGCGGACGGGATGTTGCTGGTGCCGACCGCAGGGTTCAGCGGGACGGTGACCGTCGCGTTGAACGGAACGGTGCCGCCCGCGCTGCCGCCCTGGAAGGCGGCGCCGTGGGTGTGCGCCGGCAGATTGGTGCCGATGATCGTCGTGAACTCCGTGCCGCCCGCATTGCCGGTGTTGATCGTGCTGCTGGTGTAGGGGCTGGTCCCCGGCCCCACCATCACGCGGCCGCGCAGGTCCGGCAGGTTGAACGTCGAGTTGTTCGGCCCGCTGCCGAAGGCCCCGGCCGTGATCGCCCACAGGGCTTGGAACTGGGCCGAGTTGACCGCCTGTCCCAGGCATTGCTGTGTGTTCACGGGGGCGAAATTGCCGGCGAATGGAAAGACGGACCCTATATAGAAATCCATGGCGAAATCTCCGGTGGAATCGATGCGCTGGGGCGGACGGTGCGCGGTGCTTGGCGATGGCGTCGGACGGCTGGGGCTCAGTTCAGGATCAGCTCGAAGCAGCCCCGCTCGGGATCGCGCGGAATGACCCGCACGATGTAGAAGGGGCCCAGCAATCCCATCGTCGGATGGTCGATCTGGAAATAGCCGTTCCACAGCTGGCTGGGGCCGTAGGTTTCGAACAGAGCCGAAAAGGACGTGCGCTTCGCCCAGCGCGGCGTGCATTCCGGACGTGCCGTCAGCTTCGTCAGCTCGACATCCGTGATCACGGACCCGTCCTCCGGGGCCACGAAACGGAACGTCTGGCCGAGATGCGGGGCGAACATCTCGTGGGAGATGGTGGCGATGTCGATGGTCATCTCAAAAGTCCGGGCTCAAGTTCTGAAAGTACGGCTGGCGTTCCGGGCATGCATAGCCAACGCGCAGCATCCGTCCATCCGGTGTTCGACGATCGGGGGGTGTCCCCGGATCAGTCGCGCATCGGGAAGATGCCGCTGGTGACGATCAGCATGGTCAGCGCGAGATAGGGCTGCATGTTGTTCACCGGAGACGGGTTGGTGACGCCGCCGCCTGCCGCAATGCTGACCGTGCCCGTCAGTCCGCCCAGCGTGACGGTGCCGGAGGCCGAACCGACCAGCGCCGAGCCGCTCGGCGCGGTGCCGGAGCTGTAGGGGCCGTCCATGGTGACGCCAACGCCGCCGGGATCGCCGAGCTGGAACGCGCCGAGATAGTTGTTGCCGCCCACCGGGGTGCTGCTGGCGCCGACGACGGTGCTCACGGGGATGGCCGCGGCGGCGGAAACGGTCGCGTTGGTGCTGCTGCCGGATGGCGTGAAGGTGGCGGCGTGGGTGTGCGCCGGCAGATTCTGCAGGGTGAGCGTGTTGTTCGCGACGCCGCCGAAGTTCCCCGGGTTGAGCGTCAGGTTGTTGAGGTAGGGGCTGGTGCCCGAACCGACCATCACGCGGCCGCGCAGGTCCGGCAGGTTGAAGTTGGTCGTGCCGTTGCCGCCGTACATCGCGCCGGTGACCGCGAACAGGGCCTGATTCTGGCTGACCTGCATCTGCTGGCCCAGGCACTGGGCGGTGTACTGGGGGGCGTAGGCGCCGGTGAACGGGAAAATCAGGCCGAGGTAAACTTCCATGACGACACCTCCTGTTTATGAAACCGGTTGCGGCGGCCTATGGCCAGCATCCCTTAAGGACGCGCCATGCCGCCGAATGTGATAGAAAGCATACCGATATATTCTCCTGACCGGCTAGAGCCTGGGCAACAGACGATACAAAAAGTTACTTTTTTTGATTGTTATCGTTGCGGAATGACCCTTCGGTTGCATATTTGCGTATGTTTACTGACGACGGCAGCCGGAGCGGCAGGGGCGCATAGGGCGGCTCGCCGGGGGGGTGACCCGGTTCCGGCCATGGCTGCTCCGCACCGGGCCGAAGCCGAAGCGGACGACTCGCGCGATGTCCGCGACGGCGATTCTTGCGTCGGGTCCGCATCCTCGGTTATTGAGGGCGCACGCTTGTGCTACCGGAAGGGGTGTGGCCGATGGCTGTTTTGAATGGGTCGCTGCCGCTGCTCGGCGGCTTGACGGTGCGGTTTCCCCGGCCATCGGACGAGGATTTCCTCATGGGTCTGTTCATGGATGCGCGCCCCTGGCTGGCCAAGGCGCACCATGACCGTGACTTCATCCGGACGCTCTACGAACAGCAGTACAGCGCCCGGCGCATGGGGCAGGAATCCCGCTATCCGGAGCATCTGGATTTCGTCGTCGAGAAGACGGGCCAGCCGGTCGGTCGGATCGTCATGGATCTCGGCCGCTACGACTGGCGTGTGTCGGAGGTGGAAATCCACCGTCTGGCCCGCGGCAAGGGCATCGGCACCGATCTTCTGCGCAGCTTCCAGGGGACCGCGGCGCAAATGCGCATCCCGATCACCTTGTCGGTGGCCGAGGTGGAGACGCGCGTTCACTGGTTCTATCACCGGCTGGGTTTCGATCTCCTGGCGAAGACGTCGCCGTCCCTGGAGCTGATCTGGCTTCCGCCGGGCCATCCGGGAATTCAGCACCTGCCGCCGCAGATCCTGCCAGCCCAGATGCAGCAGGGCGGAGCGTCCTGAGCCGGAATCCTTGATGACACCGCTGGGCGGCCCGCCCTCTCCGAATCGCGTCTCGGCACGGTCATGGCTTGCCGGGCCTGTGACATCGGTGTGTGGTGTTTTGCACGCAAATGTTTGACCTCGCCACGACGCTCGCTCGCCGACAGCGAAATGACGGTGTGAAAAGCATACCAACATATGCGTTCGTTTCAGCAATGAAATACAAAACGCTTCGCAGAAGCAAATGCATCAAATTATGACACGCCGTCCTCTTTGATGAAGCGAATCGATGCAAATTGGGCACCTCCTTTGTCGCCTGAATAGACCGATGCTCTGTCAAAGACTGTGAAAAGGTGGTACGCTCCCAACGCTATTCACTTTTTGGTGACCGCTTTCGGCTTAGGGTCGGGCGGTGTTGCGTATGGCGGGAGACTGGCGATGACGCGCAAGCGGGGTTCGAACGGCAACGGTGCGACTGGGCGTTCCGGCAGGACGCACAAGCCGTCCTCATCGATGTTCGCGATGGCTCTCGAACCGCGCTTCATGTTCGACGCGGCGGGCGCCATCACGGCCGCCGAGGTCCACCAGCAACCCGATCAGCCCGCGCCGGGCGACAAGGGCGCCGCCAAGGCCGCCGACGCCGACAAGCTGGTCGATTGGGCCATCAAGGAGTCGACCGTCCCGGCCGCAGCGGCGTCCCCGGCCGCCTCCGCTCCGCCGCTCACCGAACCGGCGGCGGTGACGGCGCGGCTCGCCGGGCTCCAGGGACCGGCCCGGTCGGTTGTGTTCGTCGACACCAGCGTGTCCGACTACCAGACGCTGCTCAAGGACATCGCGCCCGACGCCAAGGTCGTCCTGCTCGACCCGCAGCAGGAGGCGCTCGGCCAGATGGCGAAGGCGCTGTCCGGGATGTCCGGTCTGGATTCCGTCCAGGTCGTCAGCCACGGCAACGAAGGCCATCTCTACATCGCCGGCCGCGCCTATTGGGCGGACGGTCTGGCGAACCGCGGGCAGGATCTCCAGGCGATCGGCGCCGCGCTGAAGCCCGGCGGCGACCTTCTTTTCTACGCCTGCAACGTCGGCGCCGGACAGGCGGGGCAGGAGTTCGTTCAGACGGTCCATCGGCTCACCGGGGCCGACGTGGCGGTGTCCAGCGACGAGACCGGCAACGCCACCGGCCAGAATTGGACGCTGGAGGTGCAAAGCGGGGCCATCGAGGCGGCGGTTCCCTTCGCGCGCGCATCCATGGAAACCTTCAGCGGCCGGTTGGGAACCGTCGTCGTCACCTCGGCGACCGGAACGGCGGCGGGATCGTTGAACCACGCGATCGTGAACGCGGCCGCCGGGGACGTGATCGAATTCAGCTCGGCGCTGACGTCCGGCACGGTTTCTCTAAGCGGTGCCACACCGACCAACATCGTAACGGCGTCGACTCAGAGCTTCACGATCAACGGCGACGTGAACGGCGACGGCATCGCCGACATCACGATCTCCGGCGCCAACACCGGCAATGTGCCCGCGACGACGGACTACCGGGGCATCCTCTTCAATGCGTCCGGCAAGACGCTGACGGTCAAGAACGTCATCATGGAGCGCTTTTATTCGGCATCCGCCCTGCAGGGCGCGCTGACGTTGCAGAGCGGGTCGCTCGAAGTGGATGGCGTGACCTTCAGGAACAACCTGAACAACGCCATCGTCACGACCAGCGTGTCCACATCCCTGACGGTCAAGAACTCGGTTTTTCGCGATAACACAGGTGTGGTGAGCGGTACGGCGGGCTTCGCGGTCGTTCGAGCGCAGGTGAACGACACGCTGACGATCGAGAACAGTCTGTTCGCAGACAACAGCTACGTCATGAACATGGGCTCGAATTCGGCTCTCTACCCTGGCTCCATTATTGCGCAAACACACAACACGGCGGCCTATACGGTAAACATACGCAACGTCACCATTGTCAATAACAGCTACATCAACAATGATGCCGGCGCTGTCGGTGTCAAGACGGCAGGCATCGGCACCTATTCCGGTGCATCGGCGACTGTGAACGTTTACAACACGATCATTGCGGGGAACTCCGGCAATCTTGCCGGAACGAGTTTTGCCGATCCGAACGCCATCATTTACAACAGCGCTAACATCACCCTGAACGCAGGCAACAATTACCAGGGCGCCATTACCGGCAACGCGATCTTCGTCGACTCCACCAACGCCACGAAGAGCCTGCGCGACTATCGTCCGGCCTCGACCGCGACGACCTTCATCAACGCCGGCGACAGCAGCAACGCGAACCGCTACGGCGGCAGCTACGACATCCGCGGCATCGACCGCATCCGTGACGGTGCGCTCGACCTCGGCGCCTACGAAGTGCATTGGAACGTGGGCGAACCGTCGGTCGACCTGAACGGGGCGGGTGCCGGCACCGGGGAGTCCGTCAGCACCTCCACCCCAGCGTCCGGCGTGCTGATCGCTCCCAACGCCGTCCTGAGCCAGACGGACAGCGACACCCGCCTGCTCGGCGCCACCATCACCCTGTCCGGCACGTCGGATGGCGCGGCGGAAGTGCTGAGCATGCTGGCGGCCTCCGTGGCGACGGCCAAGACCTACGGCATCAGCGTCACCGGCAACGACTCGTCCACGATCACCCTGCGGGGCGCCGCCAGCGTGGCGGGTTATCAGGCGGTGATCCAACTCATCCAGTACAAGAACACCGCCGGCAGCGCCACGGCGGGCACCCGCACCGCGACGATCACTGTCAACGACGGTGAAACGACCAGCACCGCGCGGACCAGTTCCATCACCCTTGGGGGGGCACCCCCTCCAACGGGGCGCCGGTGAACAGCGTGGTTCCAACGGTGACGGGGACGGCGACGGTTGGCAACGCCTTGAGCGGGGCGACCGGGACCTGGAGCGATCCCGACGGCGACGCTCTGAGCTACAGCTACCAGTGGTATCGGGCCGACGACAGTAACGGCACCAACGCCGCCTCGATCGCCGGAGCGACGAGCGCCAACTACACGCTGACGACGTCCGATGCGCACAAGTACCTGCGCGTGGCGGTGATCGCCAACGACGGCAACTCCAACACGACGACCGCTTACTCCACTTACACGGCGATTGCCAACAGCCTGCCGGTGAACAGTGCGGTGCCCAGCGTGAGCGGCACGGCGACGGTGGGCAACGCGCTGAGCACGACGGACGGCACCTGGAGCGATGCGGACGGCGACAACCGGACCTTCACCTACCAGTGGTACCGGGCCGATGACAGCAACGGCACGAACGCCGCCTCGATCAGCGGCGCGACCAGTTCCAGCTACACGCTGGCGGCCGGTGACCTAAACAAGTATCTGCGCGTTGTGGTGACGGCCAACGACGGCAAGGGCGGCACGCAGACGGCGAGCTCGGCTTATTCGTCGCAGGTCGTGGCGGCGGGCAACGGCGCTCCGGTGAACAGCGCGGTCCCGACGGTGTCGGGGACGGCGACGATTGGCAACGCCTTGAGCGGGGCGACCGGGACCTGGAGCGATCCCGACGGCGACGCTCTGAGCTACAGCTACCAGTGGTACCGGGCCGACGACAGCAACGGCACCAACGCCGCCTCGATCGCCGGGGCGACGAGCGCCAACTACACGCTGACGACGTCCGATGCCCACAAGTACCTGCGCGTGGCGGTGATCGCCAACGACGGCAACTCCAACACGACGACCGCTTACTCCGCTTACACGGCGATCACCAACAGCCTGCCGGTGAACAGCGCGGTGCCGAGCGTGAGCGGCACAGCGACGGTGGGCAACGCGCTGAGCACGACGGACGGCACCTGGAGCGATGCGGACGGCGACAACCGGAGCTTCACCTATCAGTGGTACCGGGCCGATGACAGCAACGGCACGAACGGCGCGTCGATCAGCGGGGCGACGGGCTCCAGCTACACGCTGACCACGTCGGACGCCCACAAGTACCTGCGCGTGGTGGTGACGGCCAACGACGGCAAGGGCGGCACGCAGAGCGCCACCTCGGCCTACACGGCGATCGCCAACAGCCTGCCGGTGAACAGCGCGGTGCCCAGCGTGAGCGGCACGGCGACGGTGGGCAATGCGCTGAGCACGACGGACGGCACCTGGAGTGATGCCGACGGCGACAACCGGACCTTCACCTATCAGTGGTACCGGGCCGATGACACCAACGGGACCAACGCCGCCTCGATCAGCGGCGCGACCAGTTCCAGCTACACGCTGGCGGCCGGTGACCTGAACAAGTATCTGCGCGTTGTGGTGACGGCCAACGACGGGAAGGGCGGCACGCAGACGGCGAGTTCAACCTACTCGTCGCAGGTCGTGGCGGCGGGCAACGGCGCTCCGGTGAACAGCGCGGTTCCGACGGTGTCGGGGACGGCGACGGTTGGCAACGCCTTGAGCGGGGCGACCGGGACCTGGAGCGATCCCGACGGCGACGCGCTGAGCTACAGCTACCAGTGGTACCGGGCGGACGACAGCAACGGCACCAACGCCGCCTCGATCGCCGGAGCGACGAGCGCCAACTACACGATGACGACGTCCGATGCGCACAAGTACCTGCGCGTGGCGGTGATCGCCAACGACGGCAACTCCAACACGACGACCGCTTACTCCACTTACACGGCGATCGCCAACAGCCTGCCGGTGAACAGCGCGGTTCCGACGGTGACGGGGACGGCGACGGTGGGCAACGCGCTGAGCACGACGGACGGCACCTGGAGCGATGCGGACGGCGACAACCGAAACTTCACCTACCAGTGGTACCGGGCCGACGACAGCAACGGCACGAACGGCGCCTCGATCAGCGGGGCAACCGGCTCCAGCTACACGCTGACCGCGTCGGACGCCCACAAGTACCTGCGCGTGGTGGTGACGGCCAACGACGGCAAGGGCGGCACGCAGAGCGCCACCTCGGCCTACACCGCGATCGCCAACAGCCTGCCGGTGAACAGCGCGGTTCCGACGGTGTCGGGGACGGCGACGGTGGGCAACGCACTGTCGACCACCGACGGCACCTGGAGTGATGCCGACGGCGACAACCGGAGCTTCACCTACCAGTGGTACCGGGCCGATGACAGCAACGGCACGAACGGCGCCTCGATCAGCGGGGCGACGGGCTCCAGCTACACGCTGACCGCGTCGGACGCCCACAAGTACCTGCGCGTGGTGGTGACGGCCAACGACGGCAAGGGCGGCACGCAGAGCGCCACCTCGGCCTACACCGCGATCGCCAACAGCCTGCCGGTGAACAGCGCGGTTCCGACGGTGTCGGGGACGGCGACGGTGGGCAACGCACTGTCGACCACCGACGGCACCTGGAGTGATGCCGACGGTGACAACCGGAGCTTCACCTACCAGTGGTACCGGGCCGACGACAGCAACGGCACGAACGGCGCGTCGATCAGCGGGGCGACGGGCTCCAGCTACACGCTGACCACGTCGGACGCCCACAAGTACCTGCGCGTCGTGGTGACGGCCAACGATGGCAAGGGCGGCACGCAGAGCGCCACCTCGGCCTACACGGCGATCGCCAACAGCCTGCCGGTGAACAGCGCGGTGCCCAGCGTGAGCGGCACGGCGACGGTGGGCAACGCGCTGAGCACGACGGACGGCACCTGGAGCGATGCCGACGGTGACAACCGGACCTTCACCTACCAGTGGTACCGGGCCGACGACAGCAACGGCACGAACGGCGCGTCGATCAGCGGGGCGACCGGCTCCAGCTACACGCTGACCACGTCGGACGCCCACAAGTACCTGCGCGTTGTGGTGACGGCCAACGATGGCAAGGGCGGCACGCAGAGCGCCACCTCGGCCTACACCGCGATCGCCAACAGCCTGCCGGTGAACAGTGCGGTGCCGACGGTGTCGGGGACGGCGACGGTGGGCAACGCACTGTCGACCACCGACGGCACCTGGAGTGATGCCGACGGCGACAACCGGAGCTTCACCTACCAGTGGTACCGGGCCGACGACAGCAACGGCACGAACGGCGCCTCGATCAGCGGGGCGACGGGCTCCAGCTACACGCTGACCGCGTCGGACGCCCACAAGTACCTGCGCGTGGTGGTGACGGCCAACGATGGCAAGGGCGGCACGCAGAGCGCCACCTCGGCCTACACCGCGATCGCCAACAGCCTGCCGGTGAACAGCGCGGTTCCGACGGTGTCGGGGACGGCGACGGTGGGCAACGCACTGTCGACCACCGACGGCACCTGGAGTGATGCCGACGGCGACAACCGGAGCTTCACCTACCAGTGGTACCGGGCCGATGACAGCAACGGCACGAACGGCGCCTCGATCAGCGGGGCGACGGGCTCCAGCTACACGCTGACCGCGTCGGACGCCCACAAGTACCTGCGCGTGGTGGTGACGGCCAACGACGGCAAGGGCGGCACGCAGAGCGCCACCTCGGCCTACACGGCGATCGCCAACAGCCTGCCGGTGAACAGCGCGGTGCCCAGCGTGAGCGGCACGGCGACGGTGGGCAACGCGCTGAGCACGACGGACGGCACCTGGAGCGATGCCGACGGTGACAACCGGACCTTCACCTACCAGTGGTACCGGGCCGACGACAGCAACGGCACGAACGGCGCGTCGATCAGCGGGGCGACCGGCTCCAGCTACACGCTGACCACGTCGGACGCCCACAAGTACCTGCGCGTTGTGGTGACGGCCAACGATGGCAAGGGCGGCACGCAGAGCGCCACCTCGGCCTACACCGCGATCGCCAACAGCCTGCCGGTGAACAGTGCGGTGCCGACGGTGTCGGGGACGGCGACGGTGGGCAACGCACTGTCGACCACCGACGGCACCTGGAGTGATGCCGACGGCGACAACCGGAGCTTCACCTACCAGTGGTACCGGGCCGACGACAGCAACGGCACGAACGGCGCCTCGATCAGCGGGGCGACGGGCTCCAGCTACACGCTGACCGCGTCGGACGCCCACAAGTACCTGCGCGTGGTGGTGACGGCCAACGATGGCAAGGGCGGCACGCAGAGCGCCACCTCGGCCTACACCGCGATCGCCAACAGCCTGCCGGTGAACAGCGCGGTGCCCAGCGTGAGCGGCACGGCGACGGTGGGCAACGCGCTGTCGACCACCGACGGCACCTGGAGCGATGCCGACGGTGACAACCGGAGCTTCACCTACCAGTGGTACCGGGCCGACGACAGCAACGGCACGAACGGCGCGTCGATCAGCGGGGCGACCGGCTCCAGCTACACGCTGACCACGTCGGACGCCCACAAGTACCTGCGCGTCGTGGTGACGGCCAACGATGGCAAGGGCGGCACGCAGAGCGCCACCTCGGCCTACACGGCGATCGCCAACAGCCTGCCGGTGAACAGCGCGGTGCCCAGCGTGAGCGGCACGGCGACGGTGGGCAACGCGCTGAGCACGACGGACGGCACCTGGAGCGATGCCGACGGTGACAACCGGACCTTCACCTACCAGTGGTACCGGGCCGACGACAGCAACGGCACGAACGGCGCGTCGATCAGCGGGGCGACCGGCTCCAGCTACACGCTGACCACGTCGGACGCCCACAAGTACCTGCGCGTTGTGGTGACGGCCAACGATGGCAAGGGCGGCACGCAGAGCGCCACCTCGGCCTACACCGCGATCGCCAACAGCCTGCCGGTGAACAGTGCGGTGCCGACGGTGTCGGGGACGGCGACGGTGGGCAACGCACTGTCGACCACCGACGGCACCTGGAGTGATGCCGACGGCGACAACCGGAGCTTCACCTACCAGTGGTACCGGGCCGACGACAGCAACGGCACGAACGGCGCGTCGATCAGCGGGGCGACGGGCTCCAGCTACACGCTGACCACGTCGGACGCCCACAAGTACCTGCGCGTCGTGGTGACGGCCAACGATGGCAAGGGCGGCACGCAGAGCGCCACCTCGGCCTACACGGCGATCGCCAACAGCCTGCCGGTGAACAGCGCGGTGCCCAGCGTGAGCGGCACGGCGACGGTGGGCAACGCGCTGAGCACGACGGACGGCACCTGGAGCGATGCCGACGGTGACAACCGGACCTTCACCTACCAGTGGTACCGGGCCGACGACAGCAACGGCACGAACGGCGCGTCGATCAGCGGGGCGACCGGCTCCAGCTACACGCTGACCACGTCGGACGCCCACAAGTACCTGCGCGTTGTGGTGACGGCCAACGATGGCAAGGGCGGCACGCAGAGCGCCACCTCGGCCTACACCGCGATCGCCAACAGCCTGCCGGTGAACAGTGCGGTGCCGACGGTGTCGGGGACGGCGACGGTGGGCAACGCACTGTCGACCACCGACGGCACCTGGAGTGATGCCGACGGCGACAACCGGAGCTTCACCTACCAGTGGTACCGGGCCGACGACAGCAACGGCACGAACGGCGCCTCGATCAGCGGGGCGACGGGCTCCAGCTACACGCTGACCGCGTCGGACGCCCACAAGTACCTGCGCGTGGTGGTGACGGCCAACGATGGCAAGGGCGGCACGCAGAGCGCCACCTCGGCCTACACCGCGATCGCCAACAGCCTGCCGGTGAACAGCGCGGTGCCCAGCGTGAGCGGCACGGCGACGGTGGGCAACGCGCTGTCGACCACCGACGGCACCTGGAGCGATGCCGACGGTGACAACCGGAGCTTCACCTACCAGTGGTACCGGGCCGACGACAGCAACGGCACGAACGGCGCGTCGATCAGCGGGGCGACCGGCTCCAGCTACACGCTGACCACGTCGGACGCCCACAAGTACCTGCGCGTCGTGGTGACGGCCAACGATGGCAAGGGCGGCACGCAGAGCGCCACCTCGGCCTACACCGCCATCCTCAACAGCGCGCCGGTGCTGAGCACGGACGCGCGCAGCCTGACCGCTATCCAAGAGGACGCCACCGGCCACAATGGCGACACCGTGGCGGCCATTCTGGCGTCCGCCGGCACCGCCACGGATGTGGACGGCAATGCACTGGGCATCGCGATCACCGCGATCGACACCAGCAACGGCGTTTGGCAGTACAAGACCGGGGGCGGGGCCTGGACCACCATCTCCGGGGTTTCGGGCTCGTCGGCCCTGCTGCTCGCCAGCACCGACCGCGTGCGCTTCGTCCCGAACGCCGACTATAACGGATCGGTCGCCAACGGCATCACCTTCAAGGCGTGGGACCAGACCTCCGGCACGGCGGGCACGACGGTCGGCAACGACACCACCGCGAACGGCGGACTGGGGGCCGGTGGCCAGTTCAGCGCCGCCAGCGCGACGGCGGGCCTCGCCGTGACCGCGGTGAACGACGCCCCTGTGCTGACCGACACCATCCTCACCCTGCCCAGCGTCGCCCAGGCCGCGGGCGCGCCGAACGGCGCCGTCGGCGTTGCCGTGTCGTCCCTGGTGACGCTCGGCGGGAACGTGTCCGACGTGGACAGCGGCGCCCTCACGGGCATCGCGCTGGTCAACGTGGACACGTCGGAAGGAGGCACCTGGTTCTACAGCACCGACGGCGGCACCAGCTGGACCGCGGTCGGCACGGTGAACGACAGCGGAAGCGCGCTGCTGCTGCGGACGACCGACCGGCTCTACTACCAGCCGACGGGCGCCAACGCCGGCATCCTCGGCGCCGCGATCACCTTCCGGGCCTGGGACCAGACCAGCGGCGCCGCCGGGACCAAGGTGGCGACCACGGGCGGCGGCGGGATTTCCGCCTTCTCCGCGGCGACGGACACGGCCAGCCTTTCGATCACCCCGGCCGTCCTGGGGAGCACCGTGACGCTTGAGCCCGGTTCGGACACGGGCAACAGCAACACGGACAACATCACCAAGGCGAGCAGCGTCACCTTCAACGGCAGCGGCGCCAACGCTAACGCCAGCACGACGGTCCGGCTCTACGCCAACGGCTCGCTCGTGGCCACGACCACGGCCAACGCGTCGGGCGCCTACAGCTTCGCCAATGTCGACGTGTCCGGCTTCACCGGTGCCGTCGACTTCACCGTCCGTCAGGTCATTGCCGGGATGGAAAGCGCCGACTCCGCCGTCCGGACCGTCACCTTCGACCGCACGGCGCCGACTGTCGCGATCACCACGGTGACCGGCGACAATGTGCTGAACGCCGCGGAAAGCGCGGTGCCCCAGACGGTGTCCGGCACCGCGACCGGGGTCGAGGACGGGCAGACGGTCACGGTGAGGCTGAACGGCAAGACCTACAGCACGACGGTGACCAACAGCGCCTGGAGCCTGACCATCCCTTCCGCCGACCTGCAGGCGCTGACCGACGGAGGCACCTACACCGTCACCGCCGACCTGGCGGACGTGGCGGGCAACGCCGCGGTCCAGGCGACGCGCAGCGTCTCGGTCGACCGCACACCGCCGACCCTCGCCATCGCCACGGTGGCGGGCGACAATGTGCTGAACGCGGCGGACAGCGCCGTCGGGCAGACGGTGGCGGGCGTCACCAACGGTGTCGAGGACGGCCGGACGGTCACGGTGACGTTGAACGGCAAGACCTACACCACGACGGTGACCAACAACCGCTGGAGCCTGACCGTCCCCTCCAGCGACCTGCTGGCGCTGACCGACGGCACCAACTACACCGTCGCCGCCAGCCTCACCGACGCGGCTGGCAATCCCACCCAGGCGACCCGCAGCGTGTCGGTGGACCGCACGCCGCCCTCGGTGGTCAGCGTCACGCCTCCCCCAGCAGGGACCTATCTGCCGGGTGAAACGGTCAGCTTCTTCGTGCAGCTCAGCGAAGCGTCCATCATCAACGGCGGTGCTCCGGTTCTGGAACTGGCGGTCGGAAGCGAGATCCGGAACGCCGTGTACAACGCGGCCGGCAGCACCGGCACGCTGCTGCGGTTCGACTACGTCGTTCCGGTCGGTGACCGTGCGCCGCAGGGCATCGCGGTCCTGGGGCTGGCGCTGAACGGTTCCATCGTGACGGACGCGGCCCAGGGACCCTTGGTGACGGCCCTCAAGGGGGTGGGCGACACCAGCCAGGTGCGTGTCGACACCCCGATCCCGGCGAAGCCGGTCGGGACGGCGTTGAGCGGCCTGTCCGATTCCGGCGTGTCGGCGACGGACCAGCTGACCAACGTGACGCGGCCCACCCTGTCCGGCACCGCGGAAGCGAACGCCACGGTGACCGTGATGGTGGACGGCAAGGCGGTGGGAACCACCGTGGCCGACGAGAACGGCTTCTGGGTCCATCGTCTCCAGACGGCACTGACCGACGGGACGCACAGCATCACGACCACGGCGACCAATCGGTTCGGCATCGTCAGCGATCCGTCGGACGCGCTGGCCGTGGTGGTCGACACCGCGGTGCCGGTGGCGCCCGCGCCGTCGGTGACCAGCGCCACCGTCGCCGGCGCCACGGCGGGCGAGCGGATTTCCGGGATCGCCACGCCGTCCCTCGCCGGGACGACGGAGGCCGGCAGCACGGTGAACGTGCTGGTCGACGGCAAGGCCGTCGGTACGGCGGTCGCCGACGCCAACGGCGCCTGGACGTTCCAGTTCACGGCGGCGCTGGCCGACGGCACGCACAGCGTGCAGGTGCGGGCCACCGACCGGGCGGGCAACGTCAGCAGCCTGTCGGCGGTCACGACCCTGACCATCGACACCACGCCGCCGGCTGCCCCGACGGTGACCCTGAACACCACCGCCGGCAGCACGCCGGTCGTGCAGGGCACCGCCGAGCCGAACAGTCTGGTCAGCGTGGTGATCAACGGGCAGGCGGTCGGCACGGCGCGCGCCAGCGCGACCGGCTCGTGGCAACTGGCCTTGGCCTCCGACCTGAGCGTCGGCAGCTATGTGATCTCGGCCAAGGCGAGCGATGCCGTGGGCAACACCGGCAACGCCGGCACCACCACCTACTCGGTGGCTCCGCCACCGCCGCCGCCGGTCGTTGTGGTTGCGGCCTCCACCGGGAACACGACGACGGCGGCGTCCTCGTCCAACTCCGTGGTGGCGACCGCCGGGACGGGGACAACACAGACCACCGGACCGACGCTGGGGACCGCACCGACCCTGCCCGGCCTGCAGACGAGCAGCGACGCGGGTCGCGTCATCACCAGTTCGTCGATCGGCAGCGGGAGCGGTTCCGGCAACGGGAACAGCAGCACGGACGCCGGGCGTTCGATCACCATCGGCAACATCGGCAACTCGACGAGCAGCGATGCCGGGCGCTCGATCACCATCTCCGCGATGGGCGGGGCGCCCTCCGGCGGCGGCACGGCGAGTTCGTCCAACGCTGTTCTGGGCGGCGGCACCGGCGGGTCGAGCAATTCCGGGTTGAGCGGCGTCGTCAGCGGCGGCGGTGGCCTGGGCAGCGGCGGACTTGGCGGTGGCGGACTTGGCGGTGGCGGGCTTGGCAGCGGTGGACTCGGCGGCGGTTCGGGCCTTGGCGGTTCAGGCCTGGGCGGGACCGCGTCGGGCGGAATCGGGGCCGGTGCCGGATCCGGTGGAGCACCGGCGGGCGGCGGTCCGGGGGCTGGCCTCGGCGTCGGCGGGTCGCCGACGGGCGGACCGGCAGCCGGCGGTCCGGCGACGGGCACCGCAACGGGCAATGGCGGCACGCCGGGCGGCAGCGCGGCTCCCGGCGGCCCCGGCGCTGCAACCGGCGGGTTCGGCGGCGCACCGGGCAACCGGCCCGGCGGACAAACGGGCCCCGGCTCCACGATCGAAAGCGCGCCGGCCAACCGGCCGGCCGGCCCGGGTGGACCGCAAGGACGGCCGCAGGGGCAGGGACAGCCGCCGGCCGGGGACGCGCCGCCGGCGGGTGGCGACCCGGGCACCGCTCCGGCAGCGCCGGACGGTTCGGGGCAGGCCCCCGGCCCGCGCGCCGACCTCGACGGGACGTTGCCGGTCCGTCCGGCCTTTTCCCGTCAGGTTGCCCAGATCCATGGCGCCGCCGACGCCCAAGCCGAGGCTTTGCTGGCGGCCCTCACCGCGCATGTTCCTCCGGGAAGCCGGGCGGCCTAGCGCCGCCCGCGCCTTCCACCGCCGTCCTCCCCGCTTAAGCTTTTCTTTCCAAATGGATTGCCGACGAGAATGACCCGGTTCGCTTCCTCCCTCCGGCCGCGGGGCCGCAAGACCCGCGCGGCCTTCGCCCTGGCCGCTGCCGCGCTGCTCGCCAGCGGATGTTCCGTCAGCCCGAAGCCCCTGACCGATGACGAGAATGTGTCCCGCCTGCGCGAGGACATGTCGGTCATCATGGCGCCGCAGGAGCCCATCACCGGACCGGTGTCGATGCACGAGGCGATGGCGCGGGCCATCAAGTACAACCTCGACGAACGCGTGAAGCTGATGGAGATGGCGGTCGCCAACCAGCAGCTCGACCTGTCGCGGTTCGACATGCTGCCGCGCCTCGTGGCGGGGGCCGGCTACACCGGGCGCAACAACGAATCCGGGTCGGAAAGCCTCAACCTCGCCACCGGCCGCCGCACCGGCGAGAGCACCACCGCCACGGACCGGCACCGCCGGACCGCCGACCTGGGCTTCACCTGGAACATTCTCGATTTCGGCGTCAGCTACCTGCGCGCCCGCCAGAACTCCAACCTCGTCCTGATCGCCGACGAGCGCCGCCGCCGCGTCGTCCAGGGCATCCTGCAGGACGTGCGCACCTCCTATTGGCGCGCGGTCGCGGCGGAGCGGCTGCTGAAGCGGATCGAGCCGCTGGAAAAGCGCATCGAGGCGGCGCGCAAGAACGCGAACGCCCTGGAGGCCCAGCGCGTCCAGGCTCCGCTGCAGACCCTGTCCTACCAGCGCGCGCTGGTCGACACGCTGCGCCAGCTTCAGACGCTGCGGCGCGAACTGGTCGCCGCCAAGTCGCAGCTCGGCGCGTTGATGGGGCTTCCGCCGGGTGAGAACTTCTCCATCCAGATGCCGCCGGACGTCACCGGCAAGGATGTGCCGGCGATCACGGCGTCGGTCGATTCCCTGGAAACCTACGCGCTCCTCAACCGTCCGGAGCTGCTGGAGGAGTCCTACAACGCCCGCATCACCGCCGACGAGACGCGCCGTGCCCTGCTCAAGCTGCTGCCGGGCATCGACCTGAACGCCGGCCTGCATTACGACAGCAACAGTTTCCTGCTGAACCAGCGCTGGGCCGATTACGGGGCGCGGGTGTCCTGGAACATCCTGTCCCTGGCCTCGGCTCCGGACACCCACGCCTTCTCCAAGGCGCAGGAGGAGCTGGTTGCCTTCCGCCGTCAGGCCCTCAGCGTGGCGGTGCTGAGCCAGGTCCGCGTGGCGATGGTGCAGTTCCGCGAGCTGTCGCAGGAGTTCTCGCTCAACGCCGATCAGGCGTCGATCGACCGCCGCATCCGGCAGCAGTACGTCAACAGCAGCACGGTCGGCCAGCAGGGCGACATGAGCGTAATCCAGGCCGATGTGTCGGAACTCGTCTCCGATCTGCGGCGCGATCTCGTCTACGCCGATCTGCAGAACGCCTACGCCCGCGTCATGGTGTCGGCGGGTGTCGATCCGATGCCGGAGGCCGTTCCGTCCCAGGATCTGACGACGCTGCGTCAGGCGGTGTCCGACGGGTTGGGCGCCTGGCAGCAGAAGGCCGGCGGTACGGCACGGCTCCAGGATCTGCTGGTTCCCGCCACGACCTCCGAGAAGGCCCCGGTGGAGAAGGCTCCGGTCGAAAAGGCGGCCGAGCCGGCCGAACCGAAGGCTGTTCCGGTCGCCGCGCGCGGCGCGGATCCGGCCGAGCGCAAGGCCGCAGCACCGGAGCGTGTGACGGTGGCCGAACTGCCGCCGCAACCGGCCGCCTCCATGACCGCCCCGATGACGGTGTCCTACGGCCCGTCCACACGGTCGGAACCGGCGAAGGTCTACTCGGTGCCGCTGAGCGCTCTGACCCCGCTGGGGCGTGCCTCCGCCCGCTGATGCCGATGGGGCGGCGCTCCGGTGCCGCCCCCTTCGGCTGTGCCGGTGCGCCGGTGCTGAAACAAATAAGCGTACAGGACCGCTTGCGAATCCTGGATCGTTGCGCTTCCGGAGCAAAGGGTGCAGAAAATCTCTGCCATGATGTGCCGCTTTCGCCCCTCACGCTTCCTCGCCGCGCTGTCTGTCGCGCTGCTCCCTTTGCCGCTCGCCGCCGCCGACCCGGCGCCGGTGCCCGAAGGCGGGGTCCGCGCGCTGATCGAGGCGCGGCAGCACGCCGTCCTGTCCAGCGAGATCGCCGGGCGGATCGGGCGGATCACCGTGGAGGCGGGCCAGTCCTTCAAGGCGGGGCAGACGCTCATCGCCTTCGACTGCAGCCATTATCAGGCGGCGGTCGATGCGGCCCGCGCCAACCTGCGCGCCGCCGACGTCACGGTGCGGCAGAGCCGCCGGCTGGAGCAGCTCAAGTCCATCGGCGGGGCCGAGGTCGAGATGGCCGAGGTCAAGGCCGAGGCCGCGCGCGCCGATCTGCGCAAGGCGGAGATCGAGGTCCGCCGCTGCGACGTCAAGGCGCCCTTCGACGGCAAGGTGGTGGAGCAGCGGATCCGCGAGCATGAGTCGGTCCCCGCCGGCACGGCCCTGCTCGAAGTGCTGTCCGACCGCGATCTGCGGGTGGAGCTGATCGTCCCGTCCTCCTGGCTGGTCTGGCTGAAGCCCGGCCAGCGGTTCGAATTGCGGGTCGACGAGACGGGCGAGCTTCTCGACGGCGAGGTCGCCCTGGTCGGTGCCCGCGTCGACCCGGTCAGCCAATCGTTGAAGGTCACGGGCAAGCTGCTGGCCGACAAGCAGGGCAACGCCCCGAATCTGGTCGCCGGCATGAGCGGAACCGCGCGCTTCAACCCGCCGGAGGAGGCCAAAGGTGCCCGATGACGTCACATCCGTCCGGATGGAGGCGGCCAACCCGCTGAACAGCCTCCTGCTCCTCCTGAACCTGCAGCAGGAGGCCCGGCAGGCTCAGACTCCGGAGGCGCTCCGCTTCCTCATCGTGAACCAGACCCGGCGGATGATCGCCTATCAGCAGGCGGTCTTCCTGACCGTCGCGCCGTCAGGCAAGACGCGGCTGGAAGCCGTGTCGAACGTCGCCGTTCCGGAACGCGACGCTCCCTTCACCCGCTGGCTGGAGGCCGCCGCCTCGGCCATCGCCGCGGGGGCGGAGGGCCGCAATTTGCACGGCATCGCCGCCACGGAGGTTCCGCCCGCCCTGGCCCGCGACTGGGGCCAGTGGGGACCGGCGCAGGCGCTGTGGGTGCCCCTGCCGGGGCCGGACGGCACCTTGACGGCGGTGTTGTGGCTGGCCCGCGACGATGCGTGGACGGACGGGGAGAAGGTGCTGCTCGGGCAGCTTTCCGGCGGCTATGGGCACGCCTGGTGGGCGCTGACCCGGGCTGGGCGCCGCTCCGGCGTGCGGGCGCGCAAGGGAATTTGGGCGCTGGCGGCGGTGGCGGTCCTGGGAGCGGTCCTGGCCATCCCGGTGCCGCAATCGACGCTGGCCCCGGCGGAGGTGGCGCCGCGCGACCCGCTGATCGTCAGCGCGCCGCTGGAGGGCGTCATCGAACGCTTCCACGTCCAGCCGAACGAACCGGTGGCCACCGGCCAACCGCTGTTCACGTTCGAAGCAACGGTTCTGAAAAGCCGCCTGGAGGTCGCGCGCAAGGCGCTGGCTTCGGCCGAGGCGGAACTGCTGACCGCCTCGCAAGGGGCCTTCACCGACCCGCAGAGCAAGGCGCGCATCGCCCAGTTGAAGACCCAGGTGGAGCTGCGCCGGGCGGAGATGGACTTTGCCCGCGACCTGATGGACCGCGTCACCGTGAAGGCGGAGCGGACGGGCATCGCCGTCTTCACCGACGCCAACGACTGGCTGGGCAAGCCGGTGGCGGTCGGCGAGCGCATCCTGACGCTGGCCGATCCGCAGGCCGCCGAGGTCGACGTGCATGTGTCGGTCAACGACGCCATCGTGCTCCAGGAGGGGGCGGCGGTCAGCCTCTACCTGAACGTCGACCCGCTGCGCCCTCTGCGAGCGACCGTCGCCCACGCCAGCTACGAACCGGGGCTGACGCCGGGGGGTGTCCTGGCCTACCGCGTCCGCGCCGATCTGGCGCCGGACCAGCCGACCCCGCGCATCGGGCTGCGCGGCACCGCCAAGATCCAGGGCGAGCGGGTGCCGCTGGCCTTCTACCTGTTCCGCCGTCCGCTGGCGGCGCTGCGCCAGACCGTGGGGCTCTGAGCCATGGGCGCCGCCGCCATCGGCATGACGACGGGGCCGGCGGCGGTCACGCCGGTCGATCCGCTGGACAGCGTGCGGCTGCCGCCGCTGCGCGAGGAGCTGCAGTTGCTGCCGGCTCCGCCGGCGGTGGACGGGTCGCCCTGCTGGACGATCCACGATCCGGTGCGCAACCGCTACTTCCGCATCGGCCACGGCGCCTTCGAAGTCATCGCCCGCTGGCATCACGGATCGCCCCGCGCCATCGCCGCCGCGGTGGCCGCCGAGACGGTCCTGCAGCCGGAGGCGGAGGACGTGGTCGGCCTCTACAAATTCCTGGCCGGCAGCAACCTGACCCAGGGCGCCGACGTCGATTTCCTGGCGAAGCAGACGGCGGCGCGGCGCACCTCCTGGTGGATGTGGCTGCTGCACAACTACCTGTTCTTCCGCATTCCGCTGGTCCGCCCCGACGCCTTCCTGGACGCCACGGTGCGCTACGTCGCGCCCTTCTACAGCCGCGCCTGGTTGTGGACGGTGATCGGCGCGGGGATCCTGGGCCTGATCCTGGCAATGCGCCAGTGGGACAGCTTCGCCCACACCTTCCTGCACTTCTTCACGCTGGAGGGCATGGCGCTCTACGGCCTGACGCTGCTGGTGACGAAGACGCTGCACGAGCTGGGGCACGCCTACACGGCGAAACGCTTCGGCTGCCGGGTGCCGACCATGGGGGCGGCCTTCCTGGTGATGTGGCCGGTGCTCTACACCGACACCAGCGACGCGTGGCGGCTGGTCTCCCGCCGCGCCCGGCTGCACATTGCGGCGGCGGGCATGCTGACCGAACTGGCGCTGGCCGCCTTCGCCACGCTGGCCTGGAGTTTCCTGCCCGACGGGCCGCTGCGCAGCGCCGCCTTCTTCGTGGCGACCGTGAGCTGGGTGACGACTCTGACGATCAACCTCAGCCCCTTCATGCGCTTCGACGGCTATTACCTGCTGGCCGACGCGCTGGATGTGCCCAACCTGCAGGACCGCGCCTTCGCGCTGGCCCGCTGGCGGCTGAGGGAATGGCTGTTCGGCCTGGGCGACGAGGTGCCGGAGCGGTTCGATCCGTGGATGCACCGGGTGTTGCTGGCCTACGCCTTCGCCACCTGGGTCTACCGGCTGGTGCTGTTCATCGGCATCGCCGTGCTGGTCTATCACGTCTTCATCAAGGTGCTGGGCATCGTGCTGTTCGCGGTGGAAGTCGGCTGGTTCATCCTGCGCCCCCTGGTCAACGAGGCGAAGGAATGGTGGGAGCGGCGGGGCAGCCTGCGGCCCAACCGGAACCTCCTGATGACTCTGGGCGGTCTGGCCGCGCTGGTCTGGCTGGCCTTCGTGCCGGTCACCGGAACCATCGCCGTGCCGTCGGTGTGGCGGGCGGAAGGCTTCTCGACCCTGTTCGCCCCGGTGCCGTCCCGCATCGCGGAGGTGCTGGTCCAGCCCGGCCAGCGGGTGGCGGCAGGCGACCTGCTGTTCCGACTGGAGGCGCCGGAGCTGACGAACCGGTTGCAGCAGTCGGAACTGCGCATCGCGCTGGCCCAGGATCGCATTGACCGCATGCTGGCCGCCCGCGACGGTTTGGACCGGGTGCGCGTGATGGAGGAGGATCTGGCCGCCGGCTTGGCCGACCGGCAGGGCCTGCTGGACGGTCTGGCGCGGCTGGAGATCCGCGCGCCCATCGCCGGCAAGGTGGTGGATATCGCCGACGCGCTGCGCCCCGGGCGCTGGGTGGGGCCGTCGCTGGCGCTGGGCCAGATCATCGCCGACGGCGGCGGTGAACTGGTCGGCTATGTCGCCGAGAACGACCTCACCCGCGTCGCGGTGGGGGCAGGGGCGGTGTTCCATGCCGACGATCCGTTGCGCCCGCGCGTGGAGGCGCGGGTGACGGCGGTGGACCGGGTGAGCGTGAAGGGGCTGGACGTTCCCGCCCTGGCCTCGATCCACGGCGGTCCGATCGCCGTCGAAAGCCAGACCGGCCCGTCGATGGGGCGGACGAACGCCGAGGCCGCACGGTCCAATCTGAAGCCGGTGGAAGCGGTCTACCGGGTGACCCTGGCGCCGCTGGACCGGACGCAGGCGGCACCCGCGCACCAGACGCGCGGCGTGGCCCGCGTGGACGGCGAGGCGCGCAGCCTGGCCGACCGCTTCTGGCGCACCGCGCTGGCCGTTCTGATCCGCGAAACCGGGTTCTGACGCGGAAGGATATCCGCGAGGGTGTGATCATCCCCGGCGCCCGTCAGGGCGCATTCGCCCCTGCGCCCGTCAGGGCGCGATGGCCCATTGCCCGTTGGCCATCTTGCAGAAGGTCAGCCTGTAGGGTTGGACGGTGCGCCGGATGAAATTCGCCTGGACATCACCGCAGGGCGCCCCGTCGCGCTCGTGCACCCTCTGCACGACGACATCCCCGCGCACCCCGGTCTTCGGGTTGTTCCATTCGGTGCGCCGTCCCGCCTCCATGGGGGTCAGCGCGTCGCCAAGCGCCTTGCGGAACAGGTCCCAATCCTCGTCCGTCAGATCCACCCCGCCGCGCCCGCCGAGAAACAGACCGAACTGCGCCTGCGCCGGGGTGACGACGGCCAGCGTCGCGACCAGCGCGGCGGCGTGGACTCCGAAGGCAAAGGACGGGATGGATAACAGGCGCATGCGGCGGCTCCTTAGACCGTTGGTGAATCCGGGCATTTTAGGAACGATTGATGATCCCCGCATGTGACGGCAGGTCACGAACCTGGGTGTTACGGTAACATACGCTTCACCCGTCGGCGGTCGGCGGCCTCCGGCCGTTCCCATGCTCCGGATGCTCCGGATGCTCCGGATGCTCCGGATGCTCCGGATGCTCCGGATGCTCCGGGATGGTCCAAAGTCAGGATCGCGGCGCGCGTTGCGCCGCAGGGCCGTCCGATGGGCAACGGTAACGTACTGGCTTCCTGATCGATGGGCAGACGAGCGTTTCCTATTGTCGGTCCAGGTCGGTGCGGACTTTTCCGCCCGATGCGCACCGCTCCGTCGCTCTCCGGCAGGACGGCCGCTATGAAAGAAGATTCGGGGACGCGCCGCACCTTGGCCCGGTGGCCGGTCCTTGCCTTGCTTGCCGCCCTGCTGTTTGCGGCCTCGCCGTCCGGATGGGCCGTGGCGCAGACGCCCGATGCCCACGCGCCGGTGGCCGGGGAACCGGCGACGGCGCTGGAGGTGTATGCCGCGCGCCTGGAGGCGGTCGCCGCCACCTACCCACAGCTTCCCACCATCCTGTCGGACGCCTTCGCCCGCCCCAACGGGCGCGAGGCGGCGGTGCACCCGCTGCGCCTGCTGCGCGGCCTGCTGATCCTCTTCGCGGCGGGGACGGCGGCGTTGTTGCTGACGAGCCGGGCCCTGGCCGGGCCGCTCCGCAAGCTGGAGTCGGACAGCGGGGCGCCGCTGCTGACCGGCGCGCTGCGCTTCGTGCTGGGGCTGGTTCCGGTGGGCGCCTTCGCGCTCGGTGTGCTGACCGCCTACGCGATCCTGCGGCCGCCGCATCCCGCGGCCCCGGCGGTCCTGCTCGCGGTGCTCCAGGCGGCGCTGACCGTGCTGCTGACCGACCGGCTGATCCGCTTCCTCTGCGCGCCGAGGCGCCCCGGTCTGCGCCTGATCCCGCTGGAGGACGCCGACGCGCGCGCCCTTCACCGCACGGGCGTGGTCACGGTGACGCTGGCCGCGACGGTGCTCGGGCTGATCGATCTTCTGCTGGCGCTGGGAGTCGGCGGGAACGCCATCGTCGCCATCGGCCTGCCGCTGAGCACCGTGCCCTTCCTGTATCTGCTTTACCGCGTGTGGCGAGGGCGTGCCCCGGTGGCGCGGGCCATCGCCCGTCCATTGGGCGTCGAGGTGAGGGACCACCCCACGCTCGGCCTGTGGGCGGTGGCGGCCTCGGTCTATCTCGTCGCCTTGTGGCTGGTCGTCGCGGCGGCGGCGGTGCGGCTGGAACCGGCGACGGGGCCGCGGATGCTCGCCAGCCTGCTGGTGGCGCTGGCCGTGCCGGCCATCGCCCTGATGGCCCAGCGCCCGCTCGCCCGTTTCTACCGGGGGGAGGAGACGGAAACGGGGAAGGCCGCGGTGGCGCGGGTGATGCGGGCGCTGTGGTCGGCCCTGTTCGTCGTCGGAGTCTTCGCCACGGCGGCCATCTGGGGGTTCCGGGTGGAGAAGGCCAGCGGGGCGACCGGCATCGCCCTGCGGCTGCTGTTCAACGTGACGGTGGTGCTTTTGCTGGGCTACGTCGCCTGGACGATGGTGGTGCGGGCGATCGACCGGACGCTGGAGGAGGCCCGGCACGACGGGGTGTCGTCGCGCGGCCAGCGGTTGGCCACACTGCTGCCGCTGCTGCGGAAGTTCCTTCAGGTCGTCCTGGTCGTCATCGTGGTCATGATCGCCCTGTCCTCGCTGGGCATCGAGATCGGGCCGCTGCTGGCCGGGGCGGGGGTGGTCGGCATCGCCATCGGGTTGGGAGCCCAATCGACCATCGCCGACATCCTGGCCGGCGTCTTCTTCCTGCTGGAGGACGCCTTCCACATGGGCGACTATGTGGAGGTCGGCAACCTGCGCGGCACGGTGGAGGGCATCTCCCTGCGCTCGCTGAAGCTGCGCCACCACCGCGGCGCGGTGCACACGCTGCCCTTCGGCCAGATCAAGGCGCTGACCAACTACAGCCGCGACTGGGCGCTGATGCGTCTGGAGTTCCGCGTGCCGCCGGAAACCGACATGGGGCTGGTCAAGAGGCTGGTGAAGGAGGTCGGCAAGGAGCTGTCCGCCGACCCGGAGATGGGATCGAGCTTCATCGAGCCGCTGAAGTCCCAGGGCGTGCGGCGGCTGGAGGACGACGCGGCGATCATCGGCGTCAAGTTCATCACCAAGCCCAACGAGCAGTTCGTCATCCGGCGCGAGGCGTACCATCGCCTGATCCGCGCCTTCCAGGCCCACGGCATCCATCTGGTCGGGCGCGGCGTGGTGGTGCGGGTGGACGATCCGGACGCCACGAACCGGATCATCGGCTTCGCCGCCGCCCAGGCGCTGAACGGAACCCGCAAGGAGAGCGGCGCGGCGGAGTGAGGCCGGTCAGGCCGCCGGGCCGGGCTCCGTCTTGACGGACAGCCAGGCCGCGATGACGAAGGCGGGCAGGCGGCCGAGCGCCGCGTCATCGCGCCCGCTCTCCTCCTGCCACGCCCGGTGGCGGTCCAGCGCCGTCCGCAGGGCGGCGGCGCGCTCCGCCACGGGAACGGCGGACAGCGCGGTGTCCAGGCTGGTCAGGTAGGGCGGGAACTCCGCGTTGGGGCCGGCGAGCCCGCGCTCCGTCCCCTCGGGGTCGAACCACGCCTCCGCGGCGGCGGTGTCGGCGCTGGGCGGGACGACCATGCCGCCGACATAGCCGGTGGGCTGCACCACCTTCCATCCCTTGCGGCTCGGCCCCGTGGTCCAGCCGAGCGCGCGGGCGACCTCCATCGTCGCGGCGCGGGTCGGCGCCTGCCGGGTGATGCGGTCCAGAAGATCGGTCAGGTCGGCGGCGGGCATCGGTGCGCTCCTTGGATAACCAGCCGGCCATGAACCAACCGGATGATCCTCAACGTACAACATCGGTGGCAGGCGGGGCGATGACAGCCTATCTGGGAAACGGCCCATCAGGCGAGAGGGAGCGGTGCGGAAAAGAATGGCGGCCACCATCCTGGTGATTTTGATGACGCTGGTCCTGCTGCTGGCCGGTCCGGCCTTCGTGATCGCGTCGGGAACGGCGACGCTCGGCGTGGACTGGAGCCGGGCGGACCGCGCGTCCGTCGGCCTCGCCCCCGATCCCGCCGCGACGCCGGAGGCGGTTGTGCAGGTCTACGCCGCCCGCGCCCTGTCCTGGCGCGGCGCCTTCGGCACGCACCCGTGGTTCGCGGTGAAGCCGGCGGGGGCGTCGGCCTACACCGTCTACGAGGTGATCGGCTGGCGGGTCTACCGCGGCCTGCCGGCGGTGGCGGTCAGCAACCGCGACCCGGACGGGCGCTGGTTCGGCTCCGCCCCCGCTGTGTTGGCCGAGTTGCGCGGACCCGCCGCCGAGGCGGCCATCCCCAAGATCGCCGGGGCCGCCCGGAGCTACCCCTACGCCGGGGAATACCGCATCTGGCCCGGCCCCAACAGCAACACCTTCGCCGCCTGGGTGGGGCGGGCGGTCCCGGAACTGCGTCTCGACCTGCCCTCCACGGCGCTGGGCAAGGACTATCTGGGCACCGGCCTGATCGCGCGGGCGCCCAGCGGCACCGGCTGGCAGGTCAGCCTGTTCGGCCTCGCCGGCCTGCTCCTGGCCAGGGAGGAAGGGTTCGAGGTGAACCTGTTGGGCATGACCTTCGGCGTCGATCCCTTCGACCTCGCGGTCAAGATTCCGGGGGTCGGGCGGCTGGCGCTGAGCGCTCCCGCACCGACGGCCCCGGCCTCCGCCGACGCTCCGCCGCCGGGCTGAGCCTCAGGTTTCCTCGTCGGCGGCGGACAGGCCGGTGCCGGCGGGGCCGAGCGGCGGGTTGCCGCGCTTGAGGCCGAGCCGGGTCATGCAGTCCCACGCCTCCTCCGCCGTGTCGGCGATGTCGAACAGCTCCAGGTCGCCGGTGCTGATCATGCCGTGGTCGGCCAGCGCGCGGAAGTTCACCACCTCGTTCCAGTAGTCGCGCCCGACGAAGACGATGGGCAGGCGCGACGCCTTGTTGGTGTTGCGCAGGTTCAGGATCTCGAAGGCCTCGTCGAAGGTGCCGAAGCCGCCGGGGAAGATCGCCAGCCCGTTGGCGCGCATCGCCAGATGCATTTTCCGGATGGCGAAATAGTGGAAACGGAAGGTCAGCTCCGGCGTGCTGTAGGGGTTGGGGTGCGGTTCCTGCGGCAGGCTGATGTTGAAGCCGATGCTCGGCGCCCCGGCCTCCTGCGCGCCGCGGTTGGCCGCCTCCATCAGGCCGGGGCCGCCGCCGGTGGCGATCACATTGTCGCGCTGCCCGTCCTCGGTGGGCGCCAGGGCACCGCCGCGCTCCGACACGATGCGGCCGAAGGTGCGCGCCTCCTCGTACCAGGCCGCCTGCTTGGCCCGCCGCTCGGCCTGCTGCCGCTCCTCGGGCGTCCGGGCGTCGCGGAGAAGCTGTTCCGCCCGTTCGGGCGAGGGCACCCGCGCGCTGCCGTAGACCACGATGGTGGAGCGGATGCCCCAGGCCTTCAGCTCCGCTTCCGGCTTGGCGTATTCGAGCATGAAGCGCACGCCGCGCATCGATTCGCTCAAAAGAAAATCGCGGTCCTCGAAGGCGATGCGGTAAGCGGCGGATTCGTGGTTCGGCCTGCTGTCCTTCATGCTGTGCTCCGAGTGGGGACGGGGAACGGCTTCTGGTCATGTGGGGTCCCGGGCGGCCCATTGCCCGGACTCAAAGGATTTGCATTCGAAGCAATTGTGCCGCAGACCATTGGCAGGCGGAAGGGAAACCGGTTCCGTACCTTTCCTTGCGCCTTGAGCTTGCCCACATGATGGTGAAGGCGCTGCCGGACCCGTCCGTGGTGTCTTGTCCGCGTCTTGCCTCAAGTATCTGCCTGAAGGGGCCACGTTGACCAGCATAGAGCCGCCATGGCCATCGAATGAGCGCGCCCGGCTGGACCGGCTGAAGTGCGGCGGCGTGACGGACACGCCGCCGGAAGCGGTCTTCAACCGCTTGGCCCGGCTGGGCGCCCGCCATTTCCGCATGCCCATCGTGACGGTCAACCTGCTGGACGGGACCCAGGAATTGTCCAAGGCCGGCTATGGGCTGGAGACGTTGCCCGCCGAGCGGCGGCTGCCCTTCTGCCCCTTCGCCATCCTTGGCGACGCGGTGCTGGTCGTCCGCGACGCGCTGGAGGACGAGCGCTTCGCCGATCACGAGGCTGTCACCGGGCCGCCGCATCTGCGCTTCTACGCCGGGGCCCCGCTGATCACGCCGGACGGCTTGCGGGTCGGCACCTTCTCCCTCCTCGATCATCAGCCCCATCCCGAGTTCAGCGCGGAGGACGAGCGGGATTTGGAGGAGTTCGCCCGCCTCGCCGTGCACGAGATGGAATCCCAGGCCGCTCAACGCGCCGCCCAGGCGGCGGAACTGCTGCTGCGGGACAAGAACACCCTGCTGGAAAGCCTTCTGGAGAGCGTCACCGACCCGATCTTCACCAAGGATCGCGAGCGCCGCTTCACCCTGGTCAACGCCGCGACCGCGCGCCTGTTCGGACGGACGCGGGACGCGGTGGCCGGGCTGACCGGCGGGGACCTGTTCCCGCCCGAGGAGGCCAAGCGCCTGGATGATCTGTGCGGACGGGTGATCGCCACCGGGCGCGAGGAGACGGTCGAGGAGGAGTTGCCCTTCCCGACGGAGGAGGGCCGGCGCGTCCTGATGATCAGCGTGATGCCGCTGCGCGACGCCGGGGGAAGCACCACCGGCGTCGTCGGGGTGGCCCGCGACATCACCGCCCGCAAGCGCGCGGAGGAGGCGCTGCGGACGAGCGAGGCACGGTTCCGCACGCTGGTGGACAACACGCCGCTGCTCATGTGGATCAACCGCTCCGACGGCACGCCCGAGTATTACAATGAGGAATTGCGCGCCTACACCGGGCAGGACCCGGAAACCATGTCGGCTTGGCAGGGCTTCCATCCGGACGACCGCCCCGCCTACCTTGAGCTGAGGACACGCTCGATCGCCGCCGGCACGCCCTATCAGAGCAACATCCGGATGCGGCGCGCCGACGGGGCGTGGCGCTGGCACCAGTGCCGCGTGGTGCCGGTGCGGGAAAAGGGGAGCATCGTTTCCTGGATCGGCACCGCGGTGGACATCCATGACATCCGGCGCGCCCAGCAGGCGGCGGAGGAGGCCGACCGCTCCAAGGGCCGATTCCTGGCCGCGGCCAGCCACGACCTGCGCCAGCCCATGCAGTCGATCCTGCTGTTCGCCGGGGCGCTCGGCCCGCATGTCACCGGCGGGGCCGGGCAGCGGGCGCTCGACCGGCTCCAGCAGGGGCTGGACACGCTGAAGGATCTTCTGGACAGCCTGCTCGACGTGTCGCGCCTCGACGCCGGGGTGGTGGCGCCGCAGATCGAGGAGTTTCCGGTCGCCGACCTGCTCGGCCCGCTGTCCGCCGCCTACGCGCCGCTGGCCGAGGCCAAGGGGCTGGACTGGCGGGTCGTGCCCTTCACCGGCACGGTGCGCAGCGACCGCGTCCTGCTGGGGCGGATGCTGCGCAATCTGGTCGACAACGCCATCCGCTACACCGACCGCGGCCGCGTCATGGTCGATTGCCGGCCCCAGGGAACCCGCCTGTGCGTCGAGGTGCACGACACCGGCCTGGGCATTCCCCCCGATCAGCGGGAGCGCATCTTCGAGGAGTTCCACCAGATCGGCAATCCGGAGCGCGACCGCGACCAGGGCCTCGGCCTCGGCCTGGCCATCGTGCGGCGGCTGTCGCGGCTGCTCGATCACCCGGTCGATCTGATGTCGCGCCCGGAGCGCGGCTCAATCTTCTCGGTCAGCGTGCCGCTGGTCCGCCACGACGCGCCGCGTCCCCCGCCGCCGCGCTCCCGGATGGCGCGGGACGAAGGCACGGCGGCGACCGGGGAGGGGCGGCTGGCCGTGGTCGTGGAGGACGACGCCATCGTTCTGATGGGGCTGGCGGCGATGCTCGGCGAATGGGGGTTCGATGTGCTGTCCGCGGGGAGCACCGGCGAGGCGCTGGAGCGGCTGGCCCGCGGCGGGCGGCGGCCCGACATCGTGCTGGCCGACTACCGGCTGCGCCAGGGGCGTGTCGGCACCGAGGCCATCCTGCGCATCCGCGATCTGTTCGGCGCGGACGTTCCGGGCCTGATCGTGACCGGGGAGATCGGACCGGAACCGCAGCGCGACGCCGCGCGCCATGGTCTCGGCCTGATGCACAAGCCGGTGACGCCACGCCTTCTCGAAGCGGCGCTGGCCCGCCAACTTGGAGCCATCGGGCCGGCTTGAGCGTTGCTATCACCAGCGGCGCCGATGGCGCCGTGCCGTGAAAGGGTTATGGAGGAGACACCAGCGTGCCATCCCTGTCGAAAGGCCTTGCCATGGTCGCCGTCGCGGCGGCGCTGGCCGCCTGCCAATTCCCCGGATTCCCGCCGCCGCAGCAGACGGCTACTCTGCCGCCCCCGACCGTGCCGAAGCCGCCGCCGGAGGAGCGCGGAATCTGGATCGTCGGCAGCCCGTCCATGCGGGGGGCGGTCGGCACCGCAGCCAGCCGCTTCGACAGCACGCCCGACACCCAGCCGCGCCTCGTCGCCGAGGGCACCAACAGCGGCTTCCGCAGCTTCTGCGCCGGGGTCGGGCTGGAGCATCCCGACATGGTGGTGTCCGACCGCCCCATCCGGGCGGAGGAGCAGAAGCGCTGCCGGGCCAAGGGCATCACGATGACGGAGTACGAGCTTGGCCCCAAGCAATTCGTCTACGTCAAGGACGCCCACATGATGACCATCCCCGGCGTGCGCGACTTCACGGACAGCTGGGGCGTGAAGGGCAAGCCGGTGCGCGGCGCCTGATCAGGCGCCGATTCCGGGGGCGGCGCCGGCCCCGGCCTGCTTGCGGAAGAAATCCACCCCCATCTGGATGCTGCGCCCGATGTTGGCCGCGCGGTCCTCGAAGAAAGCGGCGGCCTCGGGCGTGCAGACCTCGGCCGTCGTCTCGCGGAACAGCGCCAGCCAGCGCTCGAAATGCGCCGGCCCGATGTCGAAGCGGACATGGGCGGGCAGGGGGCGCCCGTCGTAGCGGTGGGTCAGCAGGGCGACCGAGGACCAGAAGTCCATCATCTTCCGCAAGTGAGGCTCCCAGTCGGTGATCGCGGCGCCGAAGACCGGGCCGAGCAGGGCGTCGTCGCGGATCTTGCCGTAGAAGGTGCGGACGAGGGCTTCGATCATCGCCTCGTCGATGCCGGTCTTGGCGACCCGCTCGGCGATGGTGGCGGACTGGGGCGTGGGGGCGGCGGTCTGGTCCAAGGCGGAAGATCCTGAAAAAAACAAGAGGCGAAAAAGTCCCCGCACCATACGCGTTCCGGTCTCCCGCCGCCACCGGTCCCAATCGCGCTTCCGCACGATGCCCGGGCAGCCCGCTCAACGCGTGATCGCGGCGCCGTGGTCCAAGGCGGCATCCCTTTCCGCGTCCGTCCGGTAGCGCGCCGGTGAGACGCCCATGATCCGCCGGAAGGTGGCGCTGAAGGCGCTGTCCGAGAGGTAGCCCAGCGAGGCGGCAATGACCGAGACGGGTTCCTGCCCCTGCCGCAGCCGCGTGGCGGCGAGGCGCATGCGCCAGCGCAGCAGATAATCGATCGGGGGCATGCCGACGCGCTCGCGGAAGGCGGCGGCGAAGCTGGAGCGCGACCGCCCGGCGATGCCCGCCAGCTCGGCCAGTGTCCAGTTGCGGGACGGCTCCGCGTGGATGGCGCCGAGGACCCGGCCGATCGAGGGATCCAGGCTGGCCGCCAGCCAGTTGGCTCCCCCCGGCGGCTGTTCGTTCAAGTGCGTCCGCAAGGTGTGGATGAACATCAGCCGCAGCAGGTCGTTGCAGGCGAGCTGGGACCCCGCCGTGCCGCCGCGCCATTCCTGGTCGAGCTGCTCCAGCAGCCAGCTGACCGGCGCGGCCCCCGGAGCGCCACCGCGGATCATCAGCAGCCGCGGCAGCAGATCGAACAGAAGACCACCGTCCAACCGGTCGAACCACACGCTGCCGCCGAGGAAGCGCACTTCGTCGCCGTCGACCCCCGCGTCCAGGCGGGCCTCCCCCTCCGATCCCCGGAACACCTCATCGGCCGGGACGGGGGCGAGGTCGGGCGCGCTCGCCAGGACGAAGCCGCCGCGCACCACCACGAAGCAGTCGCCGGCGCCGAGGCGCTGCGGCGCGTCCATCCCGTCCGGCCCATCCGGCCCATCCGGCCCGTCCGGGCGAATCCAGCAGGCGCCCGCGGTGACCACATTGAACTTGATGGTGTGCGGCGGCCGGAAGCGGATCGACCAGTTCCCCCGGGCGGCGAGGCGTGCCGAGCACAGGGTCCGGGCCTGCATCAGGCGAAGCACGTCCGACAGCACGTCGGCGGGCGCGTTCTGGACGATCACGACAGGATTCCGGACGGGGCTGGATGGATCATCCCGCGCATATAGGCGACAACGGCGTCCGACGCCACGCCTTGCGAGGAAGCCCCCATGATATCCCCCGACCAGACACCCATCGGGTCCGGCTTCGGCCCCGCCGCCACCGCCGCCGAAGCCGTTCGCGGCATCGATCTCCGCGGGCGGGTGGCGATCGTCACCGGTGGCTATTCCGGCATCGGGCTGGAAACGACCCGCGCGCTCGCCGAGGCCGGCGCGACCGTCATCGTGCCGGCCCGGGATCGCACCCGAGCGTCGGCCGCGCTGGCCGGCCTCGACCGTGTCGAGCTGGAGTCGCTGGACCTCGCGGACCCCGCCTCGGTCGCCGCCTTCGCCCGGCGCTTTTGCGGGTCCGGACGGCCGCTGTCGATCCTTGTCAACAGCGCCGGGATCATGGCGACGCCGCTTCACCGCGACGCCGACGGGCACGAGGGGCAGTTCGCCACGAATCATCTCGGGCATTTCCGGCTGACCTTGGCCTTGTGGCCGGCGCTCCGTGCGGCTGGAGGGGCGCGCGTCGTGTCGGTCTCGTCACGCGGCCACCAGATCGCCGGGATCGACTTCGACGACCTCGACTTCGAGCGGCGCCCCTATGACAAGTGGGCCGCCTATGGCCAGTCCAAGACGGCCAACGCGCTGTTCGCCGTCGCCCTGGACCGCCGCGGTCGGGGGCATGGGGTGCGCGCCTTCTCGCTGCATCCGGGGCAGATCCTCACCGAACTGAGCCGCCATCTGAGCGCCTCGGAGATCGCCGGTTTCGACGCCCTGGACGCGGAGGGGCGTCCGCGCATCGACCCGTCGCGCGGCATGAAGACCGTCACGCAAGGGGCGGCGACCAGCGTGTGGTGCGCGACCAGCCCGCGGCTCGACGGCCTTGGCGGACTCTATTGCGAGGATTGCGACGTCGCCCAAGTCCACAGCGCGGCGACGGGCCGGCGCGGCGTCCATCCCTGGGCGGCGGACGACGCGCTGGCCGAACGCCTGTGGAGCGTCTCGGAAACCCTGACCGGCGCCTCTTTGCCCTGATGAGGCCGCACCGCTGTGGTCCGTGGACCGATCAGGGAGTCGCGGCGAGGCGCCACTGGCCGTCGTCGCCGCGGCAGGCGGTGCCGGTGGCGGATTCCTGGCGGCCGTCGATGGTCACCTTGTGCTGAAACTCCTTGCACTCCCGCCCGGCGGAATCGCGCCCCGCGCGGATCGGCGTGATGGTGCCGCCGGTGTTGGCGCTGTCCGGGCTGTTCCAGCGGATGGTCTGGCCGACCGGCGCGTCGAGGGCGCGGGTCTCCGCGCTCTGCGCCGCGTTGCGGCTGCCCGGGCTCAGCTGCTCCATCAGATAGCCGCCGGCGAAGTAGCCGAGCAGGCCGCCGGCGCCGATGGCCAGCAGATTGCCGCTGCCCTTGCCGATCTGCGACCCGGCGAGCGCCCCGACGGCGGCCCCGCCGAGCTTGCCCAGCAGGTCGTTGTCGATGCCGAAGGTGGTGTTGCCGCCGCCGTTGCCTAGCGGGCCGCCCTGCGGGTTGGTCTGGGTCGGCGCGCCGTAACCGCCCTGGGTGAACACCTGCGCCGCGGCGGGCGCGGAGGTCAGGGGCAGGGCGACGGTCAGACCAAGGCAAAGGACCGAGGCGAAGCGAATCCCGGACAGACGGACAACGGGCACGTCGGCTACTCCTTTATTGCAACGCGACCGTCATCTGAACACCGCGGCCCCGCTCACGGTTGAGGCAAAAGGGCGACAATGGCCTTTCAGAGACGGCCTTTGACAGACATGGCAATCGTCAGGCGCTCTTCAATTCCGGGAAGGCATCCGACACGGCGCCGCCCAGCGCCTTGCGGACGGCGCGGGCGAGGTCGCGGTCGCGGTAGGGCTTGATCAGGAACTCGGCCCCTGGCCCTTCGCCGCTCAAGCCTCCGGCCACACCATGGGCGTAGCCGGAGGCGTAGAGCGCCTTCAGGGCCGGATGGCGCCGCTGCGCCTCCTGGGCCAGCTCCAGCCCGTTCATGCCGCCCGGCATCACCACGTCGGTGAAGAGCAGGTCCACCCGCGGCTCCCCGGCCAGCACGGCCAGCGCCTCCGGCCCGTTCTCCGCCTCGACCACGGTGTAGCCGAGATCCTGGAGGGTCAGCACGGCGACCTGACGCACGTCGCGGTCGTCGTCCACCACCAGGATCACCTCGCCCTGGCCGGGCAGCGGACCGCTGTCCTCGGTGTCCTCCGGCGTCTTCGCCTGACGGACGGCCGCCGGAGCGCAGGGCAGATGGAGGTGGAAGGACGTGCCGCGGCCCGGCTCGCTCTCCACCCGGATCAGCCCGCCCGACTGCTTCACGAAGCCGTGGATCATGCTCAGCCCCAGCCCGGTGCCCTTGCCGATCTCCTTGGTGGTGAAGAAGGGCTCGAAGGCGCGGGCGAGGACCTCCGGCGGCATGCCGCAGCCGGTGTCGCTCACCGTCATCCGCACGTAGCGTCCGGGGCTCAGCTCCGCGTCCCCCTCGTCGGCCTCCACCATCGTGGTGGCGATGGTCAGCTTGCCGCCGGACGGCATGGCGTCGCGGGCGTTGATGACGAGGTTCAGCAGAGCCGACTCCGCCTGCGTGCGGTCGACCAGCGCCGGGCAGAGGGACGGTGCGCTGTCGATCTCGACGGTGATCGCCGAGCCGAGCGTGCGCTCCATCAGCTCGCCCATGTTGCGGACCAGCGCCTCCATGTCCACGCTCTCGGGGTGGAGCTGCTGGCGCCGCGCGAAGGCGAGCAGCCGCCGCGTCAGGTCGGAGCAGCGCAGCGACGCCTGCAGGGCCATCTCCACCCGCCGCGCCGCCTTGGGGTCGTCGAAGGACATGCGGCCCAGCCGCTCCAGGCTGCCGATGACCACGGTCAGCATGTTGTTGAAGTCGTGGGCAATGCCCCCGGTCAACTGGCCGATCGTCTCCATCTTCTGGACATGGGCGAGCTGGAGCTGAAGCTCCCGCGTGTCGGTGACGTCCAGCACCGTGCCGCAGAGTTCCGGCGGCCGTCCGTCCTCGCCCGGCAGCAGCATGGCCTTCTCCAGGAGCGTCCGGTACTGCCCGTCGGCGGCGCGCCAGCGGTACTCGACGGTGGAAACGCCGCCCTGCCGCATCGCCTCGAACTGGACGGCGGCGCGCTCGCGGTCGTCCGGGTGCAGGCGCGATTCCCAGAAACCGCCGTCCGTCAGGAAGCGCTCGGCGGGGAAGCCGAACAGCGCCTCGACGTTCTCGGTGACGTAGCGGAAGGGCGTGCCGCGCTCCGGCCCGGCGGTGTAGAGCAGGATCGGCAGGGAGCGGGCGATCATCGCCTGCCGCTCCTCCGACCGGCGGAGCGCCTGTTCGGCCTCCAGCTTCTCGGCGCGCACGCGGTAGTTCTCGGCCATCAGCCGCTCGCGCAGGGCGGCCTGGCGCTTGACCTCCTCCGTCTTGCGGTACAGCTCGACGAAGACGGTGACCTTGCTGCGCAGGATCACCGGGTCCACCGGCTTGAACATATAGTCGACCGCCCCCGCGGAATAACCGCGGAAGATGTGCATCTCGTCCTTGTTGATGGCGGTCAGGAAGAGGATGGGGATGTGCCGCGACTTGCGGCGGTTTCGGATCAGCTCCGCCGTCTCGTAGCCGTCCATGCCCGGCATATGGACATCCATCAGGATCGCCGCGAAGTCCTGGTCGAGAATACGCTTCAGCGCCTCCTCGCCGGAGCGGGCGAGGATCACCGTGGCGTCGAGGTCGGCCAGAGTCTCCCGCATCGCCAGCAGGTTTCTCGCATCGTCGTCCACGACGAGCACGCGGACCTCCGGCGGCGGCAGGGTGGCGTCCTCGATCTCGGCGAAGCTGGCGGGTATCTGGGTGTGGGGCATCGGCTTCTCCTCACTCCCGTCCGGGGTTGCGGCCGTCGTCCTGCCGTCGTCCGGCCCAGACCCGCAGCAGCGACAGCAGGTGGTCGATGTCCACCGGCTTGGCGAGATAGTCGGTCGCCCCCGCCTCGATGCACTTCTCGCGGTCGCCCTTCATCGCCTTGGCGGTGACGGCGATCACCGGCAGGCCGCGCCCGGCCGCGGTGGCGCGGATCTCCCGGATGGTCTGGTAGCCGTCCATCAGCGGCATCATGATGTCCACGAGCGCCACGTCGAGGTCGGGGTGCGCCTTCAGCAGCTCCAGCCCCTCCGGCCCGCTCTCGGCGTGCAGCACCGTCATGTCGTGGGCCTCCAGGACGCTGGCGAGCGAGAAGATGTTGCGGAAATCGTCGTCCACGATCAGCGCCTTGCGCCCCGCCAGCACCGGGTCGCGCTGGCGGATCTGGTCGAGCGCGTTGCGCTTGTCGTCGGGCAGCCGGTCCACCGCCCGGTGCAGGAACAACGCCGTCTCGTCGAGCAGCGAGTCCGCGGAATGGACGCTGCGCAGCACCACCGTCTCGGCGAGCCGGCGCAGCCGCGCCTCGTCCTCCGGCGCGATGGCGTCGCTGACATAGGCGACGACCGGCATCCAGGCGGTGGAATCGCGGGTGCGCAGGCTGTCGATCAGCTCGAAATCGCTGGGCTGGGGGATCGTCAGGTCGAGCACCATGCAGTCGAACCGCTCCTGCGCCAACAGGGCGCGGGCGGCCTCGGCGGAGGTGACGGTCCTGATGTCGATGTCGTCCCCGCCTCCGCCCCCGCCCTTGTCGTGGTCGATCAGGCCGGCGATGCCGCCGGTCTCCGGGTTGGGCAGCTTCTCGACGATCAGCAGCCGGCGCTGGTGACGCTCAACGAAGCCCTTGACCTTGGCGAGGGCCGCGAAGATCGCCTCGCGGTCGGCCGGCTTCTCGGTGTAGTCGAAGGCGCCCATGGCGAGGCCGCGCCGCCGCTCCTCCTTGGCGGAGATGACGTGGACCGGGATGTGGCGCGTGTGCGGGTCGCGCTTCAGCAGGTCGAGCAGCGCCCAGCCGTCGATGTCCGGCAGGCCGATGTCCAGCATCACCGCGTCCGGGCGGTATTTGCGGGCCATCGGCATGGCCGGGCTTCCGGCGTGGGAGAGGATCGCCTTGAAGCCCTTCTCCCGCGCCAGATCGACCAGGATCGAGGCGAACTTAACGTCGTCCTCGACGATCAGAACCACCGGATCGCCGGGGCGGATGCGCTCGCGGTCGTCGGCGACGGGGTGCTGCTGCGGCAGCGCCAGCCGCTCCTCCGGCCCCGGCACCACGATGGGCCGCGTCGGGGTGGGGAAGGGGGCCAGCTTCGGCGCCGGATCGCCGTAACGGGCGATGTCGAACTCCATCGGCACGTAGAGCGTGAAGGCGCTGCCCGCCCCGGACTCGCTCTGCACGCGGATCTCGCCGCCGAGCAGGCGGGCGATCTCGCGGCTGATCGACAGGCCGAGGCCGGTGCCGCCGTACTTGCGGCTGGTCGTGCCGTCGGCCTGCTGGAACGCCTCGAAGATGATGCGCTGCTTGTTCTCGGGGATGCCGATGCCGGTGTCGACGACGGTGAAGGCCAGAACCCCCTCCGCCGCGTTCAGCACGGGGTGGGCGGCGCTCCAGCCCTCGCCGGCCAGCCCGACGCGGAAGGTGACGCCGCCGGTCTCGGTGAACTTGAAGGCGTTGGACAGCAGGTTGTTCAGCACCTGCTCCAGCCGCTTCTGGTCGGTCTGGATGGCCGCGGGCAGCGGCTGGGTCATGTCGATGTCGAAGCGCAGCCCCTTCTCCTCGGCGAGCTGGGCGAAGGTGCGCTCGACATGGCCGCGCAGGTCGTCCAGCACCACCGCGCCGATCTCCAGCGTGACCGTGCCGGACTCGATCTTCGACAGGTCGAGGATGTCGTTGATGAGGTTCAGCAGGTCGGACCCGGCGGCGTTGATGGTGCGGGCGAACTCCACCTGCCGCGGGGTCAGGTTGTGGTCGCCGTTGTCGGACAGCAGCTTGGACAGGATCAGCAGGCTGTTCAGCGGGGTGCGCAGCTCGTGGCTCATGTTCGCCAGGAACTGCGACTTGTATTTGGAGGTGAGGGAGAGCTGCTCCGCCTTCTCCTCCAGCGCCTCGTTGGTCTGGCGCAGCTTTTCCTGCTGGGCCATCAGCAGCTCCTCCGACTGGCGGAGCGAGGCGGCCTGATGCTCCAGCCGCTCGTTGGTGGTCTTCAGCTCCTCCTGCTGGCTCTGCAGCTCGGCGGTCAGGCGCTGCGACTGCTTGAGCAGCCCTTCGGTCCGCATGTTGGTGGCGATGGTGTTGAGGACGATCCCAATGCTTTCCGTCAGCTGCTCCAGGAAGGAGCGGTGCGTCTCGCTGAAATGGCCGAAGGAGGCCAACTCCAGCACGGCGTTCACCTCGTTCTCGAACAGCACGGGCAGGACGATGATGTTGAGCGGCGCCGCCTCGCCGAGGCCGGAGCTGATGCGCACATAGTCCTTCGGCACGTTGGTCAGCAGGATCGGCTTCTTCTCGTGGGCGCACTGGCCGACCAGACCCTGCTTCAGCGTGAAGCGGGTGCCCAGCCCGTCGCGCTCCTTCAGGGCGTAGCTGGCGACCAGATCGAGGACCGGCTCGTCGCCGTCGCGGCTGGTGACGTAGAGGACGCCGTGCTGGGCGTTCACCAGCGGCGCGATCTCCGACAGGATCATGTTGGTGACGGTGACCAGATCGCGCTCGCCCTGAAGCATCCGGGTGAATTTGGCGATGTTGGTCTTCAGCCAGTCCTGTTCCGCGTTCTTCTGCGTCGTGTCGCGCAGGTTGCGGATCATCTCGTTGATGTTGTCCTTCAGCGACGCCACCTCGCCCGACGCCTCGACGGCGATGGAGCGGGTGAGGTCGCCCTTGGTCACCGCGGTCGCCACCTCGGCGATGGCGCGGACCTGGGTGGTCAGGTTGGCGGCGAGCTGGTTCACGTTGTCGGTCAGGTCGCCCCACACGCCGGTGGCGCCGGGCACCTTGGCCTGACCGCCCAGCTTGCCTTCGATGCCGACCTCGCGCGCCACGTTGGTGACCTGATCGGCGAAGATGGCCAGCGTCTCGATCACGCCGTTTATGGTGTCGGCCAGTGCCGCGATCTCGCCGCGCGCCGCCACGGTCAGCTTGCGCTTCAGGTTGCCCTCGGCGACCGCCGTGACGACCTCGGCGATGCCGCGCACCTGACCGGTCAGGTTGGCGGCCATCATGTTCACGTTGTCGGTGAGGTCCTTCCAGGTGCCGGCGACGCCCTTCACCTGGGCCTGACCGCCCAGCTTGCCTTCGGTGCCGACCTCGCGGGCGACGCGCGTGACCTCGCTGGCGAAGCTGTTGAGCTGGTCGACCATCGTGTTGATGGTGTCCTTCAGCTCCAGGATTTCGCCCTTCACGTCCACGGTGATCTTGCGCGACAGGTCGCCGTTGGCCACCGCGGTGGTCACGTCGGCGATGTTGCGGACCTGATTGGTCAGGTTGCCGGTCAGCAGGTTGACGTTGTCGGTGAGGTCCTTCCAGGTGCCGGCGACGCCCTTCACCTGGGCCTGACCGCCCAGCTTGCCCTCGCTGCCGACCTCGCGGGCGACGCGGGTGACTTCCGAAGCGAAGCTGTTGAGCTGGTCGACCATCGTGTTGATGGTGTCCTTCAGCTCCAGGATTTCGCCCCTCACGTCCACGGTGATCTTGCGCGACAGGTCGCCCTTCGCAACCGCCGTGGTGACCTCCGCGATGTTGCGGACTTGGCTGGTCAGGTTGGTCGCCATCGCGTTGACGTTGTCGGTGAGGTCCTTCCAGGTGCCGGCGACGCCCTTCACCTGAGCCTGACCGCCCAGCTTGCCTTCGGTGCCGACCTCGCGGGCGACGCGCGTGACCTCGCTGGCGAAGCTGTTGAGCTGGTCGACCATCGTGTTGATGGTATCCTTCAGCTCGCGGATCTCGCCTTTCACGTCCACGGTGATCTTGCGCGACAGGTCGCCGTTGGCCACCGCGGTGGTCACGTCGGCGATGTTGCGGACCTGATTGGTCAGGTTGCCGGTCAGCAGGTTGACGTTGTCGGTGAGGTCCTTCCAGGTGCCGGCGACGCCCTTCACCTGGGCCTGACCGCCCAGCTTGCCCTCGCTGCCGACCTCGCGGGCGACGCGGGTGACCTCGCTGGCGAAGCTGTTGAGCTGGTCGACCATCGTGTTGATGGTGTCCTTCAGCTCGCGGATTTCGCCCTTCACGTCCACGGTGATCTTGCGCGACAGGTCGCCCTTCGCCACCGCCGTGGTGACGTCGGCGATGTTGCGGACCTGGGCCGTCAGGTTGGCGGCCATCAGGTTGACGTTGTCGGTGAGGTCCTTCCAGGTGCCGGCGACGTCCTTCACCTGGGCCTGCTCGCCCAGCTTGCCTTCGATGCCGACCTCGCGCGCCACCCGCGTCAGCTCCGCCGTGACGGTGACGAGCTGCTCGACCATCCGGTTGACCGTCCGGGCCGTCTGGAGGAAGTCGCCCTGGAGCGGGCGCCCGTCGACCTCCAGCGGCATCGACTGCGACAGGTCACCCTTGGCGACAGCGCCGATGACCCGGGCCATCTCCCGGGTCGGCTGGGTGAGGTCGGCGACCATGGCGTTGACGCTGTCCACGCAGGCGCCCCAGCCGCCGGACGCGGTGGGCAGGCGGACGCGCTGGCTGATCCGGCCCTCCTTCCCGATGGCGACGCTGACCCGGCCGACGTCCTCCACCAGGGCTTCGTTCATCTCCACCACGTCGTTGAAGGCGGCGGCGATCTCGCCGTCCAGCCCGTCCAGGTCGAGCGGCAGGCGCACGGAGAAGTCGCCCTTGCGGAACTGGCGCAGCGCGCGCAGGAGAAGCTGGGGGGAAAGCCGGTCGTGAGCGTCGGTCATCGTCATGACGCGATGGTCCCTAAGAAGTCCAGGCCTGTGTCTCGGATATCCCCTCGCGCCGGATCGGCGGCGCGTCCGGCGGAACGCCGGAATGGCCGCGCGCCGGAGCGGCGCAGCCATGGGACGTCAAGCGGATGGCGGCGGAAGCTAATGTTGGGGGGCGGCGTTGTTGAGCAGGGTCTTCAACTGGCGCTCGTCGTAGGGCTTCTGAATGAAGCCGTGCGGGCCGGCGGCGCGGGCGCGCTCCAGCAGGACGGGGTCGCTGGCCCCGGACATGAAGATGCTGCCCACGGCGAAGCGCTCGCGCAGGGCCTGTGCCGTCTCGATGCCATCCTGCGGACCGGCGAGGCCGATGTCCACCAGGGCCAGGGCGGGGCGTTCCCGTTCCGCGATCTTCAGCGCGTCGGCGGCGTTGGCGGCGACTCCGCAGACCTCGTAGGACAATTCCTCCAGCATATCGGTCAAATACATGGCGACGATCGTCTCATCCTCGACGACCAGGACCCGTACGGGGCCGGCTGCGACAGGCGCGGTCCCGTCCGCCCCGGTCTGTGGTGACCTGTTGATCGGGTTGGTCATCCCTTATCCCTCTTGTCGTTCTGCCGGCTGCGGTGCCGGAGCGGCGTCGATGAGGCGCCTATCCCGCCCGCCGCCGGAACCCGAGCGGACACGTCGGATACCGGCGAAGCTGACCGGGACGAGTAGCACGGAGGGGTGAGGCAATTAAGGGAGAAAAGGTCAAATACCCCCAACAGGTTATACCCAGTAGGGTGGCTGCACTCCAAAAGAGAGCAAGCATATTCCTTAAATTCAATATGGAATAGAGCGAATCCGGCGCGTTTGGGCCGTCTTTGCTTGGGTTCGATTGAAATGCGCGGTGCAACCGCGCGGCAGCTATGTGGGGATGTGCGGCCTTTTTAACAATTTTGCAAGTAATTTTGCGCGTAAGCTTGTTACTGTCCACGAGGCGGGCGTGGAGTCGATTGCAGGGGTGCTGGGAAGCGGGATGAGTGGTGCCCCGACAAGCGGGCCGGGCGATGGGGCGGACCTGAGCCTGGAGGATCTCGCGCAGGCCATCAGAGCCCACCGGCTCTATCTGGCGGCGCGCCCGAATGGACTGCGCCTTCAATTGAAGGCGGCGGACCTGACCGGTTTCGACCTGTCGGGGCTGCTCCTGTCGGACGCAATTCTGACGGGAGCGAATTTCCGGCGCAGCGTCCTCCAGCGCTGCAACTTCGATGGGGCGGATCTGTTCGGCGCCAGCTTCGTGTCCGCCGACCTGCGGGAGGCTTCGCTGGTCGGGGCGGACATGCGCGGGGCCAACTTCACCAAGGCGTGCCTGCGCAACACCCTGTTCGAACGGGCGGACCTGCGACCGGGACAGCTCGTGCTGTGGAAGGACCGGCGCAAGGCCCGGCAGGAGGCGGCGCTGCGGGAAGCCGTCCTGGTCAACGCGAACTTCACCGACGCCGACCTGACCGGCGCCAACCTGACCCGCGCCAGCCTGGAGGGGGCGGACTTCAGCAACGCCGCCCTGTTCGGCGCCAATCTCAGCGGCGCCGATCTGCGGGGCGCCGATTTCAGCATGGCGAAGCTGAAGGGCGCCATCCTGAACAACGCCTCCGTCGCCGGCGCCACCTTCCAGGGCGCCGACCTGCGCGACGCCGAACTGCGCAACGTCGCCATGGCCACCGCCGACTGGGCGGAGGCGCGTATGACGGGCGCCATCTATCACCGCAACCAGTCGGACTTCCCGCCGGAAATCCGGGAGGGGCTGGATGGCCATATCCGTTGGATCAACAGCAACGGCAAGCAGGGCAAACGGTTCGACGTGTCCGATGCGGCCTTCGTCGGGACGGATTTCGACGGCTGCGACCTGAGCGGGGCGATCTTCCGCAACTGCGACTTCACGCGGGCGAGCTTCCGCGACAGCAAGCTGCAGATCGCCCAGTTTCCCGGTTGCCGCATGCGCGAAGCCTGTTTCGAGAATTCGGAATTGTCCGGCGCCAGCTTCGAAGGCTGCGACCTGACCCGCGCCATGATGCGCAACGCGGTGATGCGCGCCATCGAGCTTCTGGCGGCGGACGGACAGTCCACCGGACGCATGTGGCCGACCAATCTGCGCAACGCCCAACTGGCTGACAGCGACATCCGCGGTGCCGACCTGCGGGGCGCGCGGCTGACCGGGGCGGACCTGACCAACTGCAATCTGTCGGGCGCCGACCTGCGCGACACCGACATCGAAAAGGCCAACACCACCGGGACGACGCTTGTCCATTGCCGGTTGAAGTGACCGCGAAATTTAATCCCGAAAAATTTTCGCAAAGAGTTGGTCATTTTGTCGCAGGGCGTGCCCTCCGCCCACTCCCGGCATTGTGCATGCCAGCATAGCGGGATTAAAACGCCGGCCGAGGTGGCGGCTGGTTTCCCAAGCCGCTTGTCATGATCGAGGCCAAGTAACGGAGCGGCGAACGCCGCGCACCGATGCGACGAATATTGATTGTGGCGAAGCGAGGAACGCAGGACGCCCTGCGGACCTTGGGTGGCCGTGCCTGTCTTTTGGGCATTGGAAATCAAGGATAGTGCAATGAAGCGTAGTGTTGCCGTTCTGGCCTTCGGCCTGTTCGCCGCCCTTCCCGGAATCGCCTCGGCGCAGGACGCCGATGCGGGCGAGAAGGTGTTCAACCAGTGCAAGGCCTGCCACACCATCGAGGCCGGCGGCCCCAACCGCGTCGGTCCGAACCTGCACGGCGTCATCGGCCGTCCGTCGGGCTCCATCGAGAGCTTCAAGTATTCCGACGCGATGAAGGGCGCCGGGCTGACCTGGGACGAGGCCAATCTCGACAAGTACCTGACCGACCCGAAGGGCACCGTCCCCGGCAACAAGATGGCCTTCGCCGGCGTGAAGAACGAGCAGGCCCGCAAGGACCTGATCGCCTTCCTGAAGAAGAACAGCTGACACGTCCGCAAGGACATGCGCTGCGGAACCGGGAGGGGCGACGCCCCCTCCCGCGACCGGCGCCCGATGGCACCGTCCATCCCTTCAAGACGACTCATCCAACCGGCGGCCGGCCGCAAGGGCATGCCCGTCCGGACAGCGCCGCCCGCCTCTCTGCGGTCCATCCTATGAGGATGGCATCGGTCAAACTGCCCTTGTGGGCAGGGGACCCGTAAAAACGCTCATCGCCAGGCACAAGGAGAACAGGAAGCTGTTGGGGGACCGGTGTGTCCCAACGCAAGATTGCATATCGGGAGGTCGGAATGCCCATGTTGCGAACCGCGGCCCTTGCCGCCGTGTCCATCCTCGCGCTCGCCGCCTGTTCGAGCGAGCCGGGCCTCGTGCCACCGATGGGCAGTTCCGGTGCCTCCGCGTCCCAGATGGGAAGCTCCGGGTCAGGCGCCTCGTCGACGCTGACGGTGGCGGACCAGTCCTTTCTGACCCAGGCGGCCTACGGCGGCTTCGGCGAGGTGGCGATGGGCACGCTGGCCCAGCGGCAGGCATCCAGCGCCACCGTGCGCGACCTTGGCCGGCGCATCGCCGCCGACCACACCCAGGCCAACCAGGAACTCGCCCGGCTCGCCCAGGCCAAGGGCGTCACGCCGCCCACCGCCCCGGACCCCGGCCGGCAGGCGGTCGCCGACGCGTTGGCCTCGCTTCAGGGCACCGCGTTCGACCGGCAGTATCTGCAGCAGCAGATCGCCGAGCATGAGGTGTCGGTCGCCCTGTTCAACGCGCAGGCCCAGGGCGGCACCGACCCGGACGTCCGGGCCTTCGCCGCCAAATGGCTACCCGGCCTGCAGATGCACGCGCGCGAACTGCGCGCGCTCGGCAGTCCGCTGGCGCAATTGTCCCAGCCCGCGGGCACCGGCGCCGCCGCAACCCACGGCCACGGGTTGGAGCGGACACGATGAACGGCACGGATCGCGACAGTCGCAAGGGCGGCGGACCGGTCACGCCGGGGCGCGCCGGCCAGGGGATGGGCCTGTCCGGCGGGGCTCCAGAAGGGACTCCCGCGAGCGCCGCCGGCGGACCGGAGGTCACGGAGACGGTCGGGGCGGACACCGGCCAGAGGCGTGACCTTCCCGACCAGCACGCGGCCCCACCCACTCCGAAGGAGGATGCCGGTAAGCGGCCCCGCAATCGGGAGGCGGGTAAGCCGGGCTGATCGGGCACGCCGCAAGGCTCGAAGCCTTCCGCCTCAGGCGACCGCCGGAAGCGGGTGCAGGCCCGCGGTAAGACGCTGGATGTCCGCGGCGAAGCGGTCGGCGACGTCCGGCGCCAGTTCGAACCGGACATGCAGATCCTGCTCCTTGCCCCCCAGCACGGCGAAGGGGATGGAGTTGGTGCAGCCGGGAATGGTCAGCACGCCGCGGCTGCCCAGCTGGGTCCGGTCCAGGCCGCGGATGGTGGCGCCGCCTTCCGACAGGTTGGTGAGCTGTCCCGACAGCGACCCAACCGCCCCGGCGATGGTGCAGGGCAGGTTGACCTCGAACCGCGGGGCGCGGCGGCGGTCCACCTCGGGGGTGGCGGTGCGGACGGCGCGGACCAGCATCTGGCGCAGATGGTCGATGCTCCCCGCCACGTCGGACGCCACCCGGCGCACCTCGTCGGCGCGGCTGCCGGTCACCGCCGCCTCCTCCGACACATGGGCGATGCGGGACGACACTTCCTGGGCGGCGGCGGCGGTCTGGCCGACGTTGCGCGAAATCTCGCTGGTCGCTGCCCCCTGCTCGTCCATGGCGCTGGCGATGCTGCTGGCGACGCCATCGATCTCGGTGATGGTCCGCCCGATGTCCTGCACCGCGTCGACGGCCCCGGCGGTCATGCTTTGCAGATCGGTGATCTGGCGCGAAATCTCTTCGGCCGACTTGGATGTCTGGGTGGCGAGGTTCTTCACCTCCTGGGCCACCACCGCGAAGCCCTTGCCGGCCTCACCCGCGCGCGCCGCCTCGATGGTGGCGTTCAGCGCCAGCAGGTTGGTCTGGCTGGCGATGTCCTGGATGAAGGTGGCGACCTCCCCGATGTGGCCGATGGCCTCGGACAGGGAAAGCACCACGTCCTCGGTCTTGCGGCCGCTTTCCACCGCGCGGCGGGAAATCTGGCTGGCGAAGGTGACCTGCCCGGTGATCTCGGCGATGGAGGCGGTGAGCTGGTCGGTGGCCGCCGCCACGGCCTGGGCGTTGCCCAGCGCCTGTTCCGCCGCCGCCGCCACGCTCTGCGAGTTGGCGGAAACGGTCTCGGCCGAGCTGGCCATCGCCTGGGCGTTGCTGTCCATCGAGACGGAGCGTTCGGCGACGCGGTCCACGGCGGTGCGGGTTTCCTGCTCCACCGTGCGGGCCATGGATTCCAGGGCGGCGATCTTGGCGGCCTCGGCCTCGCGGCGCTCGCGCTCCTGCGTCTCGCGCAGGCGCTGGTTGTCGATGCCCTTCTGGCGGAAGATCTCGACGGTCTTCGCCATGGCGCCGATCTCGTCCCGGCGGTCCAGGCCGGGCACCGTCACCTCGTAGCGCTCGTCGGCCAGCTGGAACATGGTGGCGCGGATCTGGTCCAGCGTGCGGAACTGGCGCCGGACCACCAGCAGCATCACCAAGGACATGCCGATGGTGATGATCGCCGCCACCTGGATGATGTTGGGAACCACCTCCTCCAGCACGCCCAAGGCGACGCTCTTCTTCAGGCCGACGAACAGGACGCCGATCACCTCGCCGTTCTGGTCGATGATTGGGTCGTAGGCGGTGAAATAGGCCTCGCCCAGGATGTCGGCCTCGCCGCGGAAGGGCTCCTTGCCGTCGATGACGGCGCTGTAGACCGGGCCGCGGGCCAGTTTGGTCCCGACGGCCCGGCTGCCGTCCGGGTTGTGGATGTTTGTCGCCACGCGGGTGTCGCCGCGGAAGATGGTGGCCACGCCGCCGGTCACGCTGCGGACGGTGTCGACGATGTCGTTCGCCCCGTCCAGCTTGACATCGTCGATGTAGAGCGCGCCGTCCTTGAGCCGGTACTCGGACCCTTTCTGGTCGAGCAGCATCCGGAAGTTGGTGATGGCCTGCTCCCTCCGCTCCGCCGCGTCCTTGCCGATGCTGGCGGTGACCTTGACGATCGTCGCATAGGTCAGCGCGCCGGACAGGGCAATCAGACCGAGCGTGCACAGAATGGTCAGCTTCGTCGCAAGGCTGAACGTCCGGAGGGGGTTCATCGGCCGAAAACTCCTTGAAAAACCGTCGGATCGTCCCGGAGTCACCGGGAGGGCGCGGCATTGGTATCCTTTGTCGCGCATTTGTAACAAATAGTTTTATCAACCTCGGGACGCACCGGGTCCCTGCAATGTGAAGGTGTCGTTGCCGCTTTTTCCGCCAACTTGGAGGAAAGTTATTGTATTATCAGGCTTATCGACCGCGTTCCTTTTTAGCGGTGCACAAATTAAACCATCTGTTAATCATGAGGTGGGACAGCATGCCGCATGCGAATTCCTTTTAGGGATACCTCCGGTATGGCGGAAATGTTATCGGTTGGGGCTCGTTCATTGCAGAATACAAACATTCGCCATGCCGGATTCCCTGCGCGCCCTTGACGTTGCGAAGACCGCCTATTTCGATCTGGGACCGGACGCGGTCGGCAGCCTGCAGCAGGCATCGCCAATCATCGCCAGGGCCCTTCCGGGGATCCTGGACCGCTTCTACGCCCGCACGTTGTCGCAGCCCGAACTGGCCGGTCTGTTCGCCAACCCGGCGCAGGTCGAAGGGGCCAAGCGCGCCCAGATCGCGCATTGGACGCGGCTGTTCGAAGGCCGCTTCGATGACAGCTACAAGGAGTCGGTGCGCGCGGTCGGCATCGCCCACCACCGCATCGGGCTGAGCCCGAGCTGGTACGTCGGCGGCTACGCCTTCATCCTGGGCGAGATCATGGCCGCCCTGGCGCAGAGCATGGGCGGGACCTTGCTGACCGGCAGCCGGCTCGGCTCCATCGTGACCATGCAGCGCGCCGTGGTGTCGGCGGTGCTGATGGACCTGGACGCCGCGCTGTCCGTCTACTGGGACCGCCTGATCGACGAGCGTCTCCAGGCGGTGGACGCGATGGTCGATTCCATCGACCACGAGGCCAACGACGTGGTGGACAGCGTCGCCAGCTACACCGCGGATCTCCGCCGCACGGTCGGGGACCTGGACAGCGTCTGCGCAACGGTGAAGGACAGCATCACCGGGACCTCCGCCGACACGGCGGAGGCGCTGGACGCCGCCCAGACCGTCGCCGCCGGAGCGGAGCAGCTCCAGGCCGCGGTCGGCGAGATTTCGGTTCAGGTCAGCGGCGCGTCCCGGATCGCCGGCGAGGCGGTGGAGAAGAGCGGCGAGGCCCGCCAGATCATGGCGCAGCTCAGCACCGCGGCGCAGGAGATCGGCGGCATCCTGAACCTCATCCGCGCCATCGCCGGGCAGACCAACCTGCTGGCGCTGAACGCGACCATCGAAGCGGCAAGGGCCGGCGAGGCCGGCAAGGGCTTCGCCGTGGTGGCAACGGAGGTGAAGAACCTGGCCGGGCAGTCGGCCAAGGCGGCGGATGAGATCGCCGCCAAGGTCGGTGCCATCCAGGCGGTGGCGGAGCAGGCGATCACCGGCATGGACGGGGTGGCCACCACCATCACCACCATGCAGGAGATCAACTCTTCGATCGCCGCGGCGGTGGAGGAGCAGTCCTCGGCCTCGCGCGAGATCGCCCGCAACATCGGCGAGGTCGCCGGCATCTTCCGCGGCATCGCCAGCCGGATGACCGACGTGGGCGGCGAGACCCAGCGCGCCACCACCGTCGCCTACACCGTCGGCAAGAGCGCCAACCGCATGCAGGAGGCGCTGGACACCCTGCCGTCCCTGCTGGCGCGGGCCATCCGCACATCCTCCGATCTGGCGAACCGGCGCCACACGCGCCGCCGGCCGGTGCTGCTCGACGGCAGCGTCGACCAGACGCCGGCGCTGGTCCGCGACATCTCCGAATGCGGCTGCTACGCCGAGACGAAGGGGGCGGCGCCCACCGGCGGGCAGGTCACCGTGTCGCTTCCCGGCTACAAGCTGTCCCTGCGCGGCTCGGTGGTGGCGCGGCACGACAACCGGCTGCACATCCGCTTCGACGAGCGGAAAATCGGCCGCGAGGAGGTGGACCGCATGAGCCGCGACGGGGTGGGTGAACTGGTCCGGCTGGCCAAGCAGGACCATCTCGCCTTCGTCGGGAGGATCATGGAGGCGGTGGGCGGCCAGCGCACGCTTCTGCCGGCGGACCTGTCCACCCATCACTCCTGCCGCCTCGGCCGCTGGTACGACAGCGTGAACGATCCCCGGACGATGCGCCTGTCGACCTACAAGGGCATGGCCACCCCGCACCGGACCGTCCATGAGTCGGGCCGCGAGACGCTGGTTGCCCTCCAGGCCGGCAACCGCATGGAGGCCGAACGCCACGCCGCCGAGATGACGCGGGCGTCGGCGGAGGTGGTCCGCCTGCTCGACGAGCTGGAGCGCGATTTTGCCCGGACCCTCGCCGAAGCCGCCGACTAAAGCGAACTTCCGTTCACTTTAGACTCACATCGCCTCACTTGCCGGCGGGCTTCGGTCGCATGTGCGACCGGGACCGCCGTCGCGGTCGCGCCGGGCCTCAGCGCCCGGCGGCGTCCGGCGGGGCTTCCGGCGCACTGTTCTCCGGCGGCGGCTCGTCCAGGGTGGTCAGGCGGGCCGCGAGGCCATCCGGCTCCTTCGCGGCGGTTTCATGGGGGGCTGCGGTGGCGGGTGCGGCCGCCGTTCCCGACTTGGCGTCGTCGCCGGTGTTCAGGATCACCGGCAGACCGTCCCGCCCGCCGATGATGATGGTCTTGGCGTTCGAGGAGGTGGCGAAGGCCCGCGTCGCTTCGATGCCGCGCAGGCGCAGATACTCCGGCGTGATGTTGCGGGCGACGATGTCCTGGAAGTCGCGCACGCCCTCCGCCTCGATCCGCTTGCGGTCGCGCTCCTTGGCCTCGCGGGCGATGCGGAAGTCGTATTCCTCCATGATCTGCTGCTGCTCGATCTTGCGGTCGATGGCTTGGCGGACCAGCGGCGGGAAGCTGACCCCGGCCACCAGCACATCCTCCACCCGGATCATCACGGAGCTGTAATCGTCGGCGATCACGCCCGGCGGCAGCTTCAGCGCCTGCAGATCGGTCGGCGGGGCCGGGAACTGGCGGCGCGCTTCGGTCAGCAGGAAGCCTTGGATGTCCGCCCGGTTGATCGAGTAGAAATTCTCCGGGTTGTGCTTCGACACGAATTCGTAGACAAGGCTGGCGATTTCCGGATGCACCAGCTTTTCCGCGTAATCGTCCCCGGCCAGCTTGTGAAGCAGACCGGCGGCGGGCGGGTTGACGCGGTAGCGCAGAGCCACGGTCACCGTCATCGACATGCCGTTGGCCGCCACCGCCTCGTAGGTGCGGGTGTCGGTGTGCAGGCGCACGTCGTACATCGTCACCCGGTCCCACGGGAAGATCAGGTGGGTGCCTTCGCTGTAGACCCGGTCGGTGACCGTGCCGCCGAAGAAGCGCAGCCACAGCACACCGACATGGCCGGACGGCACCTCGACGAAGACGGCGGGTGCGATGGCGAGGAAACCGAGGATCAGGGTCAGCGTCAGCGCGTAGATCGACACGCTGCGCCGTTTCAGCCAGAGGCCGGCGCGCTGCGGCAATGGCGCGCGGACGAGGCCATCCCCGGCGGACGGGTCCAGGGTGGTCATCGCGGTCTCGTCGCCAGCATCTTCTCACGTTCCCGCGTGCTGGGGCGGCCCACCGCCTGGATCACGAAGTTCACCGGCGGGGTCAGGAAAAGGGCCAGCAGGAAATGGCCGATGAAGCCGATCGTGGTGTTGCGGCCCATGACGGCGCACACCAGACAGGCAAGGAGATAGAGCATGACGAGAACGAGGGGCATGCGCGTCCGGCCTTGGAATGGGAGCAGGGCGGAAGGGTGACGGCGTCGGGAGGGAGGCGGGGAGGCGCGGAGGCGTCCCCGCCCGTCCTTCCGGTCCGCGGCGGCGTCCGGGTGCGGCGGTCAGGCCACGGCCTGAGCGGCCTCCGGCGCGGCGCCCTTGCGGCCGCGGGCCTCCTCGAACTTCTCGCGGAAATAGGCCTTCACCTTTTCCGGCTGGAAGGTCAGGAAGGTGCCGCCCGACGCGAAGTGCTGCTGGAACACCTTGCCAAGCGCGTAGGTGAAGGCGCTGTTGAAGGCCGGCTGGGTGGCCAGCCGCGTCACCGTGCCGATCACCGGCACCGACCGCAGGGCCATGTTGAACGCCATGGAGCCGAGCAGGCCGCCGGCCAGCGCGGTCGGGGCGACCGTGGCGAACAGCGTGCCCACCGCGGAGCGGCCGATGTCGCCACGGAAATCGACGCCGTGCAGCTCCGACAGCTCCTTCAGCAGGCGAAGCTGCACGACGGCGAGCGCCGCGGTGTCCACGAAGTTCAGCGGGATGACGCCCGCGGCGGCGGACAGCAGCACATGCTTGCGGATGATTTCCGCCGCCTGCGCCTCGGTGGCGACCGGAGCGGCTTCGGACGCGCCAGTGCTTGCGCTGACGGTTTCGGGGGCGGTTTCGGGGGCGGCCGTCACGGCCTCCGGAGCCGGGGGTGTGGCCGGGGTGGCCGCCGTTTCCGGCTTGGCCTTGCCGCCCGGTGTTTCCTTCTCACTGACCATGCTGTGGTGCTCCAAAAAGGATGTTGTCGAGAGAAAATCAGCAATGAACGCCACGCACCGGAATGGTTCGCGGCGACAGTCGGCCCCGAAGGGACGGCCCGCTCCGAAAACGCCGCCGTTTGCCGGCGGCACCGTCATATGGGCTAACGAAATTGGTTGTTTTCGTCAAAGTTTCTGCCATTTGAAGTGGGTCGTTGAAGGTAGTTCCACAAGAAATGCGATCGTTGAACTTGCGAGACAATCAGAGAGCGTTTTTCGTGCAGGAAGAAATGCCCGCCGGGAAGTGTGCACAGGGCGAACGCCGCACCGGCCACCTGTTCCCAGGCGGAAACCTCCTCGACCGTGGCCTCGTTGTCCTCCACCCCGGCGAAAGCCAGGATCGGCACGGGAAGCGGCGAGGGGCCGTCTTCGTGGAAGCCGTCGGACATGACGAAGTCGGCGCGCAGCATTGGCAGCATCAGCTCCATCAGCTCGTCGCAGGCGAGAACCTCGGGCGGGGTGCCGCCCAGCGCGATGAGACGGGTGCGGAAGGCCTCATCATCCAAGGCGTGGGATGGGGAGCGCCGCGACGGCAGGTGCGGCGCCCGGCGTCCTGAGACGACCAGCAGAGCGGGTGGGCGCCCCCGCGCCACCAGAGCGCGGGCCGTGGCGTAGGCCAACGCCGCGCCCAGCGAATGGCCGAACAGGATCAGCGGGCGGTCTTCCAGCGATTGCAGCGCGGCCAGGATGGCCGACACGGCGTCTTCGGCCCGGCGCAGCGGTGGTTCGCCGATGCGGCTCTCCCGTCCCGGCAGGCGCACGGCCAACAGTTCCGTGTCCGGTCCGACGTCCGACGCCCAGTCACGGAAGACGGCGGCGCCGGCTCCGGCGTAGGGGAAGCAGACCAGGGTGCGGCACGGCGCCGAAACCGGTCGGAAACCTTGCAGCCAGGGGGAGGGAAACGGTGCCATCACGCCGGCTCCAGCGCGAACAGGTGATGGTGGCCGTGACCTTCCTCGATGCGGCCCTCGTTCATGTGATAGACGCGGTCGGCGAGGCCGAACCAGCGCTCGTCGTGGGTCACGCAGATGACGATCTTCCCCATGGCTTTCAGCTCCGGCAGCAGCTCCTCGTAAAAGACGCGGCGGAAATGCGGGTCCTGGTCGGCGGCCCATTCGTCCAGCACGATGACCGGCTTGTCCTCCAGCTGCGCGACCACGAGGGCGAGGCGCTTGCGCTGGCCGGTGGACAGGGCGACGGTGCTGAAGCCGCCGTCCGTGACCGTCACCTTGTCCTGCATCTCCAGCCGCTCCAGCAGGGCGCGGACGCGCGCCGGGTCGGGGTCGGCAACGCCGTAGAGGCGGCGCGACAGGTGATAGTCGGAGAAGATGGCCGAGATCATGTCGCGGTAGCTCTGCATCCGCTCCGCCGGCACCGGCTCCCCGTCGGCGAGCAGCCGGCCGCCGCCCAACGGCATCAGCCCGGTCAGCAGGCGCAGCATCGTGGACTTTCCGGAGCCGTTGCCGCCGGTGACGAAGGTGATCTCGCCCGCCCGGAACTCCGCGGACAGGGGGCCCACGGCGAAGACGGGGGCACCGTCGGCATCGTGATAGGCGAAGGTCGCGTCCTTCAGCGCGACGCTGGCGGGCGGACCGGGCAGGCGGTCGGCCCCCTCGTCGGGAGCGCTGCCGGCGGCGGCGCGCAGCCGCTCCTCCATCGCCTCGATGTTGGACAGGGCCATCTCGGTCTGGGCGACCAGCGGGGTGACGAAGGAGACGGTGCTGACCGGCCCGACGATGAACAGCGCCGCCGTGGTCGCCGCCACCACCACCGCGTGATAGCCTGTGGTGAACAGCGGCACGACGAAGACCATCATGCCGATCAGCGTGTAGAACATCGCCTCGACCAGAGCGAAATTGCGGCCCCACTGCTCTTTCATATCGACATTCACCGCCCGCGCCCGGGACGAGGCGTCGGCAAGGTCGCGGATCAGCCCGTCGCCGCGGCGGCGGTTCATCCGCACCTCCTTGAAGCCGCGCAGCAGGTCGGTCAGCCCGTCGAAGACGCGCGTTTCGGCCGCCGCCGCCTCCACCATGCTGCGGCGCAGGCGCTGCACCCGCGCGACCTTCACGGCCACGGCGATCCCGGCGAAGGCGAAGGCCATCACGCAGGCCAGTGGCGACAGCCCAGCCAGATAGACCGCCAGGAAAACCAGCATCACCGCCTGCTGCCCGCCGATCGCCAGAAGCGGCAGGGTCTGCGCCAGTGTCTGGGTGTCCTGCGTCAGCACGCCATGCAGCGAGGCCCGCCCGATGCGGTCCACGGTCACGAGGTCGGCGCGGCGCACCAGATCGAACAGGCGCAGCCGGATCTTGTGGATCAGCCGCTCGGCGTCCTGGGACGCGGTGACCAGCGCGTAATTGTGGGTCACCCCGAACAGCGTCACGGTGACCGCGTACATCACCAGAAGCCGCGGGCTGATGATGCCCCTGGCGGCGTCCTTGGCGGCGGCGTCGACCAGCCACAGCAGCGCCGCGGTGGCGATCGCCGACAGGACGTTCATCAGGGCGAGCGTGCGCAGATTCTCCGGAAGCTCGCGCAGGACGATGGCGGCCAGCCTCATGCCACGCCCTCCGTCAGGTGGGAGAGTTCGGTCAGGCGGCCCTCCTCCATGTGCAGGCGGCGGTCGGCGACGTCGAAGTAATGGTCGTCGTGGGTCACCGCCACGATGGTCAGGCCGCGCCGCTTCAGCTCCGGCACGACCTCCCGGTAGAACTTGAAGCGGAAATGCGGGTCCTGGTCGGCCGCCCATTCGTCGAGGATCAGGATCGGCGCCTTCTCCAGGATGGCGGCGACGAGGCCCAGCCGCTTGCGCTGCCCGGCGGACAGGTCGCGCCGCCCGAAGCGGTCGCCCTCCAGGGCCGTCACCCGCTCCATCTCCATCCAGCGCATCAGGTCGGCGGCCTCCACAGGGTTGAGGGCATCCTGGCCGTAGAGCCGGGCGAACAGGTGGAAGTCGGCGAAGACGGTCGCCATCAGCTCGCGGTAGGCGGCGATGCGCTGCGGCCCGACCGGCACCCCGTCCACCGTGATCCGCCCGCGCAGCGGGTGGTAGAGGCCGGTCAGCAGCTTGATGAAGGTCGATTTGCCCGACCCGTTGCCGCCGGTGATGAAGATCACCTCGCCGCGCCGGATGGTCAGGTCGAAGGGGCCGACCGCGAAGGGCGGCTCGCCCGGCGGGGCGGGGAAGGCGAACTCCACCCCCTCCATCCTCACCTCGGCGACGTTGACGGGCACGGGCAAGGCGGGGCCGTCGCTTCCGGCCTCCGCCAACTCGGCGAGCTGGCCTTCCAGGGCCATCATGCGCCCGGCGGCAGCCTCCGCGGCGCTCATCACCGCCAGCGACTGCATCAGTCCGAAGACCGGGGCCGACATGAAGAAGATGGCGGCGGTGATCTTCACCAGCTCCGCCGAGATGGCGCTGGAGTAGGACGGCACCACGAAGACGACCACGCCCAGCATCAGGTTGAAGGCGCATTCGCCGAACACGAACTGCTGCCAGGTGTGCAGATGCACGTCGCCGCGGGCCGTGGTGGTGCGGCCGGACACGGTGGCGAAGGCGGCGTTGAGGTCGTGGCTGCGGGCGCTGTTCAGCCGCTGTTCCTTGAAGCCGTCGAACAGGTCCGACACGCCTTCGAACAGGGCCGCCTCCTCCGCCATCATGGCGCGCTGCCGCTCCTCCAGCGCGCGGCCCAGCCGGATGTAGAACCACGTCCCGGCGCCGAGCAGCCCGCCGATCAGCAGGAAGGCGACCGGCGAGATGGTGGCGATGTAGAGCAGGATCGTCCCGGTCAGCAGGACCGAGCGCACCGTCAGCGCCAGGAACTGCGAGTTCTGCGAGATGAGCTGGCTGCTCTGCGTCACGCTTTCGAACAGCGGGGTCTGGCCGAAGCGCTCCAGCTTCCACAGGTCGGCGCGGCGGATCTGATCGAGCAGCCGCATGCGCAGGCTGTCCACCACCTCCTCCGCGTCCGCCGACAGGTGGGCGACCATGCGGCCTTCCAGGAGCATGTAGAGGAGGACGCTGGCGACGAAGGCGGCGGCCAGAGGCACGTTGACGAAGTCGGCCTTCTCCGCGGCGATCTCCTCCGCGCCGCGGTTGACCAATGCCAGCACCAGCGTGGAGAAGAGGGCCGACCCCAGGGCGTAGAGAACCAGCCGGCGCAGCGGCGCCGGTCCGAGCCGTCCCAGCAGGCGGAGGAGGTTCATCGTGCCTGATCCTGCGCCAGGGATTGCGGCGGGGCGCCATCCTGCGGAGCACCGTCATCGATGCGGATGCGCAGCGCGTGACGCTCCGGGTCGGCGAAGGCGCCGCGCCCGTGGAGCGCCTCATGATTGTTCATCGCCAGCAGGCTGTCGGACTCCAGGAAGGTCTCCAGCCGCCGCGCCGGATTGTCCAGCTCCGCCTGGAGAATGGCGAGCGCGCGGCGGACGTCCGGCGTGTCGTGCTCCGGGCGGGCGGCCAACCCACGGCGCAGCGTGTCGGTGCGGAAGCGGATGAGCGGGCGGTCGCCGAAGACGGTGGCGAAGGTCACCTCCACCGCGTCGCGCGACCCGGTGCGGGTGAAGGTGGCGGGGATGCGGAAGGGCAGCGCCGTCCGCGACAGCAGGTCCAGCGCCCAGCGCCCCTCCTCGCTGCCGGCCAGAGCCGCGCGGACGCAGCGCGCGTCGCGCAGGCTGGACCGCCCGCCGCCGCAGGCCGCCGCCTTGGCAAAATAGAGCAGCATGTAGCGTTCGGGGGTCGGGAAATACTGGGTGTCGGTGTGGAAGTCGGCCTCGTCGGCGTGCTCGGAGAAGGTGGAGGCGCCGCCGCTGCGGACCAGCTCGGGCCGGAGCTTGATGTCCCACACCACCTTGCGGTCGATCCGGTCGGTCGCGGTCGGTGCGCCCATGCCGACGGCCAGCGCGTAGAGCAGGCGCCGCCGGGTGTCGAGGTCATGGCGGTCGAGATGGGCATGGCGGATCAGCACGCCGCTGTGGCTGGTCTCCAGCCGGTCGCGGATCGCCGAGGCCAGGGCGGACAGGCCGGGTGCAGCCTCTGCCAGTTCGCCGCGCAGCTCGGCCTCCCGCCCGTCCGGGACGAGGGCGGCGGCGTCGCTCTCCGCCCCATGGCGGGCGGCCAGGACGGCCAGCACGCGCGCGGTCTCGGCGTAGGGCAGCGGCTCGGCGGTGAATTCCCCGGTGCGGAAGCCGAGATCCTGGACATGGGTGAGCATGATGGCTCCGAAGGCGTTCATCGGGAGAAAAGGTCCGCGGCGGCGCGCAGCATGTCGGCCTGCCCGGCGCGGGGAACCGGCGGCCAGCCGAACCCCATGCGGCCGAGCAGCCCCTGCGTGCGTTCGGAGGTGAGCTCCTGCCGCCGGCCGCGCGCCTGGGGGGAGCGCCCGCTGTAGAGGCCGAAGCCCTCCAGCGTCTGGGCCAGGGCGCCGTCCATCTCGGGTTCGCCGATGGCGCGCTCCAGCCGGTCGAGCAGGGCGTCGAAGCCGACCGCTTGCACCGCGCCGGCCATGCCCGCCGCCGAGGTGACGAAGTCGGCCAGCGTGTCGCGGCGGTGGTTCTCCACATGGTGCGTCTCGTTGGCGAGGCCGGCGGCACCGGCGAGCAACACCACCGCGCGGGCCACGCGATCGACGTGGCACAGCCAGACGTGCGAATCGTCGGGCACCACCCCCAGCCGCACGAAGGCGGCCAGTTGCCGGAAGAAGGCGTTGTCCCGCAGGTTCAACTGCAGCGGCCCGCCCTCCGCCGCGAAGACGACGTTGCCGACGCGGTGGATGCTGGCGTTGCGCAGGTCGCCGCGCGCCGTTGTGACCAGCCGCTCCGCCTCCTGCTTGCTGCGGACGTAGTAGTTCTCGTCGAGGGCGTCCGGCACCGCGTCGTATTCGGTGACCAGTTTGAAGCCGTCCTCCGGCGCCTTGCCGGTGACCGACAGGGTGGAAATCAGGTGGAAGTCCGCCGGGTCGCCGCGCCGCGCGGCGGCGAGGTCGAGGAGCCGGCGCGTCGCCTCGACATTGTCGGCGTGGAACTCCGCGTAATGGCCGAAATGGTTGACGTTGGCCGCGCAGTGGAAGACCGCGCGCACCCCCTCAGCCAGCGCGCCGTGCACCGTGGGGGCGAGGCCCAGCCCGTCGCGGCGCAGGTCGCCGGCCCGCACGGTCAGGCGCGGATCGGCGATCAGCGCGGCACCGTTCGCCGCTCCGAAATAGCCGGCCAGCACACGGCCGAGCCGGACGCGGGCGGCCCCGTCGTCGCCTCCGCGGACCAGGGCGGTCACCCGCCGCTCAGGATCGGACAGAAGCTCCCGCAGCAGATAGGCGCCGAGATAGCCGGTGGCGCCGGTCAGCAGCACCTCGTTATAGCCGCGCCGCTCCGTCCCATCGAAGGCGGCGTAGGCCGCGTTGCGCACCTCGTACGCCCGCTGCTGCTCGGCCAGCGCGCGGTCGCGGGCGGCGTCGAAGGCGGGCAGGGTCGTCTGATAGTCCCGCCAATGGGATCGGACGGCGGCGATGACGCGGTGCAGATGGTCCGGCTGGGGCCGCAGGCGCAACGCGAAATCCGCCAGCACCGGCGCTTCGTAGAGATCGTTGATCTTGCAAGCGAATTCGCGGCGCAGGCGGTTGACCACGGCGATCGCCCGCAGGCTGTCGCCGCCCAGCTCGAAGAAGCCGGCCTCCCGCCCCGGAACGGGCCGCCGGAGCTGCTCCGCCCACAGCTCCGCCACCCGCTGCTCCACCGCGTTGCGCGGCGGGGTGTAGGCGCTGGAAGCCGTGCCTTCGGAGGGCGCATGGTCGGCCAACGTCTGCAGCAGGGCCTTGCGGTCGACCTTGCCGGCCACCGTCACCGGGATCGCCGGCACCCGGATCACCGCCGCCGGCACCATATAGGCGGGCAGCGCCGCCGCCGCATGGGCGGCCCAGGCGGCCTGTGTCGGCTCCGCGGCGTCGGGCGCGAGGCTGACGAAGGCCCACAGCGTCTGGGCGCCGCCCGGCGGCGTGTCCACCAGGGCCACCGCCTGCTGGACGCCGGGGTAGGATTCCAGCCGGTGCTCGATCTCGCCCAGCTCCACGCGCTGGCCGCGCAGCTTCACCTGGCTGTCCGACCGGCCGAGGACCAGAAGCTCCCCGTTGGGCAGCCAGCGGCCGAGGTCGCCGGTGCGGTAGCGGCGGCCCTTCGCCGTCTCCACGAAGGCGGCGGCGGTCAGGTCGGGCCGGTTCAGGTAGCCGATGGCCAACCCCAGGCCGCTCAGCCAGACATGGCCGATGGCACCGGGGGGCACCGGCTCCCCGTCCTCGTCCAGGATGTGGATGGCGGTGTTGGGCAGCGGGCGCCCGGCGCTCATCCAGGGCGAGTCCGGGCGCAGGATGCCGATGCTGGCCGCGGCGGTGTTCTCGGTCGGGCCGTAGCCGTTGATGTAGCGCAGCCGGGCCGCGTAGTGCAGGGCGTCGGCGGCGTTGGGCGGCTCGCCCACCGTCATCAGGATGCGCAGGGTCGGCAGGTCCGCCTGCTCGAACAGCCGCAGGTAGGAGGGCGGCAGGGTGGCGGAGGTGACCCCCAGCCGCTCCATCTTGGCGCGGAGCCCGGCGGTGTCGTCCATTTCGGCGCGGCGGATCGGCACGAGGGCGCCGCCGGTCGCCCAGGTCATCACGGAATCGGAGATCCAGGCGTCGAAGGAGGGGGAGGAGCTGAGGAGCGTGCGTTCGTCCGGCTGGACCCCCATCATCCGCGCCATCGACAGGCCGAGGTTCAGCATACCGCCATGATGCAGCACGACCCCCTTCGGCACCCCGGTCGATCCCGAGGTGTGGATGATGTAGGCGGGATCGCCGGGACCGCTGCGTTCCCCGGCCTCCGGCTCATGGGCGTGGGCGGCGCGGAAATCCCCGGTCAGGGATTCCGGGCGGAGGACGGCGTATCCGGCCGGCGCCAGCGCGTCGGGAAGGGTGTGGCCGTCCAGCGCCACGACGATGCGGATGGCGGCGTCGCGCGCGATGAAGGCCAGCCGGTCCGCCGGCAGGTCGCGGGTCAGCGGCAGATAGGCGGCCCCGGCCTTCCAGATCGCCAGCACCGCTTCGGGCAGGGCGGGCGAGCGCTCCGTCAGGACGCCGACCGCGTCGCCGATCCGCACGCCTTGCGCCAGCAGCGCGCGGGCCAGCGCGTTGGCGCGGGCGTTCATCGCGGCGTAGCTGACCGCGCCGTCATCGGTGATGAGGGCCGGGCAATCCGGCTGCGAGCGCGCCAGCGCGGCGAACTGGTGGTGGAAGCAGGGAACCGGGTGCGGCATCGCCGGGCCGTGTTCCCACGCGGCGAGCCGCGTCTCCTCGTCCGGCAGCAGGGCGGGCAGCGGTTCGCCCGGCGCCCGCTGCGGATCAGCCAGCCGCCGTGCCCAGCCGTCCAGCGCCGCGGTCCAGGCCTGCGCGGTCTCCCGATCATAGAGGGCGGCGTTGGCGTAGAGCTGGAGGACCAGCCCGCCGTCCGCCTGCCCCTCATGCACCAGGACGAGGTCCTGGGCGGGGGCGCTCTGGCGCAGTTCGTACTGGATATCGGGGCCGTGGAAGGCGTCGATGGCCGCGAAGCGGAGCCCATCGCCCCGCGGGGCGGCCATGACCGGATTTTCCGTCACCGCCAGATCGAACAGCGGGTAGCGGGCCGGATGATGCGCCTGCGGGTGGCTGCGGCGGAACTCCTGGTGGATGCGCGCGAAAGGCTGACGGCCATGGCGCAGCGCTTCCGCCAGACGGCTCTGCGTCGCCTTGACCGCCTGCTCCAGCGGCTCGCCCCGGTCGACCTGGAAGGGCACCGGCAGCATGTTGATGCAGTAGCCGACGACGCCCGCCTCCTCCGCCGTCTCGCGGGTGGAAGCGGCGGTGCCCATCAGGAACGCCGTCCGGCCGGTGCGGCGGCGCACCTCATGCGCCATCAGCGTCATCATCAGGGCGTGCAGGCTGGCACCGTTGCGCCGGGCGAGGGCGCGCAACGCTTCCGCCACGTCCGGGGTGAGGCGGACGCGGTGGCAATGGCTTCCCTTGGCCGTCTCCGCGCTGCGCACGGCCGGACGCGGCCGGTCGAGCGGCCATTCCTCGAAGGCGGCGGGGTCGATTCCGGCGAGCAGGCGCCGCCAATGCTCCGTGTCCGCCCAGGCGGCCTCGCTGGTGAGATAGGCCTCCTCCCGCGCTGCGGAGCGGCCGAAGCCGGGGGCGCGGCCGGGCAGGGACTCCCCGCGCAGCAGCGCGGCGAGGTCGTTCGTGAGCAGGCCGAGCGACAGGCCGTCGCCGATGGAATGGTGCAGGGCCAGCCAGAACAGGGCGCCGCCGTCCGCCACCCGGACAAGCCCGGCCCGCCACAGCGGCGGAGCGGCCATGGCGAAGGGTTCGGTCTGGCGCTCCCGGATGTGTTCCAGGGCGGTGGGACGGTCGGGCGCCGTTGAAATGTCCAGACCGGCGGTCGTCGAATGGACAGTCCGGCGGAGCGTGCCGCCTTCGTTTTCCTGGAAGCCGGTGCGCAGGGCCTCGTGCCGCTCGGCCAGGGCGGTCCAGGCGGCTTGCCAGCGGTCGTCGGCCGGGGTGTCGCCCTCCACCGCCAATGTCAGGGGGATGTTGAAGCCGCGGGTGTCCAGCCCGGCCTGCTCGGCCACCCAGAACTCCCGCTGGCCTTCGGTCGCGCGGTCGGATTCGGCGTCGGTTGGGGCATCCGCGGGAGCAGCGGCGGCGAGGCGGGCGGCAAAGCCGCGCAGGGTCGGTTCGGTGAACAGGTCGCGGGCGGAGACGGGGCGCCCCAGCTCCGTTTCCAGAGCGTGGGCGACGGCGATGGCGAGCAGGCTGTGGCCGCCGAGCGCGAAGAAATTGTCGTCGCGCCAGACCGGGCCGCGGCCCAGCCGCGCCGCCCAGACGCGGGCGACGGTTTCCTCAAGCCGGCCCTGCGGCGCCATCCGCGCTCCTTGCGGGGCGTGGCCGGCGATCAGCCCTTGCAGTGCTGCGCGGTCCACCTTGCCCGACGCCGTCACGGGCACCGTTTCCACCGCGATCACCCCGGCCGGGATCATCACCGCGGGCAGCCGGTCGGCCAGCCAGCCGCGCCAGGAGTCCTCGGCTGGCACCGGCTTGCCGGGGATGGGGCGGACGAAGGCCCACAGGCTCTGCGCCGCGCCGGCCTTGCCCTGCACCAGGGCCACCGCCTGTGCGATGTCGGGGTGGCTTCCCAGCGCCTGCTCGATCTCGCCGAGTTCGATGCGGATGCCGTTCAGCTTCACCTGATCGTCGATGCGGCCCAGCACCTCCAGCTCGCCGTCGGCGCGCCAGCGCCCGAGGTCGCCGGAGCGGTAGAGCCGACCGCGTCCCGTCCCGATGAAGGCCGCCGCCTCCTGCTCCGGACGGTTCAGATAGCCGCGGGCGAGGTTGGCACCGCCCAGCCAGATTTCCCCCACCGCCCCTGGAGGCACCGGGCGGCCCGCCGCGTCGCGGATGTGCACCGATGTATTGGGCAGCGGACGGCCGACGGGCAGGAAGCCCCGGTCCTCCGCACCCAGCAGCCCCATGGCGCTGGTGATGGTGTTCTCGGTCGGGCCGTAGGCGTTGTAGTAGCGCAGCCGCCCGGCGTAGGCGCGCACGTCCGCCGCAAGGGGCGCCTCGCCGCCGGTCACCAGGATGCGCAGGGACGGCAGCTCCGCCCCGTCGAACAGGCGCAGATAGGTCGGGGTGAGGTCGGCGACGGTCACCCGCTGCTCCGCAAGGAAGGCGATCAGGCGGGCCGGGGCGCTCAGCACCTCGTAGGACACGGCGCAGAGCGCCGCCCCGGCGGCCAGCGGCATACCGACGTCCGACAGCGACACGTCGAAGGAGGGCGAGGCGAACATCAGCGTCCGGTCCTCGGCGGTCAGGCCGAAGGTCTCGACGGCGCCCAGCACCATGTTCACATAGGCGCCGTGGCTGACCGGCGTGCCCTTGGGGCGGCCGGTGGAACCGGAGGTGTAGAGGATGTAGGCGGTGTCCTCCGGCCCCGTCGCGGCTTGCGGCCGGTGGGCGTGGGCGGTGCGGAAATCGGCGGAGAGACCCTCTGGACGCAGAAGCGGCAGGGCGGACAGCGCGTCAGGCACGGCGACGCCGTCCAGTGCCAGCAGCAGGGCCGCCCCGGCGTCTCCGGCGATGAAGGCCAGCCGTTCGGCCGGCAGGTCGGCGGCGAGCGGGAGATAGACCGCTCCGGCCTTCCACACGCCCAGAAGGGCGGCGGGCAGGTTGGGGGAGCGTCCGGTCAGGACGCCGACCACGCTGCCGCGCTCCGCCCCGCGCTCCCGCAGGGCGTGGGCGATGGCGTTGGCCTCCGCCTCCACCGCGCGGTAGGTCAGAACGCGGTCGGTGGTGATGACCGCCGGGCGTCCGCCCTGGCCGGTGCCGGGCTGGTCGATCAGCCGTTCGAACAGCGCGTGGAAGGGCAGCGCCGGGCGCTCCGCCGCCGGGCCGTGCTCCCACGCCGCGAGCGTCATCTCCTCTTCCGGCAGCAGTTCGGGCGGGGTCGCCTCGGCGCGGGCGACGTCGCCCCCCAGCCAGCGCGCCCAGCCGCTCAACGCCTCGAACCAGCGTTCCGCCGTGTCCTTGGCGTAGAGCGCGGCGTTGACGTGCCATTGCAGCAGCAGTCCGCCGTCGGCCAGCCCTTCATGGATCAGCACCATGTCCTGGCCCGGCGAATGGCCGGTGCGTTCGTAGGCCAACCCCTCGTGATCAGGACGGACGAAGCGCAGCGGGCCGGGGGCGGGGGCGCCCTGCGGATTCTCCGTCACCGCGATGTCGAACAGCGGGTAACGCGCCGGGTCGCGGTGCTGCGGACGATCCGCCCAGAAGCCGTGGCAGATCCGCGTGAAGGGCAGGCGGGCGTGCTGCAGCGCCCCGGCCAGGGCCGCCTGGGTGGCGCGAAGCTCCGCTGCGAAGGGTGCTCCGGCGGCGGACTGGAGGGCCAGCGGCAGCATGGTCACGCCGTAGCCGACGACGCGCGCGTCCTCGGCGGTTTCCCGGATATCGCCGGTGGTGCCGATGGTGACGGCGCCGCGTCCGGTGCGCCGCCGCACCTCGCGCGCCAGCAGGGTCAGCAGGACGGCGTGCAGGCTGGCCTCGTGCCGGCGGGCGACCGCCTTGAGCCCGGCGGCGGTGGCCGGTTCCAACCGCAGTTCGAAGCGGTGGCTGCCGGGCGCGGCACCGGCGGCGCGCGGCGTGTCGAGCGGCCAGTCGTCGAAAACGTCGGCGGGCAGGGTGGACAGCAGGTTCCGCCAATGGGCCTCGTCCACGGCGCGGTCCGGGCCGTCCAGATAACGCCGCTCACGGGCGGCCAGGGCGGCGTAGCGGGCGGGAGGGGGCGGCAGGCGCTCACCCGCCAGCAGCGCGGTCAGTTCCTCCAGCAGGACGCCGACCGAGCGCCCATCCCCGATGGAATGATGCAGCGCCATCCAAAACAGCGGCGTACCGCCGTCCACCGACGTCACCAGCCCGGCCCGCCACAGCGGTGCCTCGGTCATGGCGAAGGGCTGCCCCTGGCGGGCGCGGATGTGGGCAAGCGCCGCGGCGCGGTCAGCCTGCGTGGAGAGTTCCAGCGCACCGTCGATGGAGGCGGCGATGCGGCGGCGCAAACGCCCATCCGCACCTTCCGCGAAGCTTGTGCGCAGCGCCTCATGCCGCTCGGCGAGCGCCGTCCAGGCGTCCGACCAGCGGGCCGCGTCCGGCAACTCCCCCTCCACGGCGCGGATCACCGGGATGATGAAGGGCCGCGTGTCCAGCCCCGCCGCTTCGGCCACCCAGAATTCGCGCTCCCCTTCGGTGGCGAGGTCGGAGTCGTCCGCGTCGGCTTGCGGCGTTTCCGCATCGCGCAACGCCGCCACCTTGCGGGCGAAGCCGGCCAGGGTCGGGGCGGCGAACAGGGCGCGCGCCGGAACGGCCACGCCCAGATCCTGGGACAGCCGGTGCGCAATGGTCACCGCCAGCAGGCTGTTGCCGCCGAGCGCGAAGAAATTGTCGGTGCGTGCGACCTCCTCGCCCAGCAGACCGCTCCACAGGGCGGCGATGCGGTGTTCTAGCCCGTCCCGCGGCGCCTGCCGCTCCGCCGTGGTGGCATCGCCATGGGCGTGTGCGAGGCGGAGCAGGGCGTCGCGGTCGATCTTGCCCGCCGGCGTCAGGGGGACGCTGTCCACACCCGTCACGCTGGCCGGCACCATGAAGGCGGGCAGGCGGTCGGCGAGGAAGGCGCGCCACGCCTCCTCGTCGGGCAGGGTGGCGCCGTCCTTGGCGCGGACGAAAGCGCGCAAGGCCTTGGTGCCCTCCGCCGCGGCGTCCACCAGGACGACGGCCTGGGCGGCGGCGGGGTGGGCCAGCAGGTCCTGCTCGATCTCGGCGAGTTCGACGCGCTGGCCGTGCAGCTTCACCTGATGGTCGATGCGGCCACACAGGACCAGTCGCCCGTCCGCCGTCCAGCGGCCCAGATCGCCGGTGCGGTAGAAGCGGCCCTCCGCCGTCTCGACGAAGGCGCGGGCGGTCAGGTCGGGGTTGTTGAGGTAGCCGCGGGCGAGGCCCACCCCGCCCAGCCACACTTCTCCCGGCAGGCCCGGCGGAACCGGCGTGCCGTCCGGACGGCGCAGAGTGACCCGGCTGTTGGGCAACGGGCGTCCGGCGGGGACCGGGCCGCCGCGCCCGCTGTCGGGCAGGATGCGGCCCATGGATGCGAGGATGCTCGCCTCGGTGGGGCCGTAGGCGTTCCAGAAGGCCAGGTCGGCGGCGTGGTGGCGGGCGTCGTCGGCGTTCGGCGCCTCTCCGCCGGTCAGCAGGACACGCAGGCCGCGGAACGGCTTCTCCTGGCTGATCCGCAGATAGGAAGGGGCGTGGAAGGCCACGGTGACGCCCAACTCCGTGTAGGCGTCCTTCAGCGCCCAGGGATCATCGCGCAGGTCCGGCGGCACGGGAACCATCGCCATCCCGTGCAGCAGCGCCAGCCCGAGTTCCCACAGCGAGGCGTCGAATCCCGGCGTCGCCGCCAGCGCCATGCGGTCGTCCGCCCGCAGGCCGACCGTCTCCCCGGTCGCCAGCGCGGCGTTGATGAAGCCGTCGTGACGGACCGCGACGCCCTTCGGATGCCCGGTCGTGCCGGAGGTGTAGATGACGTAGGCGAGGTCGTCCGGCGCCCCAGCCACGGTGGTCGGTGCGGCGGAGCCTTCGAGGATGTCCGGGCGGATCAGCGTCGGCACGGCCTCGGCCAGGGCGGGCGGGACGGGCTGGCCGTCCAGCGCGATCAGCAGCCGGACCCCGGCGTCGCGGACCATGTAGGCCATGCGCTCCGGCGGCAGGTCCTGGGCCAGAGGCAGATAGGCCGCCCCGGCTTTCCAGACGCCTAGCACCGCCGCCGGCAGGCCTGGAGAGCAGCCGGTCAGCACCGCCACGGCGTCCTGCCGTGCCACGCCGCAGAGCAGAAGGGCGGCGGCGATGCGGTCGGCGTCCCGGTTCAACTCGCCATAGGTCCGCACGCCGCTGCGGGTGACCACGGCGGGGCGGTCCGGCTGGCGGGCGGCGATGTCCTCGAACAGTTCGTGGGCGCGGCGGGGCGGGCGGGGGCGCTCCTCGCCATGCTCCCAGCGGTCGAGAAGGGCCGCCTCCTCCGGGAGCAGCGCGGGCAGGGGCGAGTCCAGCCGTGCCGGATCGACGGCGAGCCAACGCGCCCAGGCGGCGAAGCCGGCCAGCCAGGAGTGCGCCGTGGTCTCCGTGTGGACGTCCGGATTCCATAGAAGGGCGAGTTCCAACCCTTCGCCGTCGTCATCCGTCACCGGCTCGTGGCTGAAGGCGAGGTCAAGGCCGGCGGCGGGGTGGGCGAGCGCGCCGGGCAACCGGCGTGGGGACAGCGACAGGCCGCTGGCCGGATCGGCGCTGGTGCGCGGCGGGTTGGCGGTCAGCGCCACCGCGAAGAGGTTGGGGCGGGCGGGCGGCAGCGCGTCGGGCCGGCGCTGGCGGAATTCACGCTGGATCAGGTTGGCGGGCAGGCCGGCGTGTCCGACCGCCTCGGTCAGCGCATCCTGGGCGGCGCGGACCTGCCCGGCCAGTGCCGTCGGGGCGCCGGGCAGGACGACCGGCACGAGATTGACGAAATGCCCGACCGCGTCCTCGCCCCCCGCCGGGCGCAGCGAAACGCCGGTTCCGAGGATCAGGTCGGTCCGCCCACCGCGCCGCCGCGTCTCCGCCGCCAGGATCGCCAGCAGCAGCCCGTGCAGGCCGACGCCTTGAGCCTTCGCGATGGCGGTGAGGGCTGTGGTGGTCGCGGCGTCCAGCCGCTCCGCCAGGGGTGGGGCGGAGCGCCCGCTGGGCGTGATGGGGCGGGGCTGGTCGAGCGGAAGCTCCTCGAACGCCTCAAGCGGCAGGGCGTCCAGCTTGGCGTTCCAGAAGGCGCGGTCCCGCTCCGCCAGGTCGGAGCGGAGGTGGCGGGCTTCGTCCCGCGCGGCCAGCGCGATGCCGTGCGGCGCCGGAGGCAAGGCGCGGTCCAGCAGGAGGGCCAGGACATCCTCCTGCACGGTGCGGGCGGACTGGCCGTCCACGACGGCATGATGCAGCACGAACCAGAACAGCGTCTCGTTGCCGGATTCGATGATCATCAGGCCGGCGCGGGCCAACGGCGCTTCGGTCAGGGCAAAGGGCGTCTCGGCGTAGCCGGCGATCAGCTCGCGCGCCTCCTCCGGGAGGTGGCAGCGGTCGACGGAGAAGCCGGCGGAGGGCGGCAGGGCGGCGGCGGGGATCGTGCGCCAGCGCACCCGGCCTTCGGCGTCGGTGTGGAAGGCGGTGCGCAGGGCCGGGTGGCGCTCCAGCAAGGCGGCCCAGGCGGCGCGCCAGCGCTCGACCTTTGGAACCGGGCCGCGCACCGACAGGACGCGCACGACGTGCGATCCGGCGGCGGCGAGGCCGAGCTTGGCGGCGACCCAGAAATCCTCCTGTCCGGCGGTGGCGGGGCCTTCGCTCACGTCCAGCGGGGCGGTGTCCTCGTCCTTGCGCTCCACGATTCGGCGGGCCAACGCCTCCACCGTCTGCGAGGCCAGGATCACCGGCACCGTGACCGGATGGCCGAGCGCATGGAGGCGCTGCCCGACCGCGATGGCGAGCAGGCTGGTGCCGCCGATGGCGAAGAACGGGTCGTCCCGCATCACCGGGCGTGTGTCCAGAATCTCTTCCCAGACCGTGGCGATGGCCCGCTCCAGATCGCCTTGCGGCGGCGTTCCGCCCGTGCGGCGCGCGGCGGACAATGCCTCTTCGGCGAGCGCCAGCAGGGCGCGGCGGTCGGTCTTGCCGGCGGAGTTGATCGGCATGCGGGCCACCGCCTTCACCCGCGCCGGCACCATGTAGGCGGGCAGTGTGCGGCCGAGGAAGGCGCGCCAGTCTTCCGCTTGCGCCGCCTCCGGATCGGCGCTCTCGACGATCGCGGCGAGGCGGCCCTGATGCTGAAGGGCGGCGGCGCGGCTGACCAGCGGATGGCGCAGCAGTGTCCGCTCGATCTCGCTCAGCGACACCGACTGGCCGGACACCTTCACCATGTCGTCGGCGCGGCCCAGCGTCTCCAGGTCGCCGTTTTCGTTCCAGCGCCCAAGGTCGTGCGTGCGGTAGGCGCGCCCGAAGCGCGTCTCGACGAAATTCTCCGCCGACAGCTCGGGCTGGTTCAGGTAGCCGCGCGACACGCCCCGCCCGATGACATGGATCTCGCCGACCTCGCCGTCGGGGACCTCGTTGCCGTGGCGGTCCAGCAGATGGACGGCGTTGTTGGTGAAGGGGCGCCCGCTGGGCAGCGGGCCGTCGCCGTCCGGATTCACCTTGTGCATGCAGATGGTGCCGCAGACCTCGGTGGCGCCGTGCATGTTCCAATAGTCGAGGTAACGGGCGTAATGCCGCGCGTCGTCCGGGTTGGGCCGCTCCCCGGCGGTCAGGATCATGCGCAGCCCCGCCGGTACCGCGCCGCGCAGAAGCCGCAGATAGGAGGGGGTGAACAGCGCGATGGTCACGCCCAGCCGGGCCATATGGTCGAGCAGCCGCGCCGGATCGTCGATCAGCGCGCGCGAGGCCGGGACATAGGCGGCCCCGGAGAGCAGCGGCAGGCACAGCTCGCGGAAGCCCAGGATGAAGCCGGGGGAGGTGGACAGCAGCACCCGGTCTCCCGGCCCGACGCCTTGCGCCTCCGTGTGGCCGAGCGCCAGATTCACGCAGGCGTCGTGCTGGATCAGGACGCCCTTCGGCTGGCCGGTCGAGCCGGAGGTGAAGAGGATGACCGCCAGCCCATTGGCCGGACCGGGCCGGTCCGGGCGCTCCGCGGACCTGGCAAGACTCTCGCCGTCCAGGGATTCGGGGCGCAGGACGGCTTGCGGCCGCTCCATCTTGCCGTTGGCGGACAGAGCATGGGTCAGCGCTTCCGGCGGGACCAGCCCGTCGAGCGCGACCAGCAGCCGCATCCCCGCTTGCCGCGCCATGTTCGCCAGCCGCTCCGGCGGCAGGTCGGCGACCATCGGCACATAGACCCCGCCCGCCTTGAGAATGCCGAGGAAGGCCTGCGGCAGGTGACCCGACCGTTCCGTCAGAACGCCGACCGGCTCCTCCATGCCCAACCCAAGCGCCAGCAGCGCGTGAGCCAGCGCGTTGGCCGCCGCGTCCAGTCCGGCATAGTCGAGGATACCGGCCTCCGTCACCACCGCCGGAGCGGTGGGATGCCGCTCGACAAGCTGTTCGAATCCCTCGTGCAGACGAAGATCGGGCCAGATTTTGACCGGTCCGAAACTGTTGGACAGATGAAGGCGATCGGTGGGGATGTGCGGCGTGGTGTCGGGCATCGAAGTCCCCACTATTCCTTCGGCGTTGCAATGATCCGATGGGAAAATTCGCGGCGAGTTTTTACAGAAACGTCATATGCATCCCGAAAAGGGATTAGATCGCCAAAAATACGTCCTAAAGAGGGATTGTCAACGATTGATACAACTAAGAGAGATTCTGACAGTTGCGAAAGCCGTATTACGGATATGGAACAGCCCCGAACACACCCGCGTGTGGTTATTCCAGTCCAAGGAGTCTCACGGACGCCGGGCGGCGCGACCGGCGCGGTGGAGCCATCAAAGGTTGCGGCGCCGGCGGGACGGACGGAATTCGTCTCAGCCCTGTTGATGGCCTGTTGAAGGACAGTGCGTTCACATCACGGTTGGAGGGGACGGATGAGCAAGGCGGAGTCCAAGAAGCAGCAGATGGCCGCGGGCGCGGCGCTGGCGGCCAAGCGCGGGGAGCAGCCGGAATCCAGTCTGCGCGGGGCCTCGAAGGAGATGGCGAAGTCAATGAGTGAAAAGGAACTGCAGGAGATGGCATCCGCAAAACGGAAGGACTTGCCCACCCGCAGTTCGAAAGATGAAGCGAAGGATTGAGGGTTGTGGACACTGACGGGGAAACACCCCGTCAGTTCTGCTCCTGCGGGCGGAAGGTGGCGACGCGATAGGCGTACCAGGCGGCGATGGCGGCGATGACCAGCTTGGCCACCGGGTCCATCCAGCCCGACACCTTGTCGTACTGGCCCTCCAGCAGATAGCCGGCGCCGGCGAGGACCAGCGACCACAGCGCCGTTCCGATGGTCGAGAAGACCATGAAGCGGGCCAGACCCATCCCGGCGATCCCGGCGGGAACGGAGATCAGCGTCCGCACCGCCGGGATCAGGCGCCCGATCAGCACCGACGCCCCGCTGTGCCGGCGGAACCAGCCCGTCGCCTCGTCAACCTGCGCGGGCGCCACCGTCAGCCAGCGGCCATGCCGGGCGGCCAGCCGCTTCAGCCGTTCGCTGCCCAGCCACAGCCCGGCGTAATACCAGAACAGCGCGCCCGCCACCGAACCCGCGGTGCCCGCCAGAACCACCAGCGGCAGGCTGAGATCCCCGCGTGCGGCGACGAATCCGGCCAACGGCATGATGAGTTCCGATGGGATGGGCGGAAAGACGTTCTCCAGCAGCATCAGAAGCGCAATGCCGGCGTAGCCGCCGCTTTCGACCAAGTCAGTGATCCACTCGAACACGCGGTCCTCCGGTTCCGGTTGCCTGGATAACCCGCCAGCGCCGCGGGAGTTCACCGGCTCCCCCAACGAGGGAGGGGGGATGGCGCCATCGTCTTTCGTATCGCTTTCACTTTTTTCGTATTGCGGCCTGTCGAACCCTCAGCTACCGTTTGAAACGAAAACAAAGGCGCAGACCGCAAGGGGCGGGCGCACAGCGGAGAGGAGGGATGGATGGCCGGGGTCTACGACCTTGCCATCGTCGGCGGCGGCATCAACGGCTCCGGCATCGCGCGCGATGCCGCGGGGCGGGGCTGCTCCGTCTATCTGTGCGAACAGAAGGATCTGGCGTCGGGCACGTCCTCGGCCTCGACCAAGCTGATCCACGGCGGCCTGCGCTACCTGGAATATTACGAGTTCCGGCTGGTCCGCGAGGCGCTGCGCGAGCGCGAGGTGCTGTGGCGCATGGCGCCGCACATCATCTGGCCGCTGCGCTTCGTCCTGCCCCACCTGCCCGGCCTGCGGCCCTCCTGGTTCCTGCGGCTGGGCCTGTTCCTCTATGACCATCTCGGCGGGCGGGAGAGGCTGCCGGGCACGCGCGGGCTCGATCTGCGCAGCGATCCGGCGGGAAAGCCGCTGAAGCCGGGTTTCGGTCGCGCTTTCGAATATTCGGATTGCTGGGTCGACGACGCGCGTCTGGTGGTCCTGAACGCACAGGACGCCGCCCGCATGGGCGCGACGATCCGCACCCGCACCCGTTTCCTGAACGCCGTCCGCGAGGACGGGCTGTGGACCGTGACGGTCGAGGACGCGCGCAGCGGCCAGCGCAGCAGCATCCGCGCCCGCGCGCTGGTCAACGCCGCCGGCCCCTGGGTGTCGGAGGTGATGCGGCAGGGCGCGCGGTCCACGGTGGACGCGCGCATCCGTCTGGTCCAGGGCTCGCACATCGTGGTGCCGAAGCTGTTCGACCACGACCGCTGCTACATCTTCCAGAACGCCGACAAGCGGATCGTCTTCGCCATCCCCTACGAGCGCGACTTCACCCTGATCGGCACCACCGACAACGACTACCAGGGCGATCCGGCGGACGCCCGGGCGTCGGAGGCGGAGATCGCCTATCTCTGCGCCGCCGCCGGGGACTATTTCGCCAAGCCGGTGACGCCCGCCGACGTGGTGTGGACCTATTCCGGCGTCCGCCCGCTCTATGACGACGGCGCCTCGACGGCGCAGGCGGCGACCCGCGACTATGTGCTGGCGCTCGACGCGCCGGGCGACGGCAAGGCGGCGCTGCTCAACATCTTCGGCGGCAAGATCACCACCTACCGCCGTCTGGCCGACGCGGCCATCGCCAAGCTGGCGCCGTTCCTGCCGAAGCTCGCCCCAGGCGCCTCGGACTGGAGCAGCGCCGGGACCCTGCCGGGCGGCGATTTCCCGGTGGACGGCGTCGCGGCACTGGCCGCCGAACTGCGCGGGCGGGCGCCCTTCCTGACGCAGCCGCATCTGGAGCGGCTGGTGCGCACCTACGGCACCCGCGCCCGTCGGATTCTCGACAGCGCTGCGCGGCCGGAGGATCTGGGCCGCGATTTCGGCGGCACCCTGACCGAGGCCGAGGTCCGCTATCTGATGACGGAGGAATGGGCGGAGACCGCCGAGGACGTGCTGTGGCGCCGGACCAAGCTGGGGCTGCGGCTGGACACCGCCCAGGCGCAGGCGCTCGACGCCTTCATGACGGAGGAGCGCAGCCGGAGGGAGAGGGCATCCGACGCTGCCGAATAGCGGGCGTGGAAAAACGGCGACAAGAACCATCTCAATAAAGAAAAAATGAATATTGGGGAGGAAGGCCGGTGGGCTTGGTTCTGGACAAGGTCAGCAGGCACGTCGGCGGCCACGTTCACCTCGAAAACGTGTCGCTGAGCCTGGAGCGCGGGTCGCTGAACGTTCTGCTGGGGCCGACCCTGTCGGGCAAGACGTCGCTGATGCGGCTGATGGCCGGGCTGGACGTGCCCAGCGCTGGGCGCGTGCTGGTGGACGGTGTGGACGTGACGGGGCGGCACGTCCGCGAACGCTCCGTCGCCATGGTCTACCAGCAATTCATCAACTACCCCTCCCTGACCGTCTACGAGAACATCGCCTCCCCCCTGCGGGTCGCCCGCCGGCCCAAGGACGAAATCGACCGCAAGGTGCGGGAGGCCGCCCGCCTGCTGAAGCTGGAGCCCTACCTGCAGCGCACGCCGCAGCAGCTCTCCGGCGGCCAGCAGCAGCGCACCGCCATCGCCCGCGCCCTGGTGAAGGAGGCGCAGCTCGTCCTGCTCGACGAGCCGCTGGCCAACCTGGACTACAAGCTGCGCGAGGAATTGCGGGAGGAGCTGCCGAAGATCTTCGCCGCGACCGGCGCGGTCTTCGTCTACGCGACGACCGAGCCGGCGGAGGCGCTGCTGCTCCGCGGCAACACGGCGACTTTGTGGGAAGGGCGGCTGGCGCAGTTCGGGCGCACCCCGGACGTCTACCGCCGCCCGGCCAACCTGACCAGCGCGCGCGTGTTCTCCGACCCGCCGCTCAACACCATGCGGGTGCACAAGCGCGGCCTGCAGATCGTGCTGGCGACCGGTGAGCACGGGCCGGCGCGCGGCGTCCTGGCGGAGTTGCCGGACGACGACTACACCATCGGCTTTCGCGCCGACCACCTGCACCTGACGCGGCCCCATGCCGACGCGATGTCCCTGAGCGGTGCCGTGGCGGTCAGCGAGATCACCGGTTCGGAGAGTTTCGTCCACATCGACCTGCCGCGCACGGATGGAGGAACCGACCGCTGGGTCGCCGTCACCCGCGGCGTGCTGGAGGTCGAGCCGGGCGAGCGGATCGAGTGCTTCATCGACCCGCGGCGGCTGTTCGTGTTCGGCCATGACGGGCGGCTGGCCGCGGCGCCGCCGCTGGTCATGGCGGCGTGACGGGAGGGCGGACGGCATGGCGCGCATCGACCTTCAATCCCTCGGCCACAGCTACACCCCCAATCCGAAAAGCGACGACGACTACGCGCTGAAGCCGATGACCCATGTGTGGGAGCAGGGCGGCGCCTACGCGCTGCTCGGGCCGTCGGGCTGCGGCAAGACCACGCTGCTGAACATCATCTCCGGCCTGCTGACCCCCAGCGAGGGGCGGGTGCTGTTCGACGGCAAGGACGTGACGGCGCTGCCGACCGAGGCGCGCAACATTGCCCAGGTTTTCCAGTTCCCCGTCGTCTACGACACCATGACGGTCTACGAGAACCTCGCCTTTCCGCTGCGCAACCGCGGCCTGCGCGGGGCGCCGCTCGACGCGCGGGTGCGCGAGATCGCCGGGCTGCTCGACCTGACGGCGGACCTGAACCGGCGCGGGCGGAACCTGACCGCCGACGCCAAGCAGAAGATCTCGCTGGGGCGCGGGCTGGTGCGTCCGGACGTGGCGGCCATCCTGTTCGACGAGCCGCTGACCGTCATCGACCCGCATCTGAAATGGGAGCTGCGGTCGAAGCTGAAGGCGCTGCACCGCGCGCTCGACCTGACGATGATCTACGTGACCCACGACCAGACGGAGGCGCTGACCTTCGCCGACAGGGTGGTGGTGATGCATGACGGGCGCGTCGTCCAGGTCGGCCGCCCGCAGGAGCTGTTCGAGCGGCCCGCCCACGTCTTCGTCGGCCATTTCATCGGGTCGCCGGGCATGAATGTCCTGCCGGCGGAGGTGTCGGGCCGCGCCGCGCGGGTCGGCGGGCACGTCATCGCGCTGCGCCGCGACTATCCGACGCTCAATGGCGGAGCGAAAATCGAAATCGGCGTGCGGCCGGAGTTCGCCACGCTGGCTCCCGCCGGGGCCGGCGGCGTGCCGGTGCGGGTGCGCCGGCTGGACGATCTGGGGCGCACGCGCATCGCGCGGGTGGAGCTGTCGGGCCTGCCGATGGCGGCGACGGTGCCGGAGGATCTGACGCTGGCGGGGGACGAGGCGTCGCTGCTGCTCGACCCCGCCATGGTGCATGTCTACGCGGACGGAACGCTCGTGGAAGGGGAGGCGGCGTGATGGACAAACCCGTCAACCAGGGGGCATGGCTGCTGGTCCTGCCGGTTCTGCTGATCGTTGCCTTCTCGGCCATCCTGCCGCTGATGACGGTGGTCAACTACTCGGTGCAGGACACCTTCGGGAACAACCAGTTCTTCTGGAACGGCATCGGCTGGTACCAGGAGCTTCTCGACCCCTCCACCGACCTCGGCGGGCGCTTCTTCGACGCGCTGTGGCGCAACCTGCTGTTCTCGCTGCTGATCCTGCTGATCGAGGTGCCGCTGGGCATCGCCGTGGCGCTGAGCATGCCGCGCCACGGCTGGCGGGTGGCGGCGACGCTGGTGGTGTTGGCTCTGCCGCTGCTGATCCCGTGGAACGTCGTCGGCACCATCTGGCAGATCTTCGCCCGCGAGGACATCGGCCTGCTGGGCTGGGCGGTCAACCGGCTGGGCATCCCCTACAACTACACGGCGGACCCGCTGTCGGCCTGGGTGACCATCGTGGTGATGGACGTCTGGCACTGGACCTCGCTGGTCGCACTGCTCTGCTACGCCGGCCTGCGCTCCATTCCCGACGCCTTCTACCAGGCGGCCCGGATCGACGGCGCCTCGCGCTGGGCGGTGTTCCGCAACATCCAATTGCCGAAGATGCATCGGGTGCTGCTGATCGCCGTTCTGCTGCGCTTCATGGACAGCTTCATGATCTACACCGAGCCCTTCGTGGTGACCGGCGGCGGCCCCGGCAACTCGACCACCTTCGTGTCGATCGACCTCGTCAAGCTGGCGCTGGGGCAGTTCGACTTGGGCAAGGCCGCGGCCCTGTCCATCGTCTACAACCTGATCATCCTGGCGGTCTGCTGGGTCTTCTACACGGTCATGACGCGCATGGACGCGCAACGGAACTAGCAAAGGAAACGGGCCATGCTGCGCGCACGGATCGTCCTCACGCTCTACATCCTGTTCCTGATGCTGCCGATCTACTGGCTCGTGAACATGAGCCTGAAGACGAACACCGAGATCGTCAGCGGCCTGACGCTGTGGCCCCACACCCTGACCTTCGAGAATTACCGACGCATCTTCACCGACTCGTCCTGGTATTCGGGCTATCTGAACTCGCTGCAGTATGTGGCGCTGAACACGGTGCTGTCGATCGCGCTGGCCCTGCCGGCGGCCTACGCCTTTTCGCGCTACCGCTTCGTCGGCGACAAGCATCTGTTCTTCTGGCTGCTGTCCAACCGCATGGCCCCGGCGGCGGTCTTCGCGCTGCCCTTCTTCAACCTCTATTCCGCCATCGGGCTGTTCGACACGCCGCTGGCCGTGGCGCTGGCCCACTGCCTGTTCAACGTGCCGCTGGCGGTGTGGATCCTGGAGGGCTTCATGTCGGGGGTACCGCGGGAGATCGACGAAACCGCCTATCTCGATGGCTACAGCTTTCCGCGTTTCTTCGTGAAGATCTTCATGCCGCTGGTGGCCAGCGGGATCGGCGTCACCGCCTTCTTCTGCTTCATGTTCAGCTGGGTCGAGCTGCTGCTGGCGCGCACGCTGACCTCGGTGGACGCCAAGCCCATCGCGGCGACGATGACGCGCACCGTCTCGGCCTCCGGCATGGATTGGGGGCTGCTGGCGGCGGCGGGGGTGCTGACCATCCTGCCCGGCGCGCTGGTGATCTGGTTCGTGCGCAACTACATCGCCAAGGGCTTCGCCCTGGGCCGCGTCTGACGGGAGGGAGGACGCCGCCATGGACACCGTCACCGAACACCTCGCCTGGATGGCCTGGACCTGGCAGACCGGCGCCTTCTTCGCCGTCATCGCCGGGCTGCTGACCCTGCTGACCGTCCTGGCGCTCAACCGGCCGGAGGTGGCGCGCCCCGGCGTGCTGGGCATCACCACGACGCGCGGCGACCGGCTGTTCATCACGCTGCTCGGCAGCGCCTTCATCCACCTCGCCTGGCTGGGGCTGGTGGGCGGGGAGGTGCACTACGCGACGGCACTTTCGCTTCTTTACGCCGCGGCGGTCTTCCGCTGGGTGTGACGGCCGGCCGTCGCCGGCCGGAACGGGCCTAAAACAATGGAAACGGGAGGAAACAACGATGCGTACCCTGTATCTCGCCTCCGCATCCGCGGCGGCGCTTCTTCTGTCATCGGCCCCGGCCTTCGCCGACATCGAGGCGGCCAAGCGCTGGATCGACAGCGAGTTCCAGCCTTCGACCCTGTCGAAGGAGGAGCAGCTGAAGGAAATGCAGTGGTTCATCGACGCCGCCAAGCCCTTCGCCGGCATGGAGATCAACGTCGTCTCCGAGACCATCACCACCCATGAGTACGAGGCCCGGACGCTCGCCAGGGCCTTCAGCGAGATCACCGGCATCAAGCTGCGCCACGACCTGATCCAGGAAGGCGACGTGGTGGAGAAAATCCAGACGCAGATGCAGTCCGGCAAGAACATCTACGACGCCTGGATCAACGACAGCGACCTGATCGGCACCCATTTCCGCTACAAGCAGGCCGTGGCGCTCAGCGACTGGATGGAGGGGGAGGGCAAGGACGTCACGTCCCCCACGCTGGACGTGAACGACTTCATCGGCAAATCCTTCGGCACCGGTCCGGACGGCAAGCTCTACCAGCTTCCCGACCAGCAGTTCGCCAACCTCTACTGGTTCCGCTACGACTGGTTCCAGCGCCCGGACCTGAAGGAGAAGTTCAAGGCCAAGTACGGCTACGAGCTGGGCGTCCCGGTCAACTGGTCGGCCTATGAGGACATCGCCGAGTTCTTCACCAACGACGTGAAGGAGATCGACGGCGTCAAGGTCTACGGCCACATGGACTACGGCAAGAAGGACCCGTCGCTGGGCTGGCGCTTCACCGACGCGTGGCTGTCGATGGCCGGCAACGGCGACAAGGGTCTGCCCAACGGCAAGCCGGTGGACGAGTGGGGCATCCGCATGGAGGGCTGTAGCCCGGTCGGCTCCTCCGTCGAGCGGGGCGGCGACACCAACGGCCCGGCCGCCGTCTACTCCGTCACCAAATACGTGGAGTGGCTGAAGAAATACGCGCCGCCGCAGGCCGCTGGCATGACCTTCTCCGAATCCGGCCCGGTGCCGGCCCAGGGCAACGTCGCGCAGCAGATGTTCTGGTACACCGCCTTCACCGCCGACATGGTGAAGGACGGCCTGCCGGTGGTGAACGCCGACGGCACGCCGAAATGGCGCATGGCCCCGTCGCCCAAGGGCGCCTATTGGAAGGACGGCATGAAGCTGGGCTACCAGGACGCCGGGTCGTGGACTCTGCTGAAATCCACCCCGGTGGACCGCCGCAAGGCGGCGTGGCTCTACGCCCAGTTCACCATGGCGAAGTCGGTCAGCCTGAAGAAGAGCCATGTCGGCCTGACCTTCATCCGGGAAAGCGACATCTGGGACAAGAGCTTCACCGAACGCGCGCCGAAGCTGGGCGGGCTGGTCGAGTTCTACCGCTCCCCCGCGCGCGTGCAGTGGACGCCGACCGGCGTGAACGTGCCGGATTACCCGAAGCTGGCGCAGCTCTGGTGGCAGAACATCGGCGATGCCTCCTCCGGCGCCAAGACGCCGCAGGCGGCCATGGACGCGCTGGCCGCGGCCCAGGACTCGGTGATGGAGCGGCTGGAGCGGTCGGGCGTTCAGGGCGAATGCGGGCCGAAGCTGAACAAGAAGGAGTCGGCGGAGTTCTGGTTCGCCAAGGCCGAGAAGGACGGCACCACCGCGCCGCAGCGCAAGCTGTCCAACGAGAAGCCCAAGGGCGAGACGGTGGACTACGACCAGCTCATCAAGTCCTGGCCGGCCTCGCCGCCGAAGAAGGCCGCGATGGCGCAGTGATGCGATGACTTGAATCCCTCTCCCGTCCCGGGAGAGGGTGGCCCGAAGGGCCGGGTGAGGGTCGTTCGAGGATCAAGGTGCTGATCCTTGCCAGTACCCTCACCCTCCCACGCTGACGCGTGGGTCCCTCCCTCTCCCGGGACGGGAGAGGGGAAAGAAGAAAGACCATAGGAAAGACCATGTCTGAAGCCGGCCACGTCCTCGCCATCGATCAGGGCACCACCTCCACCCGCGCCATCGTCTTCGACCGGCAGGGCGTTCCCGCCGGGGTGGCCCGGCGCGAGTTCGCGCAGCATTATCCGGACGACGGCTGGGTGGAGCACGATCCGGAGGACATCTGGCGCGACACCGTGGCGGTGATGCGGGGCGCCGTGGACGAGGCCGGGCTGAGCGCCGCGGACATCGCCGCCATCGGCATCACCAACCAGCGCGAAACCACCGTCGTCTGGGACCGCCGCACCGGCGAGCCGGTGCACCGCGCCATCGTCTGGCAGGACCGCCGCACCGCCGACCTTTGCCGCAAGCTGGTCGAGGAGGGCTGCGGGCCGCTGGTGCGGCGCAAGACCGGGCTGCTGATCGACTCCTACTTCTCCGCCACCAAGATCGCCTGGATTCTCGACCATGTCCCCGGCGCGCGGGAGCGGGCGGAGCGGGGCGAGCTGTGCTTCGGCACCATCGACAGCTTCCTGCTGCACCGGCTGACCGGCGGGCGGGTGCACGCCACCGACGCGACCAACGCCTCGCGCAGCATGGTCTTCGACATCCATCGCCAGGACTGGGACGACGAGCTGCTCGCCCTGTTCCGCATCCCCCGCGCCATGATGCCGGAGGTGCTGGACAGCAGCGCCGAGTTCGGCGCGACGGAGCCGGACCTGCTGGGCCGCGCCATCCCGATCACCGGCATCGCCGGCGACCAGCAGGCGGCCACCTTCGGGCAGGCCTGCTTCGAGCCGGGCATGGTGAAGTCCACCTACGGTACCGGCTGCTTCGCCCTGCTGAACACCGGCGACACGCCGGTGGAATCACGCTCCAACATGCTGACCACCGTCGCCTACCGGCTGGACGGGCGGACGACCTACGCGCTGGAGGGCTCCATCTTCATCGCAGGGGCGGCCATCAAGTGGCTGCGCGACGGGCTGGGGATCATCACCCACGCCTCCCAGACCGACGACATGGCGACCCGCGTTCCGGACAGCCACGGCGTCTATCTGGTGCCGGCCTTCGTGGGCCTGGGCGCCCCACACTGGGACCCGGAGGCCCGCGCCGCCATCTTCGGCCTGACGCTGGACGCCGGCCCGGCCCACATCGCCCGCGCGGCGCTGGAGGCGGTCGCCTTCCAAACGCGCGACCTGCGCGACGCCATGGTCTCCGACTGGGCGGCCTCGCACATGGCGACCTCCGACGCGCTGCGGGTGGACGGCGGCATGGCGGCGAACGACTGGCTGTGCCAGTTCCTGGCCGACGTGCTGGACCTGCCGGTGGAACGCCCGGCGGTGATCGAGACGACCGCGCTGGGGGCGGCCGGGCTGGCTGGGCTGAAGGCCGGGGTCTACCGCGATCAGGCGGCGCTGGCCGGCGCCTGGCGCTGCGACCGCCGGTTCGAGCCGCGGATGGACGCGGCCAAGCGCGTCCGCCTGTACGACGGCTGGCTGGACGCCGTGCGCCGCGTGCGCCGCGAACGCTGAGGGGCAGGAGTCATGACTCTGTTGGGCGAGGACCTGCGCGGCAAGCGCGTGCTGGTGACCGGCAGCAGCCGGGGCATCGGGGCGGCGGTGGGCACCGCCTTCGCCAGCCTGGGCGCGCGGGTGGCGCTCCATGGTTCTGGTGGCAATGATGCCGCGGCGAGGCTGGCGCTTGCCCTCACGGCGGGCGGGACGGACGTCTACGCCGTCACCGGCGACTTCCGCGACCCGCGCGCCGTGGAGTCGGCGGTGGACGCGGCGGTGCAGGCGCTGGGCGGGCTGGACATCCTCGTCAACAACGCCGGCACCATGGTCGGACGGGTGCCGCTGGAGCGGATCGGCGACGACTTTCTGGACGAGGTGATCGACCTCAACCTGCGCTCCGTCGTCGTGGCCTGCCGGCGCGCCCTGCCGGCCCTGCGCGCCGCCGGGGGCGGGGCCATCGTCAACACCGTCTCCATCTCCGCCCGCACCGGCGGCAGTCCCGGATCGTCGGTCTACAGCGCGTCGAAGGCCTTCGTCTCGACCTTCACCCGCTCCCTGGCGGCGGAGCTGGCGCCGGACCGCATCCGCGTCAACGCCGTCTCGCCCGGCACCATCAACACCGATTTCCACCAGCGCTACTCCTCGCCGGAGAAGCTGGCGGCGACGGCGGCGCGCATCCCGTTGGGCCGGCTGGGCACGGCGGAGGACTGCGTCGGCGCCTATCTGTTCCTGGCGTCGGAGGCGCTCAGCGGCTACATCACCGGGCAGGTGATCGAAGTGAACGGCGGCCAGCTTATGGCGTGAGCTGGGTGGGCGTGAGCGGCCCCGGTTGGCCAAGCCGGTCCAGGACGAAGCGCAGCCGTTCCGCCACCGGCGCCTTGGGCAGTTCGACCAGTTCGTAACCCAGGCCGCGGTAGGTCTCGACCATGGCGTCGTGGGTCGCCGCGGCTTCGGCCAGGGTCTGCCGGCGCTCGGCGTCCGGCGCGAAAATCTCCGGCCAGGGCGGTGCGACAAAGACGGTCCGGTGATAGCGGAATTGCCGGGCCGCCCTTTCCAGATGTGCGGGAACCGGGCGCTTCATCAGGCGCAGATAGCCGAGGATGTCCGGGATGCCGCGGTCGAAGAAGACCGTCCCCTCCTGCTCCCGCGCGAGGCGAAGGGAGCGCAGTTCCCAGCACAGCATCAATTCCGCGAAGGCGGGCGGGTCGATCCAGGGCAGCGCCGGCCCGCCGATGGCCATCTGGTCCTGGATGATGGCGCGGCCCGCCTCCACGCTGTGGGCGTGGCCTTCGCTGGCCAGCGCGTCGATCAGGGTGCTTTTCCCGGAGCCGGGGCCACCGGTGACGACGACGAAGCGGCGCGCGTCTTCGCTCATGAGACGTCCTCCTGTGTTGTTGGTACAGTCGCCGTGGAAAGGACGAATCATGCCGCCCAAACGCCTTCTCGTCGTCGCCCATTGCCCGTCGCCAAACACGCGGGCGCTGCTGGACGCCGTGCTGCGCGGAGCGCGGTCGCCGGAGGTGCAGGGGGTGGAGGTGGTGGCGAAACCGCCGCTGGAGGCCGGTCCGGAGGATGTGCTGGAGTCGCAGGGCGTGATCCTCGGGACGACCGAGAATCTGGGCTATATGAGCGGGGCGCTCAAGGATTTCTTCGACCGCAACTACTATCCCTGTCTGGAGCGCACACAGGGGATGCCCTACGCGCTGTTCGTCCGGGCGGGCCATGACGGGACGGGGACCTGCCGCGCCGTCGCCTCCATCGCGACGGGGCTGCGCTGGCGTCCGGTGCAGGAACCGCTGGTCTGCCGCGGCCCGTACCGCGACGATTTCGCCCCCTCCTGCGAGGAACTTGGGCTGCTGATGGCCGCCGGGCTGGAGGCGGGAATCTTCTGACGGCCTATGCCCGGCGGAGTGGCATCTATCGGGAGTGCTATTGACGACACCCCCCTTTCATACAGTCTCCTACGTGCAACGAAACAGCGTCACGCCCGATGACGCGTGCATAAGGAGGGGCCGATGGAGAGCAGCAAGGGCCGGCCGGTCTGGCGCGGCGAGGTCAAGCAGGTCGGGACCATCACGGTCACCGACGACACGACCGGAAAAACCGTCAAGCTGCCGCTGCTGGAAGGCGAAACCGGCCCGCGCGCCATCGACGTGCGCAAGCTCTATGCGGAAACCGGGTATTTCACCTTCGACCCCGGCTTCACCTCCACCGCGAGCTGCGAGTCGGCGATCACCTTCATCGACGGCGACGAGGGCATCCTCCTGCACCGCGGCTACGCCATCCAGGATCTGGCGGAGAACTGCGATTACCTGGAGGTCTGCCACCTGCTGCTGCGCGGCGAGCTGCCGAATCCGCAGCAGAAGGAGGAGTTCGAGCGCACCATCACCTACCACACCATGGTGCACGAGCAGTTGAGCCGCTTCTACAGCGGCTTCCGACGCGACGCCCACCCCATGGCGGTGATGTGCGGGGTGACCGGCGCGCTGTCGGCCTTCTACCACGACTCGACCGACATCCTCGACCCGCGCCAGCGGATGATCGCCGCGCACCGGCTGATCGCCAAGATGCCGACCATGGCCGCCATGGCCTACAAATACTCGGTCGGCCAGCCCTTCATGTACCCGCGCAACGATCTCAGCTACGCGGAAAACTTCCTCTACATGACCTTCGGGACGCCGTGCGAGACCTGGAAGGTCGATCCGGTCCTGGCCCGCGCCATGGACAAGATCTTCATCCTGCACGCCGACCACGAGCAGAACGCCTCGACCTCCACGGTGCGGCTGGCCGGCTCGTCGCACGCCAACCCCTTCGCCTGCATCGCCTCGGGCATCGCGGCGCTGTGGGGGCCGGCGCATGGCGGCGCCAACGAAGCCGTGCTGCTGATGCTGGAGCAGATCGGCTCGGTCGAGCGCATCCCCGAGTTCATCAAGCGCGCCAAGGACAAGAACGATCCCTTCCGCCTGATGGGCTTCGGCCACCGGGTCTACAAGAACTACGACCCGCGCGCCAAGATCATGCGCCAGACCTGCTACGAGGTTCTGGACGTGCTGGGCATCAAGGACGAGCCGCACCTCGCCATCGCCATGGAGCTGGAGAAGATCGCGCTGGAAGATCCCTACTTCGTCGAGAAGAAGCTCTATCCCAACGTCGATTTCTATTCCGGCATCATCCTGAAGGCGATGGGCTTCCCGACCAGCATGTTCACCGTGCTGTTCGCGCTGGCCCGCACCGTCGGCTGGATTTCCCAGTGGCAGGAGATGATCGAGGACCCGCAGCAGAAGATCGGGCGCCCCCGCCAGCTCTACACCGGCAATCCGGGCCGCCCCTTCGTTCCGCTGAACAAGCGCGGCTGACGGACCGCCGGTCTCTTACCCCACGGCGACGCGGTAGCTCAGCTCCCGCGTCGCTCCGGGGGCGAGGTGAAGCAGCCCCGGCTTGTCCGCGAACTCCCCGTCGAACTCCGCCGGGGAGGCGTGGCCGTGCCAGGGCTCGATGCACAGGAAGGGCGCGCCGCTCGGCTTCGACCAGATGCCCAGCTCTTGGAAGCCCTCCCAGGAGACGGTGAGAACCGGCGTGCCGGGCGCGCCGTAGCGGACGGAACGGCTGGCCGGCCGGTCGAGGATCACCGCGTCCCGCGTGAACAGCCCTTCGCTCAGCGGCAGGCGGCGGCCCTCGATGGGCGTCGGCTCCGGCTGCGGCGACAGCAGGCCGCCTTCGACGCGGCGGATCGGCGCGGGCTCGTCGGTTTCGAACAGAAGCTCGTGCGCCTCCTTCGGGACGCCGTCCTGCAACGGCCAGAGGAAGGCCGGATGCACGCCGAGCGAGGCGGGCAGCGTCTCCGTGCCCGGATTGGTGATGCGGTGGCGGATGGTCAGCCCGTCCGCGTCCAGCTCGAAAATCAGTTCCAAATGGAAGGCGAAGGGGTAGTGCGCGCGGGTCTGCGCGTCGTCGGACAGCGACAGGCGGCAGAGGGTGGCGGTGTGTTCCTCCCAGGCGAAGCGGCGGTCGCGGGCGAAGCCGTGCTGCGTCATGCGGTGGGTCTGTCCCTGGTGGCGCAGCGTGTCGTCCTTCAGCCGGCCGACGATGGGGAACAGCACCGGCGCGTGGCGCGGCCATTCCGGGCCGGCCTGCCAGAGCAGTTCCCGCCCGTCGAGGGTCAGGGAGCACAGCTCCGCCCCGTCGGCCTTGATCGCGGCGCCGAGGCGCCCGTTGCTGAGCGTGTGCCGGTCCATGGTCGGTTGTCCCTCTGTGGATATCAGTGCGGCGGATAGACGGCGGTGATGCCTTCGATGATCGTCTGGGCGGCCAGCGCCGCCAGGACGATGCCCAGCACGCGGCTGACCGTGTGGATCACCGTGCGCCCGAGCAGCTTGTTCACCAGATCGGCGACGACCAGCAGCGCCATGACGCTGCCCACGGCGGCTGCGGCGGCGCCCAGCACCAGGCCCTGGCCGGCCAGCGTCGCGCCGTAGCGGTCCATCAGCAGCAGCGTGGAGGTGATCGCGCCCGGCCCGGCGATCAGCGGGATCGCCAGCGGGAAGACGGCGAGGTCGTGGGCCTCCTCCTCCGTCCGGGCATCGTCCGCGGTGCGCTCTTTGCGCTCGGCCCGGCGCTGGAACAGCATCTCGAAGGCGATCCAGAACAGCAGCGCGCCGCCGGCGATGCGGAAGGCCGGCATGCCGATGGACAGGGCGTTCAGCACCAGTTCGCCCAGATAGGCGAAGAAGACGATGATGGCGAAGCTGATCAGCGGCCCGCGCAGGGCGATGGTGCGCTTGCGCCGGCTGTCGAACCCGCGGGTGAGGCCGAGATAGATCGGAACCAGCCCGATCGGATCGACCACGACGAGAAACACCACGAGCGCGCTGATGAAATCTTCCACGGACGAAACCCCGGACGCCATGACCCTGTCGGCCGATCCTCTGTTAGCAAAGCCACCGCGGCGGGCCAAGGGGAGGCTCGTCGAAAAACGCTGATTGCGGACCGCAATCCATGCTGGCGTGCGGCGTGGCGGTGGTTATAATCGCTTCACAAATCAAATTTTCTCTCCTCCCGGAGCACAGGCGTTGAGCAAGACCGTAATCGTCGTGGACGACAGCAAGCTGTCCCGCATGCATGTCCGCGGCATAATACTTCGGAACAAGCCGGATTGGACGGTCATCGAAGCGGCGAACAGCGCTGAGCTTTATGGAAAACTGCACGAAAGTGATATCCATATCGCCATAATCGATTTCAACATGCCGGGGGACAACGGCCTGGAGGCCGCCGCCCGCCTGTTGCAGGCGAAGCCGGACATCCGCGTCGCCATCATCACGGCCAACGCCCAGGATTCGGTGGTGTCGGGCATCCGCGCGCTGGGCGCCGCCTTCATGCCCAAGCCGCTGGAGGAGGAGCAGATGGCCCGCTTCCTGACCGCCGCCAGCCTGCCGCGCCGCCCGTCGCCCGCATCATCGTCCTCCAACGACTCGTCATCCAACGATGTGGCCGGCGGGGGCGCCGGTTGACCGGCCCGGTCCGGCCGGCACCCGCCGATGGACCCGATCCCCATGCGGCTTGAGCTGGACGATCTGGAGCGCGACGCGCTGACGGAGCTGGGAAACATCGGCGTCGGCCGGGCGTCCACGGCGCTCAGCCGGATGATCGGCGGGCCTGTGGAACTTTCCGTGCCAATGGTCACCCTCGTCCCCGGCGACCGGGTGTCCGGCCTGCTTCGGTCGACGCTGCCGGGAGCGTTGATCGCGGTGACCGAGTGCCTGTCCGGCGCCTTCCTCGGTTCGGCCATCCTGCTGATGCCGGAACGCAGCGGCCTGCCGCTGGCCGCCGCCGCCCTGCCGCCCGGCGTTCCCAAGGAGGACGCGGCGGAGTTGGTGGAGGAGGCGCTGGCCGAGGTCGGCAACATCGTGCTGAACAGCTGTCTGTCCTCCATGGGGAACCTGCTGGGCGTCGCGATCGGCACCACCCTTCCGCAGGTTCTTCGCGGGATGGGGGACGACCTGCTGGACCGTTGCGGCGTCGCCCTGACGGCGGAGGCGCAGGCCATCCTGTTCCACGTCACCTTCCGCACACCGCCCCACGATGTCGAGGGGACCGTGGTCCTGGCGCTCGACGCCGGATCAGCGACGGAGCTGAAGGCGGCCATCGGGCGCTACATCGGCCGGGTGCTGGCCTGAGGGCGGGCAACCCGCCGGCAATCAACACACGCCAATCAACAAGAGCCCCCGGCAGGGACGCACGGGCTCGTGGGGCAAGGGGTTTGGATCATGGCCTTGGTCAAGAAGAAGCGGATCGACACGGCGAACGCCTCCCGCAACGCGGACATCGGCGAGGACGCGGCTGCGCTTCCCAATGACGCCGCTGTGTCCGGCCAGCCCGACAACGCCCTGTCGACCCGCCGCGCGGCGGAGGTCCGGCGGCGCGCCCGCGCCGGGAACCGGCGGCGCAAGGCGGCGGAGGGCATCGCCGCCGCCGCGAACGAGCTTGCCAGCGGGGTGACCCAGGCCGCCGCCGCCGCCGAGGAATTGCGCAAGGCGATGGAGCAGGTCGCCGCCGGGGCGGAGGAGGCGGCCAGCGCCACCCAGCAGTCGCAGCGGATGATCGACCGCAGCGCCAGCCTGATCGGGCGGGCGCGCAGCAACGCCGAATCCTCGCTGTCCCGCATCGAGGCGCTGCAAGCGCTGATGAAGGACGTCAGCGGCCAGATCCTGACCTCCGTCGATGGGCTGGTCCGCGCCGCCGCGCGGCAGGAGGCCGCGGTCGCCCTGGTTCGCGACCTGGAGCGGCAGGCGGCGGAGATCGGCACCATCGTCGAGGGGGTGGCGGTCATGGCCGACCAGACCAACCTCCTGGCGCTGAACGCCGCCATCGAGGCCGCGCGTGCCGGCGACGCCGGGCGCGGCTTCGCCGTGGTGGCCGACGAGGTGCAGGCCCTGGCCGAGCGGTCCGAGCGGTCCGCCAACGAAATCAACCGCATGGTCGTCCAGATCCAGGAGGCGGTCGGCGCCATCGCGGAGAGCATCGTGGCCGGCGCCGACGCGTCCAAGGCGGAGGTGGAGCGGGGCCGCAAGATCGCCGGCCAGCTCGACCGGGTCCGCGACGGCATGGGGGACATCGCTCGCGGCGCGCAGGACACCATCAAGGCCGCGCTGGAGGCCGATTCCGCCGGACGGGAGGCGCAGCGCGGCGCCGAAAGCGTCGCCTCCGCCGCGGAGGAGCAGGCGGCGGCGAGCGAGGAGGCGCTGAAGACGGTCGGCGAGCAGGCCAAGGCGCTGGCCCAGAGCGAGCAGGCCGCCGGCCAGCTGTCCGATCTGGCCGACGAGCTGACCGGCAGCACCGACGTCCACCGCGCCGCCGGGGACCTCGCGTCGGCCGCCGAACAGCTCTCCGCCGCCATCGAGGAGATCAACCGGGCCGCCGCCCAGATCATGGCGGCGATCACCCAGATCTCCCGCGGCGCCCAGGCCCAGGGGGCGGCCACCCACCAGTCCAGCAGCGCCATTGCCGAGATCGATGCCAGCGCCAAGCTCGGTCACAGCCGCGCCGAGGAGGCGCTTCAGCGCTGCGTCGGCCTGGAGGCGTTGCTGTCCGAGACGCAGGACATGGTGGGCGCTCTGACCGCCGGGGTGGGCGAGGCGGTGGCCGCCAGCCTCCGCACGGTGGAGCGGATCGGCACCATGGAGCAGATCGGGCGGCGCATCGACAAGGTGGTCGACGCCATCTCCATCATCGCCATCCAGACCGGCATGCTGGCGGTCAGCGGCTCCATCGAGGCGGCGCGGGCCGGGGAGTTCGGGCGCGGCTTCACCGTCGTCAGCAACGACATCCGCAACCTCGCCCGCGACAGCTCGGAGAATGTCGAGCGGGTGAAGGACATCGTCCACGCCATCCAGGACCAGATCGGGCGCGTCCGCCGCGACATCGAGGACATCGGGGGCGAGACGGCGCGCCAGTCCGTCCGCCACCAGGAGTTCGCCGGCAGCCTCGCCGCCGCCATCGCCGACCTGCGCACCGTGATCTCCGGCAGCCGCGAGATCGTCGAGAACGCCGGCGAGGTGCAGCGCGCCGTGGCCGAGGCGCAGAAGGGCGTGGAACAGGTCGCCGCCGCCGCCAACCAGGCCAATCGTTCGGCCAACGAGGCGGCCAAGGCCGCGCGGGAGCAGGCCAAGGGCGCGGAGGAACTGGCCGCCGCCATCGAGGAGATCGCCGCCATGGCCGAAGAACTGCAAGGGGCCGGCTGACCGGCCGGCGGGGAGACGACCGATGGCCGCGATCATCCGCCGCGACGGCGCGCGTTCCTTCGTCCTTTTCACGGTCGGTGGCATGGAATTGGCCTTGCCGCTCGACGGCGTGCTGGAGATCCTGCGCCCGCCCGCGCTGGTGCGCATCCCGCTGGGCCCGCCCAGCCTGGAAGGGCTGGCCCGGCGGCGCGGCGCCGTCCTGCCGGTCATCGGATTGCGCCGGGTCCTGGGCCTCACCGGGGCCGGGGAGGGCGAAGCGGGTCAGGGAGGGACGAAGGCGGCGCGGCTGCTCATCGTTCGTCACAACAGCCAGCCGGTCGGCCTGCTGGTGGACCGGGTCCTTGGCCTGTCCGCCGTGGACGAGGACCGCATCGCCGAGTCCGGGACAGTACCCGACCCGTCCATCGACGCCGATCTTCTGGCCGGCGCGATCCTGGCCGGCAGCGGCCGTGACGGCGCCCTGATCCTCGACCCCGGCCCGCTGATCGAGCGCCAGTTCACCGACCTCGGACGGGGGGCGGCGGGAATCGCCGACTTCAGCGCGGCGCCCCAGCCGAAGACCGCCGCCGCCATCCGCCAGGACGAGGAACAACTCGTCGTCCTCACCGTTGCGGAGCAGGAGTTCGCGCTGCCGGTGGCGGCGGTGCGGGAGATCGTTACGGTTCCGGAGACGGTGGCCCGCGTCCCCCGTGCCCGCGCCCATCTTCTGGGCATGATGACGCTGCGCGATGCGCTGCTTCCTCTGGTCGGGCTGCGGGAGCTGTTCGGGCTCGACGAGCGGAAGGGGATGGACCGTGGCAAGGTGGCCGTCCTGCGCACGGCGGAGGGCCTGGTCGGCGTGGCGGTGGAGGATGTGCGGGAAATCCTGCGCGTTCCCCGCGAACGGATCGATCCGGTGCCGCCTCTGATGGCGCGGGAGGCGGAGTTCGAGGACATGGACGGCATCGCGCGGCTGGACGGCGGCGCGCGGCTGATCCCGGTCCTGTCGGCGGAACGCTTGTTCCGTCATGGAGCGGGCGATGGCGCGGGGCTGGGCGCGCCTGCCCAGGGGCGCGAAGGAGGGTCGGCTGTGGCGATGGACGCGGAGGCGGAACGGGCGGAGGCCTTCGTGGTGTTCCGGCTGGCCGGGGCGGAATACGGCCTGCCGGTCGCGGCGGTGCAGGAGGTGCTCCGCCGGCCCGACGCCGTGACTCCGCTGCCCAACGCGCCGGATTTTGTGAGCGGCGTGACGACCCTGCGCGGCGCGGTCCTGCCGCTGGTCACGCTGCGCCGCCTGCTGCGCCTGCCGGAGGACCAGGGGAGCGCGGGGGAGCGAGGCCGCGTCGTGGTGATCGCCGCCGGGGCGGCCCGTGCCGGGCTGCTGGTGGACGGCATGGCCGGGATCGTCCGCCTTCCGGACGACGCCATCGGGCCCGCCCCCGTCGTGTCGCAGGCGCAGCACCGGCTGATCCGCCGCATCGGCGCGCTGGACGGCGCCGGGGAGCGGCGGATGATCCTGCTGATGGACCCGGCGGAACTGCTGGACATGGACCAGCTCGCCGACCTCCTGGCCACCGTCTGATCGGAAGGTGGTCCTGTCATGGTGAAGGTCCTGGTCGTCGATGATTCGGCGCTGATGCGGCGGCGCATCGGGGACATCCTCTCGTCCGCCGGCTTCGAGGTGGAGTCCGCCGCCGACGGGGCGGAGGCGCTGGAACGGCTGCCGGTCTTCGATCCGGATGTGGTGACCCTGGACGTCACGATGCCCGGCATGGACGGCCTCGCCTGCCTGAAGCGCATCATGGTCGAGCATCCGAAGCCGGTGGTGATGGTCTCGGCCCTGACCGCAGACGGGGCTGAGGTGACCCTGGAGGCGCTGCGGCTGGGGGCGGTCGAGGCGGTGCGGAAGCCGACGGGGATCGGCGCCATCGCCGGCATCGCCGAGGAGCTGGTCGACACCGTGCGCGCCGCCGCCGGGTCGCGCCCGCGTCGGGTGCTGGGTCTGCGGGAACGGCTGCGCCGGGCGCGCGAGCGCATCGCCGGGGCGGATTTCTTGGCCGACGCTCCACCGTCCAAGCCGTGGGCCGCGGACGAGGGCGGCGGCGAGGTTCCGGGTGGTGGGCCGGATGAGGGACCGGGTGAGGGGCTGGTGTTGATCGGCGTGTCCACCGGCGGGCCGCGCACGCTGGAAGACATCCTCCCGCTTCTGCCGGAGGATTTTCCCTGGCCGGTGGTCGTGGTCCAGCACATGCCCGCCAGCTTCACCGGACCGCTGGCCCGCCGTCTCAACACCATTTCCGCAATTACGGTGGTGGAGGCCGCGACGTCCACGGCGCTCCAGCCCGGAATGGCGTGCATCGCGCGCGGCGGCGCCGATCTACAGATCGTCCGGCGCGGCGGGCGGCTGTGCGCCCAGCCCGTTCCGATGGATGAACGGCGGAGCTGGCACCCCAACGTCGACCGCCTGGTCGAGAGCGCCCTGCGCGCCGTGGCACCGTCGCGGCTGATCGGCGTTCTTCTGACGGGCATGGGGTCGGATGGCGCGGTCTCGATGGCGGAACTGCGTCGCCAGGGCGGCCGGACCATCGCGGAGGCCGAGGCCAGCGCCGTCGTGTTCGGCATGCCGCAGGAGCTGATCCGCCGCGGCGGCGCCGACATGGTGCTGCCGTCCGACCGGGTGGCCCAGCAGTTGGGGCGGTGGGTGATGGCCCTGGGTGATGGCCGTGGGTGATGGGATGAACGCGACAGGCGTGGAGGCGGCGGCATGGCCCTGGTGAAGGCCCGGAAGATCGACGGAGCGAAGCCGGCGGGCGCCGCGGAGGGCGGCGATCCGCTGGCGTGGCTGGAGGATGCCGACCCGGCCCGCCGGCGTCAGGCGGCCCACGCGCTTGGCGATCGTCCCGACGCCGTGCCCGCCCTGTCCGCGCGGCTGACGCGCGAGGAGGACCCGAGCGTCCGTGAAACCCTTCTCACCGCGCTGGTCCGCATCGGCACCGCGGCCGCCGCGGCGGCGCTGGTGCCCCATCTGGCGAGCGAGGACGTCGGGCTGCGCAACGGCGTGATCGAGAGCCTCCAACAGATGCCCGCCGCCGTGGCGATGCCGGAGGTCGCCCCGCTGCTGACCGCGGCGGATTCGGACCTGCGCATCTTCGCGGCCCAGCTCATCGGGAAGCTGCCCCATCCGGACCGGCTGGACCTGCTGGCCGGGGTGATCGACCGCGACCCGCACGTCAACGTCTGCCTGTCCGCGGTGGAGGCGCTGATGGAGGGCGGCGACCCCGCGGCTCTGCCGGTCGTCGAGCGGCTGTCCGGACGTTTCCCGGACGACCCTTTCGTCGCCTTTTCCGTCGACGCGGCCCGCCGCCTGTTTTCCGGAGCCTGAATGAGCCTGCCTTCGGATAAGGGGCCTTCGGACAAGGGAGACACCGCCGGCCTGAGCGCCGCGGATTATGACGCCTTCTGCCGGTTCTTGCGGGAACGCACCGGCCTGTCCTTCACCGAGGCCAAGCGCTACTTCGTCGACCGCCGCGTGTCGGAGCGGATGGCGGCGGTCGGCGTCGAGCATGTCCGCCAGTATCTGAACCTGCTGCGCTTCCAGGCGTCGGGGGAGGAGCTGCAGCTTCTCGTCAACCGCATGACGGTGAACGAGACCTATTTCTTCCGCGAACTGTATCAGCTCGACTGCCTGGTGAACGCCGCCCTGGATGAGGTGGTGCGCGGGCGCCCGCCGGGCAGCCGGGTGCGCATCTGGTCCGCCGGCTGCGCCACCGGGGAGGAACCCTATTCCATCGCCATCACGCTGCTGGAGCGGTGGAGCCGGGTGGACGAGTTCGAGATCGAACTCTACGCCTCCGACATCGACAGCCAAGTGCTGGCCCGCGCGCGCGAAGGAATTTACGAGCAGCGGTCGCTCCAGGCGATGCCGCGCGACCTCGTCGCCAAATACTTCACCCGGCTGGACGACCAGAGCTGGCAGATCATGGAGGAGCTGCGGGACTCCATCGATTTTTCACTGGTGAACATCGCCGACCCGCAGCAGATGGAGAATTTCCGTGGCATGGACGTCATCTTCTGCCGCAATCTGCTGATCTACTTCGACGATCTGGGGCGGCGCGAGGCGGCATCGATGTTCTACGACGCGCTGTCGCCCAACGGCTTCATCTGCCTCGGCCATTCGGAGAGCATGAGCCGGATGTCCTCGCTCTTCGTGCCGCGCCGGTTCCCCGACGCCATCCTCTATCAGAAGCCCCAGAGTTAAGGAGGCCGTGCGGTGACCGACCCATCCAATCCCCAACCCCGCGTCCTCGTGGTGGACGACGCCGTGACCGTCCGGGCCTACACCCGGCAGGTTCTGGAGGCCGATGGCTTTCGGGTCGACGAGGCGGTGAACGGGATCGACGGGCTGGAGCATGCCCTGGCGTCCACGCCGGACCTGTTGATCGTCGACATCAACATGCAGAAGATGGACGGCTACACCATGCTGCGTCGCCTGCGGCAGGAGCAGACCCTGCGCGATGTGCCGGCGATCATGATCAGCACCGAATCCAAGGACAGCGACCGCGAGAAGGCGCTGCTCGCCGGGGCCAACTGGTATTTCGTGAAGCCGGTGCGCCCCGCCGACCTCACCGCCGCCGCCCGCCTGCTGACCGGCCGGGAGGCACGCTCATGAGCGCGCTGTTCGAGCAGTTCGTCCTGGAATCGCGGGAGCTGCTGGAGGCGGCGGGCGCCGCCCTGCTGCGGCTGGAGCGCGACCCGATCGACAAGGCCGCGGTCAACGACCTGTTCCGCGCGCTGCACACGCTGAAGGGGGCTACCGCCCTGTTCGACATGGCGCCCTTCACCCGCATGGTCCATGCCGGCGAAGACGCGCTGATGGCCGTGCGCGACGGGCGCGCCGCCATGACCGGGGATCTGGCCGACCGTTTGCTGGAGTTGCTCGACACCGGCGCGGCGTGGGTCGATGGGCTGGAATCCAGCCAGTCCCTTCCCGACGATGCCGACGCCCGCGCGCGGTCGCAGGAGGCGGGGCTGCGCGCCGCCCTCGGCGGGCCGGCGGAGGCCACAGGCGGTGGCACGCCCGCCGGCTTCGCCTGGGTGGACGACCTGCCGGCGGCCGAGCGGGCCAAGGCCGCCGGGCGCACGGTCACCGCCATCGCCTACGACCCCACGGAGGACTGCTTCTTCGCCGGGGACGATCCGTTGGACCTGTGCCGTCGCATTCCCGATCTGCTGCTGCTGCGCATCGAGTCCGCCGTGGCGTGGCCGCCGCTGAGCGACCTCGACCCCTACCGTTGCGCCCTGCGTTTCCGCGCGCTGAGCGGCGCCCCGAAGGACGAGCTGACTCGCCTGTTCCGTGGCGTTCCCGATCAGGTGGCGCTCGCCACGGTTGCTATTCCCACCCAGACAGCCGAGACGGCGCCCCTCGCGGCGCCGGCCAGCCTCGCCACCGCCATGCTGCGGGAGCAGGCGCGCATCCTCGGTCTGCCCGGCAGCGACGAGGAGACGGCGGCTCGCCGGGCCGCGGTGCTGCGGGCGGTGCGCAACATCCTCGCCGCCGAAGGGCGGAACGCCGACGCGCCGACCTTGGACCGCGCCGCCGACGGCCCGCCGGACGCGCTCATCCGCTGCATTGACACTTTGGCGGACGGCCCGGCCGCGGCGCCGCCGACCGTGCCCGCCGCTCCGGCTGCTCCGGCGCGGCGGGCGCTGCGGGTGGACGCTGAACGCATGGACCGGCTGATGGCGCTGGTCGGCGAACTGGTCGTCGCCAAGGGGAGCTTGCCCCATCTCGCCCGCGAGGCGCAGGAGGGGCGCAGCGCCGACGCGCTGGCCCAGGGCATCAAGGAGGCCCACGGGCGCATCGACTCCATCGTCGGCGAGTTGCAGGACGCGGTGCTGCGGTTGCGGCTGCTGCCGTTGTCGCGCGTCTTCGACCCGTTGCCCCGGCTGGTCCGCGACACCGCGCGGCGGCTCGGCAAGACGGTCGAACTGCATCTTAGCGGTGGCGAGACGGAAGCGGACAAGGACATCCTCGACATTCTGGGCGAGCCGCTGCTGCATCTCGTCCGCAACGGGCTGGACCATGGCATCGAACCGCCGGAGCGCCGCCGCGCCGCCGGCAAGCCGGAGGTGGCGGCGCTCCGCGTTCAGGCCTTCCAGGACAGCGGCGGCGTGGTGGTCGAGGTGTCCGACGACGGGGCGGGCATCGACGCGGCGGCGGTGCGCCGCAAGGCGGTGGCGACGGGCGCCCTGACCGCGGAGCAGGCGGCGGCGCTGTCCGATGCCGAGGCGCTGCGCCTGATCCTGCTGCCGGGACTCAGCACGTCGGACACAGTGTCGGACCTGTCGGGCCGCGGGGTGGGGATGGACGCCGTGCGCGGCGCGGTGGAGCAGGCGGGCGGACGGGTGGAGGTCGCCTCGACCCCCGGCGTCGGAACGCGCTTCCGCCTCGTCCTGCCGCTGACCATGATGGTCACGCGGCTGGTGACGGTGGAGACGGCGGGAGCGCTCTACGGCTTGCCGGTCACGCTGGTCACCGGCATGCAGCGCGTTCCCCGGGGCGCGATCCGCCGGATGAAGCACGCGGAGAGCGTCGTCGTGCAGGATACGGTGGTGCCGCTGCTGCGGTTGCGCCGCCTGCTCAACCTGCCGGAGGACGAGCGGGAGCGCAGCGGGGAGGCGGTGCTTCTGGTGGACCTCGGCGGACAGCCGGTGGCGCTGGTCGTGGACGCCTTCCGGGAGCGCGCGGAGGTGGTTCTGAAGCCGATGACCGGGCTTCTCGCCCGGCTGCGCGGCTATGCCGGCACGGCGGTGCTCGGCGACGGGCGCCTTCTGCTCGCCCTCAATTTGCGGGAGCTGCTGTGATGCCCATCCGTTTCGAGGGCCACACGGCCCGGTTCGAGGCCGCCTGCTCCATCGACGAAGCCATCCCGCTGGCCGAATGGCTGTGCGCCGTCGCGGAGCCGCGGCTGGACCTCGGCGGCTGCACCGCCCTGCACACCGCGCTGCTGCAGGTGCTGCTGGCGTCGGGACGGCCGATCGCGGTTCCGCCGGACGACGCCTTCCTGAAAAGCTGGGTGTTGCCGCTGCTGGTCAAGCCATAGCGCGCCCGCGCGTGTCGCGGGCGGCGCCTAAAGCGGATTGCAATCCGCTTTGGATCGCGACGGCGGTCCCGGCCGCACATGCGGCCGAAGCCCGCCGGCAAGTGAGGCGATGTGAGTCTAAAGCGAACGGAAGTTCGCTTTAGGAGAACAGCTCCATCGTATCGGGAACCTTGGTGGGCGTCCGCCCGGCCAGGATGGCGGCGACCGCCTCCACCGCGGAGACCAGCGAGGTTTGCGAGAACGGCTTGGGCAGGCAGCCCAGGCCATATTCGCGCGTCGGTTCCACCTCCTCGCGGTAGGAGGTCACGAACAGGCAGGGGATGCCCAGCGCGGTCATCCGGCGCGCCGCGTCGATGCCGCTGGAGCCCTGGGCCAGATGGATGTCCACCAGCGCCAGATCCGGCTTGACCTCCTGCGCCAGGACCAGCGCCTTTTCGCTGGTCGAGGCCGGCCCGTGCACCTCGTGCCCGGCGGATTCCAGGTAGAAGCTCTGCTCCATGGCGATGAGGACCTCGTCCTCGACGAGAAGGATCTTCATCCGTTCCACTCCGCCGCGCTTTCTTCCAGAATGGGGCCGCGCGTCTCCGGCATGGTCAGCGCGATGCGGAAGGAGGTGCCCCGTTCCACCGGCATCAGGGTGACCGTCGCCCCGACCTGACCGGTCAGGCTGGTGATCAAGCGCATGCCCAGGCTGCGCGACCGGCGCATGTCGAACCCGGCGGGAAGGCCGGGTCCCTGGTCGGTCACGGTCAGCGCCAGCAGGTCATCGGTCCGGTCGAGCGACACCAGGACGTTGGCGGGCGCGGACCCGCGATGCTTGATGGCGTTGGTGATCAGCTCGTTGGCGATCAGCCCCAGCGGTGCCGCCTGATCGATGGGCAGGTCGACGCGCTCGGCCCGCACCTCGATGGAGCCCAGCGTCTCACCGCCCGAGGCGCGGGACAGATCGGCGCACAGCTCGTTCAGATAGCTGCCGAACTCGATGGTCTGGAACTGCTCGGTCTGGTACAGCCGGCTGTGCACCCGCGCGATGGCGTCGATGCGGCTGCGGGCGTCCTGGAAATGGACGCGCTCGGCGGCCCCCGGCAGGCTCATGGTCTGCAAGGTCAGCAGGCTGGAGACGAGCTGAAGGCTGTTCTTCACCCGGTGGTTCACTTCGCGCAGCAGCGTGGACTTCTGCCCCACCAGCTTGCGCAGCGCCGCCTCCATCGACTTGATCTCGGTGACGTCGATGTGCATCAGCACCGCCCCGCCGAAGGGGCCGGCGGCCATCGGGGCGGCGAGGCAGCGGTACCAGCGCGGCCCCTCGTCCGACAGGCCGGGATACTCGATGGACACCGGCGATCCGCCGCGCAGCAGGCCGCGCAGCCCTTCGATCAACGCGTCGGCGTGCTCCGCTCCGCTGCGGGTGGCGGCGCAGGCCTCCAGATAATCGTCGCCGATGGCCGAGCCGTCGCCGAGAAAGCCGGCCTGTGGGCCGCTTTCCGCCCAGGCCTTGTTGACCGAGATGATGTGCCCGCCATGGTCGAGAACGGCGATGTGCGCCGGCAGCGCGTCGAGCGTGGCCTTGGTCTGCTCGGCGAGCTGGCGCATGGCGAGGGCGTTGGCCTTCAGTTCCTCGCGGGTGCGGCGGCGCTCGGTGATGTCGCGCAGGACGCCGGTGATGAAGCTCCGCCCCTCCGACTCCCAGCGGGCCAGCGACACCTCCAGGTCGATGCGGGTGCCGTCGCGCTTGCGGCCGATCAGCTCAACCGGGGCCGGCCGGCCGGCCGGGTCGCGCTCCAGAAGGCCGGACCAGTCGGGAGACCCTTCGGCGAGGAAGAGGCTGACATGCTGGCCCATCAGTTCGTTGGGCGGAAAGCCGAACTGCAGGGCCGCGGCCCCGTTGGCCCATTGCACCACACCGCGCGTGTCGGTGGTGACGATGGCGTCTGGGGCGGTGTCCACGATGGCGCGGTAGCGCGCGTCGCGCTGTTCGCGCAGAACCCGCTCGCGGTTGACCACGGCGGTGACGTCGGTCACCTGGATCAGGCAGTAGGAGGCGTTGGCAACGGTGAAGGGGCGGATCAGCACGTTGTGGACCATCCGCCGCCCGTCGGGGCAGCGCAGCGGGAACAGCACCGGGTTCAGCGTGTGGGACAGAACGCTGGGCGCTCCGGTCTCCAGCACGTCGCGCACCGCGTTGTGCAGCCGCGTGTCGCGCAGCGACGGCAGGGCCTCCACCAGCTCCCGCCCATGGATGTCGGGTTCGGGTGTGCCCGACGCCCTTTCCATCCATCGGTTCCAGAACTGCACGCGGCCATGGCGGTCCAGCACGACGATGCCGGCGTCCATCGCGTCGAGAAGCCCGTCCAGCCAGGGCATGCGCTTAAACTCGGTCGGTTCCATCGGGCGTTCCGGAGGCGATGCGGTCGATGAATCCATGGATCAGTCCCTTCAGCGACTCCAGAGACGACAGTCCCATGAGCAACGCGATGTAGCCGCGAATGCTCCGGCTGCGGATCAGGAAGTCGATGTAGAGGAACATCACCAGCTCGTCGGGGTTTGGCCCGTTGCTTTGGAAGATGCGGTCGCTGTCGCCGCGCAACACGCTGGGCAGCGAGATGTCCAGATTGTCCTTCAGCGTGTTGGCCATCACGACCAGACAGCCATTGAGGATGATGTTGCCGATCTCCGCCAGCGCGTCCTGTTCCAGATCGACGATCTCCTCCAGGCTCAGCTCGCTGCCCAGGACGGCGCGGGCCAGCTCCAGGCTGTTGGTCTCCGGGAAGATCAACAGGGCGCGGCCGGAAAAGGACCCGTCGAAACGCTGCTCCACCGCGACGAGGCTCATTTTCTCGCGCGCGGCCAGGAGGCCGGCGGCGTCGTTGCGGCTGACGATCTCGATGGAGGGAACGGACAGCAGGACCTGATCGGCGACCATGCGGCTGAGGTTGGTCGCGGCACGGCCGACGCCCATGTTCACCAGCTCGGTCAGCGCGTCGCGCTCGAGGTCGCTCAGATCAACCATGCACCGACGCTCCCGTTTCCATGGACACGCCGGTGCACCGGCGCCCCCGGGCACAGTGCGACAGGAATGCCGTCAAAGTCTCCCCCGTCGACGGCATAGGCCAAATTGGGAGTGCTCTAGGCAATTGAGCAACAAGGCGCCGTCGATCCAACAATTGGTACCTTCCATTGATCGCGGTCCGAATAAAATGGTCGTTTGTACTGTGATCCAGCGCGACGCTCCGCCGCACCCCGTTGCGGCTCAGGCCGCCAGCCGGCGGACGAGATTCCGGAGGAAGCCTTCACAGGCCGTCACCTGGGCGACGTCGATGTACTCGTTGGGCTGATGCGCCTGATCGATGGAGCCCGGGCCGCAGAGCACGGTGGACAGGCCGGCCTCCTGGAACTGCCCGGCCTCCGCCGCGAAGGACACCATGCCGGTGTCGTTGCGTCCGGTCAGGGCGTGGCAGAGCTGGGCCGCCGGCCCGCCCGGCTCCGGCGCCAGCCCCGGCACGCCGGCGAGCTGCTCGGTGCGGATGTCGCAGTCCGGGCTGATTTGCCGCATGGCGGCGCGCAGCCGTTCGCATTCCGCCTCGAACCGGTCGTGGTAGCGCGTCCAGTCGTCGCCGGGCAGCGGACGGATGTCCCAGACGAAGGAACAGTGTCGGGCGGTGATGTTGGCCGCCGTGCCGCCTTCGATGGTGCCGACCTGCAGCGTGGTGAAGGGCGGGTCGAAGCCACAGGCGGGGTCCGCGGCGGCGGCGTTCTCCGCCGCCATGTCACCGACGAGGGTGACGAGCCGCGCCGCGGTCATCACGGCGCTGACCCCGCGGTCGATCTGGGACGAATGAACCTCGTGCCCGGTGACCGTGGTGCGCAGCACGTAGCAGCCCTTGTGGGCCAGCACGACCCCCATCGATGTTGGCTCGCCGACGATGACGGCGCTGGGGCGCGGCAATTCATCGGCGATGCGGGCGATCATGGCCGGCGCGCCGATGCAGCCGACCTCCTCGTCGTAGGACAGCGCCAGATGCAGCGGCCGCTTCAGCCCGGCCTCCAGGATTTCCGGCAGCAGGGCCAGCGCCACGGCGGGAAAGCTCTTCATATCGGCGGTGCCGCGCCCGTAGAGGCGCCCGTCGCGCTCGACCAGGGTGAAGGGATCGGTGTCCCAGGGCTGCCCGTCCACCGGGACGACGTCGGTGTGGGCCGACAGCACCACGCCGCCCTCAACCATCGGACCGATGGTCGCGAACAGGTTCGCCTTGGCGCCGTCCGGGCTGGGCACCAGCCGGCTCTCCACGCCGTATCCGGCGAGATAGTCCCGAACCCAGTCGATCAGCGCCATGTTGGAGCGGCGCGAAACCGTGTCGAAACCGACCAGGCGAGCGATCATCGCCTTGGAGACGTCTTGCACCCTTGCGATCCAATCTGCGGAACGGCGGCGCCGTTCCCGCGCTTGTGATAATCTTTAGCAGTCAGACACTGGCCCCTGCATCCTACGATGTCAAATGAGTCGTCTGAATTACGTGGGCATAGCGGCCAACGGCGAACGCCGATTGAACGCTTCCGTCGCCTTCGGAAAGCGGTCCAACCAGTTGTGATACGGGCCGGGCCGGTGCGCCGCAGGGCGAAAGGGGCGGTCAGGCCGCCGACCAGACCTTCTCGGTCAGGATCGTGCGGACCAGCGTCAGCGCGCTCTCGGCGCTCTCGCGCCCGTCCAGCTTCGCCGCCACCGCCTCGATCTGGGCCGGCGGCAGGGTGGACCGTAGGCGGCGCACCGTATCGGTCAGGTGCTTCTTGGCGAAGCGCGCCTGGTTCCCACGCTCCGACAATTCCTGGAAGGCCAGCCGCCGGGTGGTCGCGTCGCGTCCGGCGCTGGCCGCCGTCGCCCGCTCCGCCGCCGCGGCAAGCTCGTTCGAGGATTGGAGGTAATTGCTGATGGCTTCGGTGAGAATACGGTTGGCTTGAAGCATGGGATCAAGGGACATGCGCTGAACTCTTTGCCTTCCGTGACGGCTCTGGGCCGCAAACGGCCCCCTGCCAAGACGTTTCACCCGAAGTTAATTGGGCCGGGCACCCCGCTTCAACCCGGCGAAGGGTTCTATGCGGACCGCAAGCCGGTGCAGCGCCGGTGCCGTCGGGGCGGCACCAACCCATGGTCTATCACCGTCCGCTGCCTGGCGAGGCTGGACAAGCAATGGGCCTATGAATTTCCTATGAACTAAGGCACGCTTTCTTTGTGTACGTTTATCGTCACATAAACCGGGCACTAAAACGGGAACCCACGGGCGCAGGACGCCGTTTTCCTCGAGCGTCGATGTTTCTGCGGCCAAACCCACTTGGACCAAAGCCCACTTGGAGACGGAAGAATGCAAGGCGATCGTGAGGACCGCATCCGCCACCGCGCCTATGAGATCTGGGAGCGCAACGGGCGACCGGAGGGACGGGGGGAAGAACACTGGGCGCAGGCCTGCGCCGAGATCGAAGCCGAGGACCGGGCGGTGACCACGGCGGAACCGGTCGCCATGGTCGCGGCGGTGAAGGACGCCGCCGCGGGCGCCGTGAAGAAGGCGGTCCGCCGGACCAAGACGGCGGCGACCGAATTGCTGGGCGTCGGCCTGAACGCCGTGGTCGATGTCGTGGAGGAGGCGGTCGCCCCCAAGAAGCCGCGCGCCCGCAAGGCCAAGGCCGAACCGGTCGCCGCGAATGAATCCTCCGCCGAAACCCCGGCCGCGGTTCCGGTGCCGGCGGTCCCGAAGGCGGCGAAGCCGCCCCGCGCCAAGGCCGTGAAGGCGGACCCGGTGACGGCGGAAGCGGTGAAGCCGGTCGCCCCGCGCGGTCGCCGCAAGCCGGCCGCGCCGGACACCGAACCAGCCCATTGACCCGCACCGGCCCTGCGCGTTCCTACACACAGGGACGGATGTAGGGCCGGTTCGCCTCCCACAGCTCGTCCAGGATCCTGACGGCGGCGTCGGTGGAGTTCACCACCGGGTCGATCAGCAGGGCCTGGAGCGCCAGTTCCTTCGAGGCGTGGACCGCCGCCTCGACGGAGAGTTGCTGCACGCTCGCCTGGACGTGCAGCAGTTTGGCGATCGGGTCGGGGAGGGGGCCGAGCGAGACCGGGTGGACGCCCGCCGCGTCGGCCAGCAGCGGCACCTCCACCGCCAGATCGGGCGGCAGGTTGGGGATGGCGCCCTGGTTGTAGACGATCCCCGATTCAATGAAGCGCTTCTGGTTGTGCAGAACCCCGGCGATGACCTGCACCGCCCGCTCGCCCCAGGATGGTTGCGTCCAGTCGTCCGGCACCGGCGTCGTCCCGGCGATCGTTCCGTCCATCAGCGCGTTGAGGATGCCGCGCCCGCGCTCGTCCTCCGCGAAGTCGAATCCATGCTCCCCGCCTTCCCAGCCGTAGGGCAGATATTCGCCCAGATGATCGTCGCTGCAGGTCGGCCACAGGCCGAAGCTGTTGAACAGGCGGCGGGTCAGCGGTGTGAAGGCCGGGTCGTGGGTCTTCTCCTTCACCCGCAGCATCGGGTAGAGGTCGCGTCCGCTCGCTTTGTCGCGGATGTGCATCAGCCACTGGAAGTGGTTCAGCCCGGCCCCCCAGACCTCCACGTCCTTTTCGGCCATGCCGAGGATCTGGCAGATGAACCAGCGCGCCAGAAAGATGCCGTGGCACAGCCCCAGCGTCTTGACCTTGGTGTACTTGCCGAGGCCGAGGACGACTCGGCTTTCCGGATTGGACAGGTTGATGAACTGGGCGTCCGGGCACAGTTCCTCGATATCGCGGGCGAAGTCGAAGATCAGGGGCAGGGTGCGCAGCGTGAAGAACAGGCCGCCCGGGCCGCCGTTCTCGCCCAGCGTGTGGCGGACGCCATGCTTCTTCGGCACCTCGAAATCGAGCTTCCACAGGCGGTTGCGGTCGATGGCGACGGAGTTGACGACGAATTCGGCGCCGTCCAGGGCGGCGCGGCGATCGGTGGTCTGTTCGATGATCAGGCCGGCGCCGCCCTTGGCGTTCAGCAGGCGGGCCAGCGCGGTCATGCGGTCGAGCGCCGTCGGGTTGGTGTCGACCAGCGTCAGGGTGCTGCCCGCCAACTCCGTCGTGGTGAAGAGGTCACGGTACATGCTCAGACCGAAGGCCGCGCTGCCGGCGCCCAGGAAGACGATCTTGGTGGTCTTGGGGGTGGTAACGGCCATGGGATGCCTCCCGCCGGTGGGAATGCCGCTGTGCTGATTTGTCAGGGCAGCCGCCTTGGGTGAAGCATACACTTGTTAAGACGAAGAGACTATACCTGATGGTCAGAATAAGCGTGGTGATTTCTTCGCTTGCGCAACATGGCCTTCGCGCTCGCAACAGCGCGTCCGCAGCATGATCACTTCAAGGGAGTCCCCGTCATGGCACTCTTCACTTTTCCCAAGGACTTCCTGTGGGGGGCGTCCACCGCGGCCTATCAGATCGAGGGGGCGATTCACGAGGACGGGCGCGGCCCCTGCGTGTGGGACACCTTCACCGAGGCCGGGCGCATCCAGGACGGCAGCAGCGCCGCCGTCGCCTGCGACCATTACCACCGCTGGGCGGAGGACATCGCCCTGCTGAAGGACGCGGGATTCAACGCCTACCGCTTCTCCATCGCCTGGCCGCGCATCCTGCCGAGCGGGACGGGGGCGGTGAACACGGCGGGGCTCGACTTCTACGACCGGCTCGTGGACGGGCTGTTGGCCGCCGGCATCCGGCCGATGGCCTGCCTGTACCATTGGGATCTGCCGCAGCCGCTGGAGGACCGCGGGGGCTGGCAGGGCCGGGAAATCGTCGGCCCCTTCGCCGACTATGCCCGCATCGTCGCCGCCCGGCTCGCCGACCGGGTGAAGGACTGGATGATGCTGAACGAGCCGAACGTGGTCGCCACCCACGGCTATGGCACGGGCGAGCACGCGCCCGGCCACAAGTTGGGCGAGACGGGCATCCTGCGCGCGCTGCACCACCAGAATCTGGCGCAAGGGGCGGCGCTCCGCGCCATATCGGCGGAGCATGCGGACCTGACGCTCGGCACCGTCATCAACCTCCAGCCCTGCCGGGCCGAGAGCGACCGCGCGGAGGACGTCGCGGCGGCGGCCCGTTGGGACGCGGTGTGGAACCGGGTGGCCCTGGACGGCGTGATGCGCGGCAGGATCCCGGAGCTGATGGCCGAGCGGATGAAGGACTTCGTGCTGCCCGGCGACGAGGAAGCGATCCGCTTCCCCATCGACCTGCTGGGCATCAACTATTACTCGCGCATGACCATGAAGCACGAGACGGGCCATCCGTTCGACGTGTGGTGGGGGGACGCCCATTGCGACCGCTGGACCGCCATGGCCTGGCCGGTGCAGCCCGACGGGCTCTACGACCTGCTGATGGAGTTCAAGCGCGACTACGGCAACCCCGCCGTCTTCATCGCCGAGAATGGTGCGGCCTATGACGACGTGGTAACGCCGGACGGGCAGGTGCACGACGCGGAGCGCGTGGCCTTCCTGCGCGACCATGTGGCGTCGGTCGGCCGCGCCCTGGCCGATGGCTGCAACGTGAAGGGCTATCTGTGCTGGAGCCTGCTGGACAATTTCGAATGGGCCTTCGGCCTGTCGAAGCGGTTCGGCATCGTTCGCGTCGATTACGACACGTTGGTCCGCACGCCCAAGGACAGCTACCGCTTTCTGAGCGCGGTGGCAAAGAGCGGGCGGCTTGATCTCGCGTAACGAACAGGAGGGCAGGCTGTGCGGAGCGATGCTCCGTCAGTCTGTTCTTCTTGCGGAGAACGAAGATTTGGAACCATTGATGGTTTGAGATCTAATCATTAGAAATATAGGTATTTTTTATTAATTTATCCTTCATAATATTGGCTTCAGATGGCCCGGTGTTGCTCGCCATGCGTTCAGAGTCACCGGAGGAAGCCATGGGAATTTCCGACGTTTCGGCATCCTTGTTCCAGGCCACCGCCGCGGCCTCCGTGCAGACGAAACCCACCGCTGCAAAGACCGGCGCCACGGACGGGACCGGATCGGCCTCCGGCTCCAAGACCGACAAGGTCGATCTCAGCGATCTGGCGTCGGCGCTCAAAGGTGATACGCTCGACCTGTTCACGAATCTCTCGGCGGAGGATCGGACGTCGCTTGGCAAGCTCGTTTCCAGCGGGGCGCTGTCGGCGGACGAACTCAACGATGCGCTGTCGTCCGCATTGAAATCGGAGCGCAAGAAGGCGTTCTGGCAATCCGCCAGGGAGGACGCCGAGGCTGGGCGCACCCCTGAAGGCGAGGCGCGGCAGATAAGCATGAAAGCCATCTCGGATCGTATGGAGTCGGAGTTGGAGAGCCGGCGCGCCGCCATGCATGCACCAGGGGTGAGTCCCCAAGACCGCTTGGCCGCGCTGAGCAAGTTGAGCGAAGACCTGAAGGAGATGCAGAATTCCTGGGATCAACTGGCTGGTATCGGCATGCCCATGAAAGCCTACACCCTCAAAGGGGGCGATGAGCGTTTCTTCGCAACGTCCAAAGAGCAGGCGGCGGGCCAGAAATTAAAGGATCTGGGATTCAACTCCGCGACCTTTGATAAGGTGCTTTCGAGCCAATCCAAGGTTTTTGCGCAGAAGTACCTGTCCGAGGAAGGGACGTCCCAGATGACTTTAGGGAATGCGAACAAGTAGTCTGCGGCGCCTTCAGTGATAAGTTTTCCCCTATCATCAGAGTTCAAGCATAGGGCAGCGCCCGGCCCGAACATTCCTGTCCACGAATTGTCACATCGGAGGCAAGCGGAAGCGGTGCTATCGACGATGTCGTGTCACCACTGCGTCCGCCCATGCATTCCGTTGGAACTCACACCGCTTCAGGGTCCGGTGACGCCGAAGACGTCCGCGCGGCCATCGTCGTGCCGACCTACAAGCATTCGGGCCTGCTGGTCGAAGCGTTGTCCACCGCGCTCGCCCAGGACACGGACTTCGCCTACGCGGTGGTGGTGGTCAACGACGGCTGTCCCTTTCCGGAAACGGAACGGGTGTGCCGGGAGTTCGCGGCCGCCCATCCGGGGCGGCTCTATTGCCTGCACAAGCGCAACGCCGGGCTGAGCGCGGCGCGCAACAGCGGGATCGCCTTCGCGCTGGACGCCTTTCCGGCGCTGGAGGCGGTCTACTTCCTCGATTCCGACAACCGCATCCGGCCCCATCTGCTGCAACGGATGCTGGACGCGCTGCGGGCGGCGGGGCCGGAGGTCGGCTGGGCCTATCCGGACGTCGACAAGTTCGGCTTCTTCGAGTTCTGCGACATGTCCGGGGCCTATTCGCCGCTGGAACACCTGTTCCGCAACGTCAGCGAGGCGGGCAGCATGGCGTCGCGCCGCCTGCTCGACAGCGGCGCCCGCTTCGATGAGGCGATGCGCCAGGGCAGCGAGGACTGGGAGTTCTGGCTGCAGGGGCTGGAACGCGGTTTCCACGGCGTTCATGTCCCGGGCACCGGCTTCGGCTACCGCCGCCGCGGCGAGAGCATGCTGACCGAATCGGAACGCGATTACCGCCCCATCCTGACCCACATCCAGAAGCGCCACCCGGCGCTGTTCGGGGTTCGGGCCGTGCTGCGGGCGGAGGCGGCGGTCGGTCGGCGCTACGCGGTGTATCTGCCCGACCGCGCCATTGTCCGCTGCGTCACCGACCCCGCGGCGGGCGAGGAGGATGTGCCACTCGCCGACTTCGTGCGCCGCGCCTTGCGCGCGCCGGAGCGGCCGGGCTACGGGGAGTGCCCCGGCCTGCTGGCGGTGATGGACTCCGGCCTTTACGAGCTGCTGACGCGCCACCGTCTGCTGCGCGGCGCCCTGTGGGTCCTGGAGCGCGCGGCGGCCCAGGCGACCCTGGTGCGTGCCGCGGTGACGGCGCGGGCGGTGGAGAGTGGTTGCGCGCTGTCCTGGTCCGGCGCGCCCGTAGGATTGCAGGCGGACGCGCCGTTCCCCTTGCCGGACGGCGGGGCGGCGGTGGCGATGCTGCCCACCGCGGCCCTGCTCGACCTCGTTCGGCGCCAGCCGGCGGACACCCCTTTGCTGGAGCGGGACCCCCGCAAGCCCTGCGCCGAGGCCCGGCTGAGCCTCACCCTGGCGCTGCCCGGCGCGGCGCAACCGCCGGCCGGCGCCGATGCCGCTCTGTCCACGCTGCGCGAGGCGATGGCCGTGGCGTGGTCGCGGCCGTCCAACGGCGGCTGGGCGGCGGCGCCCATCGACCGTTACCGCGCCGGGGTCGCCACGCCGGAGGATGTCTATCAGACGGTGCATCGGCTGCCCTCGGTGCTGCCGCTTCTTCCCCCCGCCGGGCACCGGCGTTTGGCCGCGCTGGTGGCCGATCCCGCCGATGCGGGGGCGCTGGGGAGCGCCGCCCACATGGCCCGCTGGCTGGCCGGGAAGGGCTATGACGCGCATCTGGTGGCGATGGGGGGCAGGGATCTGACCCTGGCAGCCGAGTTGGTTGAGTCGTTCGCGTCGGTCATCCCTCATCCGTCGCCGCTGGTGCTGCCGGAACGCCCGCTGACCGACCGCGACGCCTATCTGGGCACGCCTCTGCGTCCCTGGGATGCGGTGGAGGAGGATAGGGCGGTCGGCACGCTGGCCGTCTTCGATCTCGTCGTGACCGTGCGGCACGGCGCGGCGCACCCGCTGATGGGCCGGCTGCGCGCGCTCGGCGTGACGGGCTGGGCGTTGCTGGGCGCGTCCACCGTCCCGGACGCGCCGTCCCTTGCTGATGCGGTCAACGGCTGTGCCGCCTTCGAACATGCCTACCAGACCGTCGTGCCCCTCGACGCCCGGACCTATCGTCTCTGCCAGGCGCTGGGGTTCCCACCGGACAAGTTGCGGCGCTGGGAGGATGCGGCGGAGCCGGACGCCGATTCCGATTGGACCGCCTGCGCGCCTCTGTCCTCGTGTCTTCCCGAAACCTCCACGGCCGCCTGAGAGGGGTGTCGTCATCATGAAGCTCTCCGCCCCCGCGGCCCAGTTCGCCTCCCTCTACGACGGCACGCCGAAGATCATCGCTGTCGGCGCCGTCACGGGGCTGGAAGCGGGCGCTGTGCCCCTTCGTCGGCTGCGGCTGGTCCGTCACGACGGCGGCCATCTGCTGCTGTCCGGGGACGCCGCGGCGGAGGAGGGCGCGGCGGAGGAGGGTGCGGCGTTGCGCACGCTGGCCATCCCGCCGTCCGCCGTCCGGGCGGTGTGGTGCGGCGACGAGGCGGCGCGGCGGGACGCCGAGCGGTTGCTCGGCTGGTGGGAGGAAACCGGCGGGCCGGGCAGCGCGCCGCCGCTGATGATGGGCGACGCCTCCACGCTGCTGCACGGTCTGTTGGCCCAAGCCTTCGGAGAGATCGACGGTCTGCACCGCCGCAACGCCGGGCTTCAGCGGACCCTGTCCACCTTGCGGGAGGAATGGGGCCGCTCCGTCCGCCTGCCGCCGGAGGCGGTGGAGCTTCTCGACGCCCTGCGCCTCAGCCCGCCGCGGCTGGTCTTCGCCACGCCGCGCCCGGTGGGCGCGCTGACGGTGCCGCTGCGTCATGGCCGGAATCCAGCGGGCGCCGCCGAGATCGTCCAGCGCCTGCCGGCGGGAGCGCGGGGGTTGGCCGGACTCGACCTGCATCTGGATCAAGCGCCGAAGGGAAGCGGGGCGCTCGCCGTCGCCCTGACGGGGGTTGAGACCGGGGAGACCATCGCGGCATGGACGCTGTCCTTCGGCGAGTTGAGGTCCGGCTGGCTGCCGTTGCGCCTGCCCGCCGCGTCGACCCGGATGGATCGCCTTGTCGATCTGCGGATCGGCGCCACCGGGGTGGTGACGGAGGCGCCGCGCCTCTCGCTGGCCCAAGCCGGCCTGCTCGACGAGTACGCCGTCGCGCCGCCGGCCCGCGCCGTCGGGCAGCCAGCCATGCTGGCGCTGCGGCTGTGGGGTGGGCTGCCGGGGCTGGACTACGGGCCGGCCGGCCATCTGGCACCCCGTCCGGCGCCCGATCGCATGGTCTGGCCGCTGACCGAACCGGTGCTGGCGCAACTGCGCAAGGGCCGCGAGTTCGAGGCGACCTTCCCCTGGTTCGGCCTGCTGCGCGGCGGGCGTGTCCTGCTCCACCCGCTGCACGGCGTCGTCACCGCGGCGCACATCCCGCTGGACGAGGTGCCGGGCGCCGTGGCGGTGCGGGTGCGGGCGGTGATCGACGATCCGCGCTGCCGCACCGCCATCGCCTGCAAGCTGGTGGTGGCGCCGCCGGCGCTGACGGTGGACGAGGCGGAGCGGGAGGAGGGCGTCCTCGCCTCCAGCGGTTGGATGGTGCTGGAGGAGCCACGCCGTCCGCTCGACCTCGCGGCGGTGCTGGCGGCGCCCTGGTCGGGGCCGATGGCGCTTCATCTTTTCACCGACATCCCGGATCGCGGTCACGGCCTGTACGGGCGAACCGTCTTTTCCGATTTCGAACTGGAGATCGATTCCCGCACCGCCTGGGCCAACCCGCCCCTCCTGCCGGCGGCGGACGGGATCGCCGCCACGCCGTGACCGGCTATGACCTTGCGGCGGCGCACCAATCCTTTGGTGCACTGCGGGGCAAGCTGTTGGTAATAAACTGTTCGTTAGGGTAAAGGAGGTCTTGCTTCAAGCCCAAGGGGGTGACGGGCCATGTCGATCGCGTCCAGGACGCCGGACCGATCCGGCTTCACCCGCCGTTTCCTTCATCTTGCCGGAGGCTTCTGGGCCGGAGGCTCCCGTTCTGGCGGGCGGAACTGGACCGTGTGGCTTCTCGCCGGGGCGCTGGGGCTTCTGACGGTCGGGCAGGTGGTGGTTCCCATCCTGCTGAACCTGTGGAGCCAGCATCTGTTCGACGCGCTGGAGCAGCGCTCGATGGACCGCTTCGTCCTGATGATCGCGGCGGCGGGCGGCATCATCCTGTTCAACATCGCCAACACCATCCTGCATCTGCGGGTGAAGCGCCGCCTGCAGCTGGGTTGGCGCACGTGGCTGACGCAGAAGCTGCTGGGCGACTGGCTGACGCGCGGCCGGCAGCATCAGGTGACCTATCTGCCCGGCGACCACGACAACCCGGATGGGCGCATCGCCGAGGACATCCGCATCGCGACCGAGGCGGCCATCGATCTCGTCCTGTCGCTGTCCTACTGCGCGCTGCTGTTGGTCAGCTTCACCAACATCCTGTGGAGGCTGTCCGGCGCGCCGGAGGTGACGCTGGCCGGAAGCACCTTCCACGTGCCGGGCTATCTGCTCTACATCGCCCTGGTCTACGCGGCCGTCGGCACGACCATCGCCCTGCTGATGGGAAAGCCTCTGGTCCGGGCGGTGAACCGGCGGCAGGGGCACGAGGCGTCCTTTCGCTTCGGCCTCGCCCGCGTGCGCGAGAACGCCCAGGACGTGGCGCTCCTGCATGGGGAATCGGGGGAACGCCACCGGCTGGGACTGTTGTTCGGCGGGGTGCAGCGGGGCTGGAACGGCCAGACCCACGCGCTGTCCAACATGATGGTCTTCAGCGCCGCCTATTCGGTGCTGTCCGCCGTCTTTCCGATCCTGGTCGCCTCGCCCAGCTACATCGCCGGGGCCATCTCGCTCGGCGTGCTGATGCAGACGGCGCAGGCCTTCCAGCAGACGGTGGGCGCGCTGTCCTGGCCGATCGACAACCTCGCCCGCGCGGCGGAGTGGAAGGCGTCGGTGGAGCGCGTGCTGGGCCTGCACGAGGCGCTCCAGCGCCTGGACCGCGAGATCGGCGGGGAGGGGACGGAGCGCATCACCGTGGAGCGCAGCGACGGCGAGCACAGCCTGGGTTTCCGCGGGCTGTCCATCGCCGAGCCGGACGGGCGCCGGGTGGTGGAGCCCTTCGACCTGGAGATCCGCCCCGGCGAGCGCGTGCTGATCGTCGGCGATCCGGCGGCGGCGGTGCGGCTGTTCCGGGCGGTGGCGCGGGTCTGGCCCTGGGGTAGGGGGCGCGTCGTCCTGCCCGCGCTCTCCCGCGTGTTCTTCATGGCCGAACGGCCCTACCTGCCGCACGACACGCTGCGCGCCGCCCTCAGCTATCCCGACGGCGCGGAGACGGTGAGCGACGCGCGGGCGGCGGAGGCGCTGGAGCGGATCGGTCTCGGCCACCTGCTGCCGAGGCTGGACGAGCCCGACAGCTGGGACGAGGTCCTGGCGGTGCCGGAGCAGCAGTTGCTGGGCTTCGCCCGCCTGCTGATCCATCGCCCGGATTGGATTTTCCTGGAGGATTCCACCGACAGTCTGGACCCGCGGACCGAGGAGGCGATGCTGCGCCTGATCGACGCCGAGTTCCCCGACGCCACGCTGATCACCATCGGCAGCCACCCCGGCCTGGAGGCGCACCACCGCCGCAAGCTGGTGCTCGAACGGGTGGGCGACACCGTCCGCATCCGCGAAGTGCCTTGCGGGGACCGCGACCGCAGGATCGCGGCGGTCGCGGAGTAGGGGGCGGCCTCACCGCGTCGTCGGGACGGCGGCCTGAAGCCGGCGCAGCAGGGCGGTCAGGGCGGCGCGGCGCTCCTCCTCGGACCGGCCGTCGGACCGGCCGTCGCCCTGCGTTTCCTCGCAGACGCGCGCCGTCAGCGCGGACAGCTCTTCGGTGAAGCCGGCGCGGTGCTTCTCGTCGAAGAAGGGCAGGAAGACGTCGGGCACGCCGAGACGGCGTCCCAACTCCTCGATCTTCAGGATTCCGACCGCGCCCCGCCGGCGCTCCACATCCGCGAATCCCTGGATCAGCGCCATCTGATCGAGAAAATAGGCCATGCTGCGCCGCCGCAGCCAATGCAGGAGGACGGTGGCCGTGCGCTCCAGAACCTCCAGCATGGCGCTGCTCGGGCGCAGCACGATCAGCCCGTTGCTGATGGTGTTGTAGAGATGGTCCAGGCTGTCCGGCCGATGGATGAGCATCGCCTCCTCCTCCGGGGCCATGGCGTCGACGAGACGCCGCGGATCGATCGGCAGCAGGGCGTCGATGTCGATCATCACCAGCGGCGGGCGCCCGTGGAGGTCCAGCACGTCCGGCGCCCTCAACAGGCGCAGGCAGGTGTAGAGGGTGCGCCGGCTCGCCGGATCGAGATCCGGCGGCGTCCGTTCGGTGCTGACGGTGAGGCGGCACCGCCGCAGCGGCGCGCGCAGCCCGGCGATCACCTCCACTATGTCCGGCCCGGGGTCCGCGATGTGGAGATGCACCCGCTGCCCCTCGCCGCAGAAGGCCTCCACCGTCAGCAGAAGGGGAACCGCGAACAGCCGCAGGTAACGGTCGTCGCAGGCCGCGAACAGCAGCGGTCCCTCGCCCCCGGCGGCCGGTTCCGACTGGAATCCGGCCCGATGGGCCGCGCGCTCCTCCGGCGGAACCGACCGGCAGAGGGCATCGAACTCGTCGGTGGAGGCGACGTGGCGCAGGAAGGGCAGGGCGGGAGCCAGCGCATCCAGCACGGCACGGCCCGCCGCCTCGTCCCCCGGCGTGCGCAGAAGCAGCGAACCGCGCAGGAAATCGATCCAGGGCAGCAACTCCCGGTTCTCCTCCGCCGCGGCCTGACGGAAGCGGTCCAGCGCCCGCGTCGCGGCGTCCGGGCGTCCCGCCGCGATCCGGTCGTTCGCCACATGCATGGCGACGTAGACGGGAGCCTTCCAGAACAGGTGCTTCGCCCGCGCCGCGGCCATCAGCCCGCCGGCGTGGGCGGCGAGGGCGGACAGGCGGTCCCCGCGCGCGTCGAGAAGGGCGGCCTTTTCCCACGCCGTGTAGTCGGTGGGGCGCAGGGCCGCCGTGTCCTTGTAGGCCGCCGCGGCGCGGTCGGCATCGCCCGCAGCCTGCGCGGCCTCGGCCAGATGAAAGCGGTCCTGCGCGTCGTCCGGACGCAGCCGGACCACGCGTGCGAGGATCCCATCGGCCTGGTCGGCGCGCCCGCCGGAGAGCAGCGCCAGCCCGAGCCCGGACAGCGCCGCCGGGTCCGCCGGGGCGAGAGCCGCCGCCGCCTGGAACGGGGGAATGGCGGCGGCGTCCTCCCCGGCTTTCCGAAGCGTCGAAGCGAGATTGTAAGCCGCGAAGGGCGCGGCGGGACGGAGCCGGTAGGCCCGGCGGTAGGCCGTCAGCGCCGCGGCCGGTGTGCCGGAGTCCGCCGCCGCGAGCTCCGCGGTGGCGTGGGCGATCCCCTCCTGCACGGCTCCATCGGCCGGATCGATGGCTTGGGCGGCTCGATAGACGGCCAAGGCCTCGGCAGGGCGGCCGCCGGCCCGCCGCACGCCCCCCAGCGCGACGAGGGGCGCCGCCCCCGGTGCCAGGGCTATGGCGTTGCGCAACGCCGCCTCCGCGTCGTCGAAGCGCCCGAGCGCCTTCAAGGCAAGCGCGAGGTTGGAATGATAGGCGGCGACGGTGCCGCGGCGGGCGATGGCCTCGGCGATCAGGGCGGCGCCTTCCGCCGGGTCGCCAGCCTGGCTTCGCAGAACCCCGAGGAGGTGCAGCGCATCGGGGTGGCCAGGCTGCCGCTCCAGCAGGGTGCGGTAGAGCCGTTCGGCCTCGGCGAGGTTGCCGGTGCGGTGCAGCGCCACGGCATTCGCGAGAAGCGTCTCGGAAGGAATGGGCGCGCTCATGGCCGTCGTCTCCGACTTGAAGATGGCGTCTTTCTCTTCTATCGCGGGTACGTTCCGCTGCTCAATAAAGCACTTTAAGTGCGATCAACAATATTGCAATTCCCGTTTTGGAAGCGCTTTCTTGACCCGTGTTGGTTCGGTGGCAAGGCGTGGGAGCGGGCGGCGGTCATGCAGGATCTTTCCACGATCTTCCAACAGGCGGTGACGCTGCACCAGCAAGGACGCCTGCCGGACGCGGAGGTGGCCTACCGCGCCGTCTTGCAGGCGGTTCCGGACCATGGCGACACGCTGCGGCTGTGGGGGCTGGTCGCTTTGCAGTCGGGTGCGGCCGATGCGGCCTGCGCGCGCCTGTCCTGCGCGGTCGCGGTCAATCCCGGTTCGTCGGAGGCGCTGCATATTCTCGGCGGTGCGTTCCGGCAAGCCGGCAAACTCGACAAGGCGCTCGACTCCTATCGCCGGGCGACGCTGCTGCGGCCGGTCTTTCCCGAATGCCACTTCAACCATGGCAACGCCCTGGTCCAGGCGGAGCGGTCGCTGGAGGCCGCGGCGGCCTACCGGACGGCGGTTGTGCAGCGGCCGCTCGCGGCGGACAGCCGTCTCAATCTGGCCGGTGTGCTCAACCGCATCGGAGATCCCGCGGGGGCGGCGCTCCAGGCCCGCGCGGCGGCCGCTCTGGAACCTCACCGCCCGGCGATGCTGACGGCGCTTGGCCGTGCCGAGACGGGTCTGGGGAACACCGCCGCCGCCGAACGGACGCATGGCCGTGCCCTTCGGTTGGACCCGGGGCAAGAGACGCTCGCCTATGAACACGCCCTTGCCTTGTCCGCGGTGGACCGCATCGAGGAGGCAAGCGCCCTCCTGCACCCCCTGGCCCGCTCAACCGACGCGACCATGAGGCTCGGGGCCAAACTGGCTCTGCACCGGCTGGTGCTCCGCTGCATCGATGCCGATGATTACCCGCGGGCCGCCGCCGTCACCCTGAACGCCGGAAACGGCCGGGCGAGTGATGGAAGGGCGATGCTGCCGATGAGGGTCCGCATCGAGTCCTCCAGCGCCTGCAACCTGCGGTGCCGCCACTGCACCACCGGCGTGGCCTACCACAGCATCGAGCGCCGTCTGCTGAAGACGGAGATGTTCGAGCGCATCTTGCGGAATCTCAAAGGTATCGAGGGGTTGGTCAGCGGCGTCATGTATCTGGGCGGAGAACCGCTGATGAATCCCCAACTGGAATCCATGATTCGGCGTTTGAGGGACGAGACGTCGATCGATCAGATCCATTTCGTCACCAACGCCATGCTGGCGACCGAAGAGCGGTGCCGTGCCCTGGCGGAGTGCGGTGTGGAAAAGATCTATGTGTCGATCGACGGCCGCTCACCGGAGGAGAACGACGCCATCCGCCGCGGGTCCCACTATCCGACGGTGCGCCGGAACCTGAATCTGATGCGCCGGTATCTTGAACCTGCCGGGGTGACGCTGATCATCTCCAACAACGTCCTGCGCCGCCCGGGGGATCCGCCGGCCGCCGCGACTCCGGCCTTCCTGATCCAGGACTTTCCCGGCCTGCCGATCGCCACGAACTACGCCTACAAATGGCCGGGCTGGACGCAGACTGGGGAGGACGAGACGCTGGTGGTCGAGGTCGATCCGGGCCGCCGTCGTGGCTTTTGCGGCGCGCCTTTCACGGAGACGGTGATCCGTGCCAACGGCGACGTGACGCTGTGCTGTTACGACATCTCCGGCATCGAGGTGATGGGCAATCTGGGCCGGGACACCCTGGAAGACATCTGGAACGGCGAGCTTTACCGGGCGCTGCGGCTCGCCATGATGGCCGGCGACGAGGCGGCTCTGCCCGGTGTGTGCCGGAACTGTCCGGTCTACACGGGCGAGGAGATCCAGGAACGCCCGGCAAGCGTGCCCGCCCCCGGCGTGGCGGCGGATTAACCGCCCAACCGCCCGCCGATCAGCGCCGAATACCATTTGGCGGACTCCTTCGGCGTACGCGCCTGTGTCGCGAAGTCCACATGGACGATGCCGAACCGCGTGCCGTAGCCGCCGCCCCATTCGAAGTTGTCGAGCAGCGACCACACGAAATAACCGCGCACGTCGGCCCCGTCCGACAGCGCCCGGGCCATCTCGCCGATGCAGGCCTGCAGATAGTCCAGCCGCTCCCGGTCCATCACGATCCCCCGCGCGTCCGAGGACTCCGGCGCCTTGGTGCCGTAGCCGTTTTCCGTCACGTAGATCGGCAGACGGTAGCGCGCGGTGGCCAGCATCAAGGCTTCGTGAAAGGCGCTGGGCTGGAGCGGCCAGCCAATGTCGGTGCGCGGCATGCCCTCCGGCGGGGCGCCGAAGCCGCAGCCCCAGACGGCGCCCGGCTCAGCCTGGGCGAAGAGGGGCGCGTAGTGGTTCATGCCGAACCAGTCCACGGGACGGCAGATCCGCGCCATGTCGCCGGCCTGGACGTGGGGTTCGATGGCGCGGGCGAGGCGCGGCGGGTAGTGGCCGAGAATCTGCGCGTCGGGGAAGCCCAGGTTCCACAACTCGTCGAACAGGGCCGCGGCCTCGACGTGTTCGGGCGCCGGGTCGGCGGGGCGGCAGGGCTGGACACTGTGCACCGCCCCGATGGAGGCCCGCGGCACCAGAGCGCGCAGCACGTCCACGCCGGCCCCGTGGGCGAGATTGGTGTGGTGGATGACCTTCAGATGCTCCCCGCGGTCGGACACGCTCGGCGCCCCCCAGCCCAGCGCGTAGCCGAACAGGGTGAAGACGGAGAATTCGTTGAAGGTCGCCCAGCGCGTCACCCGGTCGCCGAACCGGCGGGCGCAGAGGACGGCGTAGTCGGCGTACCAGCCGGCGCTGTCCCGGTTTGCCCAGCCGCCGAGGTCCTGCAAGGCCTGCGGCAGGTCCCAATGGTAGAGGCAGGCCCAAGGTTCGATCCCCGCCTCCAGCAACCGGTCGATCAGGCGGTCGTAGAAGTCCAGCCCTGCCTCGTTCACCGCGCCGCGCCCGCGGGGCAGGACGCGCGGCCAGGAGATGGAGAAGCGGTAGGCGCCGACGCCGATGTCCCGCATCAGCGCCACGTCCTCGGCGTAGCGGTGGTAGTGGTCGCAGGCGACGTCGCCGGTGTCGCCGTTGTCCACCCGGCCCTTCAGACGGCAGAAGCTGTCCCAGATGCTGGGCGCCCGCCCATCCTCGGTCGCCGCCCCTTCGACCTGGAACGCCGACGTCGAGGTTCCCCACAGGAACCCAGCGGGAAAACCGGAGTTGGGCAGGGGCGATGCTCGCCGTTGCACAGCCTTATGTTCCAAGGGAGACCGCTCCGTCGAACCATTCGCTCGCCATTATGCCTGCTTCTTGACCATTCCGCCAAAGGTAGTAAGGGTAGGGACGATCGGTGCGGATGGAGACGGCGATGGCGGACCTGCCGAAGGGCTTTGTTTGGGGCGTCTCCACCTCCGCCTATCAGATCGAGGGCGCCGCGGCGGAAGACGGACGCGGACCCAGCATCTGGGACACGCGCTGCCGCACGGCGGGCGGGGTGGTGAACGGCGACACCGGCGACGTCGCCTGCGACCACTACCACCGCTACGCCGAGGACGTGGCGCTGATGCGCGGGCTGGGGGTGGATGCCTACCGCTTCTCCGTCGCGTGGCCCAGGGTGCTGCCGCGTGGGCGTGGGGCGGTGAACGGGGCCGGGCTGGACTTCTACGACCGCCTGATCGACTCGGTGCTGGAGGCCGGAATTGAGCCCTGGCTGTGCGTTTATCACTGGGACCTGCCGCAAGCCCTGCAGGACCTCGGCGGCTGGGCCAACCGGGACAGCGCCGGCTGGTACGCCGACTACACGGCGCTGCTGGCGCGGCGCTACGGGGACCGGGTGACGCGCTGGATCACCTTCAACGAATTCTCCGTCTTTACCCTGTTCGGCTACGCCATTCCCTGGGCGGCTCCCGGCATCACCGACCGCGAGCAGCATTTGCGGGCCATCCATCATGTGAATCTCGCCCACGGGGCCGGGGTGGACGTGATCCGCGCCCTGGTGCCCGGAGCGTCCATCGGGGCGGTGCACAACCGCCAGCGGGTGCTGCCGGAAGGCGGCAAGCCGGAGAACGCGGAGGCCGCCGCTCTCTTGGACGAGCATTGGAACTTGGCCTTCTGCGACCCGCAGCTTCTCGGCCACTACCCGCCGCGCGTCGCCCGCGCCATCGAACCCTACGTCCAAGCCGGCGACATGGCGCGGATCTGCCGTCCCATGGACTGGTTCGGCCTGAATCATTACGGCCCGATCTTCGCCCGAGTGAACCCCGACACCACCTGGGGCTACGGCTGGGGCGACGCGCCGCCCGATTCGCCAACCTACGGTGTCGGATGGGCGGTTTTCCCCGACGCCTTCCGCGACGAGCTGCTGGAGATCACCCGCCGCTACCGCATGCCCATCGTCATCACGGAAAACGGCTGTGGCGGCAGCGATTTGCCGGACGAATCGGGCGTCGTCGACGACCAGCACCGAATCAACTACCTGCGACTCTATAACGCTTCAATGCACGAGGCGCTTCGCGCCGGAGCGGACGTACGCGGTTACTTTGTCTGGTCGCTTCTGGATAATTTCGAGTGGGGAAGCGGTTACGGCAACCGTTTCGGCATCATCCACGTCGACTTCGAATCGCAGAAACGCACGCCGAAAGCCTCTGCCCGCTGGTACGCCGACCTGATAAAGCGCGCGCGTTCCACCGCCTGAGCGGGCAGCGATTTCATCGCCAAAGCCTACTATTTCCGTTCGACTGGACCGCCCGGCCGCGTGTCCTGCATGAAACACATTACACATTTGCATGTTAAACCTGATGCACAGGCTTGCGCTTTGCGCATCACTTTGCCCATCCTCCGTCCTGGATCATTCGTTCTCGAAGGAAACTGACATGCAAAGCAGCGACACCGACGGTTCTGAGAATTCGGCCACCGATCTGGTCGCCATGACGGGCAAGATCGTTGCGTCTTATGTCCGCTCGAACCAGATCGCGGTGAATGATCTTCCGAACCTCATCCGGATCGTCCATCAAAGTCTGTCGGGCACGGGCCGTCCGGTGGAACCGGAAGCGGTGGAACTGCGTCCCGCCGTGCCGGTGAAGAAGTCGGTGATGCCGGACTACATCGTTTGCCTTGAGGACGGCAAGAAGCTGAAGATGCTGAAGCGCTATCTGCGCACGGCTTATGGAATGACGCCGGACGAATACCGCCGCAAGTGGGGCCTGCCCGCGGATTATCCGATGACCGCCCCGAACTACGCGGAACAGCGGTCCGCCTTCGCCAAGTCGATCGGTCTGGGCAAGAAGGCCGCCGCTCCGGCCAAGCCGGCCCGCCGCGGACGCGCCAAGAACGTCGCCTGACCGCGGGTCCGCTCCGAACCGCTCCTTTCCCGACCCCCGGGAAGGGGGCGGCGGAGGGATCGAGCCCTGGTCCGTCGCCCCGCCTCAGCGTTGCGCGATGCGCGGCGTTGCGAGGCTGTTCAGGCTGGTGATCCATTCCGACAGGGTGACGAAGCGGCAGCCGCGCGTGCGCAGCAGGCCGATGGCGCGGGGAAGCGCTTCCGCCGTCGCGTTGTAGGTGGTGTGCATTAAGACGACGCTGCCGATGGTGCCGGTGGCTTCCAGCTGGGCCATGATCTTGCCGGCGTCGCGGGTGAACCAGTCGCGCGTGTCGACGTTCCACAGCGCCGGGCTCATCTTCTCCTGTTCGACGGCGCTCAGCGTGTCGCTGTTCCAGCGGCCGGCGGGTGGGCGGAACAACACCGGGTCGGCGCCCGCTTGGGCCAGGATGCGATTCGTTTCCGCGATCTGCGCGCGTTGCGCCTCGGTGTTCAGGGTGCGCATGTTCGGGTGGGTCAGGCTGTGGTTGCCGACCTCGTGTCCTTCCTGAACGATTCGCTGAATGATCCGCGGGTGGCGGACCGCGACGTTGCCGATCGGAAAGAAGGTCGCCCGCACCCCTTCGCTGCGCAGAATGTCGAGGATGCGCGGGGTCACCGCCGGGTGCGGCCCATCGTCGAAGGTCAGGGAACAGAGGTTCCAGCGGCTGGCCTTCAGCGCCCCGATGTCCACCCGCGCTTCGTTTCCGGGCACGATGGCGGCGATTCGCGACAGGCGGGCGGCCTGCCGTTCGATCTCCTGCATTTCCCGGCTTTGGTCCGGGCTGTAAGTGACGACACCATTGTGGTCGTTGTCCTCCGATGCGGCCGCGGGCGCCGTCGCGGGATGTTCGGCAACGGCGTCCACCACGAGGCAACTGCCGCCACCGCCGACGATCCGGCGGCAGACGAAATTCGGATCAAGGTCGGGCAGGGGGGCGGCCCGCAGGACGAAACCGGAATCGGCGACCTCGGGCCTTTGCAGGGCGACTCGGGGAACGAGATCGGCGACCATGTCGGGCTGGCGTCGGACGACCGCCTTCCAAGCGACCCAGGCGTCGGCCTCCGTCCGGTAGACGCCGAATTGCAGCATCTTGGCCGTTTGGTTGTCGGCGTCCTTGCGCAAGGTGGTGACGGTGGAGAGATGCGGCTGGTCCGCCGCCCGCGCCGCGCCGGAGAACGTGCCGCCGGACATCGCCGCCAACAGGCCGGCGGTCAGAAAGCTGACGCGCCATCGGCCCCGCATCGTTGAAGGGGTGGCGCTGTGAACGGTGGAAAGGCCCGAACCTGACATCATGTGCGATCGACCATCAACATCGCCGCGGTGAGATCAGGTGTGGGCGATACCTCTTATGAAATAGAGCAAAATTTATCACGCCTCCATAAGGATCATCGTCCCGGTGACGTTGTCACGGCTTTATGGGCTTTGTTTTCCATTCCCTGCGCTATTATTTTCCATAATGCACCTTATGGGATTTATCGTTTGATCCGAGCCGTGACCATTCCAGAACACCCAAAAACGGCAGCCTGCTTCTGCTCGCCGTCACGGGTGGCCGGCCGCCTTGCGCTCAGCGCCGCCGCAGGAGGGTCACCCCGTCGCCCACGGGCAGCATGCACAGAGCCACCCTCTCGTCCTCCAGACGGGCCGCGTTGAAGGCACGGATGGCCTCGGTCTTGTGTTTGCGGTCTCTGGGATCGGCGACTCGTCCGCGCCACAAGGTGTTGTCCACCACGATCAGACCACCGCGCCTCACCAAGCGCAGGCACCGCTCGCAATAGGCGTCATAATTTTCCTTGTCGGCGTCGATGAAGGCGAAATCGAACGAATCGCTCGCACCGTCTGCGATGAGTTTGTCCAGACTGTCGAGCGCCGGCCCGATGCACAGATCGATCTTGCCCGCGACCCCGGCCTCGGACCAGATGGCGCGGGCCTGTGAGGTCCACTGCTCGTTGACGTCGAAGCTGATGACGCGGCCATCGTCCGGCATGGCCTGCGCCACCGTCAGCGCGCTGTACCCGGTGAACGTGCCGATGTCCAGGGTCCGGCGCGCGCCGATCATTTCGACCAGGAAAGCCAGAAGCTGGCCTTCCTCCGGCGCGATCTGATAATGCGCCTCGGTCATTGTGGCCGTCTCGGCGCGCAACCTCGCCTGGATGGCCGTCTCGCGCAGCGAAGCGTCGAGCATGTACCGGTAGATGGCCTCGGGCATGAAGATCGACTGCACGGTCAAGGAATCCGCTCCCCCAATCTGGCCGCCCGCTCCCCGCGGACAGTCACTCACATGTGGGGTGCCGGGTGTCGATTCCGAAAGGTTTTCCCGTGTCGCCGCCGGGCGCGTCCCGCCCCGATCAACGCGGATTCCGCCCGAAGGCGAAACGCAGGGCGTCGGCCACGGCCAGCGGCAGCATCGAGCCGTGGCTCTCCTCCACGAAGTCATGGAAGGCCAACCGCAAGCCCGGAACCGCCGCGAGGGTGGCGGCAACCTCCCTGCCCGTCTGCCCGGACCGCAGGCGCTTCAAGCGCTCGGCCTCCGCCGGGGGCAACGGGCGCTCCAACAGCTTGCCGGACGTCTCGATCAACAGCGCCGTGCCGGGCGCCACGCCGTCGCGCGCCGCCCGGTCGAGGAACGCCGCCTGCTCTCCCAGGATCGCCTGTCCGCCCCACCAGATCGCCGGGTCGGCGGCGATGTAGGTCTGGAACAGGTCCCCTCGGGTGTAGAGGACATAGAGGGAGAACAAGCCGCCCAGCGAATGGCCGAACAGGGTCCGGCGCTGCCGGTCGATGGGCAGGCGCGCTTCTACCGCCGGGATCACCTGCGTCTCAAGGAACGCCAGGAAATCGTCGCGCCCGCCGGTTTCGATGACCGAGGTTCCATCCCGCGACGGCGGAATCAACTCCGGCGGCGTCGGCGGGGTCAGGTCGCGGTAACGGCGAAGGATGTCGAACGGCTCAGCGGTCGGATAGCCGATTCCGACGATCACCGCGGAACCGTAGGGCTCCGGCGGATTCGGGCCGATGACCTTTTCCATCATCGGCACGGTCGCGTTGCCGTCCAGCAGGTGGATGACCGGATAGCCGCCGGCGGGCGGCGGTTCCGCGGGACGAACGAGAAAGACCCGGTAATCCAGACCCGTCCGGTCGGCGCGCAAATCGAAATGTTCCACCTTGCGAGCCTTCTCCCCGGTCTCGGCCGTCACGGTTTCCGCCTGCGCGGCCGGGACGCCGAAGCCGGACAAGGCCATCAGAAGCACGGTCGTGGCGAGACGGAGCATCGGCGGTTCCTGCGCAATCGGACGGTGTGCACCGGCGCATCGGATGGAACCGTGCCGGCGGCCCCATGTTGTTGCACGGTCAGCAGCAGGAGAGCAACGCGATGAGAAAGCTCCTTTCCGCAACGGCGGTCACCCTTGCCATGGCCGCGGCCGCACCCGCGCTCGCCCAGCAGAGCGCCGCCATCGCCAACCCGGCCAACGCCTACCGGGAGGTCAAGGACGACAACGTCATGGTGCCGTCGCTCAAGCGGACGGTCGGGCAGTTGGACGACATGGATGTGCTCGGGCCGGACGGCACGAAGATCGGCGAGGTCGAGGAGGTGCTGATGGACGCCTCCGGGCAACCGGTCGCCGTGGTGGTGGACGTGGAGCATGGCGTGGGCATCGGCGACAAGGAGGTCATCGTCGGCCTGGACCAGCTTCGCGACGACGGGCGCAGCCTGACGACCGCGTTGACCAACGCGCAGTTCGGTACCCTGCCGATCTGGGACGACTGAGGCGGAGCAGGCCCGAGCGGCCCTCGCCAGTCACCGTCCTCCGCCAGTCACCCTCCTCCGGTTGTCCCCTTCCCCGTTTCGCCGTATCTGCAGACGTGGTGCGGCGAAGGGGTATGGGGGGGATGGGCGTTTCACGGTTCCGGCGTCGGTCCTTCCGGCAAGGCCGCCTGGGTTCGGCCTGTCTGGCGGTCTTGATCGGTATCAGCCTGCTCGTCCCGCCCGTCCGCGCGCAGACGATCACGCCGAAGGACGCCGTTGGACGGCTGTTCACCGGCCCGGCACTCGAATCGGAGTGGTTGGACCGGCTACAAGGGGGCCGGCTGGAAGGGCGGTTCCGAGTTCGGCGTGCTCAACCTGTCAGCCGCCGGCATCACCGCCGATGGCCGGCCTGCACCGTCTTCACCGCCAACGGCGCGCCCGGCCGCAGCCGGAGGACCGCCTTGCCCTGGTCTTCTCCACGCTGTTCCGCAGCGCGGAGAAGAGCCGATAGGCATCGGTTACTGCGGCGCCATGCGGATGGCGCCGTCCAACCGGATCACCTCGCCGTTCAACATCTCATTCTCGAGAATGTGCTGCACGAGGCGGGCGTACTCGGAGGGCTGGCCGAAGCGCTTCGGGAAGGGGACCGTGGCGGCGAGGCTGTCCTGGACCTCCTGCGGCATGTTCAGCAGCATCGGCGTACCGATCAGGCCCGGCGCGATGGTCATCACGCGCACGCCGCTGCGCGCCAGATCGCGGGCGGCGCAGATGGTCAGGGCAACGATGCCGCCCTTCGAGGAGGCGTAGGCGGCCTGCCCGATCTGCCCCTCATAGGCGGCGACGGAGGCGGTGTTGACGATCACCCCCCGCTCCCCCGATTCCAGTGGGTCGAGCTTGCCCATGTCCGCCGCGGCGAGGCGCAGCATGTTGAAGGTGCCGATCAGGTTGACCTCGATCACCTTGCGGAAGTCGTCCAGCGCCATCGGGCCGTCGCGCCCGACGATGCGCTTGGCCGGGGCGACGCCCGCGCAGTTGACCGCGATGCGGGCGGGGCCATGGGCCGCGCGGGCCTCGGCCACGGCCTTCTCCGCCGACTCCGCGCTCGACACGTCGCAGAGCAGGCCCAGGCCGCCGATCTCCTCGGCCACCTGCTTGACCGCCGCCTCGTTCATGTCGAGCACGGTGACCTTGGCGCCCAGCTTCGCCAGATGGCGCGCGGTTTCCGCCCCCATGCCGGAGGCGCCACCGGTGACGATGGCGGCCTGACCGTTGATCTGCATCGCGCTCTCTCCCTGATGTCGTTGTTGAAGTCCCCTCTCCCCTCCGGGGAGAGGGTTAGGGTGAGGGGGGAGCGCTCATGCCGAACGCCTCACGTTGCACATTCCCCTCACCGGCCCCTCCGGGCCACCCTCTCCCCGGAGGGAAGAGGGTTGGATTGTTACATCCCGCCCGGATAGTTCGGGCCTCCGCCGCCCTCCGGGACGACCCAGTTGATGTTCTGGGTGGGGTCCTTGATGTCGCAGGTCTTGCAGTGCACGCAGTTCTGCGCGTTGATCTGCAGCCGCGGGTCGCTGCCGTCCTCCGCCCGCACGATCTCGTACACGCCCGCCGGGCAGTAGCGCGTCTCCGGCGCGTCGTAGAGCGCCAGATTGACCGCGATCGGCACCGACGCGTCCTTCAGCGTCAGGTGCGCCGGCTGGTCCTCCTCGTGGTTGGTGTTCGACAGGTACACCGACGACAGCCGGTCGAACGACACCACCCCGTCCGGCTTGGGATAGGCGATCTTCGGCATCTCCGACGCCTTCTTCAGCGTCTCGTGGTCGCCGTGCCGGTGGTGCAGCGTCCACGGCGACTTGCCCTTGGTCGCCGTCTCGTAGGCCGCGTTGGCCAGACCCGCCCACAGCCCCTTCTGGAAGCCGGGGCGGATGTTGCGCACCGCGTGCAGCTCCGACCACACCCACGACGCCTTCAGCTTCTCCGGATAGGCCGTCGCCTCCCGCGCCGGCGCCTCGGCCGACAGCAGCTCATGCACCGCCTCGGCCGCCAGCATGCCCGACTTCATGGCGGTGTGGTTGCCCTTGATCTTGGGCACGTTGAGGAAGCCCGCGGCGTCGCCGACGATGACGCCGCCAGGGAACGTCAGCTTGGGGATCGACTGGAAGCCGCCTTCGCTGAGCGCCCGCGCGCCGTAGGCGATGCGCCGCCCGCCCTCGAAGGTCGGGCGGATCGCCGGGTGGGTCTTGTAGCGCTGGAACTCCTCGAACGGCGACAGGTGCGGGTTCTGGTAGTCGAGCCCAACCACGAAGCCGACCGACACCAGGTTGCCCTCCATGTGGTAGAGCCAGGAGCCGCCGTAGGTCTTGGGGTCCATCGGCCAGCCGATGGTGTGGACGATCAGGCCGGGCTGGGACTTGGCGGGATCAACCTCCCACAGCTCCTTGATGCCGATACCGTAGGTCTGGGGATCGGCGTCGCGGCGCAGGTCGAAGCGCTCGAACAGCGTCTTGGTCAGCGAGCCGCGGCAGCCCTCGGCGAAGATGGTCTGCTTGGTGTGCAGCTCCATGCCCGGCGTGTAGTTGGCGGTCTTCTCGCCGTCCTTGCCGATGCCCATGTCGCCGGTGGCGACACCCTTGACCGCGCCCGTGTCGTCGTAGAGCACCTCCGCCGCGGCGAAGCCGGGGTAGATCTCCACCCCCAGCTCCTCGGCCTGGGCGGCCATCCAGCGGGCGAGGTTGCCGAGGCTGATGATGTAGTTGCCGTGATTGTGCATCTGCGGCGGGGTGAAGGGCGCCTTGAGGGCCTTGGTCTCGGTGAGGTAGAGGAAGCGGTCCTCACGCGCCGGGGTGGTCAGCGGCGCGCCCTTCTCCTTCCAGTCGGGGATCAGCTCGTCGAGGGCGTGCGGCTCGAACACCGCGCCGGAGAGCAGGTGGGCGCCGACCTCCGAGCCCTTCTCGACGACGCAGACCGACAGTTCCTGTCCCGCCTCGTTGGCGAGCTGTTTCAGGCGGATGGCCGCGCTCAGGCCCGACGGGCCGGCCCCGACGACAAGGACGTCGTACTCCATCACCTCGCGCGGGTCGCGAGCCATCTCGTCAGCCATTTCTTCTTCTTTCCTTGTTTCGTGCGAACAAACTCAGTGCGACAACAGAACGGGAAGCGTCATCTGGCGCAGGATCTGGCGGGTGTTGCTGCCCCGCCCGAACAGCGGGAACAGCGAGCCGCCATAGCCGCCGAACCCGCCCATCACCAGAAGATCGGCGCCATGGTCCGAGGCGCGCGACAGCACGGCGTCCATGGGGGTCATGCTGGCAATGGTCATGCGTTCCTGCGTGGCCTTCACGCCATGGCTCGCCAGATGCTCCAGGATGTCGACCTGCGGGACGTTGCCGCCCCCTTCCGCCCGCGGCTGGGTGTGGAAGGCGAGCAGGAGCACGGAACTCGCCTGCTTCAGCAGCGGCAGCGCGTCGTTGACGGCGCGGGCGGCCTCGCGGCTGCCGTTCCAGGCGATCACCGGACGGTCGGCGAGCTGCGGATAGGTGCCGGCGTGCGGCACGACGAGGATCGGGCGCCCGGCGTTCAGAACCACCTCTTCGAGCAGGTCCGCCGGAACACGGCTGTCCTCCGGGTCGTGCTGGCCGAAGACGGCGAGGTCGACATAGCGCGAGCAGATCACCGTCTCGGCGATGACATGGCCGTACTCGCCGTGGCTCAACTGCCACCAGCGCGTCGTCACGCCGGCCTCGCGGGCTTTCTCCTCGAACATGTCCCGTGCCCGCTGCGCCGCCTGGGTCAGTGCCGGGCCGGCCTTGCGCGTGACGATGCCGGCGCCGGAGCTGTCGCTCTGAGCGAACAGGCCGGTCAGCGCGGCGCCATGCTTCTGCGCCAGGGTCAGGGCGACGGTCAGCCGCTCCCCGCAGCGGTCGCTGTCGTCCACATGCACCAGCAGGTTCGTGAAGCTCATGGCGCCCTTCCCTTCCCTCGTTCCCGTGTTTTACGCACATCCCCGCGCGCGGGCGACCTTCGAGGCGGTCGGACGGCCGATGGCATCGCTGATATAAGCGCCAGCCGCCACCAGCCGGTCGAGATCCACCCCCGTTTCGACGCCCAGCCCGTTCAGCATGTAGAGCACGTCCTCGCTCGCCACGTTGCCCGACGCCCCCTTGGCGTAGGGGCAGCCGCCCAGCCCGGCGACGGAGCTGTCCACCACCGCCACGCCCATCTCCAGCGTCGCCAGGATGTTGGCGAGCGCCTGACCGTAGGTGTCGTGGAAATGCACCGCCAAGCGCTCCATCGGCACGCGCTCCGCCACCGCCGCGATCATCGCCTGGGCCTTGGCCGGCGTGCCGGTCCCGATGGTGTCGCCGAGCGAGACCTCATAGCAGCCCATGTCCAGCAGCCGGCCAGCCACTTCGGCCACCGCCGCCGGGGCGATCTCGCCTTCATAGGGGCAGCCGAGCACGCAGGAGACGTAGCCGCGCACCGGCACGCCCTGGGCCTTCGCCTGCTCCAGCACCGGGACGAAGCGGTCCAGGCTCTCGGCGATGGAGCAGTTGATGTTCTTTTGGCTGAAGCTCTCCGACGCGGCGGCGAAGACCGCCACCTCGTCGGCGCGGGCGGCGAGCGCGCCCTCCAGCCCCTTGGCGTTCGGGGTGAGGGCGACGTAGCGCACCCCCTCCTTGCGCCGGATGCCGGCGAAGACGTCCGGCGTGTCGGCCATCTGCGGGACCCATTTGGGCGACACGAAGCTGCCGGCCTCGATGGCGGTCAGCCCGGCGTCGGTCAGGCGGTCGACCAGACCGATCTTCACCGCCGTCGGAACGATCTGCTTCTCGTTCTGGAGGCCGTCGCGCGGGCCGACCTCCACCATGCGGACGCTTCTGGGCAGACGCATGCTCATCCCTCCGCCACGTCGAGGACCAGCAGGTCCACGCCTTCGGACACCTGATCGCCCGCCGCGAAGTTGACGGCGCTGACCGTGCCGGCGGCGGGAGCCTTGATGGTGTGCTCCATCTTCATCGCTTCCAGCAGCATCAGCGGGGCGCCCGCCTCCACCGTCTGGCCGGGCTCGACCAGCACGCGGACGACGGTGCCCGGCATCGGAGCGGTCAGGCGGCCGGACCCGCCCTCCTGCTCCGCCGCACGGGCGGTCGGGTCGTCCAGATGCAGGCGCCACACCGATCCGTCCGACAGGATGGTCAGGTCCAGCCCCTGGCAGACCACCGTGGCGCGGGTGCGCACCGCGTCGATGGTGGCGGTCAGCGTCTCGCCGTCGAGCGTCACCCGCTCCGCCCGGATGGCCGGGCGGCCTTCCACCTCGATCTCGTAGCCGTCGGGGCGGAAATGCAGGGTCAGGGCGCGCGGCGTGTCGCCGTCGAGCAGGCGCAGGTCGTGATGGTTGTCGTCGTTGAGGCGCCAGCCGCTGGCCGACAGCCAGGGTGACCAGGGGTCCGACGCGGCGCGGCGGGCCTTGCGCGTGTCCGCGTTGCGGCGCAGAAGCACGCTGAGCGCCGCGATGGCCAGCCCGCGATCCGGCACCGGAGCCGGCGGGGGCAGCAGGTCGGCGCGGTGCCGCTCGATGAAGCCGGTGTCGATCTCCACCGCCCGGAAGGCCGGATGCCCGGCGATGGCGCCGAGGAAGGCCACGTTGGTGGTCACCCCGACCACCTCGTAGGCGGCGAGCGCCACCCGCAGGCGGCGCAGCGCGGCGTCGCGGTCCTCGTCCCAGACGATCAGCTTGGCGATCATCGGGTCGTAGAACATGGTGACCTCGTCGCCCTCGCGGACGCCGGTGTCGACGCGGACATGCTCGTTCTCGGCGGGCGGGCGCAGGCGGACCAGCTTGCCGATGGCCGGCAGGAACTCGCGCTGCGGGTCCTCCGCGTAGAGCCGCGCCTCGAAGGCGTGGCCGCGGCGGGTGAGCTGGTCCTGCATCAGCGGCAGCGTCCCACCGGCGGCGACGCGCAACTGCCACTCGACGAGGTCCTGGCCGGTGATCTTCTCGGTCACCGGATGCTCCACCTGAAGGCGGGTGTTCATCTCGATGAAGTAGAAGCCGCCGTCCTCGTAAAGGAACTCCACGGTGCCGGCGCCGACGTAGTTCACCGCCTTGGCGGCGGCTACCGCGGCCTCGCCCATGCGGCGGCGCAGGTCGTCGGGAAGCGCGGGGGCCGGGGCCTCCTCGATCACCTTCTGGTGGCGGCGCTGGATCGAGCAGTCGCGCTCGAACAGATAGACGCCGTTGCCGTGGATGTCGCAGAAGACCTGGATCTCGACATGGCGCGGGCGGCCCAGATACTTCTCCAGAAGCACGCTGTCGTCGCCGAAGGCGGCCTTGGCCTCGCGCTTGGCGCCAGCCACCGCGTCGGCGAACTCGCCGGCGGCGCGGACCACGCGCATGCCCTTGCCGCCGCCGCCCGCCGACGCCTTGACCAGCACCGGATAGCCGATGCGCTCGGCCTCGGCGGCCAGCGTCTCCAGGTCCTGGGCCTCGCCGTGGTAGCCGGGAACCAGCGGCACGTCGGCCTGCGACATCACGCGCTTGGATTCCGCCTTGGAGCCCATGACGCGGATGGCCTCGATCGGTGGGCCGATGAAGACCACGCCGGCCTCGGCGCAGGCCGCCGCGAAGCCGGCGTTCTCCGACAGGAAGCCGTAGCCGGGGTGGATGGCCTGGGCGCCGGTGCGCTTGGCGACCTCGAGGATGACGTCGCCGCGCAGGTAGCTCTCGCCGACCGGCGCCGGACCGATGCAGACGGCCTCGTCGGCCATCTCCACATGCATGGCGCGGGCGTCGGCTTCCGAGTACACGGCGACGGTGCGGATGCCCATGCGGCGGGCGGTGCGGATGACGCGGCAGGCGATCTCGCCACGGTTTGCGATCAGAATCTTGTCGAACATGCCTGTCTCAACCATGGGCCTCAGCTCCGCCACGCGGGTTCGCGTTTCTCAAGGAAGGCGCCGACGCCCTCCCTCCCCTCGTCGCTCGCGCGCTGGCGGGCGATGCGCTCCGCCGTGCCGCGGACCAGCGCGTCGTCCAGCGGGCGGCGCGCCACGGCGCGGATCAGCTCCTTCGCCGCGGTCTGGGAGGCCGGGCCGCATTGCAGCAGGTTGCGGACCATCGCCTCGACCGCGGCGTCCAGCTCCGCCGCCGGAACGGTCTGGTGCAGCAGGCCGAGCCGCAGCGCCTCGGCGGCGGAGAAGCGTTCCGCCGTCAGGAAGTAGCGGCGGCAGGCGCGCTCGTCCATCGCGGCCACCACATAGGGGCTGATGACCGCGGGGATCAGGCCCAGCCGCACCTCGGTCAGGGCGAAGCTGGCGGTCTCGGCGGATATGGCGATGTCGCAGGCGGCGACCAGCCCCACCCCGCCGCCGAAGGCCGGCCCCTGCACCACGGCGATGGTCGGCTTCGGGCATTCATCCAGCGTGCGCAGCATGGTGGCGAGGCCCATGGCGTCCTGGACGTTCTCGTCGTGGCTGTAGCCCGCCATCTTCTTCATCCAGCCGAGGTCGGCCCCGGCGGAGAAGCTCTTGCCCGCGCCGCGCAGCAGGATGGCGCGGACGTCCGGGTTCGACCCCAGGCTGAGGAAGGCGTCGGTCAGATCGGCGATGACCCGCTCGTTGAAGGCGTTGTGCACCTCCGCCCGGTTCATCGTGACGGTCGCCACCCCGTTGGAGGCGATGTCGATCAGAATGTCGCTCATGCTCGTCGTCCCCCCGCTCACATCCGGAACACGCCGAAGGTGGTCTTCTCGACCGGAGCGTTCAGCGACGCCGATAGGCCGAGGCCGAGCACCATACGGGTGTCCGCCGGGTCGATGATGCCGTCGTCCCACAGCCGGGCGGAGGCGTAGTAGGGATGGCCTTGGTCTTCGTACTGCTGGCGGATCGGGGCCTTGAACGCCTCCTCCTCCTCCGGCGCCCAGCTCTTGCCCTGGGATTCCATGGCGTCGCGCCGCACCTGGGCGAGCACACCCGCCGCCTGCTCCCCGCCCATCACCGAGATGCGCGAGTTCGGCCACATCCAGAGGAAGCGCGGGGAATAGGCGCGCCCGCACATGCCGTAGTTGCCGGCACCATAGCTGCCGCCGATGATGACGGTGAATTTCGGCACCTTGGCGCAGGCGACGGCGGTGACCAGCTTCGCGCCGTCCTTGGCGATGCCGCCGGCCTCATACTTCCGCCCGACCATGAAGCCGGTGATGTTCTGCAGGAAGACCAGCGGAATGCCGCGCTGGCAGCACAGCTCGACGAAATGCGCGCCCTTCAGGGCGGATTCGCTGAACAGGATGCCGTTGTTGGCGATGATGCCGACCGGGTAGCCGAAGATGTGGGCGAAGCCGCAGACCAGAGTCGTGCCGTAGAGCGGCTTGAACTCGTCCAGCACGGAGCCGTCGACGACGCGGGCGATGACCTCGCGCACGTCGAAGGGCTTGCGCGGGTCGCTGGGGATCACGCCGTAGAGTTCGCGGGGGTCGTAGGCCGGCTCCTGCGGCTCGCGCAGGTCCATGTCGATGCGCTTGCTGCGGTTCAGGTTCGACACGACCTTGCGCGCCATGGCGAGCGCGTGGGCGTCGTTCATCGCGTAATGGTCGGTCACGCCGGAGGTGCGGGAGTGAACGTCCGCCCCTCCCAAATCCTCCGCCGACACCACCTCGCCGGTCGCCGCCTTCACCAGCGGCGGGCCGCCGAGGAAGATGGTGCCCTGGTTGCGCACGATGATCGCCTCGTCCGACATGGCAGGCACATAGGCGCCGCCCGCCGTGCAGCTTCCCATCACCACGGCGATCTGCGGGATGCCCTGGGCCGACATGTTGGCCTGGTTGAAGAAGATGCGGCCGAAATGGTCGCGGTCGGGGAACACCTCGTCCTGGTTGGGCAGGTTGGCGCCGCCCGAATCGACCAGATAGATGCAGGGCAGGTTGTTCTGCTGCGCGACTTCCTGGGCGCGCAGGTGCTTCTTGACGGTCAGGGGGAAGTAGGTGCCGCCCTTCACCGTGGCGTCGTTGACGACCACCATGCATTCCTGCCCGGCCACGCTGCCGATGCCGGTGATGATGCCGGCCGCCGGGATGTCGTCGTCATAGACCTTGTAGGCGGCCATCTGCGACAGCTCCAGGAAGGGCGATCCCACGTCGAGAAGCTGGCGGATGCGCTCGCGCGGCAGCAGCTTGCCGCGGGACAGGTGCTTGTCGCGAGCCTTCGCACCGCCGCCCTGTTTGATCGCGCCCACCTTCTCGCGCAGGTCGGCGACCAGGGCGGACATGGCGTCGGCGTTCGTCTGGAACTCGGCGGAGCGCGGGTTCAGGGCGCTCTTCAGGACGGTCATGGCCGTCGTCCTCCCGTCTCTTCTTGTTCTACTGCATCAGGGCGCGGCTGATGACCAGCCGCTGGATGTCGCTCGTGCCCTCATAGATCTGGCAGACGCGCACGTCTCTATAAATGCGCTCCACCGGGAAATCGTTCAGGTAGCCGTAGCCGCCATGAATCTGGATGGCGTCGGAGCAGACGCGCTCGGCGATCTCCGAGGCGAACAGCTTCGCCATCGCCGCCTCCTTCAGGCAGGGCTCGCCCGCGTCACGCAGGCTCGCGGCGTGCAGGACGAGCTGGCGCGCGGCCTCCACCTTCGTCGCCATGTCGGCCAGCCGGAAGGCCACCGCCTGATGCTGGATGATCGGCACGCCCATGCTCTGCCGCTCCTGGGCGTAGCGGGTGGCGTGGTCGAGCGCGGAACGGGCCATGCCCACCGACTGCGAGGCGATGCCGATGCGCCCACCCTCCAGGTTGGCGAGCGCCACCCTGTAGCCGCCGCCCTCAGCGCCCAGCATCAGGTCGGCGGGGATGCGGCAGTCCTCCAGCACGATCTGGCAGGTGTCGGAACAGCTCTGGCCGAGCTTCTCCTCGACCCGCTCGACCTGGAAGCCGGGGGTATCGGTCGGGACGATGAAGGCGGTGATGCCCTTCTTGCCGGCCTCGGGGTCGCTGACCGCGAAGACGATGGCGACGTCGGCGTTCTTCCCGGAGGTGATGAACTGCTTGGTGCCGTTGAGGACCCAGTGGTTGCCGTCGCGGCGGGCGCGGGTCTTGATGGCGGCGGCGTCGGACCCCGCTTGCGGCTCCGTCAGACAGAAGCAGCCGAGTTGCTCGCCACGGGCCATCGGCTTCAGGAAGCGCTCCTTCTGCTCGGCGCTGCCGAACTTCAGGATCGGCATGCAGCCGACGGAGTTGTGCACGCTCATGATGGTGGAAATGGCGCCGTCGCCCGCCGCGATCTCCTCAATGGCGAGCGCGTAGGCGATGTGGTCGGTGCCGGCGCCGTCGAACGCCTCCGGCACCAGCATGCCCATCAGGCCGAGCCGGCCCATCTCGGCCAGCTCCTCCTTTGGGAAGGCTCCGGTGCGGTCGCGCTCGGCGGCGGTCGGCGCCAGCCGCTCCGCCGCGAAGTCCCGCGCCATGTCGCGCACCATCCGCTGCTCTTCCGTCAGCCGCATTGCTTTCCCTCCCGCACACTTTCTGCCCCCTCCACGCTTTCTGCCCCCTCCCCGACCCTCCCCCGCTGCGCGGTGGAGGGAGCTTGATTCCCTCTCCCGCGAAGCGGGGGAGGGTTAGGGAGGGGGCCGAGGTTGCTTTACACCAGCTCCACCGCCACCGCCGTGGCCTCGCCGCCGCCGATGCACAGCGAGGCGACGCCGCGCTTCATCCCGTTCTTCTCCAGCGCCGCCAGCAGCGTGACGAGGATGCGCGCCCCCGATGCGCCGATGGGATGGCCGAGCGCGCAGGCACCGCCATGCACGTTGATCTTGTCGTGCGGGATGTCGAGTTCACGCATCGCCGCCATGGCGACCACGGCGAAGGCCTCGTTCAGCTCGTAGAGGTCCACGTCCTTGGCCGACCAGCCGGCGCGCTCCAGCACCTTGTTGATCGCGCCCACGGGTGCGGTGGTGAACCAGGCCGGGGCCTGGGCGTGGTTGGCGTGGGCCTTGATCTCCGCGAGGATCGGCAGGCCCAGCTTCTCCGCGTTGGAGCGGGTGGTCAGCACCAGCGCCGCCGCACCGTCGGAGATGGAGGAGGCGTTGGCCGCCGTCACCGTGCCATCCTTGGCGAAGGCGGGCTTCAGCGTCGGGATCTTGGCCGGGTCGGCCTTCAGCGGCTGCTCGTCCTTCTCGACGACCGTGTCGCCCTTGCGGCCCTTGACGGTGACCGCGGTGATCTCCTTGACGAAGCTGCCGTCCTCGGTGGCGCGGCGGGCGCGGTTCAGGCTCTCGATGGCGTAGTTGTCCTGCGCCTCGCGGGTGAACTGGTAATGGGTGGCGCATTCCTCCGCGAAGGTGCCCATCAGGCGACCGCGGTCGTAGGCGTCCTCCAGCCCGTCGAGGAACATGTGGTCGAGCACGCGGCCATGGCCCATGCGGTAGCCGCCGCGCGCGCGGTCCAGCAGGTAGGGGGCGTTGGACATGCTCTCCATGCCGCCGGCCACCATGATCTCGACCGAGCCGGCCTTGATGAGGTCGGTGGCGAGCATCACCGCCTTCATGCCCGACCCGCAGACCTTGGAAATGGTCGTGCAGCCCGCGGCCTCCGGGATGCCGGCGCCGAGCGACGCCTGACGGGCCGGCGCCTGCCCGAGCCCGGCGGGCAGGACGTTGCCCATGAACACCTCGTCCACGGCGTCCGGCTTCACGCCGGCGCGCTCCAGCGCGGCCTTGATGGCGGCGGAGCCGAGCTGCGGTGCGGTCAGGCCCTGCAAGTCGCCCTGGAAGCCACCCATCGGGGTACGGGCGGCGCCCGCGATGACAACGGTATCGGTCATGCTCTTTCCCTTCCTGTCTCCCTCCCCCGCCCAGCGGGGGAGGGTTGGGGTGGGGGCTCGTTTGCCGAAGCTTCCCATACCCCGTCGCCCCCTCACCCTAACCCTCTCCCCGCTTTCGGCGGACCAAAGGTCCGCCTGTCGCGTCAGCGCAAACTCCGTTTGCGCGTGAGCAGAGGGGAGAGGGGACTGAAGATTAGGCCGTTTCCTTGAACAGCTCGCGCCCGATCAGCATGCGGCGGATCTCGCTGGTGCCGGCGCCGATCTCATAGAGCTTGGCGTCGCGCAGCAGGCGGCCCGTCGGGTATTCGTTGATGTAGCCATTGCCGCCCAGAGTCTGAATGGCCTCCAGCGCCATCCAGGTCGCCTTTTCGGCGGCGTAGAGGATCGCGCCGGCGGCGTCCTTGCGGGCGGTCTCGCCGCGGTCGCAGGCCTTGGCCACGGCGTACACATAGGCCTTGGCGGCGTTCATGATCGTGTACATGTCGGCCAGCTTGCCCTGCATGAGCTGGAATTCGCCGATGGGCTGGCCGAACTGCTTGCGGTCGTGCAGGTAGGGGATCACCACGTCCATGCAGGCCTGCATGATGCCGAGCGGCCCGCCGGCCAGCACCGCGCGCTCGTAGTCGAGGCCGGACATCAGCACGTTCACGCCGCGCCCGACGCCGCCCAGAATGTTCTCCTCCGGCACCTCGCAGTCCTCGAACACCAGCTCGCCGGTGTTGGAGCCGCGCATGCCCAGCTTGTCGAGCTTCTGCGCGACGGAGAAGCCCTTGAAGGATTTCTCGATGAGGAAGGCGGTGATGCCGCGCGGGCCGGCGTTGACGTCGGTTTTGGCGTAGACCACCAGCGTGTCGGCGTCCGGCCCGTTGGTGATCCACATCTTCGTGCCGTTCAGCACGTAGCGGTCGCCCTTCTTCTCGGCGCGCAGCTTCATCGACACCACGTCGGACCCGGCGTTCGGCTCCGACATGGCGAGGGCGCCGATGTGTTCGCCGGAGATCAGCTTCGGGAGGTAGCGGCTCTTCTGCTCCGCCGTGCCGTTCTTGCGGATCTGGTTGACGCAGAGGTTGGAATGCGCGCCGTAGCTGAGACCGACCGAGGCCGAGGCGCGGGAGATCTCCTCCATCGCCACGACATGCTCCAGATAGCCCATGCCGGCGCCGCCGTATTCCTCCTCCGCCGTGATGCCAAGCACCCCGAGGTCGCCGAACTTCCGCCACAGCTCGTTCGGGAACTCGTTGGTCCGATCGATCTCGGCGGCGCGGGGCGCGATCTCGTCGGCGGCGAAGCTGCGCACGGTGTCGCGCAGCATGTCCGCGGATTCGCCGAGGTCGAAGTTCAGGGTCGGATACTGGTTCGACAGCATGGTGTTGGCGCTCCCCCCGGAGGTCTGTTCTTCGTTCCCGCCATACGGCGACGTATGGAGCCGTACGGTAGCGTATGGAAATGGGCGTGGCAAGGCCTCTTGGCCCACCCCCTTCCGGAGGAGGGCCAAGAGGCTCCGATCACTTCATGTTGATGATGATCGTCTTCTTGTGGGTGAAGTGCTCCAGCATCGCTTCCAGCGAGGCTTCCTTGCCGAGGCCGGAGGACTTCACGCCGCCGTAGGACAGGTTCGGCTGCACGACCAGATTCTGGTTCACCTGCACGAATCCGGCCTCCAGCCGGTGCACCGCGTCCATTGCCACCTTCAGGTCGCGGGTCCAGATGGTGGCGGCAAGGCCGTATTCGGTGTCGTTGGCCTGGGCGATGACCTCTTCATAGTCGGTCCAGCGGATGACGCAGCAGACCGGACCGAAAATCTCTTCCTGCGCGATGCGGTCGCTGTTCTTCACGCCGGTGAAGATGTGCGGCTGCACATACAGCCCCTTTGTCAGCTTCGGATCGGACGGCATGGCCGAGCAGACATGCGGCGTCGCCCCGCCCTCCTTGCCAATGGCGATGTAGCTCTGCACCCGGTCGAGCTGCTGCGGCGAGACGATGGTGCCGATGTCGGTCGACTCGTCGAGCGGGTCGCCCATCTTCATGGCGTTCACCTTCTCCTTCAGCTTCTCCACGAAGGCGTCGTGGATGCTGTCATGGACGAAGATGCGCGACGACGCGGTGCAGCTCTGGCCCTGGCGGGTGAAGCGCATGCCGGCGATGGCACCCGCGATGGCCTGATCCAGGTCGGCGTCGCCGCAGACGATCATCGGGCTTTTGCCGCCCAGCTCCAGCGTCACCGGAATCAGCTTCTCGGCGGCGGTCTTGTAGACGATCTTGCCGGTCTCGACCGAGCCGGTGAAGGTCACCTTCTTGACGTCCTTGTGGGCCACCAGCGGGGCGCCGCATTCCGGGCCGTAGCCCGACAGGATGTTCACCACCCCGGCCGGAATCACGGTGTTGATGAGCTGCACGACGCGCAGAACGGCGAGCGGCGCCTCCTCCGCCGACTTCACAACCACGGCGTTGCCCGCCACCATCGCCGGGGCGATCTTCAGCGCCATCAGCAGGAGCGGCACGTTCCACGGGATGATCGCGCCGACCACGCCCACCGGCTCGCGCACCGTCATGGTCAGCATGGACGGGTTGAAGGGCACCGTCTCGCCCTTCAACTCCGGCGCCAAGCCGCCGAAGAAGACGAAGGCGTCGGAGAGGACGCCGGCCTCGACGCGCGATTCGGTGCGCAGGGCCTTGCCGGTCTCCAGCGCGATCAGCTTGGCGATCTCCTCCTTGTGGGCGTCGAGCACGCGCCCGCATTCGGCGACGAGCTTGCCGCGCTCGCGCACCGGGCGCTTGGCCCATTCCTTCTGCGCGGCCACCGCGGCGGCCACCGCGGCGTCGACGTCCGCCGCCTCGCCGAAGGCGGCCTCGGCCACCGTCTCGCCGGTCGCCGGGTTCACGACGGGGAAGCCCTTGCCGGAGGAGGCCGGGCGGAAGTCGCCGCCGAAGAAATGCTTGCCCGACAGCTCCCTGGCGAGCGCGAAGGGGTCGAGCTGGAGGTCGGTGCTGACGCTCATGTCGAAAAGGTCCTCGTGTGTATCGGGTCGGTTATCGTTGTTTTCGGTTGGCAGCGGGTCTCAGGCGCGGGCGTCTTCGATGACCTTGCCGTCGTTGGGCAGGCTGCCGGGGGCCGCGAACTCCACGACACCCTTCAATTTGGTGACGGCGGCCAGAGTTTCACGCACCGACGCCGCCAAGGCCTCGCCGGACTCGGGCGACTCGCAGCGCAGGGTCATGGTGTCGTTGGCGTCCTCCCGCCCGACGACGAGGCGGGCCTTGCCGATCTGCGGGTGGCGGCGCAGCACCTCGGCGATCTGCTGCGGGTGGACGAACATGCCCTTGACCTTGGTGGTCTGGTCGGCGCGGCCCATCCAGCCCTTCAGCCGCATGTTGGTGCGCCCGCAGGGGCTTTCGCCGGACAGCACGGCGGACAGGTCGCCGGTGGCGAAGCGGACCAGGGGATAGGCCTGGTTGAAGGTGGTGACGACGACCTCCCCCACCTCGCCCTCCGGCACGGGGTCGCCGGTGCCGGGGCGGACGATCTCAACGATCACGCCCTCCTCCACCACCAGCCCGGCGCGGGCCGGCGTCTCATAGGCGACGAGGCCAAGGTCGGCGGTGCCGTAGCTCTGGTAGGCGGCGATGCCGCGCCCCTCGTAATAGGCGCGGGCATCCGGCAGGAAGGGGCCGCCGGTCAGATGGCCGATCGCGATGGAGGACAGGTCCAGCCCCAGCTCGTCGCCCTTCTCCAGGATGATCTTCAGGAAATCGGGCGTGCCGATGTAGGCCCGCGGCTTGAGATGGGCGGCCACCTGGGCCTGCATCTCGGTGTTGCCGACGCCGGCGGGGATGACCGCGCAACCCAGCGCGTGCGCGCCCGTCTCGAACATCGAACCGGCGGGGGTCAGGTGGTAGGCGAAGCAGTTCTGCACGAGGTCGCCGCCGCGGATGCCCGAGGCGTAAAGCGCCCGCGCGGTGCGCCAGGGGTCCGTGCCGTGGGCCTCCGGGTCGTGGATCGGGCCGGGCGAGGCGAAGATGCGGGCCAGCCGCCCGATGGCGACCGTGGTCATCCCGCCGAAGGGCGGCGCCTCCTTCTGAAGCGCGATCAGGTCCGACTTGCGGGTGACCGGAAGTGCTGCGAGCGCCGCCCGGTCACCGACGGCGGCGGGGTCCACATCGGCCAGCAGGCGGGTGAAATAGGGCGCGTTCGCCTTGGCGTGGGCGATCTGCGCCGGCAGCGCCGCGAACAGCTCCGCCTCGCGCCGGTCGGGGGAGCGGGTTTCGAGTTGATCGTAAGTGTCGGACACCGATGCCTCCCGGCTGTTTTTCTTCTTCTCCCCTCTCCCGTCCCGGGAGAGGGTGGCCCGAAGGGCCGGGTGAGGGTGCCGCCAACGGTCGGCGCTTTTCTTCCTGCAAGACCCTCACCCTTCCCACTTCGTGGGCCCCTTCCCTCTCCCGGGACGGGAGAGGGTGAAACTCAAATCCAGCGCTTCCGGCGCTTGAAGCTCTTGAGATTCTTGAAGCTCTTGCGCTCTTCGTTGCCGCCGCCGAGGTAGAATTCCTTCACGTCCTCGTTGTTGCGCAGCTCTTCGGCGGTGCCGTCGAGAACGACCTTGCCGTTCTCCATGATGTAGCCGCGCGTCGCAGCCTGGAGCGCCATGCGGGCGTTCTGCTCCACCAGCAGGATGGTGACGCCCAGGTCCTTGTTGATCTGCCGGATGATGCTGAAGACCTCCTTCACCATCAGCGGCGACAGGCCCATGGACGGCTCGTCCATCAGGATCAGCTTCGGCCGGGCCATCATCGCGCGACCGATGGCCAGCATCTGCTGCTCGCCGCCCGACAGGTAGCCGGCGAGGCCGGTGCGCTCCTTCAGGCGGGGGAAATAGTGGTAGACCATCTCGATGTCGTCCTTCACGCCGCCGTCGCGGCGGGTGAAGGCGCCGAGGCGCAGATTCTCCTGGCAGGTCATGTCGCCGATGATGCGGCGGCCCTCCATCACCTGGAAGATGCCGCGCCGGACGATCTGGTCGGGGTCGATGCCGTTGATGCGCTCACCCCCGAAGGAGATGTCGCCACGCGTGACCTCGCCGTCCTCGGTCTTCAGCAGTCCGGAGATGGCCTTGAGCGTCGTCGATTTGCCGGCGCCGTTGGCGCCCAGCAGGGCGACGATCTCCCCTTCCGGCACCTCCAGGCTGAGGCCGCGGAGCACCAGGATGACGTCGTTGTAGACGACCTCGATGTTGTTGACGGACAGCAGCGGCGCCTTGGCCGTGCCGGGAACCGGAGCCGGGGCGACCGCAGTCGCGGTGGCGGCGTTCATCATGCGGCACCTGATGCAGTGTAACGGGACGGAAGCCCCCGCCGCAGCGTCGCGGCGGCGGGGGCGGTCCGGCTTACCAGCCCAGCCACTCCGGCTTGCGCGGGACGTCGACGGTGGCGATCTTCTCCAGCTTGATCGTGCCGGCCTTCACCAGCTCGTCCACCGAGCCGCCGGTGTCGCCGGACACGTTGGCGCGGTACAGGTTCACCTTGTCCATGCCGCGGTGGTCGGTCTCGGTCCAGGTCGACGGCACGCAGACGCCCTCCAGCCCCGCCGGCACCCAATCCTTCTTCTGGTACATGCCCTTGCGGATGTTCGGGCCGGTCACGCCGCCGTTCTGCTTCGCCCAGTCCATCGCTTCCTTCATGTAGAAGGCGGAGCAGATGCCCGACACATAGTGCACCGGACGGTAGGCGGTGCCGGCGGCGTCGGAGACCTTGGAGATCTCCTTGACGATCTTCATGCCCGGCGCGTCGCCGCCCCAGATCGCCGCGGTGCGCACCGGGAAGATCACGCCGTTGGCGGCAGAGCCGGCGGCCTTGGCGGCGTTCTCGTCCATGCCCCAGACGTTGCCCATGAACTGCACCTGGGCGCCGACCGTCTGGCAGGCCTTCAGCACGGAGATGTTGGAGCCCGCCGTGTTGCCGAGATAGGCGTAGTTGGCGCCGGCCTGCTTCAGCGTCAGGCACTGGGCGGTGTAGTCGCCCGGCGTCAGGGCGAACTGCACCGCCGGCAGAACGTCGAAGCCCAGCTCCTTGGCGAGCTGCTCACCCGCTTCCTTCGGGGCGTTCGGGTAGGGGTGGTTGGCGCCCATGTGGACGTACTTCGGCTTGCCCGAGCCGCCCTTCTTCTTCCAGTCCTCGGCCGCCCACATCAGCATGGCGCGCAGGCCGTCGGAGTAGGACGGGCCGTAGAAGAAGTTGTAGGGGGCCGGCTTGGAGCCGTGCGGGCCGTTGCCGGTCGGGTCGGTCAGGTGGCCCGAGTAGGAGCCGGAATAGTAGGGGATCTCGTCCTTGCCGACGAAGCCGGTCAGCGCCTCGGTGTCGGCGGTGCCCCAGCCCTGGATGGCCGCGACCTTGCCGCTGCCCGACGACCACTTCTTGTACTGGCTGATGGCGCGCGGCGCCTGATAGCCGTAGTCCACCGTCTCGACGTCCATCTGCGTGCCGCCGACGCCGCCGTTCTTGTTGATGTAGGCGAGCGCGTCGGCGACGCCCTGGCCGAAGGGCACGCCCACGTCCGACGTGGCGCCGGACTGGTCGGCGAGGTGGCCGACCGGGATCTTCTGGGCGTTGGCGGCCCCGGTGCCGAGCAGGACGACGGCGGCGGACGCCAGCAGGACGGTCTTCATGGTCATGGTGCGTTTTCTCCCAGTCGTTATGTTTTTCAGAAGCCGATGTGCGAGAGGTCAGTGCGAGAAGGGATAGAGCTTCCAGTAGGCCTTGATCTGCTTCCAGCGGTGGGCCAGCCCGTCCGGTTCGAAGACCAGGAACAGGATGATCACGAGGCCGATGGCCATTTCGCGCAGGAAGGCGATCGCGTCCTTCAGGTTCAGCGCGGCGTCGATGGCCGTGCCGGACAGCGCCGTGGTGATGGCCTGCATCACCTCCGGCAGCAGCACCATGAAGGCGGTGCCCATCAGCGACCCCATGATCGAGCCCAGACCCCCGATGATGATCATGCCGAGGAACTGGATCGAGAAGAGGATCGTGAAGCCCTCCACCGACACGAACTGCAGATAGTGGGCGTAGAGCGCGCCGCCGATGCCGGCGTAGAAGGACGAGATGCCGAAGGACATCGTGCGGTACTTGGTCAGGTTGATGCCCATGATCTCGGCGGAGAGATAATGGTCACGCACCGCCACCAGCGCCCGCCCGTCGCGCGACCGCATCAGGTTGGTCGCCAGGATGTACATGACGACCATATAGACCAGCACGACGTAGAAGAAGCTCTCGTCGGTGTCGAAGGCGTAGCCGAACAGGGTGAACGGCTCCGCGATGGTGCCGGCGGTGCCGCCGGTGAACCAGTCGGCGCGCGAGAAGAAGTCCTGGAGGATGTACTGCGCCGCCAGCGTGGCGATGGCGAGGTACAGGCCCTTCAGCCGCGCCGCCGGGATGCCGAACAGCATGCCGACCGCGGTGGTCATCACGCCGGCCAGCGGGATGGCGAGCGCCACCGGGATGCCGAAGCTGTTCGACAGCCACGCCGAGGAGAAGGCGCCGAAGCCGAAGAAGGCGGCGTGCCCGATGGAGATCTGGCCGGTGAAGCCGACCAGGATGTTCAGCCCCAGCGCCGCGATGCCGAGATAGCCGATCTGGATGCACAGGTTCAGCCAGTAGCGGTCCATGAAGGCCGGGCAGAGCAGAAGCAGCGCCACGCCCAGGATCGCGAAGTTGCGGCTGGTCTTGGTCGGGAAGATGGTCGTGTCAGCGGCGTACCGGGTCTTGAAGTCGCCGCAGGGGATGAGACTGATGTTCGCCATGGTTGCGGCCGCTCCTTACACGCGCTCGATGTCCTTGGTGCCGAAGAGGCCGTAGGGCTTGATCATCAGGATGACGATCAGGACGTAGAAGGGGGCGATCTCGTACATGTTGCCCCAGTTCAGCCACTGGCTGTCCAGGTAGTGCGCGAGATTCTCCAGCACGCCGACGATCAGGCCGCCCAGCACCGCCCCGGCCACGCTGTCCAGCCCGCCGAGGATGACCGCCGGGAAGACCTTGATGCCGAAGAAGGAGAGCGCGGAGGACACGCCGTTGACCACGCCGACCGTGACGCCGGCCACCGCCGACACCATGGCGGAGATGGCCCAGCTCATCGCGAACATGTGGCGGACCGAGATGCCCAGCGACTGCGCGACCTGCTGGTCGAAGGCGGTCGCCCGCATCGCCAGACCCATCCGCGAGTATTTGAAGAACCAGCCGAAACCCGCCATGATCAGCAGCGAGATGACCAGGCTCATCACATAGACGGTCTGCACGTCGAGCCCAAGGATGTTCACGGTCGGGCTGGCGAAGATGGTCGGGAACGGCTTGGCGAAGACGCCGAACATCCACTTCATCAGGGCCTGGAAGAAGATCGACAGGCCGATGGTGACCATGATGACGGAGATGATCGGCTCGCCGATCATCGGCCGCAGCACGACGACCTGAAGGACGATGCCGAACACCAGCATGAAGGCCAGTGTGATCGGGAAGCCGATCCAGAAGGGCAACTGCCAGGAGGTCAGCAACCACCAGCAGGTCCAGGCGCCGATCAGCAGGAACTCGCCCTGGGCGAAGTTCACGATGCGGCTGGCCTTGTAGATCAGCACGAAGGACATCGCCACGACGCCGTACAGCGCGCCGACGATCAGTCCGTTGACGAGAAGCTGGAAGAGCAAGGTCATGGGCGGGTCTCCCCGAAACCGCATTTCTTATTCCCTCTCCCCCCCGGGGAGAGGGTTAGGGTGAGGGGGCTCGCGGGGGACCGGGAGGTTCGGCAAACGCCGGCCCCCCTCACCCCGACCCTCTCCCCAGGGGGGAGAGGGAGAAAAGTGGGCTTCTTCATCCTTACCCCCCTCACGCCGCGGCCTGCGCCGGCTTCTTGGCCGGCGTGGGCAGCAGGTCAACCACCTTCAGCACGGTGCGGATGCGCTGCTTGGTGCCGTCCTGGAAGGTGATGGTGGTGTCCACGTCGATGGCCGGCTGGCCCGCGTAGATGGAGTCGATGATCTCGCCGTACTTCTCGGCGATCACGCCGCGCCGCACCTTGCGGGTGCGGGTCAGCTCGCCGTCGTCGGCGTCCAGTTCCTTGTAGAGCAGCAGGAACTTGGTGATGCGCTGAAACTCCGGCAGCGTCGCGTTCACCCGCTCCACCTCCTGGCGCAGCAGCTCGTAGACCTCCGGCTTGGACGCCAGATCGGAGTAGGTGGTGAAGGCGATGCGGTTCTTCTCCGCCCACTTCGACACGATGGGGAAGCGGATGCAGATGATCGCCGACAGGTAGGGCCGCTTGTTGCCCAGGATCACCGCCTCGGCCACGTAGGGGCTGAACTTCAGCTTGTTCTCGATGTATTGCGGGCTGAAGCGGTCGTTGTTGCTGGTGGTGGCGATGTCCTTGATGCGGTCGATGATGACCAGATGGCCCTTCTTGTCGAAGAAGCCGGCGTCGCCCGTGTGCATCCAGCCGTCGCGCAGGTCCGCCGTGGTCGAGGCCTCGTTGCGGTAATAGCCGGCGAACATGTTGGGATGGCTGACGACGATCTCGCCGATGCCGTTCTGGTCGGGCTCGATCACCTTGACCTTCACGCCGTCGTCGAAGGGCACGCCCACCGTGTCGAAATCCACGTCGTTCGAGCGGTGCACCGTGTAGGCGCCCATCGTCTCGGTCTGGCCGTAGATCTGGCGCAGCGGCACGCCCAGCGCCTGGAAGAACTTGAAGGTGTCGGGGCCGAGCGCGGCGCCGCCGGTCGCCGCCGACTTCAGGTTGGTGAAGCCCAGCCGGTCTCGCAGCGCTGCGAAGAGAATGCGGTCGGCGACGGCGGAGCGCGTGCCGTTGGCGAGCGCCTCCAGCCCCAGCTTCATGCCGTAGTCGTACATCTTCTGCTTGAAGGGGGAGGCGTCCATCATGCGGGCGCGCACGTCGGCGGCGATCTGCTCCCACAGGCGGGGGGCGAACAGCACGAAGCTCGGCCCGATCTCGCGGAAGTCGTTCATCATCGTCTCGGCTTCCTCGACGAAGTTCACGCGCATCCGCGACACCATGCCCATGCCGACGGCGTAGATCTGCTCCATGATCCAGGACAGCGGCAGCACCGACACATACTCGTCGGTCGGCCCCTTGGGGTCCACCGACAGGTAGCTGGCGACGTGGCGAATCAGCCGCCCCGCCGGCAGCATCGCCAGCTTCGGGTTCGAGGTGGTGCCGGACGTGGTGCAGAGCACCGCCACGTCGTCGCCGCGCGTCGCGCCGACCAGCTCCTCATAGAGGTTCGGCTTCTCGGCGTGCAGCGCGTTGCCCAGCTTGACCAGCTCCGACGCCTCCATCAGGCGCGGGTCGCTGTATTTGCGCATGCCGCGGGGGTCGGAATAGATGATGTGCTTCAGCGTCGGCAGACGCTCGCCGAGGTTCAGCAGCTTGTCGACCTGCTCCTCGTCCTCCGCGAAGATGACGTGGACGTCGGCATAGGTGATGAGGTAGGCGACCTCCTCGTCCATGGCGTCGCGGTAGATGCCCAGGCTCATGGCGCCCATGGCGTGGGCGGAAATTTCCCCCATCACCCAGTCGGGCCGGTTGTCGCCCAGCAGGGCCACCACATGGCCACGCTCCACGCCGAGCTTGATGAGGCCGAGCGTGAAGGCGCGCACGCGGGCGTGCATGTCCGCCCAGGTGAACTCGCGCCAGATGCCGAAATCCTTCTCGCGCATGGCGACGTCGCCGCCATGCTCGCGGGCGTGCAGGGTCAGCAGCTTCGGCAGCGTGTCGTGGGTCTTGATATCGGGCAACATCAGATCGGGAGCGGACATCACGCGACCTCCTGCTTGGGCGGCGGGGCCACGGCCTCGTCCTCCTCGTCGTCCTCGCCGAGATAGGCGCGCTTGACGCGCGGGTCGTTCAGCACCTCCTCGGGCGTGCCCTCGGCGATCTTCTTGCCGAACTCCAGGACGATCACGCGGTGGGAGATGTCCATCACGACGCCCATGTCGTGCTCGATCATCACCACCGTCATGCCGAACTCCTCGTTCAGGTCGACGATGTAGCGGGCCATGTCCTCCTTCTCCTCCAGGTTCATGCCCGCCATGGGCTCGTCCAGGAGGATCAGGTCGGGTTTCAGCGCGATGGCGCGGGCCAACTCCACCCGCTTGCGCAGGCCGTAGGAGAGCGTGCCGGCGGTGGCCTTGCGGACATGCTGGATTTCCAGGAAGTCGATGATCTCCTCGACCTCGCGGCGGTGGGCCAGCTCCTCCTTGCGGGCGCCGGTCAGCCAGTAGAGCGACCCAGTGAAGAAGTTGTTCTTCAGCAGGTGGTGCCGCCCGACCATGATGTTGTCGAGCACCGTCATGTGGCCGAACAGCGCCAGATTCTGGAAGGTGCGCCCGATGCCGAGCGCGGCGCGGTGGTTGGGCGTCATGCCCGTGATGTCCTGGCCCTTGAAATAGACCTTTCCGTCGGTGGGCCGGTAGCGGCCGGAGATGCAGTTGACCATGGAGGTCTTGCCCGCACCGTTCGGGCCGATGATGGAGAACAGCTCCCCCTTGCGGATGCTGAAACCGACGTCGGTCAGCGCCTGCACGCCGCCAAAGCGCAAGGACACGCCCCGGGCTTCGAAGATGGTGTCCGATGGGGAGGCCGCGCGGGTGGCGTCGGCCGGGTGGGCGTAACCGCGTGGCGATGCGACGGGCGCGCCTGACATTTCCTCCTCCGTTGCTGTGGAACTGCCTTTTTATCGTTCGCTGGATCGTTGGCCTAGCGAACTGGTCCATATTGTGGACCGTCCTTTGTGCAACGTCTGAACTATAGCCTGTGATGCGCACCGTTTTCAACACGGACATTCCGTGTATGCATGTTTTTTGGAGCGACATCCGGCTCGAAGGTCCATAATATGGACCCCACCATGACCCGGCCCGATTCCGACACCGAAACCGCCCCCGCCGGAGCGTCCGGCGGCACGCAAAGCCTGGAGCGCGCGCTGGCCCTGCTGCGCGCCGTCGCCTCCCACGGGGCCGACGGCGCGCGTCTGGCCGACCTGATGAGCGACACCGCCCTGTCCAAGGCGACCGCGCACCGGCTGCTGACCGCGCTGGCGCGGGAGCGCTTCATCGACCAGGACCCGCGCAGCCGCCGCTACCATCTGGGGCCGGAACTGGACTCGCTGGGCCGAATCGCCGCCGCCCGCTACTGCGCCGATGGCAAAAACGACGCCCCGGCGCCCGGCCCGGCCACCGTTCAGCCCACCGCCTTCCTGCGCCCCGACTACCAGGGCGAGGCGATTCCGCTGGCCGACCTGCTGTGCGACCGCCACGCCCGTGCCGACGGCGCCCGCGCCGCCCTGCTGCACGAGAGCGTGGCCGGCCAGACGACGGAATTGAGCTTCGCCCGGCTGGCCCGCGATTCGGCGCGCTTCGCCGCGGTGCTGCGCGGACTCGGCGTCGGGCGCGGCGACCGGGTGGCGGTGCTGCTGCCCAAGGGGGCGGAGTTGTTGATCGCCGCGCTGGCGATCTGGCGGCTCGGCGGGGTCTACATGCCGCTGTTCACCACCTACTCCGCCGCCGCGGTCGCCTACCGGCTGGCCGACAGCGAGGCGCGGGCGATCGTCACCACCGGCTTCCTGCGCCGCAAGATCCCACGCGACAACAGCCGCCCCGTGGTGATGGTGGAGGGGGACGAGGCCTTCGGTCCCGGCGCCGACGCGGTGCCCTTCTGGTCGGCGCTTCACGAATCGGCCCCCTTGTCCGACATCGCCCGCTACGCCGACCGCGACGCCTTCGCGCTGATGTACACCTCCGAAGCGGAGCCGAAGCCGCTTGGCGTCTCGCTCCCCGTCATGGCTCTGGCCGGGATCGAGCAGTACATGCGGATCGGCCTCGACCTGCGTGACGACGACATCTACTGGAACATGGCCGATCCCGGCTGGGCCTACGGCGCCTATTACGGGCTGGTCGGGCCGCTGCTGCTGGGGCGCACCACGATCTTCTGCGACGGCCCCTACGACGTGCGGCAGGGCTACCGCATGCTGACGAAGTTCGGCGTCACCAACCTCACCTGCGCGCCCTCGCAGATCCGCGCCTGGCACAGCGCCGACCCGGAAGGCGGCCCGCACAAGCTGGCGCTGCGCATCCTGTCGGTGGTCGGCGAGCCCCTGCCGCCGGAACTGATCGGCTGGGCCAACCGGGTGGTCAGCGTCCCCCTGCTCGACCAGTATGGGCAGCGCGAGACCGGCATCTTCATGATGAACCGCTACGACCCCGGCCACGCCGACCGCACCGCGGATTCCTCGCTGGGGCGGCCCCTGCCGGGCTTCCGCGTGGTCATCCTCGACCCGCAGGGCCGCGAGGCGCCGGTCGGCGGCGCGGGCGAGATCGCCATCGACGTGGAGTCCTCGCCGCTCTTCTGGTTCGACGCCTATGCCAACGATCCGGGACGCACCGCCGCCCGCTTCCGCCACGGCCGACGCTACTACCTGACCGGCGATTGGGCGTTCCTGGACGGCGACGGCAACATCCACTTCCGCGGCCGGGCGTCCGACGCCATCGTCATGCAGCAGGCGGATTGAGGGGGAGGCGCTTGCCCCCTCCCCGACCCTCCCCCGCTTCGCAGGGGAGGGAGGAAATAGTCCCCCCCTGCGAAGCGGGGGAGGGTCAGGGTGGGGGCCCGTGACCGCCCTTACGGCTTCCCGCGCAGCAGATTGACGATGCCGGAGAAGTCCTTGCCGCCGAAACCCGCGTTGCAGAACAGCGCGTACATCTGCGCGGCCTCGCCGCCCAGCGGCAGCGGGCTGCCGGTGCTCTGGCCGGCCTCGACCGCCAGCTTCAGGTCCTTCAGCATCAGCGCCGCGGCGAAGCCCGGCTGGTAGTCGCGGTTGGCCGGCGAGGTCGGGACCGGACCCGGCACCGGGCAATAGCTGGTCAGCGACCAGCACTGGCCCGACGACTTCGACGCCACGTCGAACAGCTTCTGCGACTCCAGCCCCAGCTTCTCGGCGAGCGCGAAGGCCTCCGACACGCCGAGCATCGAGATGCCGAGGATCATGTTGTTGCAGATCTTCGCGGCCTGGCCGTTGCCCGGCCCGCCGGTGTGCACGATGGCCTTGCCCATCGCCGACAGGATCGGTTCGGCGCGGCGGAAGGCGGTGTCGCTGCCGCCGACCATGAAGGTCAGAGTCGCCGCCTCGGCCCCGCCGACGCCGCCGGACACCGGCGCGTCAACCATGGCGTGGCCCGCCGCTTCCGCCGCCGCGGCGACGGCGCGGGCGCTGTCCACGTCCACGGTGGAGCTGTCGATGAACAGGCTGCCCGGCTTGGCCTTGGCGATGATGCCGTCGGGTGCCGTGTAGACCTCGCGCACATGCTTGCCGGCGGGCAGCATGGTCACGACCACCTCGGCCTCCCCCGCCGCAGCGCCGGGACCGGTGGCGATGGTGGCGCCGGCGTCGCGCGCGGCGGTGCAGGCGGCTTCCGACAGGTCGAAGGCCAGGACGGTGTGGCCGGCCTTCAACAGGTTGCGCATCATCGGCGCACCCATGTTGCCCAGACCGATAAAGGCGATCGTCGCCATAGCGTTTCCCCCTCGCTTTATAATGACGCTATCAACCGCCGGTCAGATGGCGGGCGATGATGACGCGCATGATTTCGTTGGTGCCTTCGAGAATCTGGTGCACCCGCAGGTCGCGGAAAATCCGCTCGATCGGGTACTCCTTGATGTAGCCGTAGCCGCCGTGAAGCTGCAGCGCCTCGTTCACCACCTGGAACCCCGCGTCGGTGGCGAAGCGCTTGGCCATGGCGCAATGGGCGGTCGCCTCCGGCGATCCGGCGTCGAGGCTGGCGGCGGCGCGGTGCAGCATCAGCCGGGCGGCGTCCAGTTCCGTCGCCATGTCGGCCAGCTTGAACTGGAGCGCCTGGAAGGCGTTCAGCGGCTTGCCGAACTGCTTGCGCTCCGTGGTGTAGGCGACGGCCTGCTCCAGGCAGAAGCGCGCCCCACCGACCGAGCAGGCGGCGATGTTCAGGCGCCCCCCGTCCAGCCCCTTCATGGCGATGCGGAAGCCCTCGCCCTCCTCGCCGATGCGGTTGGCGACGGGGACGCGGCAGGCCTCGAAAATGACCGCCGACGTCGGCTGGCTCTTCCAGCCCAGCTTGTGCTCCTGCTTGCCGAAGGACAGGCCGGGCGTGCCCTTCTCCACCACGATGCAGGAGATGCCCTTGGGGCCGGGCTCGCCGGTGCGGACCATGCAGACATAGACGTCCGACGTGCCGCCGCCGGAGATGAAAGCCTTCGACCCATTCAGCACGTAGTTGTCGCCGTCCCTCTCCGCCCGCGTGCGCAGCGAGGCCGCGTCGGACCCCGCCCCCGGCTCGGTCAGGCAATAGCTGGCGAAATGCTCCATGCTCGTCAGCTTGGGCAGGAAGCGCTCACGCTGCTCCGGATTGCCGAAGCGGTCGATCATCCAGGAGGCCATGTTGTGGATGGAGATGTAGGCCGCCGTGGACGGGCAGGCCGCCGACAGCTCCTCGAAGATCAGCGCCGCGTCCAGCCGCCCGAGCCCGGAGCCGCCGAACTCCTCCCCCACATAGATGCCGGCGAAGCCGAGCGCCGCGGCCTGTCGCAGGGTGTCGACGGGAAAGACGCTGTTCTCATCCCAGTGCGCGGCGTTCGGCGCCATTTCCTGCTGCGCGAAGTCGCGCGCCGTGTCGCGGAACGCCTGCTGCTCCTCTGAAAGCGCAAAATCCATGCGCATCCTCCCCAGAACCGCAGTGGCCCGGAGTCCATGGCGGATCTCCGGTTCTCATTGTTGGGTGGAAGGACTATCATGCTGGATACGCGCTGTCCATCTCTTGTATACAGAGATTGGAGCGGCGGAAGGCCGCGGATGAGGAAGAGGACACGCTCGGGATGAGCGACCGGATTGCCGCCGGCAAGATCGCCGATAAGGGTGCCACCCGCGCCGACGAGGTGCGGCTCGCCATCGAGGAGGATATTTTCCTCGGCCGGCTGCGCCCCGGAACGCGGCTGGACGAGGAGAGCCTCGCCCAGCGCTTCAACATCTCCCGCACCCCGATCCGCGAGGCGATCCTCCAGCTCGTCCACGCCGGGCTGGTGGAGAAGCAGCCGCGCCAAGGGGCGGTGGTGGCCCCGCTGAAGCTGCACCGCATGGTGCAGATGTTCGAGGTGATGTCGGAAATCGAGGGGCTGTGCGCCCGCTTCGCCGCCCGCCGCATGTCGGAGGAGGAGAAGCAGGCCTTGAAGCGCCTGCACGACACCTCCAAGGCGCATATGGAGGCACGGGAACTGGACGCTTATTACGCGGTCAACCGCTCCTTCCACGAGGCGGTCCAGGCGGGCAGCCACAACGAGCCGCTGCAGGAGATCGCGCGGGGGCTGTTCGCCCGGCTGGCCCCCTACCGCCGCTACCAGCTCAACCACCCCAACCGCGTCCAGGACAGCTTCACGGAGCATGACGACGTGGTCGAGGCGATCCTGGCCGGCGATCCGGAGGCCGCCTACGCCGCCATGCGGCGGCACGTGACCATCCAGATCGACATCTTCACCGAGTTCGTGTCCATCATGGGCGGGAGCGAAATACAATAGGCCGGCTTACCGTATACAAAAATGTGGTCCACGCCATGCGCCTGTGCTAAACCCTGGACACCGGATCACCGGGTGCATGGAGGGAATCACGATGTCCGAAGTGGGTGGCAATCTGTTCGAGCTGTTCCGTTCCCGCTTTCCGGCGGACCGCAGCCGCCCCTTCGCCGAGACCGAGCCCGGCACGGACAACGCCCGCACCGTCACCTACGGCGATCTCGAAGCGCTGACCGGCCGCTACGCCAACCTGCTTGCCGACCTCGGCCTGAAGAAGGGCGACCGGGTCGCCGTGCAGGTGGAGAAGTCGGTCGAGAACATCATCCTTTACCTCGCCACCGTGCGGGCGGGCGGCGTCTTCCTGCCGCTGAACCCGGCCTACACGAAGGCGGAGGTCGAGTATTTCCTGACCGACGCGGAGCCGCACGTCTTCGTCGCCCGTCCCGAATCCGCCGACGCGCTGCGCGAGGTCGCTGACAAGGCCAAGGTCTCCCATCTGCTGACGCTCGGCACCCATGGCGAGGGCACGCTGCCGGAGCAGGCCGCCGGCAAGGGCACGGACTTCGCGACCGTCCCGGCCGAGGCTGATGATCTTGCCGCGATCCTCTACACCTCCGGCACCACCGGGCGGTCGAAGGGTGCGATGATGAGCCACCGCAACCTCGGCTCCAACGCGCTGACGCTGCACAAATACTGGGGCTTCCAGCCGGACGACGTGCTGCTTCACGCCCTGCCGATCTTCCACACGCACGGCCTGTTCGTGGCGACCAACTGCGTGCTGCTGAACGGCTCCTCCATGCTGTTCCTGCCGAAGTTCGACGCCGAGCAGGTCATGGGGCTGCTGCCGCGCGCCACGGTGATGATGGGCGTGCCGACCTTCTACACCCGCCTGCTCGCCCATCCCGGCCTGACGCGCGAGGCGACGGCGCACATGCGGCTGTTCGTCTCCGGTTCGGCGCCGCTGCTCGCCGACACCCACAAGGAGTTCTCAGCCCGCACCGGCCACGCCATCCTGGAGCGCTACGGCATGACGGAGACCGGCATGCTGACCTCCAACCCGCTGGACGGCGACCGCATCCCCGGCACGGTCGGCTTTCCGCTGCCGGAGGTGTCGGTGCGCGTCGTTGACCCGGAGACCGGTGCCAGCCTCGGCACCGACGCGATCGGCATCATCGAGGTGGCCGGGCCGAACGTCTTCTCCGGCTACTGGCGCATGCCCGAAAAGACGAAGCAGGAGATCAAGCCGGACGGCTTCTTCATCACCGGCGACGTCGGCAAGGTGGATGGGCGCGGCTATGTGCACATCGTCGGGCGGGCCAAGGACCTCATCATCTCCGGCGGCTTCAACGTCTACCCGAAGGAGGTCGAGACGGTCATCGACGGCATCGACGGCGTGGTCGAATCGGCGGTGGTCGGCGTGCCGCACCCCGACTTCGGCGAGGCGGTGACCGCCGTCGTCCTGCGCAAGCCCGGCAGCGCCACCCCGGACGAGGCGGCGGTGATCGCCGTCTGCAAGGAGCAGCTCGCCAACTTCAAGGTGCCCAAGCGCGTCTTCTTCATGGACGAGCTGCCGCGCAACGCCATGGGCAAGGTGCAGAAGAACCTGCTGCGCGACGCCCACAAGGACCTGTTCACCGCGGCAAAGGCGCGCTGAGGCGCGCCGGGCTTTCCTTCTCCGGCCAAATCCGGATAAGGTTCGGCGCTGTTTCCACCCGCCGGATTCTGGACAGGCCAACGGCGAATCGATACGCTGCCGTATGGTCTCCGGAGTGTTGCCGATGGAAGCGAAGACGCTGAACCGCGAATCCTGGCTGTCCGCCGCCTTCTCCGCCCTGGCGGAGGGCGGCGTCGAGCAGGTGCGGGTCGAGCTTCTGGCCAAGCGGCTGAAGGTGACCAAGGGCAGCTTCTACTGGCACTTCCGCGACCGGATGGAGTTGGTGGAGGCGATGCTGGAAGGCTGGAAGACCGGCCGCATCGAGGCGATCAAGGCGCAGACCCGGCTGGACGGCCGCACGCCGGCCGAGGGTCTGCGCTATGTGCTGTCGCTCTACGGCGGCAGCAGCAACCCGCGCGGCATCGCCATCGAACTGGCGATGCGCGACTGGGCGCGCCGCGACCCCCGCGCGTCCGAGATCGTAGCGGAGGTCGACCGCGAACGCCTGCGCTGCGTGTCGGACCTGTTCGTCGGCCTGGGGCTGGACTCCGACGACGCCTTCGCGCGGGCGTATCTGTTCTATTCCTTCATCTTCGGGGAAGGGCTGCTGGCACGCTCCGCCGCGCCGGACCGGTTCGAGAAGGCACGGGACATTTGCGGGAAGGTGCTGGTGCCGGAGGGGGTGTAGGCGCGTTGCCCCCACCCTTCCCACGGCTTCGCCGCGGGCCCCTTCCCTCCCCCGCTTCGCAAGGGAGGGAGTTTTATCCCCTCCCCTGCGACAGCGGGGGAGGGTCAGGGAGGGGGCAAGCGTCGCAACAACCTCACCCTCACGTCCCCGTCCCGCGCACCGGCGCGAAGGGCAGTCCCGCCTGATCCAGCGCGCGGTCGATCACCTCGTCCGACGCGCCGTCGAACAGTTGCAGCAGCAGCTCGTCCACCACCCATTCGTTCGTCGGGGTCAGGGCGGCGAACAGGTCGGCCATGACCTCCGCCTGGAAATCGTCGCGGCGGTTGTCGCTGCCTTCGTAGCCCATGCGCTTGGCGGTGGCGATGGCCACCTGGAAGGGCGGCACCAGGACCGGCGCGACCGACGCCTTCTTCAACACCGCCCGCAGCCCCAGCGCCCCGTCGTCCCAGGCCAGCTTGCGGGCGTTGTCCGCCGGGATGCCGGCCTTCGCCCCCAGCCCCGCCGCGAACAGCGCCACATCGCCCGCGCACAGCACGCGGAAGAGCAGCGCCGCGGTGAAGCGCCCGTTGGCGTGCAGCCAGCGGGCCACCGCCTCCACGTCCTCCGAGCCGCGGAGTGCCGGCCGGAGCAGCCGCAGCGTCGCCGACTCGCGCCCGCGGTTGGCCAGCCGGTCCACCAGATCCTTGGACAGGCCGTGGCTGTGGGCCAGCGTGGCGCGCACCGCGTCCGACACGAAGGCGACCAGCCGCTCCACCACGGCCAGCGGCAGGCCGGGGCGGGTCGCCGCGGCCTCGCTGACCATGCGCACGCGGCCGAAGCGGTCCAAGGCCCGGTGCAGCGCCGGTTCCGCCAGTTCGGCGCCGGGGTTGCGCAGCAGGGCGGTCACCACCGCGACGTTGCCGGTCTCGACGACGGCTCCGGCCACCCGCGCCGACACGGTGTGGCGGTTGGCGACGGCCATGTGCTTGCCGGCGTCGGGGTCGGCCAGCACGTCGAGCAGCAGCTCGTCGCTGAGGCTTCCAGCGTCGCGCAGGATCGGGAAGGCCACGCGGGCCACGTCCTTCACCAGCCGCTCGGCCAATTCCGCGGTCAACATGGCGTTGTTGCGGATCTGCCAGGCCACCGCCTCGCGCACCGCCACCTGGGCGTCGGCCGCGAAGCAGTGCATCACCTCCAGCGCCAGCGACCGCTCGGCGTCGGTCAGCCCGCCTTTCTCCAGATCGCCGGCCAGCTTCTGCATCGTGTCGATGCGGGCCTCCGCCGACGAGGATTCGAGCAGGCGCTCGACGTCACGGATGGACAGGGATGAGTCGGTCATGTGCGGAAGCCTGCGGGTGGGAGATGCATAAGGCGGTTCAGTCGAGTCTCTCAATCGAGGCCTTGGCCGGCGTAGCGAACCATGTCGCCCCAGATGCGGTCGAGCCGGCGCAGCGTGCGGTAGGCGGCCTTCAGGTCGGCCGCCTCCGCCTCGTTGCGCACCAGCGCCGAGGCCTGCACCTGCTCCAGCTTGAACAGCTCGTCGCGCAGCGTCCGCCCCTTGTCGGTCAGGCGCAGGCGGGCCGTGCGGCGGTCGCGCTGGCTGGCGCCGCGGTCGATGTAGCCGGCCTCGACCAGGATCTTCAGGCTGTAGGAGGCGTTGGATCCCAGGTAATAGCCGCGCTCCATCAGGTCGCGGACCGACGGCTCGTCGTCGCCGATCAGCATCACCATCAGCGCCTGGACCGGCCCGATGTCGTCGATCCCCTGCCGCAGCAGGCCGGCCCGCACGACGTCGAGGAACCGGCGGTGCATCCGCTCGATCAACCGGGCGAGCCCGTGATACTCGGCCAGTTCCGCCGCATCGACGGCGTCCGGCTTGTCTAGGGCCGGCTTGGATTCGGCGCCCGCCCGGCGCTGCGTGCTCATCCCTCGTTTCTCCGTCACTCGGCGGCCTGCGCCACGGCCGGGCCGCGGTAGCCGCCCGGATGGCGGCGGCGCCATTCCCACGCGCTGCCGATGATGCTGTCCAGATCGGGGAAGCGCGGCGTCCAGCCCAGTTCGCCCCGGATGCGCTCCGACGAGGCGATCAGCACCGCCGGGTCGCCGGCGCGGCGCGGCCCGACCTTCACCGGAACCGTCAGGCCGGTGACCCGCTCCGTCGCCTCGATCACCTGGCGGACGCTGTAGCCCGTGCCGTTGCCCAGATTGTACCGGACGCTGCGCGTCTCCAGCGACGACAGCACCCGCAGATGCGCGTCGGCGAGGTCGCAGACATGGATGTAGTCGCGCACGCAGGTGCCGTCCGCCGTCGGGTAGTCGTCGCCGAAGATTTCGATGTGGGAGCGTCGGCCGCTGGCCGCGTCGAGCACCAGCGGGATCAGGTGGGTTTCCGGGTCATGATCCTCGCCGATGATCCCGTTCGGGTGCGCGCCGGCGGCGTTGAAGTAGCGCAGGCAGGCGGAGCGCAGACCATGGCAGCGATCCGCCCAATGCAGCGCGCGCTCGATGAAGAACTTGGATTCGCCGTAGGGGCTGCCGGGGTCGATGGTGGTTTCCTCGTCGATCGGCAGGCGCTCCGGCGTGCCGAACAGGTTGGCGGTCGAGGAGAAGACCATCTTGCGCACGCCGGCGGTGGTCGCCGCGCGGATCAGGTTCAGCGAGTTGACCGTGTTGCCGTGCAGATAGAGATGCGGGTCGCGCATCGATTCACCGACCAGCGACAGCGCGGCGAAATGGAGCACCGCGTCGAAGCGCCATTCGGCGAAGACGCGGGTCAGCGCGTCCGTGTCGGCAAGGTCGGCCTCCACGAAGGCGGCGTCGGACGGCACGGCGGCGCGGTGGCCCTGGCGCAGGTTGTCGAGCACGACGACCCGGAAGCCGCGGTCGAGCAGTTCGGCCACGCAGTGACTGCCGACATAGCCGGCACCGCCGGTCACGAGTACGGTCTGGGGCGTGTTCATCGTAAATATTCCTTGGATTTGAGAAATATTCGTCAGTCCAGGCACCCGCCGGCATCAAAGGATCGTACATCCCCCGGTGGCAAGTGCAAGAGTTCCGCGATGCACCATGCCGTCAATTCAGACGGAAGGCCAGTTGACGAAAAAGAGACACGGACGTCGGGAAATGCTCGCGCGCTGATCGGAAAAATGTTGCGGAACAACATTTTACAGCGCTGCAAATACCTCTTTCGATGCGCGCCGGACGGGGTAAGGGCTCAAACTTGTCACACGCCGCAGCGCAGCGCCGGACGTAAGCGGAAATGGCGCGCGGCACGCTCCCCGCGATGGGCGGCCTTTGTCCAGACTTCGTCTCAAAAGGAGTTCACGCGGAACGGCCGCGCCTCAACATTTCGTTAACCATGAAGCCCTTTGCATGACCGGCTTCATGGCCCGCCCCAAAAACTGAGAACGCGGGACTCCGGAACGCGGCCGGAACGCAGGACGCAAGAAAAGGAATCGGCATGAGCGGTATGGATCGGACCCTGCTGACCCAAGCCTACCGGAAGATCGGACGCGGCCTGCTGCTGGCCGGCGCCCTCACCTTCTTCGTCAACATCCTGATGCTGGTGGTGCCGCTCTACACCATGCAGGTCTACGACCGCGTGATGAGCAGCCGCAGCCTGGAAACGTTGACCATGCTCGCGGTGATCTCCGTGGGCGGGCTTGTGCTGTATGGCGTTCTGGACTTCATCCGGGCGCGCGCCTTCCTGGTCTGCGGAGCGGTCATCGCGCACCGCTTCAACGTGCCGGCGCTGCAGGCGGCCATCGTCGACGCGCTGGGCGGCGGGACGCGCAACGCCGGCCAGACGATGCGCGACCTGAACGACCTGCGGAACTTCATGACCAGCAACGCCGTGGTGGTGCCGCTGGACCTGCTGTGGACGCCGATCTTCCTGGTCATCCTGTTCATCCTGCACCCGATCTACGGCTGGATCGCGGTGGGGTCGGCGCTGTTGCTGCTGACCATGAACGCGCTGACCGACGCGCTGACCCGCCGCCCCATCGCCGACGCGAACGAGGCCTCGGCCAAGGTCTTCGCCGACGTCGCCAGCACCGTCCGCCACGCCGAGGCCATCGAGGCCATGGGCATGCTGCCGCCGCTGGCCCGGCGCTGGCAGATGGCGCAGATCGGCTCCGCCTCGCTGATCGACCGGGGCGTCGTGCTGTCGCGCGGCATGGCGTCCGCCTCCCGCTCGCTGCGGCTGATCCTGCAGATCGCCACCATCTCCGCTGGCGCCGCCCTGGTCATCCGGAACGAGGCGTCGCCGGGCAGCATGATCGCCACCGGCATCATCATGGCGCGCCTGCTCCAGCCCTTCGAGCATCTGGTGGAGAACTGGCGGCAGTGGATCGTCGCCCAGACCGCCCACAAGCGCATCCGCGAGCTTCTGAACGGCGAGGGCGCGCGGCGCAGCACCATGCCGCTGCCCCGCCCCGACGGTCGCCTGACCGTCGACCGCGTCAGCCATGTGCCGAAGGGCCTGCAGCGCCCGGTGCTGCGCGGCGTCTCCTTCGCGCTGGAGCCGGGAGAGGTGCTGGGCATCATCGGCCCGTCGGGGGCCGGCAAATCGACGCTCGCCCGCCTGCTCGTCGGCATCTGGGAACCCACCGCCGGCGGCATCTACCTCGACGGCACCAGCACCTTCCTGTGGGAGCGCGAGAGCTTCGGCCAGTATGTCGGCTATGTGCCGCAGTCGGTGGCGCTGCTCGACGGCACCATCGGCGAGAACATCGCCCGCATGGCCCAGGCCGACCCGGCCGAGATCGTGCGCGCCGCCCGGCTCGCCGGCGTCCACGACATGATCGGGCGCCTGCCCTTCGGCTACGACACGCCGGTCGGCGAGAACGCCTTCGCCCTGTCCGGCGGGCAGCGGCAGCGCATCGCGCTGGCCCGCGCCCTGTTCGGCAAGCCCCGCCTGATCGTGCTGGACGAGCCCAACTCCAACCTCGACCATGAGGGCGAGCAGGCGCTGCTGACCGCGATCAACCACGCGCGGCGCGACGGCGCCACCATCGTGATGGTCGCCCACCGCCCCTCCATCGTGTCGGTCGCCGACAAGCTGCTCGTCCTCAAGGACGGCATGGTCGAGCATTTCGGCGAGCGCACCGACGTGCTGAAGATGGTCCAGCCCGGCGGCGCCGTGAAGGTGGCCCGGCTGGTCCGGACGGGAGAATCCGCATGACCGACACGACGCTTTCCCAGCCCGCGAACGCGCCATCCCCCCTCACCGCCGCATGGTCGCCGGTCATCGACGTGACGCCGCAGGAACCGACTCTGCGCGGCACGGCGCTGGCGGGGGCGCTGGCCGTCGCCATCGGCTTCGGCGGCTTCTTCGGCTGGGCCTTCACCGCCAGCCTGGACAGCGCGGCCATCGCGCCCGGCACCATCATGGTGGAAAGCCACCGCAAGACCGTCTCCCACCTGGAGGGCGGCATCCTCAGCGAACTGCTGGTCAAGGACGGCGACATGGTGACGGCCGGGCAGGTCCTGCTGCGGCTCGACACCACGCAGAGCGGCGCGGTGGTCGCCCAGCTTCACGGGCAGTACTGGACCTCGCTGGCCCGGCTGGCCCGGCTGCGCGCCGAGCAGACCGACGCCAAGGCTCCGGTCTACGCCGACGAGCTGGTGGCCGCCGCCAAGACCAGTTCCGTCGCTGCCGAGGCGCTGGCCGCCGAACAGCGCCTGTTCGAATCGCGGCGCGACGCCTATGAGGGGCAGATCTCCATCCAGCGCAAGCGCATCGGCCAGCTCCGCGACGAGCTGGTGGCGCTCGATTCGCAGCGCGTCGCCGCCAACGACCGTCTGCGCTACACCCAGGACGAGCTGCGGATCGTCGAGACGTTGCTCGCCAAGGGTTACGAGCGCAAGCCGCGCATGCTGGAGCTTCAGCGCAACGTCGCCGACACCAAGGGCCGGCTGGGCGAGATCCAGGCCGACAAGTCGAAGGCCGAGCAGGGCATCGCCGCGGCGGAGCTGGAGATCATCAACCTCGGCAACAACCGCCGGTCGGAGGTCGGGAACGAGCTTCAGACCATCCAGGCCACCGTCTCCGACCTGTCGGAGCGGTTGCGCAGCGCCGGCGACGTGCTGAAGCGCCAGGAACTCGTCGCCCCCCAGGCGGGCCGGGTCACCAACCTGCGCTTCTACACGCCGGGCGGCGTCATCCCGGCGGGCCAGGGCATCCTCGACATCGTCCCGCAGGACGACGGGCTGATCGTCGAGGCCCGCGTCGCCCCCGCCGACGTGCAGAACATCGACGTGGGCGGCAGCTCCATGGTGCGGCTGGTCGGCTACCGCCAGCGGCTGGTGCCGCCGGTCCAGGGGAAGGTGCTGACCCTCTCCGCCGACCAGCTCGAGGACGAGCGCACCGGGCAGGCCTATTTCCTCGCCCGGATCAGCCTGGACGCCGCGGCGCTGAAGGCCCTGCCCAACGTGGACCTGCATCCCGGCATGCCGACCGAGGTGATGATCCACGGGCACACCCGCAAGGCCATCGAGTATTTCCTGACGCCGCTGACCGACGGCATGAACCGCGCCTTCCGCGAGAACTGACCGCGGCGCCCCCGCACCGGATCATTTCGCACGCTCCCACGTTGCCCAGCAGGCAAGAAAAGGAGCGTGCGAGCATGACCACACAGTGGGACCGGAACACCCTGAAGCGCGTCGCCGACGCCATCGGCGACGTTCATCTCTACGACAAGCACCACACCGGCGAGTTCATCGCCATGCGTCTGCGCGATTCGCTGGCCGACAGCCCCGGCTATGACCGGGCGGCGGTCGACGAGAAGCTGATGCAGTTGGCGCGGGTCGCCCTGGACACAGCGGAAGCGGGAAAAATCTGACCCGGACCAGACGCCGGACCGAGGCGCAACACAAAAATTTTGCCCCCTCCCAAGGGCATTGGTGACAGCCCTTCGGCGGCCTTCAGCCCGACAGCGGCAGGCCGCCGGAACGGCCTGGGCCGGATGAAAGGCCTCGCCGGGCGGTCCGGAGGCGTGTTTTCCGGACGCCCGTCGCCCCAACCACGCCATACGGTGAAGCCGCCGCTTTCAAATTCCGGCTTTTAAAAGTCCCGGTTCTCTTGCTCGGATTTTTGAAAAAGCGGTGGTTTTGAATGCGCCGCAGCATTGGGCAGCGCCACCAAAGGGCAATGATCAACGGCATAATCCTAAGCCAAACGCATAGGACTTGCGGGTCATTTCCAGGAATTTCGCCGAAATTCGACAAAACCCCTTCCCGGCAACTTTGAAAGTATTATGTGCGAACAATTCAAAATCTTCCATTAACCATGAGTCTTCGCCTTGAATTGAGAGCTTAAAAACCCTCACCAAGCGCAACGTCCAAAATTAGATGTTTAGATTTTCGAAGGGCTTTGAAGCCAAGGTGGCAGGAATGACGTAATGAACGTTGATGATTATTGTGTTTTGACTCTTCGAACTCAAGATTTGCCTGGGTTTGACCTTATGTTTGTCACAGCCATGCCGAACGGTATTTGGGTAAAGGCTAAGAGGTACCTCGCCATTTCGGGGTAGGAAATCCCCCACCCCACCGAATCCCATCGTTAAGGAGTATGATTCATGGCCACCCTTCCTGGCGGCAACTATGACGACATCATCACCGGCACCAACGGCAGCGACTTCATCAACGGCGGCAACGGTGACGACATCCTGATGGGTGGCAACGGCGCCGACACGGTCCTGGGCGGCGACGGGCGCGACGCCCTGTTCGGCGGGAACGGCGACGACCTGCTGAGCGGCGGCAGCGGAGCCGACGTCCTGGACGGCGGCAACGGCAACGACACGCTGGATGGCGGGGACGGCGACGATTACCTGTCCGGCGGCAACGGCGACGACGTGCTGATCGGTGGCCGCGGCAACGACATCCTCGACGGCGGCAACGGCGACGACGTCCTGAACGGCGGCGACGGCGCCGATATTCTGCGCGGCGGCAACGGCGACGACGTCCTGACGGGCGGTGGCCACAACGATTACCTGGACGGCGGTGCGGGCAACGACATCCTGATGGGCGGCACCGGCGACGACATCCTGAAGGGTGGCGAGGGCGACGACTACCTGTCCGGCGGTGACGGCAACGACATCCTGGACGGTGGTGCGGGCAACGACATCCTGGTGGGTGGCGCCGGCAACGACATCTTCGTCTTCTCCGGCGGCGGCGGCCAGGACGTCGTTCTCGACTTCCGCGCCGGCGAAGACGTCCTCCAGATCGAGCGCAACATCAACGGTCTGGAGATCAACGACGCCTCCGATCTGGCGGCCCGCGTCACCGACATGGGTGGCAACGCCGTCATCGATCTCGGCAACGGCGACAGCATCATGCTGAAGGGCGTTTCGGCCGACGAAGTTCACAACAACCCGAACGACTTCTTCGTCATTCACTAAAGACGTAATCCACCCAGGAACCGGACCGGCGGCGTGCTGCATTCACGCCGCCGATGGGTCCGGCTAAGGAACGCATGACCGTGCTCGCCGTCCTGCCGGCCTCCGCCTCCATCGCGTCCGCCCAGCTCCATGCGCTCGGCGACGACTTCGTGCTCGCCTCGTGGGAGAGCGACGGACCGGAGCCCTCCGGCCGGGTCGTTCCCACCCTCGACGGCGAGGAGGTCCGGCCCCCCTACACCACCTTGTCCGTGCGGACGAGCTGGGGTGGGCAGCGGGTGCTGTCGATCCTGCGGGCGCCCCGGACCTCCGGTGCGCCCGTCCGTTTCGTGGCCCAGAGCCGCGTCGTCGCGGAGGTCCTGGCCGAACCGCAGGTTCCCGACCCCGACCCAGCCTTCCTGCTCGGCAGCCTCGACGCGCCCTCCCGGCTGCGCGTGGTCCGCTTCCTCTTCGATTTCGCGCGCTCCACCCCGGCGCTGCGCAGCGACGCCGGCTTCGCCGCGGTGTGCCGCCGCATGGTGCTGGAGCTGTCGCCCACCCCCTCCCCAATCATCGCCCGCGCCCTGGCGACCGACGAGCTTCTGCTCTGTGGCGGGTCGCTGTCGTCGGGTTTCGGCGAGGTGACGGGGGCGGTCATCATCACCATGGGCGCCGTCGGCCCCTCTCCCTTCGACGTCTGCATCGGCTCCGCGCTGGACCGGCGCGGGCGCGCCGCCATGTCGCTGCTGGTCGACAAGGCGCTGTGCGCGCCGGGCAACCTGCTGGTGGTTCTCGGCCGCAACGGGCTGGCCTGCCGCGCCTTCTCGGCCGTGGCGCCCAACCTGCCGAGCCTGACCGAGCGGCTGTCCACGCGACGCGACACGCCGCTGGAGCTGCGCCAGTACATTCTGAACGCGCTCGCCCAGCGCGGACGGTCGGACGCCACGGCCGCAGCGGCAGTGCGCGAGCTTCAGGTGCTCGCCCCGCTGCCCAAGCGGCAGGTCGCCGACGCCAAGCGCTCCATCGGCGCCGCCCTCGACCTTGCCGTTCCGACCGGTGACGGCGGGCTGTTCCTGGCCGGCTGGGTGCACGATCCGCACGGCTTGTCCGGCGGCCTCACCGTGCACACGCCCTTCGGCGGCGAGCGCCGGCTGGAGGTGCTGGAACACCGCTTCCCGCGCGAGGACGTGGCGAAGCTGTTCGGCACCGCCCCGTCCACCGACCGCAGCGGCTTCGTCGCCTACCTGCCCGGCGCGCCCGAGCCTGCCGCGGCGCTTCAGGTCCATGCGGAGCTTCGCCTCGGCTCTGGCGGGTCGATCCGGCTGGTGCCGCCGCTGCGCCCGCTGTCGCCCGCCGACGCCCGCGCCGCGGTGCTCGGCAGCCTGCCGCCGCAGCACGCGACCCCGCTGGTTCTGGAAACCGTGATCGCCCCGGCCGTGGCACCGCTCCACGCCGCCCACATGGCCAGCCGCGGCGAGCCGGAAACCGTCAGCTTCGGGCGCATCCCGGAGACGCCCGCCGTCTCGGTCATCATCCCGCTCTACAAGGCGCTGGAGTTCCTGCGCTTCCAGCTCTCCAGCTTCGCCACCGATCCCGGCATGGCCGGGGCGGAGCTGATCTTCGTGCTCGACAGCCCGGAGCAGCGCGACGAGCTGGTGCACATGCTGCACGGCTTCCACGCGCTTTACGGCCTGCCGATGCGGGTGCTGGTGCAGCCGGCCAACTACGGCTACTCGGCGGCCAACAACACGGGCGTCGCAGCCTCCACCGGACGCACCCTGCTGTTCCTGAATTCCGACGTGATCCCTGACCAGCCCGGCTGGCTGCCCGTCCTGCTCGCCGCGCTGGAGCGCGCGCCGGGGACCGGGGCGGTCGGGCCGAAGCTGCTGTTCGACGACGACAGCCTGCAGCACGCCGGGCTGTACTTCGACCGCGACGTCCGTGGGCGCTGGTACAACCATCACTTCTTCAAGGGCCTGCCGCGCGACTTCCTGCCCGCCCGGCGGGAGCGCAGCGTGCCCGGCGTGACCGGCGCCTGCCTGATGATGACCCGCGAGACCTTCGACGCCGTGGGCGGCTTCTGCGAGGACTACGTCATCGGCGATTACGAGGACTCCGACCTCTGCCTGCGCATCCGCAAGGCCGGGCTGGACATCCGCTACGTCCCCTCGGTCGAGCTGTACCATCTGGAGCGCCGCTCGATCAGCCGGCACCAGGGCTACACCCGCGGCGTCGCCTCCGAATACAACGGCTGGCTCCACGCCCGCCGCTGGGCCGCGATGATGGAGGAGCTGGCCGCCCGCGACTGGAACGCGTCGCCACCGCCGCCCGCGCTGGAGGACAGCCTGATGCGCCCCCTGTCGGCGGGCGTTCCCACGGACACCGCCCTTCCCGTTGCCGTTCCGGGCAAATCCCGCCTGTTCGGGCGCGCGAACCGGAACCGGAGCTGACCTGATGAACGAGATCCTCACCGGGCGCCGCCTCGCCGTCCTGCGCCGCAACACCGACCCGCGGCTGGAATGGCTGTGCGCGCAGATCGCCCGCAACCGCTTCCTGCCCGTGCCGCCGCCGGACCGCGTGTTCATCGGCGACGGCGATTTCCGGGCCATCGGGGCGGAGTTCCTGCGCCACTTCGTCCGCGTCGGCGGGCTGAAGCCGAAGCACCGCGTGCTGGAGATCGGCTGCGGCATCGGGCGCATGGCCGTGCCGCTGACCCAGTATCTCGACTCCAGCTACGACGGCGTGGACATCGTCGAGGACGGCATCCGCTGGTGCGCCGAGACGATCACCCCGGCCTATCCGGAGTTCCGATTCCGGACGCTCGACGTGGCGAACGCGCTCTACAACCCCGGCGGGGCGGAGGACGCGGCGCAGACCCGCCTGCCCTTCCCGGATGGCGGGCACGACTTCGTGATCCTGACCTCGGTCATCACCCATCTGCGGACGGCGGAGACCGTGCGCTACGCGGCGGAGATCGCCCGCGTGCTGAAGCCGGGCGGGCGCTGCTTCCTCAGCCTGTTCCTGGTGGACGCCCGCGCGCGGGACGGCATCGCGAAGAAGACCGCCCGCCCGGCCTTCCTCGAGGCCGCCGGGCCGGAGTTCATCGCCGACGAGGCCAACCCCAACGCCGCCGTCGCCTACAGCGAATCCTTCCTGCTCGGCACCTTCGCGGAACAGGGGCTGCGCCCGGCGCGCCCGGTCCTGCGCGGCCATTGGAGCGGGCAGCGCAACGCCGAGAACTTCCAGGATCTCCTGGTTCTGGAAAAGGAGGGCGCGCGATGAGCCTGCCCCGCGTCCTCGTCGTCGCCCACAACCACCCGAGCCTGCACCCCGGCGGCACGGAGATCTTCGCGCACGAGCTGTTCGGCAGCCTGAAGGCCAAGGGGGCCGAAGCCCTGTTCCTCGCCTGCACCAACGGCGTCCACCGCGACCGCAAGCCCGGCACCAACCTCCAGACGCTCGGCCGCAGCGCCGACGAGGTGGTGCTGTGGGCCGGGCATTTCGATCACTTCTTCCAGAGCCAGATCGACCTGCACGGCATCGTGCCGGACCTGTCGAACCTGCTGCGCGCCTTCCAGCCGGACATCGTGCACATCCACCACACGCTGCTGCTGGGCGTGGAGATGCTGTTCCTGATCCGCCGCGTCTGCCCGCGGGCACGGATCGTCTACACGCTGCACGACTACTACCCGATCTGCGCCAACGACGGGCAGATGGTGACGACCGGAAGTCATGCGCTGTGCCGCATGGCCTCGCCCGACGCCTGCCACCGCTGCTTCCCCGACCGGCCGGCCGACCAGTTCGTGCTGCGCGAGAAGCATATCAAGGCGATGTTCGGGCTGGTCGACCATTTCCTGGCGCCCAGCGCCTTCCTGCGCGACCGCTACATCGCCTGGGGCATCGACCCGGACAGCATCTCCGTCATGGAGAACGGGCGCCCGGCGGTCCGCCCGGCGCCGCACCGGCCGCTGCCCGCGGGCGCGCCGCGCAACGCCTTCGCCTACTTCGGAAACCTGAATCCCTTCAAGGGGATCACCGTCGCGCTGGACGCCGCCGCCCGGCTGGAGAAGCAGGGGCAGGACCTGACGCTGGCCGTCCATGGCGGCGCGCCGTTCCAGACCGACGCCTTCAAGGACAAGGTCGAGCAGGGCTTCAAGAACGCCCGCGGCACCGCCGTCCGCCACGGCCCCTACCGGCGCGAGGAGATGCCCGAGCTGATGGCCGCCGCCGACTGGGTGGTGATGCCGTCAATCTGGTGGGAGAACGCCCCGCTGGTCATCCGCGAAGCCTTCCAGCACCGCCGTCCGGTCATCTGCAGCGGCATCGGCGGCATGGCGGAATCGGTGACCGACGGGGTGGACGGGCTGCATTTCCGGGCGGGGGACGCCGCGGATCTGGCGCGCGTGATGACGCGCGCGATGACCGAGCCGGGCCTGTGGGACCGGCTCGTCTCCAACATGCCGGCGGTCCCGACGACCGAAGAGGCCGCCGAACAACACGTCATTCTCTATGACGACATAATGAACGGTCCGGGGGGATCGCATGGGCAGGGCTCGATCGCGGGGAGCATTGCGGGATGAAGGAACCGATCACCAAGGCCGACATCACGGCGGCCATTCTTCTTGACGACGACACGCTCGTCCTGTTCGGCGCCATTGACCGGGCGCTGCCCGCGCAGGGCGCCGTTCATCTCGACGGGTCGGTGGAGGGCCGCTACGCCGGACGCTCCTGGGCCGACGCCGAGGGCGAGCGCTGGTTCCTTGGCGGCATCCGCGTGCCGGGGCTGGCGCAGATGCGCCCGTCGCGCGTCGAGCTGGCGGACGAGAAGGGGGAACGCCTCGTCCTGCCGCGCCTGTCCAACGTCCGCACCAACCCGTCGCACCTCGTCTCGGCGCTGAAGGGCTTCCAGCCCGGCGCGCTGGCCGTGGCGCTGGATTTCGCGATCCAGCTGGCCGCGTCTTCGGACAGTGACTCCGACCGCATCGGCCGCCTGCTCTCGGGCCTCGCCCAGGAGGTGTCTCAGCCGGACGGCTTCGCCGAGGTGTTCGGACGCTTCCGCGACGGCAGCCTGATGCTCCAGGGCTGGGCGCGCAGCTTCCGCAACGGCGCCCAGAAGATCCTGATCGAGGCGGAGGAGACCGCAGCCTACCGCGCCACCGCCGGGGCCTTCGCCCGTCCCGACCTGCCGCCGGAGGCGTCGGGCGTGATGGCGGTGCTGACCGACCAGACCCCGCTTCCCACCGCCATCCGCCGAATCCACTACCGCGCCGCCGAGGGCTGGCGCCACCTGGAGATCTTCGAGCACCGCACCATCCTGCCCGACGGCGTGGCCTCCGCCCATGTGCGCGACATGCTGGGCAACATCCAGGACGCCGAAACGCGCCAGCGGATGACGCGCATCGCCGCGTCGCGCTACGACGGTGCGGAAACGGTGTCGCGGCTCGACATCCCGGTGCGGACCGGGCTGGACATGGCGTTGCGCGTGCCGGGGGCCGGGCTGTTCGTCGCCGGCTGGCTGCTCGACCCGACGCGGCAGGTCCGCGCCGTCACGCTGAAGGGGCCCGGCGTCGCCGTCCGGCTCGACGAGGGCTGGTCGCGGCTGGCCCGCCGCGACGTGACGGAAGCCTTCCAGCATGACGGTCTGTTCGCCGGGCGCATGATCCCCGGCCAGGACCAGCACGGCTTCACCGCTTTCGCCGCCGAGCCGTCGGGCCTGCCCCCGGGCGCCGAGTTCCATCTGGAACTGGAACTGGCCGACGACCGCTTCGCCTTCCTGCCGCTGAGCTGCCTGCCCCCGGCTCCGGAAGCGCTGCGCCGCATGCTGTCGCTGGTCAATCTCGACAGCCCGTCCATCGACACGCTGATCGCGCGCCATGTCGGCCCGATGCTGCGCACCGCCCGCGCCCGCTCCGGTGCCGCGCCGTCGGCGGGCGTGCACCCGATGGGCCGTCCGGTCAAGGCGCCGCGCGTCTCGGTGATCCTGCCGGTGACCGACGCGCGGGAGGATGTGGACCTCAACATCGCCCGCCTCGCCATCGACCCGGACTTCGCCGAGACCGAACTGCTGGTGGTCGCCGCCGCCGGCACGCATGAGCGGCTGGGCGGTGCGGTCCGTCAGGCCGCCGCCTTCTACCGCATGGCCGTCACCTTCGTCGCCGCTCCCGACGCCACCGACGCGTTCGAGGCGATGGCCGCCGCCCTGCCCCACGCCCGCGGCGAGCGGGTGCTGACGCTCTCCCCCTCCGTCCTGCCGACCGAGAAGGGCTGGCTGTCGGCGCTGGAGCGGGTGTCGCGCAAGTCCGGCGGGCCGGTGATGGTCAGCCCGACGCTGCTCTACGAGGACCATTCGATCCGCTTCGCCGGCATCATGGCGGTGGAGGGTTCGGACGGCGCCAAGACCTTCGAGCGCCGCTTCGCCGGCTACCCGCGCGACTGGCTGAAGGAGCAGGACGCGGCGACGGTGGACGCCGCCGCCCCGGAATGCGCGCTGCTGCCCAAGGACGCGCTGGTCCGCGCGCTGGCGACCATGGGCTCCTACATGGGGGCCGACCACAAGGGGCTGGACCTCTGCCTGCGCCTGCGCGCGCTGGGCGGGGCCTGCGTCTGGCTGCCCCGCGTCACCCTGGTGGCGCTGGACGAGCAGCCGCGCGACGCGCATGCCGACCGCTGGCGCCGCGCCGGCGCCATGGTGGACCGCTGGAGCTTCGAGGACATCTGGTCCGCCCGCGCCGCCGCCTGAGACCGCACGTCCCGCAAGCCCTATTCGAGATCGGCCCGACCATGAGCAACAAGCGCGTCCTGATCATCAGCCACGGCCATCCCGCCTTCTCGCTGGGCGGCGCGGAGGTGGCCTCCTACAACCTGCACCAGGGGCTGCACGACCTGCCGGGCTGGGAGAGCCATTACCTGGCCCGCACCTCCCCGCCGGTCACGCCGCACGGCAGCTCCGCCCTGATGGCGCTGCGCCAGAAGGAGCGGGAGGTCCTCTACTACGCCAACGACTACGACCATTTCCGGCTGTCGAACCGCAACCTGCCGGGGCTGGAGAAGGACTTCGTCCGCTACGTCCGCGACCTCCAGCCGGACGTGGTGAACTTCCACCACTTCCTGGGTCTGGGCATCGAGACGATCCAGGCGATCCGGCAGGCGCTGCCCCGCGTGCCGATCGTGGTGACCTTCCACGAGTATCTGTCCATCTGCCACCACCACGGCCAGATGGTGAAGACCAGCCGCAACACGCTGTGCTACCGCGCCAGCCCGGCCGACTGCGCCGGCTGCTTCCCGCACATCGGCGAGGCGCAGTTCTTCAAGCGCGAGCTGTTCCTGAAGACCTTCCTGGAGCAGGCGGACTTCTACGTCAGCCCGTCGAACTTCCTGATCGACCGCTACGTCGACTGGGGCCTGCCCCGCGAGAAGTTCCGCATGATCGAAAACGGCCTGACCGTCGAGGGCATCGCCCCGCCCCGGCCGCTGGCCCGCGGCGGCAAGCGCAACCGCTTCGCCTTCTTCGGCCAGCTCACCGAGTTCAAGGGCGCCCATGTGCTGGTCGAGGCGATCGGCCGCGTCTCCGAGAAGGCGTGGGGCGAGGACGGCGCGCTGATGATCTTCGGCGGCAACCTGGAGCGCCAGCCCGAGGCCTACCAGAAGAAATTCAACGAGGCGGTGGAGCGCGCCGGCGACCGCGTGCGCTTCTACGGCAGCTACCGCTCCGCCGAACTGCCCGGCCTGATGAAGGACGTGGATTGGGTGGTGATGCCCTCCATCTGGTGGGAAAACTCGCCGGTGGTGATCCAGGAAGCCTTCCTGCACGGCCGTCCAATCATCTCCAGCAACATCGGCGGCATGGGCGAGAAGGTCACCCACGGCGTGGACGGCCTGCATTTCCGCAACGCCAGCGTCGAGGATCTGGTGGACCGCCTGACCGAGGCGCTGACCACGCCGGACCTGTGGGACCGCCTGCGCATGCGCATCCGCCGCCCCATCGACCGCGCGGAGTGCGCCCGCCGCCACGCCGACGTGTTCGACGCGCTGATCGCGAACGCGGGCGGTGGTGCCGTGTCAATGCCCGAGCGGGCGGTGGCGCAGAAGCCGTGATGGGGATGTTCGGCAGACGGGCCCCCACCCTAACCCTCCCCCGCTCCGCAGGGGAGGGAACTCCGCCGCGCGTGCCTCGAAGCCCTCCCCTGCGCAGCGGGGGAGGGAGGGGACCCACGAAGTGGGGAGGGTGGGGGCAATACGCCCTCATGGCCTGTACGCTCCTCGCCACCCCGGCCCACGCCGCCGACCTCCGCGTCAGCGTCCCGGCTGGCGCGGCGCTGGAGACCGTTTACGACCACCGCACCCAGGCCTGCGAGGATTGGGACGTGCCGGATGCTCCGGCGCGCGCCTGGAATGCGGCGGACGGCAGCGTCCGGCTGCTCGCCGCGCACACCCGCGCCCGCATCCTCAGCGGCCCGTCGCTGAACGACCTGCGCCACGCCTGCCGCATCGTCTTCCAGTCGGCCAAGCGCGACGATCCGGCGCGGTTCGACGACATGGGCTGGCTGACCTCGCCCTACACGCTGGACGGCACGACCGTCTACGGGCTGGTCCACAACGAGTATCACGGCCACAAGCGCCGCGACCTCTGCCCCACCGGCGACTACATGGCCTGCTGGTGGAACGCGCTGACCCTCACCGTCTCGCACGACGGCGGGCAGAGCTTCGGGCCGGCGCGCTACGTCGCCGGGGTGCCCTACCGCTTCCGCGGCGATCTCGGGAAGCGGGCCGGGCTGTTCGCGCCGAGCAACATCGTCGAGCGCGACGGCTGGTACTACGCCATGGCCTTCGCCGAGGGCATCGGTGCGCAGAAGCGTGGCGTCTGCCTGATGCGCACCCGCGACCTCGCCGATCCGGCCTCCTGGCGGGCGTGGGACGGGCGGGACTTCACCGTCCGCTTCCGCGATCCCTACACCCAGGGCGAGGCCGATCCCGAGGCGTCGGTCTGCGCGCCGCTGCCGCCCGACCGCCTGCCCTTCACCGTCACCAGCCTTGTCCGCCACACGCCGAGCGGCCTCTACGTCGCGGTGATGGCCGGGCGGCGGGCGGAACGCAAAGGCGCGGAGCCGGTGTCCGGCGTGTGGGTGTCGACCTCCGCCGACCTGATCGGCTGGTCCGCCCCCCGCCTCGCCTGGGCGGCGCCGCTGCTCACCGACAAGACATGCGCCGTGGACGAGACCTTCTACTACCCGGCCATTCTCGATCCGGACGCCAGAAGCCGGAATTTCGAGGACACGGATGGAAACGCCTGGCTCTACCTGACCCGGCTTGCCCAGAAGAACTGCAAGCCGACCAGGGATCGTGATCTGGTCCGAATAATGATCCGGGTTGAGCCGTCCCAAAGCGGCTAAAATTCATCAAGACAAAACCCGAACCCCGCAACCTTCCACCACCCCGACCCCAGGAGAATTAAATTGGCTAACATCCTAGTCATGATTCCCTCCGGCGAAGTCTATGACCATGACTGCGTGCGGTGGTACAGCTACCAGAACATTCAGCGTAGCATCAATCATTACCACAACATCGGCGACGCCTTCGTCTACGATTCCTCGCTGAAGCTGCTGACCTTCGACCGTCTCGACGTCGTCGAGATCCGCGAGTTCAAGCAGGAGGTGGTGGATCGGGCCAACGCCGAATACGATTACGTGTTCCTGCGCGGGTCGAACTACATCCACGACCACATGACCTGGCCGGAGGGCACCGAGCAGGTGCTGTCCAAGCTGCGCATCCCGGTCATCGCCTTCGGCGTCGGCGCCCAGGCCCCGGCCACCGGCAAGCTGACGCTGTCGGATGAGAGCAAGCGCATCTGGCAGATGTTCGCCGACAAGTCCACGACGCTGGGCGTGCGCGGCACCTACACCGCCGAAGTGCTGTGGGACCTCGGCATCAAGAACGTGCGCATCGTCGGCTGCCCGACCGCCTTCCGCAACCGCGATCCGGAGCTGCGCATCGACCTGCCGTCGCTGGACAGCGTGCGCAACGTCGGCATCACCATGCGCCGCGAGGTGTCCAGCCACTATTCGCCGGACGTGAAGACCTACCTCACCCGCCACCGCGACTTCGTCAAGGACATGAGCCGCCGCTTCGACACCGTCCTGATGATGCAGGGCGAGGTCGAGGAGAAGAAGCTGCTCTGGGGCACCGACGAGCAGAAGGCCGAGGCCTGGGACGAGCTGCACAACAACAACTGGCTGAAGAGCTGGTACTTCGACGAGGAGCTGGACGAGCTGTACCGCTCGCGCCTGTGGTACTCGGACGTCGTCGCCGACTATGAGAGCATCGTGCGCTCGAAGGACCTCGTGCTGGGCTACCGCCTGCACGGCAACCTGATGGCGCTGTCGAACGGCACGCCGTCGGTCTATTTCAGCTACGACAGCCGCACGGCGGAGTTCGCGGAGACCTTCGCGATCCCCTGCTACGACGTCTATTCGGACAAGCCCTTCGTCCTGGAGGAATACTGGGACCAGAGCCTGTTCGAGAAGTTCAACCGCACCTTCTACCAGCGCTACCGCGACATGCGGGAGTTCCTGGACGAGAACTACATCCCGCACCGGATGCCCAGCCCGACCGCGCGCAAGACCCCGCAGCGCAAGGCGGCCTGACGGCGGCTGCCGCAAAGAGGGGCGCCGGTTCCGGAGAGTGTTTTCTCCGGGGCCGGCGCCCCGTTCCCGTTCCCTCTCCCGCTTACTCGCGAGTGCCCGCCATGCCCGACGTCGCCACGCCCGACACCCTGTCCTCCACCCCCGTCGCGGCGGAGCCTGCGGCGTCCGTCATCGAAGGCCGGGTGGACGCCGTCCAGGCCGGACGGATCTACGGCTGGGCCTGGGACCGCTCCTACCCCACCGACCGCCTGACGGTGGAATTCCGCGCCGAGATGCCGGACGGTCGCAGCGTGGTTCTGGGGCGTGCACTGGCCGATCGCCCGCGCGAGGATCTGGTGGGCGGCAACTTCGGCGACGGGCACCACGCCTTCGAGGCCGATCTTGAGATCCCGGCCGGGCTCGACCCCACGCGCGTGGTCGCCGTGGTCGCCGCGCCCAGCACCGGCACCATCGCCACCTTCGCCCAGCCGAGCGCCGAGGAAAAGCTGCTGGAGCGCACGCTCGCCCCGCATCTGGTGCGCATCGCCGCCGGGCTGGACGCCGCCCGCCGCGACCACCAGCAGATCGCCGCCGGCCAGCAGGGCATCGCCCGCCTCCTGCGCGAGACGCAGGACCGCATCGCCGCCGGCCAGGCCGGAACCGGTGCCGCCGCCGCCCAGCAGGCCGCCCTGTCGGACGCGCTCCACGGCCTTCAGGAGCGGGTGGCCGGGCTGGAGGTCTTCCTCGTCCGCATGGACACGACGCTGCGCGGATTCGACGACGCGCTGAAGGTGAAGTCGGCCAAGTCGCACGCCCCCACCATCATCGCGGCCCTGGCCTCGGCCGTGGGCGCCTTCGCCGCGACGGTGATCGGGCTGGCGATCTTCGGATAACGGCCGCCCTCCCGGCTCCGGCTTCAAGACTCCGTTTCATCGTTCCCAGGCGCGTCAGCCGCCGCCGACCCCGGCGGCGGCTTTGCCGTGCGCCTGTGGTGGACGCGCCGTCGCTCCGCGTGCCACCCTGCGTGACGCGCGTCCCGCCGGGAACTTGCGGGCCGCGATGCGGCGTTCTGGGCATCCCTGAAACGAACCGCATTCCGAACCGACAAGGCCGATGGCCTTAACCGGGAGACATGCGACATGCCCGCAGACGGTCCGTCCACCCCTCCGAATCCCCCGCTCGGCGGCCTCATCACGCCCAAGGATCTCCACGCGATCACCGAGGCGCAGGAGAAGGCGCGCCTGAAGGAGGCGCAGGAGCTTGAGAAGAAAAGACAGGAGGAGCAGAACGCGATCCACGACGCCTTCATGCACCAGCACATCCGCCCCGACGCCAAGGAGCGCTTCACCCGCGCCGTGCGCGCGGCGGCGGAACGCGGGGAAACCGAAATCGAGATCGTGCGCTTTCCCAGCAGCTACTGCAGCGACGGCGGCCGGGCGATCAACAATTTCGAGCCAGACTGGCCGGACAGCCTCACCGGCTTCGCCCGGGAGGTCTACGACAACTACGACGCCTATCTGCGCCCAGCCGGCTACAAGCTGCGCGCCCAGATTCTGAGCTATCCCGGCGGCATGCCGGGCGATGTCGGCGTCTTCCTGCACTGGTGAGACCGGTGGTGTCCGGACGCACCGACGCCCGGCCAGAAGCTGGCCGGGCGCGGTCGTCGCCGAAACGATGGAGAGAGAACCCGTCCTTACGCGGTCGGGCTGGCCTTGTTGGCCGAGGAGATGGTGTTGTTGACGACGTTCTGGCTGATGCTGTCGGCAATCGACACCGCGGAGCGGCCGTTGTTGTTGTTGAAGATGTTGTCGTGCACGTCGAGCGTGATCGACCCGGCGCCCTTCAGGTGCTCCATGATGCCGCCGTTGTTGTTGAAGATCTCGTTGCCGTAGATCTTGTAGGTGACGCTGGTGCCCTGGTTCTGGCCGACCGAGATGCCGACGTTGGCGTTGCCGTAGATGGTGTTGTCGTAGATCTCGGTGCTCGACTTGGCGAGGATGCCGGCGCCGCGCGGGTTGTCGTAGATCGTGTTGTCGTGGATCTTCAGCGTGCTGTTGGCTTGGCTGTGGTCGTGGTACAGCCCGTGCGACCGGCCGTCGCCGCCGCCGGCGCCGTTGTTGAAGATCGTGTTGCCGGCGATCTCGCCGCTCAGGATGCGGCCGTTCCAACCCGAATACACACCGTCGGTCCGCCAGCCGTTGTCGCTGATGGTGTTGTTGGTGAAGTACTGGTCTGCGTTGTCGGCGGAGTAATGGACGATGCCGTAAGCGCCGTTGCCGTCGATCGTGGAATGATCGATGCGCAGCCCGTGGGAGGTGCCGCTGATCACGACGCCTGAGCCGTGGTTGTCGACGATCTGCGAGTTGGTGACCTTCACGTTGTCGGCGCCGCCGTTGAGCAGCAGACCGGCGTCGCCCGAGCCCTTCATGGTCAGGCTGTCGAAGGTGATGTTGTCCTTGTTGTTCAGGCTGACCGCGTAGCTGGAGCCGCTGGCCGCCTCGATCACCGGGTTGGCGCCGGTGCCGTAGGCACCGTAGATGATCGGCTTGTCGGAGGTGCCGGAGGTGGAGGCCAGCAGGCTGTCGTGCCAGGTCTCGCCACGCTCGAACAGGACCAGCGAGCCGGGGGCGAAGTTGGTCGAGTTCACCTTGTCCAGCGACTTCCAGGCCTGGTTCGCGTCATGGCCGGAGTTGCTGTCGCTGCCGTTGGTCGCGTCGACGTAGTAGATCTGCGAGGCCGGGGTGGACGGATAATCCGACGTGCCGGAGGTCGGCGCCGTGGGGGCGGCCGGGGCCGCGGCGGCGGTCGTCGCGAAGAACTCCTTGGGAGCGGCGACGGCCAGGGTGCCGTTCCACCACATGTTGGCCTGACCCGGAACGACGTCCTTGCCGTCGAGCGCGCCCTTGTCATAGGTGACGGACGGATCGGTCGGGGCGACCTTGTGGCCGTTGATGGAGATGGCGTTGACCGTCAGGTTGCGGTCCTGCCCATCGACGGCGCCGTCGTTGTCGTACTGGATCTGGATCTTGTGCGCCTGATCGGCGGTCACGTTGGCGTCGAAGGAAAAGTCCTTGGCGTCGCCGCCCGCGGTGCCTTCGCCGACGACGGCGCCGTCCACCAGCAGCTTGAAATGGGGCGAGACCCCGCCCGCGGCGGTGCCGGAGGCGTTCACGACGATCTTGGCGGTGGAGGCGGCAGCGGCCGTTGCATCGGCCAGCGCCAGAGGCTGCGCGGTGGTCTGGAGTGCCTGGAGATGGAGAATTGAGTCCGGCGTCGCGGCGTTGTCGGCAGTCACCGGGGTGACGCTGTCGACAACAGCCTGGAACGGATCGGCAGCAGAATCACCGACAAAACCGGTCGTGTCGGCGTGGTTCTGATGATCAAGCTCAATGGCCATATGTTCCATGGTCTTTCACTCTTTCCTTTTTTACAGCGCCACGTATGTGGCGGTGGGCGGGAATGTGCGCGGATCGCGCCGTCCCGCTTGCTGTGCGCTCAATCGTTTTCGACAGGACCGGAGCCTAGCCAGCACCGTGTGGCCTTAAATGGTTCGATTTTAGGATAATTAGTTTTTGAAGTGCGCCAAATCCGTCACAGGAATTCCCCCAACGAAAGGGGTAGTTCCCCGAATTTAAGCGCTAGAACGAATGAGCTAACACTTTCGGCAAATTCTTGAAATTGTTCCGAACTACAAGAATTTAGCCGCCATATTTCGATGGATTTCTGCGCCGCACCCAATGAATGGGCCCGGTCATCTTGTGACATTCCTGTTGAAGAAAGCTGGGATGCCACATACCATACGCCACACGGACAGTTTGCTGAACAAACAATCCGTCTCGCCAGACAATCCAAAAATGATGAGCCGTGCCGACGGAAGCCCGGCCACCCAAAAGGGAAGGAATGAGGCATGAAGGACGTACAGCGCCCGCGCTGCGCGCGGAAGACCCCTTTTGACTCCTTCGCTTTTAAAAACACGCCAAGAAGAACGCTCGCCGGCGGAACGGCCCTGGCCGGCGCGCTCGGCCTTCTGCTGATCCCCAACGCGGCCCAGGCCGCCTGGGAGCCGACCAAGTCGGTCGAATTCGTCGTCCCGGCGGGAACCGGCGGCGGCGCCGACCAGATGGCGCGGATGATCCAGGGCATCATTCAGAAGAACAACCTGATGGGCCAGCCCATCGTCGTCATCAACAAGTCGGGCGGCGCCGGTGCGGAAGGCTTCCTCGACGTCAAATCGTCGAACCGCAACCCGCACAAGATCATCATCACCCTGTCCAACCTGTTCACCACGCCCCTGGCGACCGGCGTTCCCTTCTCCTGGAAGGACATGACCCCGGTGGCGATGCTGGCCCTGGACAACTTCGTCCTGTGGGTGAACAGCGAGGCCCCGCAGAAATCGCCCAAGGAGTTCGTCGAGGCCGCCAAGGAGGGCGGCGCCAACCGCTTCAAGATGGGCGGCACCGGGTCCAAGCAGGAGGACCAGATCATCACCGCCGCCATCGAGCAGTCGGCGGGCGTCACCTTCACCTACGTCCCCTACAAGGGCGGCGGCGATGTCGCGGCTCAGCTCGTCGGCAACCACATCAACGCCAGCGTCAACAACCCGATCGAGGCGGTGTCGCAATGGCGGGCCGGCGCGTTGCGGCCTCTCTGCGTCTTCGACAAGGAGCGCATCCCGCTGAAGGAGCCGGTGGCCGACGGCAAGTCGTGGAACAGCATCCCGACCTGCAAGGAATCCGGGCTGGACGTGGAATACACCATGCTGCGCGGCATCTTCATGGGGCCGGGCGTCACGCCGGACCAGATCGCCTATTACGTGGACCTCTTCAAGAAGGTCCGCGAGACGGAGGAATGGAAGGACTTCATGGCGAAGGGGGCCTTCAACGTCAGCTTCAAGACCGGCGACGACTTCAAGACCTGGCTGACCGCGGCGGAAACCCAGCACAAAACCCTGATGGACAAGGCGGGCTTCACCAAGCAATAGCCCCTTTCGTCCCAAGCGCGGCCCCCGGGGCATCGCGCCCCGGGCGCCCTCCCCCACCCTTCGGGTTTCTCGTGGGAGTGAGCCATGGAGCATGGAACGCAGAACAGTGATCCGGTCGTCTCGAACCGGACCATGGAGATCGTCGTCGCCGGGCTGTTCGCCCTGGTCGCCATCGTGGTGATGGCCGACAGCGTCCGCGTCGGCAACGGCTGGGGGTCCGACGGGCCGAAGGCCGGCTACTTCCCCTTCTATGTCGGCCTGATCATGCTGGTCAGCAGTCTGGCCACGCTGGCCGTCAACCTCTGGCGCCACAGCGGCGAACGCACCGCCTTCGTCGAGAAGCACCAACTCGCCCTGGTTCTCCAGGTGCTGGTCCCCAGCGCCGTCTTCGTGATCCTGACCGCCTTCCTGGGCATCTATCTGTCGGCGGTGCTGTTCATCGCCTTCTTCATGCACTGGGTGGGCAAGTATCCGCTCAAGACAATCCTGCCCGTCTCCATCCTCGTGCCCGCGGGCCTCTTCGTGATGTTCGAGATCTGGTTCCTGGTTCCGCTTCCCAAGGGGCCGGTGGAGACGATGTTCGGGTTCTGACGACGCCAGTTTTTACCAGTCCAGTTTTTTAAAAGCCGGGGCGGCCGCGGGAACGGCCGCGCACACCGAAGCAGCGGCAGGCATCCGCGACGAACCAGCCCATGCGGCGGGGACGAACCCCGCCCTGCGCGCTCAAGACGCGACGCTTCCAGACGGAACGGGCGCGGACGCCGGAAAGGGAGGGAAACTTGGAAGCGCTCGGGTCACTCATACACGGGTTCGGCGTGCTCGCCGACCCCATGAACATCGCCTACATGTTCATCGGCATCACGCTGGGCGTCCTGATCGGCGTGCTGCCGGGGCTGGGCGGGGCGAACGGGGTGGCGATCCTGCTGCCCCTGACCTTCAGCATGTCGCCGACCTCCGCCATCATCATGCTCTCCTGCATCTATTGGGGGGCGCTGTTCGGCGGGGCCATCACCTCGGTCCTGTTCAACATACCGGGCGAGCCATGGTCGGTGGCGACCACCTTCGACGGCCACCCCATGGCCCAGAAGGGCCACGCGGGCGAGGCCCTGACGGCGGCCTTCACCTCGTCCTTCTTCGGGGCCTTCGTGGCGGTCCTGCTCATCACCTTCCTGGCCCCGGTGATCGCCGGCTTCGCCCTGCGCTTCGGCCCGGCGGAGTTCTTCGCGGTCCAGCTATTGACCTTCTGCAGTTTCGTCGGCATGGGCAGCGAATCCCCCTTCAAGGTGCTGTGCGCCATGATGCTGGGCTTCGCGCTGGCCGCGGTCGGGCTCGACAGCGTGACCGGCGAGCTGCGCATGACCTTCGGCTCGGTGGAACTGCTGCGCGGCTTCGACTTCCTGATCGCGGTCATCGGCCTGTTCGGCATCGGCGAAATCCTCCTGACCATGGAGGAGGGGCTGGCCTTCAAGGGCAAGAGCGCGAAGATCAACGCCAAGGTCGTGTGGGAGACCTGGAAGAGCCTGCCCCGCTACTGGGTGACCGCCATCCGCGGCTCCATCGTCGGCTGCTGGATGGGCATCACGCCCGGCGGCGCCACCCCCGCCTCCTTCATGAGCTACGGCCTCGCCAAGCGCTTCTCCAAGAACCGCCAGAATTTCGGCAACGGCGAGGTGGAGGGCGTGGTCGCTCCGGAAACCGCGGCCCACGCCGCCGGCACCAGCGCGCTGCTGCCCATGCTGACTCTGGGCATCCCCGGCTCGCCCACCGCGGCGGTGCTGCTGGGCGGCCTGCTGATCTGGGGGCTCCAGCCCGGCCCGCTGCTGTTCGTCGAGCAGAAGGAGTTCGTCTGGGGCCTGATCGCCAGCATGTATCTGGGCAACATCGCCGGGCTGATCGTGGTGCTGACCACGGTGCCGGTCTTCGCCTCGATCCTGCGCATCCCCTTCAGCATCATCGCGCCGGTCATCGTGGTGATCTGCGCGGTCGGCGCCTACACCGTGCACAACGCCTTCCTCGACATCGTCATGATGCTGGTGTTCGGCGTCGTCGGCTACGTGTTCAAGAAGCTGTCCTACCCGCTGGCCCCGCTGGTTCTGGCGCTGGTGCTGGGCGACATGGCGGAGAGCTCCTTCCGGCAGGCCATGCTGGTGTCGCAGGGCGATCTGGCGATCTTCTGGTCCAACCCGCTGGTCGGCAGCATCGTCACCCTGGCGCTGGTCATGCTGTTCTGGCCGCTGATCTCCGCCCTGCTGCGCAAGCGCCAGTCCCGGCAGGACGGCGGGACCCAGGTCATCCCCGTGAAATAGGGCATCCCCGCAAACCAGCTCCACCCACTCCCCCGCCGGCCTCCGGGACGGGACGACCGGCGGGGGGATTTCTTCTCACATCGGGGGGTTCGGGACGATGGACACGTCCGATTTCATGATCGCTCTGCTCCAGATCATCTGGATCGACATCCTGCTGAGCGGCGACAACGCGCTCGTCATCGCGCTGGCCTGCCGCTCGCTGCCGCCGAAACAACAGAAGATCGGCGTCTTCCTCGGCACCGGGGCGGCCATCGTGCTGCGCGTGCTGTTCGCCGTCATCATCGCCTATCTGCTGGCCATCCCGTACCTGAAGATCATCGGCGGGGTGCTGCTGTTCTGGATCGCCATCAAACTGATGCTGCCCACCGAGGAGGAGGAGCAGGCGGCGCACTCCGGCACCTCCGCCGGGCTGTGGGGGGTGGTCCGCACCATCGTGATCGCCGACGCGGTGATGAGCCTCGACAACGTCATCGCCATCGCCGCCGCCTCGCACGGCAACACGGTCCTGCTGATCCTCGGGCTGGCCATCAGCATTCCGCTGATCGTCTTCGGCAGCACCCTGATCCTGAAGGCCATCGAACGGCTGCCGGCCCTGGTCTACGCCGGCGCCGGGCTGCTCGGCTACATCGCGGCGGAGGTCATCCTCACCGACCCGAGCATCCATTCCCACGTCACGGAAAGCCTGCCGGTGCTGACCGGAACGGCGCCCTTCGTCGCGGCCCTAGGCGTGATGACGGCCGGCTTCCTGATGGCCCGAAGCATCAACCGCCGCCGCGCCGTGGTGGAGACCGATCCGGCCTGAGAAGTCGTCAGCAGGAGGAGGGGCGACGGGGCTCGCGGCAGCGGTCGCCCCGCACCGCCCGGAACCGGCCCGGCAGGGCCATGGCGCGCACGTCGCTGGTGATCTCGGAGATGAGGCTCGGATCGTTCCGCAAAATCTCCGTCACCACGGCGGCCAACCCGGCCAGGGCGAACACGACGGCAAGGCTCTCCAACATCGGGAACTCCGGACTCCGACCACACTCATGCTGCGTTGCAGCAGGAATGGCGCAAAGTCCGTTGGAGAGCAAGGGATAAGAAACATAGCATTTCGTATACCAGATACGCAGCAGGAGCCGGACACAGGCTCCGCACCGCCAGTTCAGGGAGGAACGTCGAGATGCAAGCGAAGGATGTCATGACATCGCCGGTCATCACGGTGGCGCTGGACACCCCCGTGCCGGACATTGCCGAACTGCTTTTGACCCATCGGATCAGCGGCTTGCCGGTGGTGGACCGGGATGGCCGCGCGGTCGGCATCATCAGCGAGGGGGACCTTCTGCGCCGGGTGGAGACGGGAACCGACCGGCCGCGCGCCCGCTGGCTGGAGATGCTGGTGGGCCGCAACGTACAGGCCACCGACTTCCTGAAGACGCACGGGCGCTGCGCGCGCGACGTCATGTCGCGCCCGGTCCACGCCGTAGCACCCGACACGGAGATCGCCGAGATCGCCGACCTGATGGAGGACAAGCGGATCAAGCGCGCCCCCGTCCTGGTCGATGGGCGCCCGGTCGGCATCATCAGCCGGGCCAACCTGCTGCACGGGCTGCTCCGCAACCGGCGCGGCGCCGCCGGCTTCGGCGCGGCCGGCGACGAGGCGATCCGAGCCGCGCTGCTGGAGGCGTTGGAGGGACAGTCCTGGGTGGACTTGAATCAGGTCAACATCGTCGTCAACGACGGGGTCGTGCAGCTCTGGGGCATGGTCGACAGCGAGGAGCAGCGCCGCGCCCTTTACACCGCGGCGAGCGGTATCAGCGGCGTGAAGCGCGTGGAGGAGCATCTGAACCGGAACCGCTTCGTCGGGTGATCCCCGGCCATCCGCCCCATCGAAGGAGCAGCCCGATGCCGCCACCCGAATTGACCGTCCAGCCGCTGGATTCCGGAGCCACCTTCCGCAACCAGGTCTACCGACGGCTGAAGCAGGCCATCATCCAGATGGACATCTACGATCACCCCGGCGACGTCCGGCTGGACGAGCGCCAGCTCAGCGGCCTGCTGGGCGTCAGCCGCACCCCGATCCGCGAAGCCCTGACCCTGCTGGAGCAGGAGGGTCTGGTGCGGCTGGAGCCGCGGCGGGGGATCTACATCGTCCGCAAGACCAAGACCGAGATCATCGAGATGATCATCGCCTGGGCGGCGCTGGAAAGCATGGCGACCCGCCTCGCCGCCGAGCGCGCCACCGCGGAGGACATCAGCACGCTGTGGGACATCTTCCGCAGCTTCGAGGAGCAGGCGCCCTCCGACAACATCCAGGAATATTCCGACGCCAACATCGAGTTCCACAAGGCGATCATCCGCCTCAGCCGGGCGCGCATCCTGGAAACGCTGACCGACAACCTGTTCATCCACATGCGGGCCATCCGCAAGCTGTCGATCCGGCAGGACAACCGGGCCGAACAATCGATGCACGAGCACCGCGACATCATCCGGGCGCTGGAGCGGCGCGACGGCGAGCTGGCCGAGCGTCTGGCGCGCGAACACACGCTGGGTCTGGCCGCCCATGTCGAGCGCCACGGCGATTTCCTCGACTGGCTGCGTCTGGCCGAGGTGCGGGGCCCCGACGTGAAGGCCGCGTTCAAGGACGGCCTGCCACTGATGTAACGATTATCCCTCTCCCGCCCCGGGAGAGGGTGCCCGCAAAAGCGGGCGGGTGAGGGTCGTGCGAGGATCAAAGCACCGATCCTTGGCGGCACCCTCACCCTCCCACCGCCATGCGGCGGGCCCCTCCCTCTCCCGGGGCGGGAGAGGGGAAACTCGCTCCGCTCACTTCATCGATGGGAAGGAGAACTGCGCGCCTTCGCGCACGCCGCCCGCCGGCCAGCGCTGGGTGATTGTCTTGCGCCGGGTGTAGAAGCGCACGCCGTCCGGCCCATAGGCCGCCAGATCGCCGAACAGCGACCGCTTCCAGCCGCCGAAGCTGTGGTAGGACACCGGCACCGGCAGCGGCACGTTGACACCGACCATGCCGACCTTGATCGCGTCGGTGAAGTAGCGCGCCGCCTCGCCGTCGCGGGTGAACAGGCAGGTGCCGTTGCCGTACTCGTGGGCGTCGATCAGGTCCATTCCCTCCTGCATCGTTTTCACACGAACGACGCAGAGGACCGGGCCGAAGATCTCCTCCCGGTAGACGCTCATGTCCGGCGTCACCCGGTCGAACAGGCAGCCGCCGAGGAAGAAGCCGCCCTCGTGCCCCGGCACCACCAGCCCGCGGCCGTCGACCACCAGTTCCGCCCCTTCGGCGACGCCCTGGTCGACAAAGCCCTTCACCTTCTCGAAATGGGCGTGGGTGACCAGCGGACCCATGTCGCAGCCGGTGCCGGTCCCCGCCCCCACCTTCAGGCCGCGCACCTGCTCCGCCAGCATCGCCACCACGCGGTCGGCGGTTTCGTCGCCCACCGCGACGACCACGGAGATCGCCATGCAGCGCTCCCCGCAGGAGCCGTAGGCCGCCCCCATGATCGCGCTGACCGCGTTGTCGAGATCGGCATCGGGCATGACGATGGCGTGGTTCTTGGCCCCGCCCAGCGCCTGCACCCGTTTCCCATGGGCGGTGCCGGTGGCGTAGACGTATTCGGCGACCGGCGTGGAGCCGACGAAGCTGACCGCCTGGACGCGCGGGTCGGTCAGCAGCGTGTCGACCGCCTCCTTGTCGCCGTGGACGACGTTCAGCACCCCCGGCGGCAGCCCCGCCTCCTGCGCCAGCTGCGCGACGAGCAGGGAGGCGCTCGGGTCGCGCTCCGACGGCTTCAGAATGAAGCAGTTGCCGCAGGCCACGGCGACCGGAAACATCCACAGCGGCACCATGGCCGGGAAGTTGAAGGGCGTGATGCCCGCCACAACGCCCAGCGGCTGGAACTCCGACCAGCTGTCGATGCCCGGCCCGACATTCTTGGAATGCTCGCCCTTCAGCAGGTCGGCGATGCCGCAGGCGTATTCGACATTCTCGATGCCGCGGGTCAACTCGCCGCGGGCGTCCTCCAGCGTTTTGCCGTGCTCCCGCGTGATCGCCGCGCAGATGCGGTCGGCGTTGTCCTCCAGCAATTGGCGGAAGCGGAACATCACCCGCGCCCGCTTGGCCGGCGGCGTCGCCCGCCACGCCGGGAAGGCCGCCTCGGCGGCGGCGATGGCCGATTCAACGGTGGCGCGGCCGGCCAGCGGGACGCGGCCGACGGTCTCGCCCGTCGCCGGGTTCACGATGTCGGCGCTGCGGGTCTCGGCGGGGGCGTCGGCCACCCCGCCGATGAGGTGCGGAACGAGGGTCATGGCGGTTTCCATCCTCCTCAATCGGTCGCCTGGATGGCGTCGGAAACGGCGTTCATCAGCCGGTCGAGGTCCTCGCGCTCGCTGATGAAATGCGGGCCGAACTGCAGCGTGTCGCCGCCGAAGCGGACGTAGAAGCCCGCCTTCCAGCACTTCATGGCGATCTCATAGGGCCGGCGGGCCGGCTCGCCCGGCAGGGCCGCGATCTGCACCGCGCCGGCGAGGCCGTAGTTGCGGATGTCGGTGACGTGGCGAAGCCCCTTCAGCCCGTGCAGCACCGTCTCGAAATGCGGGGCGAGCGCCGCCGCCTTCTCGGCCAGCTTGTCCCGCTCGAACAGCTCCAGCGCGGCGAGGCCGGCGGCGCAGGCCACGGGATGGGCGGAGTAGGTGTAGCCGTGCGGGAACTCGACCATGTAGTCGGCGCCGCCGTTGTCCATGAAGGTCTGGTAGATCTCATGGTTGGCGACCACCGCGCCCATCGGCACCGCGCCGTTGGTCAGGCCCTTGGCGACGTTCATGATGTCGGGGACCACGCCGAAGGCGTCGGCGCCGAAGGCGGCCCCCATGCGGCCGAAACCGGTGATGACCTCGTCGAAGATCAGCAGGATGTTGTGCTTGTCGCACAGCGCGCGCAGCCGCTGCAGGTAGCCCTTGGGCGGCGGCAGCACGCCGGCGGAACCGGCCAGCGGCTCCACGATCACCGCGGCGATGTTGGAGGCGTCGTGCAGGGCGACCAGTTCCTCCAGCGCGTCGGCCAGTTCGGCGCCCTGCTCCGGCAGGCCCTTGGCGAAGGCGTTCTGCGGCAGCAGCGTGTGTGGCAGATGGTCGGCCTCGACGCCAGAGCCGAACAGCTTGCGGTTGCCGCCGATGCCGCCCAGGCTGATGCCGCCGAAATTGACGCCGTGGTAGCCCTTGGACCGGCCGATCAGCTTGGTCTTGGTCGGCTGGCCCTTCAGCCGCCAATAGGCCCGCGCCATCTTCAGCGAGGTGTCGGTCGCCTCCGACCCGGAATTGACGAAGAACACATGGTCCAGCCCGGCCGGAGTCATCGAGGCCAGCTTGTGCGCCAGCTTGAAGGCGGCGGGGTGGCCGAACTGGAAGGCCGGGCTGTAGTCCAGTTCGGCGATCTGGCGGGCCACCGCCTCGCTGATCTCGCGGCGGCTGTGACCGGCGCCGCAGCACCACAGGCCGGACAGGCTGTCGTAGATCTTCCGCCCCTCGGAATCCCAGTACCACGCGCCCTCGGCTCGGGCGATCAGGCGCGGGTTCGCCTTGAACTCGCGGTTCGCCGTGAAGGGCATCCAGTGGGCGTCCAACTCCTCGCGCGTCAGCCCGGCGGTCGGGGCGGTTCCGGTCTTCTGGCTCTCATCCAACGGCGGCATCGGGCGGCACTCCCTGCTGGTTCGGGTGGGCGTCGGGGATCGTCTCGGAATACAGTGTGCGCGGAGGCTTGGTTGCGGTTAAATCCAAACCATTCAAACCTTACGCAAGCATCCGCTTACCTATCCATGACCAAGCCCGTCCGCCCCCTGAGCGGCCTCAACGACGCCGACCTGCGCCTGCTGCGCGTCTTTACGACAGTGGTGGAGTGCGGCGGCTTTTCCGCGGCGGAGGTGGAGTTGAACATCAGCCGCGCCGCCATCAGCCTGCACATGGCCGATCTGGAGCGGCGGCTGGGGCTGCGGCTGTGCCGGCGCGGGCGGGCGGGCTTCCTGCTGACCGACGAGGGACGCCTGGCCTACGAGGCGGCGCTGCGCCTGTTCGCCGGTCTGGAGAGCTTCCGCAGCGAGATCAACGCCGCGCATGGGCGGCTGCGCGGCGAATTGAACATCGGCATCACCGACAACCTCGTCACCATGCCGAAGATGCGCGTGACCAACGCGTTGCGCGGCCTGAAGCAGCAGGGGCCGGAGGTGCGGGTGAACATCCGCATGATCCCGCCCAACGAGATCGAGCGCGGCGTGCTCGACGGACGGCTGCAGGTCGGCGTGGTCCCGGCGCGGCGCGCCCTGCCCGGCCTGGACCGTCTGCCGCTGTACCAGGAAGAATCGCTCCTCTATTGCGGGCGTGGCCACCCGCTGTTCGATGCGGAGACGGTGCCCGACGCCGCGGTGGAGGCCGCCGACGCCGTCGCACCGACCGAGGCGCAGCAGGTGCCGGAGGCGGCGGGGGTGCAGCGGGCGCTGACCGCGACCGCCACAGCGACCGACCGCGAGGGCGTGGCCTTCCTCATCCTGACCGGCTGCTACGTGGGTTTCCTGCCCACCCATTACGCGCGGCAATGGGTCGAGCGCGGGGCAATGCGCGCCCTGCTGCCGGAGCGCTTCCACTACGCCCAGGAATTCCAGGCGGTCACCAGGAAGGGCGCCCGGCCCAACCTCGTTCTGGAACGCTTTCTCGACCTGCTGAAACGGACGGAATGAGGAGGCGGCTCGGCCCTGCAAAAATCAGGGTGATTTCCATTGACGCCGGGCCGGTCGCGCCCCACCGTAATTGAGGGGAATACGAACAAAGAACCGGTGGGGGGAGCACGGCCATGGTGATGCTGACGGAACAGTTCGTCATCGACTATCTGCTGTTCGCCGCCGTCCTGCTCACCGTCACCTGTTCCCTGCTCGGCAGTTTCTTTCTCAGCGCGCTCAGCCGCCAGACAGGGGCCCTGCCCCGCCTGCTGCTGTGGGGCGTTCCGGCGACCCTGCTCAGCACCGCCCTGTGGTCGCTGGCCATGCCGACCAATCAGGCGCTGGTCGTCGGGGTGGCCACCGCCGGGGCGACTCTCGTCGGGCAGCATCTTCTGCCCTTCGGCCCGGTCGGCCCGCGCGGCGTCTGGTCATGGGAGGCGCTGCTGTTCCGCGGCCTGTCCTGGACCGGCCGCACCGCCCTGATGCTCGCCCCCGCCGTGTGGCTCGGCGGCATGCCCTCCTGGATCCTGTGGTTCGCCCTGGCCGGGCCGCTGAACGCCGCCATCTTCGCCCTGTGCCAACTGCGCGGCACCAACCCGGCGCTGCGCCGGTCGGTGGAGCAGGGCGACCTCCTGTGGGGCGGGGCCCAGGGGGCGGTTCTGGGTGGCCTGCCGGCCTTTCTGATGCTTCTGTGACCGGCCCGCAAAAGCCGGGGATGAATTCACCGTACTCATACGAAAATGCACCGGGTGGGTCTTGCGCGGGCGGGACGACCGGGCCATCTGTGCGGGACTGGCTCCGGGCCCCTCTGGCGGTCCACTTGGTATGGACCGCGATGTCGGAGCCCTTCACTTGAGCGGACGGCGCCGCCGTCCCCTTCTGGAGGGTCCGTATGACCGCTACCCCTTTTTCGTCCTTCCGTTACGGTTCCGCCTACGGCGAGACCGCGCATGTCGCCGCACGCCAGCGGCTGGAATGGCTGGCGCGCATGATGGACAGCGCCTTCCGCGTGCCGGGCACCCGGATCACCTTCGGCGCCGACGCGGTGCTGGGGCTGGTTCCCGGCTTCGGCAACCTCGCCACCACCGCGGTGTCCGGCTATCTCATCCGCGAAGCCTGGAGGCTCGGCGTGCCGCGCGGCAAGCTGCTGCGCATGGTCGGCAACGTAGCGATGGACAGCGTGATCAGCGCCGTCCCGGTCGCCGGCAACATCGCCGACGTGTTCTGGAAGGCCAACCGCAAGAACATGGCGATCCTGGCCGAGCATCTGGACGGCCATTCGCCGCATGGCGGCCCGTCCTATGGCCGCCGGCGCTCGGCACCCTACACCATCGACGGCGAGTGGCGCCGGACGCGATGACGTTGGACGCGGTGGCGGGGCGCGTTACTCCCCGCCGAACCTGATGCGGTGATTTTCCAGCATCAGCTCGTCCAGCCGGCGGCCGGCGGTGAAACCCGTCAGCCCCGGCGGGACCGGCGTGTCGGCGGGAAGCCGCGGACAGGGTTCAGCGGCGCCGATCACCTGAACCACCGGGTAGCGGGCGGTGTAGATGGGCAGGTCCATGTCCTCCCCCTCATCGGACAGGCCCTTGCCCCGGGCCTTGGCGCTCGCCTCCTCGATCGCCATGCCGACGACCATGGTCGCCTTGATCTCCTGCGCCGTGCTGGCCCGCAATTCGGCGCTGCGCCCCGGATAGAAGCGGTCGACCATGGCGTCGAGCGCGCGGGCCTTGGCCTCCGGCTCCTCGACGATGCGCGCGGTGCCGAAGCACATGGCCGACCGATAATCGGCCGAATGGTTGAAGCCGCTGCGGGCCAGCACAAGGCTGTCGAGATGCGTCACGGTCAGGCATACCGGCAGGCCGTCGCGCTGCGACCGCAGCATCCGGCTGGCCGAGGACCCGTGCCAATAGAGATGCTCGCCCTCCCGCCAGAAGGCGGTGGGGGTGCAGTAGGGCTGTCCGTCGATCACATAGGCGATGTGCGCGATCATCGCGCCGTCGAGGATGGCGTGAACGGATTCCCGATCGTAGCGCCCCCGCTCGTGCAGGCGCTTGACCCGGTTGCGGTCGGTGACGGGATAGCTGTCGGACGGAATGGTCTCGGACATCGCGGAACTCGCTTCACGGCGGTGGACAACGGCGCCATTAGAGCCTAGCCATTGGTCCGGTGTGAGAGCCAATTTCGACCTTGTCGACTGGACCAATCCGATGCCCGCCGATCTGTCCGACCTGATGCTTCTGCCCATCGACCGGACGGGCGGGGAACCGCTGCTGCGGCAAGTCTACGACGCGCTGCGCCGGGCCATCCTGTCCGGGGCGCTGACGCCCGGCGCGAAGCTGCCGCCGACGCGCGCGCTCGCCGAACGGCTCGGCGTCGCCCGCAACACGGTGGTCGCCGCCTATGAGCAGCTTCTGGCCGAGGGTTTCATCGAGGGGCGCGTCGGGGCGGGCAGCTTCGTGTCCAGCGATCTGCCGGACGGGTTGGAAGTGCCGCCGCCGGAACCGCCGCGCCGCGTCCCCTCCCCAGCCCCACCAACCACCCCTTTCGGCACCCTTCCGTTCAGCACGGGGCGTTGCACGCTGGATGAGCGCAGTTTGCGGATCTGGCGCAGCCTGACCCTGCGGCACCTGCAGCGGCCCGACCCGGAGATGCTCGGCTATGGCGAACCCGGCGGGCCGGTGGCGCTGCGGCAGGCCATCGCCCGCTATCTCCAGAGCGCACGGGCGGTGCGCTGCGAACCCGAGCAGGTGGTGATCACCGCGGGCGCCCAGCAGGCCATCGACCTCGTGTTGCGCGTTCTGCTGCGGCCCGGCGACCCGGTGTGGCTGGAAGACCCCTGCTATCCCGCGGTGCGCGCCGCGCTGGAAGCGGCGCGGGCGCGCGTCGTGCCGGTGCCCGTCGATGGGCAGGGCATGGAGGTGGCGGCGGGCGTCGCCGCGGCACCGGACGCCCGGCTGGCCTATGTCACCCCGTCCTCCCACTACCCGCTGGGTGTGGTGCTGTCGATGGCGCGACGGATGGAGCTTCTGGCCTGGGCGCGCACGGCCGGCGCCTGGGTGCTGGAGGACGATTACGACAGCGAGTTCCGCTACGCCGGACGTCCGCTCGCCTCGCTCCAGGGGATCGACGGCGGCGGGCGGGTCATCTACGTCGGCACCTTCAGCAAGGTCCTGTTTCCTGGTCTGCGGCTGGGCTACGCCGTCCTGCCGCCCGAGTTGCTGGACCCGGTGCTCACCATGCGTCGCCTGACCGATTGGCACCCGGCGACGCTCTACACGGGCGTGGTGACGGATTTCCTGAATGAGGGTCATTTCGGCCCGCATCTGCGCCGGATGCGCCGCCGCTACACCGCCGCGCGGGATGCGCTGGCCGACGCCATCGGCGCCCATCTCTCCCCCTGGATGGAGGCGGAAGTGCCGGAGCAGGGCATGAAGCTGATCGCCCGGCTGCGTCCCGGCCTGTCGGACCGCGACGTGGAGGCGGTGGCGGCCCGGCGCGGCATCGCCGTCCGTCCGGTCAGCCCGATGCACATCGCCGCCCCGCCGCTGCAGGCGCTGATGCTGGGCTTCACCGGCCATGAGCCGGGCGCCCTGCGCCACGCCGCCCGCGAACTCGGCGCCGCGTTGGCGGCTGCACGATTAGACGTCTAATCCTCATTTTCAGCGCAAAGGGGTTAATCTCAAAAAGCCCAGCCCCACCAATACGCTGTCAGGCGCCACGACCCCTGGCTTTCTCCGGCCGCGCGGGGTTCCCGGCCCCATGGGGTAGCCCCGATACCCCGTTTTCGGCCACCGCCCCTCCGGTCGTTCGGCGGGCCCTACCCCCGATACCCTGTGCAAGGCAGGCCCCAACCTTGCGACGATCAAGCTGCACGCCTGTTGAGGGGTGGCGCCGGTCCTTCGCCGCTTCCCAGCGTTTTTTTCCGGCGTCCAGCCCATTCGAATACGGAGATATTTCTTACAATGTGCGGCATCAGCGGGGAAATCCGCTTCGATTCTCGCCCGGCCTCCGCGTCTGCGGTCGGTTCGATGACCGAAGCCCTGGCGTTGCGCGGCCCCGATGGGCAAGGCGTCTTCGCCCATGGACGGATGGCCTTCGGCCACCGGCGGCTGAGCATCATCGACCTGTCCGAGGCGGCGCAGCAGCCGATGACCGACCCCGAACTGGGCCTCGGCATCGTCTTCAACGGCTGCATCTACAATTACCCGGAACTGCGGGCGGAGCTGGAGGCCAAGGGCTATCGCTTCTTCTCGCACGGCGACACCGAAGTCCTGCTGAAAGCCTATCACGCCTGGGGCCGCCGCTTCGTCGAGCGGCTCTACGGCATGTTCGCCTTCGCCATCTGGGAGCGCGACAGCGGGCGCGTCACGCTGGGCCGCGACCGGCTGGGCATCAAGCCGCTCTACCTGTCCGAAACGGCGGGGCGGCTGCGCTTCGCCTCCACCCTGCCCGCCCTGCTGGCCGGCGGCGACATCGACACCGCGATCGACCCGGTGGGGCTCTACCAGTATATGAGCTTCCACGCCGTCGTCCCTGCGCCGGGGACCATCCTGAAGGGCGTGCGCAAGCTGCCGCCAGCCACCCTGCTGACGCTGGAGCCGGACGGGCGCCGCATCGAGGAAACCTATTGGGAGCCGGTCTTCGGCCCGCAGCCCGGCGACGAGCGGATGTCGGAGGGCGACTGGCAGGACGCCGTGCTGTCCACGCTGCGCAAGGCGGTGGAGCGGCGTCTGGTCGCCGACGTGCCGGTCGGCGTGCTGCTCTCGGGCGGGCTGGACAGCTCGGTCATCGTCGCCCTTCTGGCGGAGGCGGGACAGACCGGCCTGCAGACCTTCTCCATCGGCTTCGAGACCGTGGGCCAGGAGAAGGGCGACGAGTTCCAGTATTCCGACCTGATCGCCCAGCGCTTCCAGACCGACCATCACAAGCTGTTCATCGACAGCAGCCGCGCCCTGCCCGCCCTTCAGGACTGCGTGCGGGCGATGTCGGAGCCGATGGTCAGCCACGACGCCATCGGCTTCTTCCTGCTGTCGCAGGAGGTCGCCAAGCATGTGAAGGTGGTGCAGAGCGGGCAGGGCGCCGACGAGATCTTCGCGGGCTACCACTGGTACCCGCCGATGATGGAGGCGACCGACCCGCTGTCCACCTACGCCAAGGTCTTCTTCGACCGCAACCGCGCGGAGATGGCCGAGGCGCTGAACCCGCAATACCTCGCCGACGAGGACGTGGCGAGCGCCTTCGTCGCCGCTCACTTCGCCCGGCCCGGCGCCGACCGCCCGGTGGACAAGGCGCTGCGCCTCGACACCACCGTCATGCTGGTCGACGACCCGGTGAAGCGGGTGGACAACATGACCATGGCCTGGGGGCTGGAAGGACGCGTGCCCTTCCTCGACCACGATCTGGTCGAACTGGCCGCCCGCGTCCCGCCGGAGCTGAAGGTGCGCGACGGCGGCAAATACGTGCTGAAGGAGGCGGCGCGCAAGGTCGTCCCCTCCGAGGTCATCGACCGGCCCAAGGGCTATTTCCCCGTTCCGGCGCTGAAGTATCTGCGCGGCCCCTATCTGGAGCTGGTGCGCGACGTGCTGAACCAGCCCGCCGCGCGGGAGCGCGCGCTGTTCCAGCCGGCCTATCTCGACCGCCTGTTCAGCGATCCGGAAACCCACATCACGCCGCTTCGCGGTTCGAAGCTCTGGCAGGCCGCTCTGCTGGAGTTCTGGCTGCAAACCCACGGGATCTGAACACCGCATGATGACGATGCAGAATCGCACCCAGACGCCTTTCCGGATCGAACGCGCCCTGGTCTCCGCCCTGATGGACGAGGACTCGCCGCGCCCGAGCCGCCGGACGGGGGCGGGGCTTGGGCCGACGCCGCGCGCGGTGGTGAATTGCGGCTGGGGCCGCCTGCTGTTCGCCAACACCTTTCCCGACGTCGGCGAATTGATCGAGGCGATGCGCCGGGAGGGGCCGGGGCGGCGCGACATCGCGCTGTATCTGGAGGACCCGCATGTAGCGCTGTCCCAGGCGCCGAACGAGCTGTTCCTCGACCCCTCCCACACCTACCGCCTGCGGCTGGCCGGTTTCCGGCCCGGCGGCGAGACGCGCGGCTTCACCATCGAAACGATGCGCGGCCGCCAGGACGTCGATGCCGTGAACCGCATCTACGGCGCCCGCGGCATGGTCACCATGGACCCGGAATTCTGCTGGTCGGAGCGTGACAGCCGCGTGCTGACCCATCTGATCGCCACCGATCCGGTCAGCGGCGCGGTTATCGGCTCGGTCACCGGGGTGGACCATGTCCGCGCCTTCAAGGACCCGCAGAACGGCTCCTCCCTGTGGTGCCTGGCGGTCGATCCGCAGGCGGCCTATCCCGGCATCGGCGAGGCGCTGGTCCGCGCGCTGGCCGAACATTTCAAGGAGCGCGGGCGCAGCTTCATGGACCTGTCGGTCCTGCACGACAACGCCAACGCCATCGCGCTCTACGAGAAGCTGGGCTTCCGGCGGGTGCCGGTCTTCGCGCTGAAGACCAAGAACCCGATCAACGAGAAGCTGTTCGCCGGCCCGGCGGTGGAGGCGAGCCTCAACCCCTACGCCATGATCATCATCAACGAGGCCCGGCGCCGCGGCATCGGGGTGGAGGTGGTGGACGCGGAGTCGAACCTGTTCCGCCTCAGCTTCGGCGGGCGCAGCATCCTGTGCCGCGAAAGCCTCAGCGAGCTGACCTCGGCGGTGGCCCTGTTCCGCTGCGACGACAAGGCGGTGACCCGGCGCACGCTGCTGCGGACCGGCCTGTCGGTGCCCGACCAGATGACCGCCGCCGGGATGGACGACAACGCCGCCTTCCTGGAGCGCCACGGCAGCGTCGTGGTGAAGCCCGCCCGCGGCGAGCAGGGCCAGGGCATCACCGTCGATGTGCGCGACGCGGAGACTCTGGCCTGGGCGGTGGGCAAGGCGAAGAAGATCTGCGACACGGTCCTGCTGGAGCAGTTCGTGCAGGGCCAGGACGTGCGCATCCTGGTCATCGACTACCGCGTCGTCGCCGCCGCGGTGCGCCGCCCGGCGGAAATCGTCGGCACCGGCGACCGCACGATCTCACAGCTGATCGAGGCGCAGAGCCGCCGCCGCGCCGCCGCCACCGGCGGGGAAAGCCGCATCCCGATGGACGAGGAGACGGAACGTTGCGTGCGCGACGCCGGTTTCTCCATGGACTCGGTCCTTCCGGAGGGGCAGACGCTGGCCGTGCGCAAGACGGCCAACCTGCACACGGGCGGCACGCTGCACGACATCACCGACCGTCTGCACCACCGCGTGGTGGAGGCGGCGGTGGAGGCGGCGCGCGCGCTCGACATTCCGGTGGTCGGCCTGGATCTGCTGATCCCCGACCTGCTGGGGTCCGACTACGCGATCATCGAGGCGAACGAGCGGCCCGGCCTTGCCAACCACGAACCGCAGCCGACCGCCGAGCGCTTCCTCGATCTTCTCTTCCCCTACTCCGCGGTCGATCCGCGGGCGTGACGTTCAGGAGGTGGTATGGAGCAGGCAACCTTGACGCGGGCCGGAATTGTCCGGCCGGTCATCGACATGGACTATCTGACGGGCCTTCTCCGCCGCCTGCTGGAGATCCCGAGCCCGACCGGATACACCGACCAGATCGTGCATTTCTGCGGCGACGAGCTGCACCGACTGGGCATCCCCTTCGAACTGACCCGGCGCGGCGCCATCCGCGCCGATCTGGCGGGGCGGCAATACAGCCCCGACCGCGCCGTGGTCGCCCATCTCGACACGCTGGGCGCCCAGGTGAAGATGCTGAAGGCCAACGGCCGGCTGGAGGTGGTGCCCATCGGCACCTGGTCGGCGCGCTTCGCCGAGGGGGCGCGCTGCACCGTCTTCACCGACAAGGGAAGCTACCGCGGCACCATCCTGCCGCTGAAGGCGTCCGGCCACACCTTCAACGAGGAGATCGACACCCAGCCGGTGGCCTGGACCAACCTGGAGATCCGGGTGGACGCCCGCTGCGAAACCCTGGCGGAATTGCAGGTTCACGGCTTCAACGTCGGCGACTTCGTGGCCATCGACCCCCAGGCGGAGTTCGACGCCAGCGGCTTCATCAACTCCCGCCATCTCGACGACAAGGCCGGGGTGGCGGTGATCTTCGCCGCCGCCAAGGCTGTGCTGGACGCCAAGCTGCCGCTGCCGGTGGACTGCCACCTGCTGCTGACCATCTCCGAGGAGGTCGGCTCCGGCGCCTCGTCGGTCCTGCACAAGGACGTGGCGGAGATGGTGACCATCGACAACGGCACCACCGCCATGGGCCAGAACAGCCGCGAATTCGGCGTGACCGTCGCCATGGCCGACAGCACCGGCCCCTTCGACTATCACCTGACGCACAAGCTTCTGAAGCTGTGCCAGCAGCACAATATCGAGCACCAGCGCGACGTCTTCCGCTATTACCGCTGCGACAGCGCCGCCGCCATCGAGGCCGGCAACGACATCCGCACGGCGCTGGTCTGCTTCGGCATCGACAGCTCCCACGGCTACGAGCGCATCCACGCGGACTCGCTGCGCTCGCTGGCCGAGTTGATCGCGCTCTACATGCAGAGCGACGTGGCGATCCCCCGCGACCGCGTCGGCATGGGCCCGATGGGCGCCTTCCCCTGGCAGCCCACCGCACCGGCAAAAGTCGAGGAGTGACCTCATTCCTTCTCCCCCCTGGGGAGAAGGTCAGGATGAGGGGGCGCCGAAGGCGATCCACTTTGAGCAGTGGAGGTTATCCTCCGCCCTGTCGGGCGTAAATCCCCCTCACCCAAACCCTCTCCCCAGGGGGGAGAGGGCGTCACACCGCCCCCCTCAATCCCCCGCCGCCAACTCCGGCCGGGGCGGACCCAGCGGGTCGAGCGGGGTGACGGTCGGCGTCGTCTGGGGCAGCGGGCGGAAGCTCGCCTGCGCCTCGGCGGGCGGCGGCGGGCGCATCCGCGTGCGCCACAGGCCGTAGAGCGTCGCCGAGCCCGCCCCGGCCGCGATGAAGCCGAACAGCGCCTCCGGTCCCGCGAAGCCCATGGCGGCCGAGGCCAGCGGCGGGCCGATGATCGCCCCCACCGAGTTGGCGAGGATCAGGCCGCCGCTGACCGACACCACATTGTCCGGCCCGGCATGGTCGTTGGTGTGGGCGGCGCAGACCGGGTAGAGCGTGAAGGCCAGACCGCCGAAGAACGGCGCCACCAGCAGCAGCGTCTCCTGCCGCCCGCTGCCGTCCGCCAGGATCATGCCGACGCTGACCAGCGCCAGCGCCGCCGACAGAACGATGATGACGGCGCGCCGGTCGAAGCGGTCCGACAGCCGCCCGAGCGGCCATTGCAGCGCCACGCCGCCCAGGATCAGGGTCGTCATGAACAGCGCCGTCCCCGACACGCCGAAGCCGGACGCCGCGCCGAACACCGGGGCGAGGCCGTAGATGGAGCCGGTCACCGTCCCGCTGATGAAGACGCCGACGACGCCCAGCGGCGACGCCTCGTACAGCCGCCGCAGGCCGTAGGATTCGACGTTGGGCAGGGTCGGCGGCGTGGTCCGCGTCAGGGCCACCGGCACCAGGGCGAGCGTCAGCAGAATGGCGATCAGCATGAAGATGCGCACGCCCGCCGCATCGTCCAGCTGCAGCAACTGCTGACCCACCGCCGAGGCGGCGTAGAGCGTGACCATGTAGAGCGACAGGATCTGCCCGCGCGTCTCGTTGTTGGCGGTGCCGTTCAGCCAGCTCTCGATGCAGATGTAGAGGCCGGCCATGCAGAAGCCCTCGGCCAGCCGCAGCAAGGTCCACAGCGGCACCGAGGCGAACAGGGCGTGCGACAGCGCCGCCGCCGACAGGACGGAGGCGAAGGCGGCGAAGGCGCGGATGTGACCGACCCGCGTGATGACGCGGTGGGCGAACAGGGAGCCGCCGGTCAGCCCGGTGTAAAAGGCGGCGGTGATCAGGCCCACCGCGACCGCTCCGGATTCCGTGCCGGCCAGCCGCAGGCCGATGAGCGTGCTGAGCGCGCCGTTGCCCAGCATCAGGAAAGCGACCCCGAGCAGGAGCGAAAGTACCGACCGTGCAACCTGCGGCATGTGTCCGACCACCCGTTCCTTTCATGAAAAACCGGCGCCGCAGCCCGGAGGCCACGGCGCCGGCCCTTGGATGGCACCCGCCGGATGGCGAATCAACCCTTGTAATTCGCGGATTCGGTGGCGTCCCAGCCATTCCACAGAAATGCAGAAGAGGTACCGCTGGGGGAGCAGCGATACCTCTTCCGGTTGAGCGCTTGATCGTCTCCGGGCGGCTTGCCCGGTGTCCGGCTATTCCGCCGGGGTGGCGATCAGCGTCTCAGGCAGGGTGTCCTTGCGGATGCGCAGGAGTTCCTTCCACTTCTTGAGGGCGGCGATCAGGATCACGAAGCCGAGCGACAGCATGATGATCGAGATGCCGGCGTTGAAGACGTTGTAGCCCTTGGCCAGCGGGTTCAGATAGACGTTGGTGATCATCCAGTAGCCGGCGTAGTTCACCGTCACGAACAGGTAGGCCAGCGGGACGAGGCAGGTCAGCATGTAGACCCGTTTCTGGCCTAGGCGCAGGATGATCGTGGCGCCGATGATCAGGCCGACCGAGGCCATGAGCTGGTTCGACACCCCGAACAGCGCCCACACCGAGTTGATGTCGCCCGACGTCAGCAGGTAACCCCAGGCCACGCAGGCCAGCACGCTCGCGGCGATCGAACCGGGCACCCAGTCGAGACGCTTCAGCGGGGCATAGAGGTCGCCGCCCAGGTCCTGGATCAGGTAGCGGGCCACGCGGGTGCCGCTGTCCACCGCGGTCAGGATGAAGACCGCCTCGAACATCACGACGAACTGGAAGAAGTAGGAGGCCAGCGTGCCGAACCACGGGATGCGGGTGAAGATTTCCGTCATGCCGACCGCGAGCGTCACCGCGCCGCCGGTGCGGCCGTAGAGGTCGAGGCCGATTTCCTGGCTGAGCCGCGGCAGATCGACAACCTGCATGTTCAGGGCCTGGAAGGCGGCGGGCGAGGAGTTGATGGCGAAATAGTCGGCCGGGTGCAGGGAGGTGGCGGCGATCAGCGCCATGACGCCGACCACGCATTCCGCCAGCATGCCGCCGAAGGCCACGGTGCGGATGTCGCTCCATTTGTCGATCAGCTTCGGCGTGGTGCCCGAGCCGATGAAGGCGTGGAAGCCGGAGATGGCGCCGCAGGCGATGGTGATCGAGATGAACGGCCACACCGGGCCGGCCAGCACCGGGCCGCCGCCATGGATGAAGTCGGTGAGCGCGGGGAAGCGGATTTCCGGATTGATGAAAACGACGCCGACGACGAGCGCGCCGAACACGCCGATCTTCATGAAGCTCGACAGGTAGCCGCGCGGGGTCAGCAGCATCCACACCGGCAGCGCCGTGGCGAAGAAGGCGTAGATCGGCAGGATCAGCGCGACCGTCTCAGCGTGCAGCGTCAGCCAGCTGCCCAGCACCGTGCCCTGGATGTAGGGGCCGGCGAAGACGGAGGCGGCGATGGCGGCGATGCCGACCTGCGTGGCGCCCTTGGACGAGCCGGTGATCTTCTCGTAGAGGCCGAGCGCGACGGCGATCGGGATCGTCATGAAGACCGCGAAGGCGCCCCAGGCGTTGCGTTCCAGCGCATGGACGACGACCATCGACAGGCCGGCCATGGTGATGGTGATGATGAACAGCATCGCCAGACCGGTGCACCAGCCGGCGACCGGGCCGAGTTCGGCCTTGGCAACCTCCGACAGGGACTGGCCCTTGTGCTTCATCGAGGCGAACAGCACGACCGTGTCGTGCACCGCGCCGCCGATGACGCAGCCGATCAGCAGCCACAGGAAGCTCGGCAGATAGCCGAACTGCGCGGCCAGCACGGGGCCGACCAGCGGGCCGGCGGCGGCGATCGCCGCGAAATGCTGGCCGGCGTTCACCCACTTCTTGGTGGGAACATAGTTTCGCCCGTCGGCCAGGATGTGGGACGGCGTCACCTCGGAATCATCGGCACGGAGCACCTTGCGCACAAAGAACACGCCGTAGAAGCGGTAGCAGAGGGCGAGGATGCAGAGTGTCGCGATCACAAATGTTAGGGCGTGATCCATGACAGCTCTCCTTGGAAGGAACTGCCGTCACGGTAGGCCGGGTTTCACCCTTCGTGTGGTGCCCTCCCCGGAGCGGCGCCATGGCGTGGCGAGCGGTCGGAAAGCGGGGGTGAGCGGTGGAGGCTGTCTTCCCCTCTCCCGGGGCGGGAGAGGGAAAATCAACCGATGCCCAGCCGTTCCTTCAGCGGGCCGAGGAAGCGGCGGCTGACCGGGATGCTCTGGCCGCCCAGCGTCTGGATTTCCGCCAGACCGTTGTCGATCAGGCGGATTTCCCGGATGCGGTCGGGGTTGACCAGATATTGCCGGTGGCAGCGCACCAGCGGGGTGCGCTCCTGCAAGGTCAGCAGGGTCAGCTCGGTGAAGCGTTCCTCGCCGTCGGCACCGACGACGAAGACGCCGCTCGCCTTGGAGGCCACGCATTCCACCTCGTCCAGCTTCAGCAGGGAGATGCGGTTGTGGCCGGTGCAGGGGATCAGCCGCAGCGGGGCGGCGTCCTTCAGAACGGCGAGGTCCTGCGGCGCCCGCTCGCGGCGCAGCCGTTGCAGCGTCTTCGCCAGCCGGGCCGGGTCCGCCGGCTTCAGCAGATAGTCGAAGGCGTGCTCCTCGAAGGCCTGGACGGCGTACTCGTCGTGGGCGGTCAGAAAGACGATGCGGGGCATCCGCTCCGGGTCGAGCATGCTCAGCATTTCCAGCCCGCTGACCCGCGGCATCTGGATGTCGAGGAAGACCACGTCGGGCGGCTGGCGGTTGATGGCGCCGATGGCCTCGATGGCGTTGGCGCATTCCCCGACGACCTGGAGGTCGGGGAACTCCTCCAGGAGGCGCCGCAGCTCCTCGCGGGCCAGCGGCTCGTCGTCCACGATCAGGACGGTCATCATGGCGCGGTCTCCGCGACGGCAGGGATGTCCAGGGGAAGGCGCAGGGTGATGCGGGTGAGGACGTCGGCCTCGCAGGCGACGTCCACCCCGTAACCGTCGCCGAAGCGGTTGCGGACGCGGCGGTCCACGATGGACATGCCGAGCCCGTCACCGCCCGGCTTTTCCTCGTAGAGGCCGGCGTTGTCCTCCACCGCCAGCAGCAGGTCGCCGCCTTCCCGCCGCGCCGCGATGCGGACATGGCCGGGGCCGAGGAGCTGCGACGTGCCGTGCTTGATGGCGTTCTCGACCAGCGGCTGGAGCAGGAAGGCCGGCAGCCGGGCGTGGCGCAGAGCCTCGGGCACGTCAATCTCCACCGACAGGCGCCCGGTGAAGCGCGCCAGCTCGATCTGGAGATAGGCGCTGACATGCTCCACCTCGTCGGCCACCGTGGCCTCCTGGCTGGGGCGCTTCAGGTTCTTGCGGAAGAAGACCGACAGGCTCTGCACGAGCTGGCGTGCCCGCTCCGGATCGTTGCGGATGACCGCGGAGATGGTGTTGAGCGCGTTGAACAGGAAATGCGGGTTCACCTGAGCGTGCAGCAGCTTGATCTCCGACTGGGCGAGCAGCGCCTTCTGCTGCTCGTAGCGCCCGGCGAGGATCTGGCTGGACAGCAGCCGGGCGATGCCCTCCCCCAGCGTGCGGTTGATGGTGGAGAACAGCTTGGTCTTCGGCTCGTACAGCTTCACGGTGCCGATCACCCGGTCGTCCTCGCCGACCAGCGGGATCACCAGCGAGGCGCCCAGCCGGCAGTTCGGGTGGATCGAGCATTTGTAGGACACCAGATTGCCGTCGGCGTAGAGCACTTGGTTGTTGGCGATCGCCTGGTAGGTCTGGGGCGAGGTGATCGGCGTGCCCGGCAGATGATGGTCGTCGCCGACGCCGATGAAGGCCAGCAGCTTCTCGCGGTCGGTGATGGCGACGGCGCCGACGCCCGTCTCCTCGTAGATGATGCGGGCGACCCGCATGCTGTTCTCTTCGTTGAAGCCCTGGCGCAGCACGCCGTCGGCCCGCGCGGCGATCTTCAGCGCCTTGGCGGAGAAGGCGCTCGACTGCTTGTCGATCAGGGCGCGGCGGTCCATCAGGATTCGCATGAACAGCCCCGCCCCCAGCGTGTTGGCGACGATCATCGGCAGCGCCACCACCTCGACCAGATGGACCGCCGCCGGGAAGGGCTTGGCCACCAGCAGGATGATCAGCATCTGGGCGATTTCCGCCACCAGCGTGACGGCGCCGACGCGCAGCGGGTCGAACAGCGGCTCGATGCGGCCCTGGCGGACGAAGTGGCGGTGCACCAGACCGCCGATCAGCCCCTCCGTCACCGTGGAGATGGCGCAGGCCACCGCCGACATGCCGCCCAGCGAGTAGCGGTGCAGACCGCCGGTGAAGCCGACCGCCAGCCCCACCGACGGCCCGCCCAGGATGCCGCTCAGCACGGCCCCGATGGCGCGGGTGTTGGCGATGGAATCGTCGATCTGCAACCCGAAATAGGTCCCCATGACGCAGAACATGGAGAAGATGACGTAGCAGGCCAGCTTGTGCGGCCAGCGCACGGTGAGATGCATCACCGGAAGGAACAGCGGCGTCCGGCTCAGCATGTACGCGATGACCAGATACACGCACATCTGCTGGAGCAGCAGGAAGACGAGGCTGAGATGCTCGACGGTCATGGGGGCGGGCACGGGCAGCGGGCGGCGGGATTGCCGGCCCGCAGGCTACCCCCGCCCGTCCTGCCGCGGTATGATTCCAATCAATGGATGCGGCCGGAACCCCCGCGCCGCTGCGATGGCTTTATGCGGCCAGCGCGGAGGGCTGCTGCACCGTTGCAGGCATGGTGCCGGTGTTGTTGGTGGGCGGCAGGCGCAGGCGGCTCGCCAGCCCCTCCAGGGAATCGTGCAGGCGGCGGCAGGGGGTGCCGTCCTCCCCCGGCTCGTAGATGCCGACGAAGGGCGCGCCCGGCTGGTTGGGGTCGAGGTGCAGCTCGACGATGTGGGTGCGCGACGTGCAGCCGCGGATCAGCGGATCGGCGGGGATCACCGTCCAGCCGCGCCGCAGGCAGCGCTCGGCCAGCCCTTCCAGATAGAGCGAGGCGGACGGAACGCGCTTCAGCGCCTTCAACTCGGCGATGAGCTGGCGGACATTGTCCACCTGCTCCAGGAACAGGCCGGCGGCGTGATGGGTGTCGCGGATCACGAGCTTCAGCATGAGTTGGAATCTCCTCTGCGCGCACGGCTCCGTCACCCGCGGGGGTGCATCGGCGGCCTTCCCGGCGCCATGCCCGTTGTGCGGAAGCCTGCGCGTCGTGCGTTTGGGTGGGAAGCGTCGGACGGGGCGCGGTCCCGCTAGTCGGCGGCGCCCAAATCCGTGCCGCCAAGGTTCGTGTTGTCCAAATCCGGTTCGGGACGCTCGGCGACGGTCACGGGCGGTTCGGTCACGGGCTTGCGATCGGGATAGAGCGCGGCGACCATCTGCTCCAGCCGCTGCCGCAGAGAGCGGTTCGGCTGGTCGGAGGGCCGGGCTTCGACGCGGACGTTCACCACGCCGTCTTCGATCATGCCCAATTCGGTGGCGGCCTTCCGGGACAGGTCGATCACCCGGCCCTTCACATAGGGGCCGCGGTCGTTGATCACGACCTCGACGCTGCGCCCGTTGTCGGCGTTGGTCACGGTCACCCGGCTGCCCAGGGGAAGCCGGCGGGACGCGGCGGTCAGCCGGTTCTGGCTGAAGCGCTCCCCCGACGCGGTGGTCCGGCCATGGAAGAAATCGGCGTAATAGGACGCCTTCCCCTTATGAACATAAACCGGTTCGATGTCCGGAACGACCGGCGCGGATGTTTCCTCGAACTCGATGTCCTGCGGCATTGGCGGGACGGTGGCGATCTGTGCACTGGTCGAGCAAGCTCCAACAGAAACAGCACAGATGGCGAGCGCAACACAGCCATACCGCACTCTTTTTCTCCCCCGTTGTTGTTCTGCGGCAACGGTTGCGGAATCTCTCCATCCTGTCAATCCGCGAATCCTCGCCTATGCTGTGACAGGATTGCGCCTTAATATTCTTTAACGATTTTATTTTGAACTCGTCATGACGGATGGGGGCCGGTTCGTACGTTTCACTTGCGGCGACTGAATTTTTGCCCATTCTGGCAATCCCGCCAGTCATCCTCAGCGTATAACCCGGCATCGCCGCCGGCCCGCGAGTGCGCGGAAGGATTTTCCCGGAACCTCCACAAGACACTGAAAACCCGTTGAAAATTTTCCATCATACAATGTTGATGACACCATCTGATCCATTGAAGACGGACAAACGCCTTGTCATAAATACTGTTTGATTGAAAGACGAGCGCCGATCGTTTTCGCCAAACATCATTGGAATTCGGAACGAATTTAGCGAAACACCGGTCCACCCCGACGGAGCTTGCGGACATGAGTGAGTTTCGGATTCCCGGCAATGGCGGAAACGGAGACGGAATCGGCGATGATCGATCACCCCCCGATGACGCTTCCGGCTTTGATGACGTTTCAGGCCCGGCGATGGAGACCGCCGGCCGGACGACGGGCGGCGTCGGCGACCCGCTGTTCGTCCGGGCCTTCGACAGCGGGCGCCGCTGGGGCGTGCCGCCGGACGGTGCCGCGACGGCGCCCTACAGCCTGACCTACGGCTGGGTCGTGGATGCCGGCATCCGCTACGTGCCCGGCTTCCGTCCCCTCAACGACAGCCAGAAGGCCATGGCGTTGCAGGCGATGGGGGAGTGGAGCGCCGTCGCCAACCTCGCCTTCGTGGAAACGACGGCGCCGATGACCGCCAACCTGCAATTCCATATGAGCCAGTTGGACGCCTTCGGCGCCTCCGGCATGGCCTACTACCCCAACCCGGCGGGCTCCTACATCTACCTCGACCCCGAATCGGCCGGATACCGGACCTATGTGCATGAGATCGGCCACGCGCTGGGCCTGAAGCATCCCGGCGACTACAACGGCACGGGCGGCGGCACCCCGCCCTTTCTGCCGCCGGCCGAGGACAACCGGACCAACACGGTCATGTCCTATTACGGCGTCTGGCCCGGCGGGCTGGGCGTCTACGACGTCGCCGCGATCCAGCGCCTCTATGGCCCCAACCCCACCGTGCGCGCCGGCGACGACCTGTATCTCCTGACGCCGGGCGCGCCGGGGCGCTACCTCTGGGATGGCGGCGGCAACGATACCCTGTCCGCGGCGGGGTCGGATGTTCCCGTCACCATCGACCTGACGGGCGGCTGGGGATGGTTTTCCGCGCAGGCGCCGTCGATCCTGGCCCAGAACCAGTTCTTCGTCGGCTACGGCACCCGCATCGAGACCGTCATCGGGGGGCCGGCCGGCGACCGGGTGACCGGCTCGGCCTTCGCCGACACGCTGATGGGCGCCGCCGGAGACGACACGCTGGCCGGCGGCGCGGGCAACGATCTTCTCGACGGCGGACCCGGAGACGACACGGCGCTGTACGACTTCCCCTCCGCCAACGTCTTCGTGACCGTCGATCCGTTGGGAGGCGGAGCGGACCTGACGGTCACCGGGGCCGGCGGCACCGACCGGCTGCGCGGCATCGAACGGCTGGTCTTTGCCGACCGCACGGTCACCCGGCAGGAGGCCGCGGCCGCCCTGCCCCGCGCCGCGCCGGACGAACGCGCCATCGTTCAGGATGGCGCCATGAGCTACGAGGTGCGGATGGCCCCCTATTCCGGCCCGGTCGCCGGCCTGAAAAACCAGTTCCTGGGAACGGCCGCGGGAGAGGCGGTCGTCGGCAGCGGCCAGGGCGATTTCATGAATCTGCTCGGCGGGAACGACGCCGCGCAGGGCGGAGGCGGAGACGACGTGCTGGACGGCGGCACGGGCTCCAACTTCCTGACCGGCGGGGCCGGCACGGACACCTTCAACGTCGATGGTCGGGGCGAAGGCGTCACGTGGTCCACCATCACCGACCTGCAACCGGCGGAATGGGCGGTCGCCTGGGGCTGGACGGACACCCTTTCCAAACTGACCTGGGAGGATCTGGCGGGCGCCGCCGGCTATCAGGGGGCCACCGCGCGAATCGACCTGGACGGCAATGGCGGCGCCGACCTCAGCCTGACCTTCAGCGGAAAGACCCCCGGCGGGTTGCTCGCCATGCCCGGACAGGTGGGCACCGACAGCTATCTTGCCTTCCGGATCGGCTGACCGCATTCCGCAGGTCGGAAAAACGGCCGGACCGGCTGCCGCGCCGCACCGATCCTGGCGCATCCTCAGCGCAATCGCCGAGCACGGAACGAGGAGGGACCCACGACCATGAAGCAGGTGATGTTCGTCGAACTCGGCATGGGCGCCGATCTGCATGGGCAGGACGTGACCAAGGCCGCGGTGCGCGCCGTGCGCAACGCCATCGAGCGCAACTCCATGCCCGGCATGCGCGCGCTCGTCGATGGCGACACCAGCCGGATGCAGGTCCGCGTCCATCTCGCCGTTCCGGCGGACGCCGACCGTCTGGACCTGGAGGCCGTGCGGGCCGTCTTCCCCTATGGACAGGTTTCCTTCAACGTGGTGTCCGGCGGCATGCTGGCGCCCAGCGGCATCTTCCTGGCCGACAAGAACGACCGCAACGAGATGATCTACATCGTCAACGCCGCGGTGGAGGTCGGGGTGTAAGGTTCGGCGTCTTCGGCCGGAGCGGTTGCCCCCGCCCCCCGTTTCGTGCCAGCGTCGGGGCATGAAGCGCGCGCTCCGAACCGCCCTGATCGCCGTCGGCATCCTCGCCGGCGGCCTCGTCACCCTGACCGTGGGGGTGGTGGCCGCCCTGCCGGTGGTCGCCGACCACATCCCGCTGGAGCTGTCCCGAGTCGTGATGAGCGACGGGCGGCGGCAGGTGGAGATGCAGGGCATGGTCCATGTCGCCAAGCCGGAATTCTACAGCGGCATCGCCAAGCACATCGCCCAGCGGCGTCAGGAAGGCTGGCTGGTCTTCTACGAGGAGGTCCGTCCCGACGATTCCTCCAACCCCGCCGGGGTGGCCGACGTGCTGCGCCGGCTGGGGGCGGACTGGAACCCGGACAGCAAGCAGCATCCCTACGAGATGATGGCGAGCCTGCTCGGCGACGGGCTGGTGCTTCAGGACAACCGCGCCCTGATCGGCCCGCCGGGGCCGGACGCCCGCAACGTCGACGTCACCCTGTCGCAACTGCTGGCCGCCCTGCCCCCCGACGATCCGGACGAGGCCGATCCGGAAACCATCGATCTGGCGCAACTCCGGAACGAGTACGACACGCTGCCGGGCTGGGTGCAGCGGCGCGTCCAGGCCGCCATCCGCATCATGCTGGCCACCACCGCGTCGGGCTCCATGGTGCGCGAGGCCCTGCCGCCGGCGCTGACCACCCTGCGCGAGGACAAGGTGGTGGCGGCGATCAAGGCCGAACCGGACCGCAACATCCTGATCCTCTACGGTCAGGTCCACATCGGCCACATCCAGACCATGCTGAAGGACGCCGACGCGCGGTGGCGGACGGTCTCCTCAAAGGCGATCCAGGCGTTCTGAGCCGCTCAGGTCACCCGCACTGGTCACCCGATGCGGATCACCAGATTTTGCGGGCCAGCTCCTCACCGCGGGCGGCGAGTTCCTCGAAGCGGCGGCGGGCGTCGTCCTCGGCGCTCCAGTCGCCGGGGGCGACGACGGTCTCGGCGGCGTCCGGACGGTCCGGCGCGCTGGGGCGGTCGCCCGCCTCCCCGTGGAGACCATAGATTTGGCCGTCGCGCGCCTCGATCACGGCGTAGCGGCCGTCCCGTTCGACGAGCCGGAAACTGCCATGTTCCGATACGGTCCGGACCTTGGGCATCGCAATCTTCCCTTGCGGTTCACATGTCACGCCGTGAACAACCGCCGCGATGCCCATTTGTCGCATAGCAGCAATATAGCACTTTATGGGTGCAAATGAGAGTCGTTCGCACTATACAGGAAGGAAGTCAGCCGCAAAGAAGTTTGAACCGCCAATGTTCACAGCGCTTCACACCCGTTCCATCGCCGCGATGGCCGCCGCCGGCACCCTCCTGTCGAGCGGACTTGGCTGGGCGCAGGGCGTCCCCGCAACCAACGGCGGCGCTCCCGCGGCACCGGCTCCGATGGCGGCTCCCGTGGCGCCTCCCGTGACGACGCCCGCCGCCGACGCGCTGGCCCCGCTGGCGGCCCCGGACGCTGCGGCGGGAGCGGCCGCCGGGCTGGACCACATGACCGCCGCGACGGCGATCCTGCCGCACGACCTGTCCCCCTGGGGCATGTTCATGGCGGCGAGCCCGGTGGTGCAGGCCGTGATGATCGGGCTGGCGCTGGCCTCGGTGGCGACCTGGACCATCTTCCTCGCCAAGTCGCTGGAACTGTCGAAGGCCAAGCGCAAGGCGCGGGTCTCCCTGGCGGCGCTGGAGCAGGCGCGTTCGCTGACCCAGGCGGCGGAAAGCATCGGCTTCGAGAAGACCCCGGCCACCGCCTTCCTGCGCGCCGTGATCGCCGAGGCGCACCAGTCGGCCGACGCCCCCTCGCAGGAGGGTCTGAAGGAGCGCGCGGCCTCCCGCCTGGAGCGGATCGAGGCGGCGGAGGGGCGGCGCATGATGCGGGGCACCGGCATCCTCGCCAGCATCGGCTCCACCGCCCCCTTCGTCGGGCTGTTCGGCACGGTGTGGGGCATCATGGTCAGCTTCATCGGCATCGCCAAGTCGCAGACGACCAACCTCGCCGTGGTGGCGCCGGGCATCGCCGAAGCGCTGCTGGCGACGGCCATCGGCCTCGTCGCGGCCATCCCGGCGGTGGTGATCTACAACGGCTTCGCCCGCTCCATCGGCGGCTACCGCGCCCAGCTCGGCGACTCCTCGGCGGCGGTGCTGCGGCTGCTGAGCCGCGACATGGACCGCCGCGCCCTGCCGCGCACCGTGTCCAAGGCGGCGGAGTAAGACCATGGCGGCGCGTCTGGACGACGGCGACGATCTCACCGAGTCGCACGACATCAACGTCACGCCCTTCATCGACGTGATGCTCGTGCTGCTCATCATCTTCATGGTGGCGGCCCCGCTGGCGACGGTGGACGTGCCGGTGGACCTGCCGGCCTCCACCGCCCAGCCGCAGCCGCGGCCCGACAAGCCCCTGTTCCTGACCATCCAGGCCGACAAAAGCCTGTCGGTGGGCGACACGCCGGTGGCGCGGGAATCCCTGGCGGCGGCGCTGGACGGGGTGACCAACGGCGACAAGGGCGCGCGCGTCTTCCTGCGCGCCGACCGCAGCGTGGATTACGGCGCGCTGACCGAGGTGATGAACGCGCTGCGCGCCGCCGGCTATCTGAAGATCGCCCTGGTCGGGCTGGAAGGCGCGGCCGCGAAATGAGCGTGGCGACCTTCGATCCCAACGACCTGCCGGACGGCGAGGAGCGCACGGCGCCCGCCCTGGCGCGCTGGGGCGGCAGTCTGGTGGTCGTGCTGGGCGCCCACGCCCTTCTGGCGCTCGCCGCGCTGTCCTGGCACGTGGCGATGGAAGAGGCGCCGGCCATGCCGCCCGCGGTGATGCTCGATCTGCCGCCGATGCCGGAAACGCCGGCCGCGGAGCCGCCGCCGACCCTGGAATCGATGCTCCCCGAACCGGAGCTGCCGCCCGAGCCGGTGATCGAGCCGGAACCGGAACCCGAGCCCATCCCCGAGATCGCCCCGGAGCCGCCCCCGCCCGTCCCGGCGGAGGTTTCCCTGCCGGAGCCGCCGCCCAAACCGAAACCCAAGCCCAAGGAAGAGCCCAAGCCGAAGCCCAAGGCCGAGCCGCCGAAGCCGCGCCCCCAGCCGCAGACGCCGCCCAAACCGGTGACGGAAGCCCCGGCCAACGCCGCCCCCGCCGCCGCCCCGCCTTCGGGCGCCCCAGCCCAGGCGGCGCCGGTGCCGCGCAACAGCAACGCGCTGCCCACGTGGCACGGCGCCGTGCTCGGTCATCTGGAGCGCTACAAGCGCTACCCCCGCATCGCCCAGATGCGGCGCCAGCAGGGCGTTCCGCAGGTCCACATCACGCTCGACCGGCAGGGCCGGGTGTTGGCGGTGCGGCTGCACAAGGGCTCGGGCTTCGAGGCGCTGGACGAGGAGACGATCGCCCTGGTTGAACGCGCCTCCCCGCTCCCGGCCCCGCCCCCGGACGTGGCGCAGGACCGCATGGAGCTGGTGGTGCCGGTGCAGTACTTCCTGCGCTGAATTCGACCGCTCACGCGCCGATGACGTGGATGCGCATCACGGTATGTGCATCCACAGGCGCATGAGTTCCGGAACCGTCCGGATGTCGAGTTTGCTGAGAATGTTCGCCCGGTGGGTTTCCACCGTGCGGACGCCGATCCCCAGGCGGATCGCGATGGCCTTGTTGGCGCAGCCCTCCACCATCAGCGCCGCGACATCCCGTTCCCGGGGGCTGAGAAGGGCCAGCTTCGCCAGGGCGGACTCCGCGGCGGAGCGGTCCCGGCGCTGGTGGGCGTCGCGCTGCAGGGCCTCGTGGACGCGGCGCAGGAAGACGCCGTCGTCGAACGGCTTTTCCAGGAAATCGACCGCTCCGGACCGGAAGGCGGTGACGGCGGAACTCACCTCGCCATGGGCGGTGATGATGATGACCGGCAGGCCGCAGCCGCGCCGGGCCAGCTCCTCCTGAAGCTCCAGCCCGTCCATGAAGGGCATGCGGAGGTCGGCCACCACGCAACCCGGCTGCTCCGGGCTGTAGCGGTGCAGGAATTCCAGCGCGTTGACGAAGGTGCGCACGGACAGGCCGGCCACCTCGACCAGAACGGAGAGCGCGTCGCGGACCGCCTCGTCGTCGTCGATGATGAAGACGGTCGGTTCGCCGGTGGAGGTTTTATCGGTCTGGGTCATGGGATGGCCGGGTGTCTGAACGGGCTGCGGGCAGAAAGACCTGGAAAACGGCACCGGTCGAACCGGTGCGGCCGAGCCACAGCCTGCCGCCGTGGCTCTCGACGATCGAGCGGCAGATGGGCAAGCCGAGCCCCATGCCCGCCGGCTTTGTGGTGGCGAAGGGCGAGTAGAGATGGTCGACCATGCCCGCCGACACGCCGGGGCCGCTGTCCTCGACCTCGAAGGTCAGGCCATCCGGCGGCGTGGCCCGGACGCGCAGGACGACCTCGCGCACCGGGCTGCCGGCCGCGGCGATGGCCTCGATGCTGTTGTGCACGAGGTTGAGGAGGACCTGCTCGATCTGGATGCGGTCGCACAGCACGGGGGGAAGCGGCTCGGCCATGTCCACCCGCAGCTGGACACGGTTGTAGGCCGCGTCCCCCCGCACCAGCGTCAGCGTCTCGCGCAGGATCTCCCTGGCCGATTCCGGCGCCAGTTGAAGCGACCCCTTGCTCAGGAACGTGCGCAGCCCGCGGATGACCTCGCCCGCGCGTTCCGCCTGGATCACCGCCTTGTCGATGAGCTCGTGGGCGCGCGGCGGCGTGTCGTCGCCCTCCAAGAGGCGCTGGGCGGCGCGCGCGTAGCTGATGGCGGCCAGCAGCGGCTGGTTCAGCTCGTGGGCCAGGGCGGAGGCCATCTCTCCGGTCACCGTGAGGCGCGAGAGATGGGCCAGCTCGGTCTGGTGTTCGCGCAGCCGGACCTCGATCTCGCGCCGCTCGCTGACCAGCGCGCCGAGGAACAGGGCCGTAATGGCCAGGGCCAGCATCAGCGTCTGGTGATAGACCACCGCGCCCAGGGGAAGGCCGATCGCCTGCAGCCCGGCGATCAGGCCGCTCTGAATGGCCAGGGCCGCCAGCACCGCGCCCGGCAGGCCGTGCGACACGGCGACCCAGACGAGGGGCAGGAACAGGACGTAGAACAGGTTGAACTGGCCGTCGCCGATGGGCAGGAAGACGAGCAGAAGGGCTGCGGCGATGGCGGCCGTCTGGGCGGCGGTGGGCGTCTTCGGCACGCTCCAGGCGGGCGTCCGGTCCGGCCGGTGCAGGAGGAGGACGAAGGGCGTGACCACGGCAATGCCGATGGCGTCGCCCAGCCAGTATTGGAAGGCCAGCGTCGGCAGGTCGGAGGCGGGCAAGGCCCCGTCCAGGACGAACACGCCGACGAAGACGGGCGCCACGACGGCGGCGCTCAGGAAGGTCACGCCGACCAGCCAGCCGACGTCGCGCACGCGGTTCAGCGCCAGACCGATCGCCACCCGGTGGCGCAGGACATGGGCGGCCGCCCCGTACCCGGCGACGATGGCGAGGTTGGAGAGCAGCAGCGAGGCGATCGAGGCCGGATGCCCCCGCACCACAAGATCGGCCAGGATCAGCGTGGCGTAGACCATCGGCAGGCCGCGCGCGCCGGTCCACAGCAGAAGGGCCATGTAGAGCCCGGCCGGCGGGTTCCACGGCGTGATGTTGAGGCTCGGGCGGGGGTGGATGAAGGTCAGCCAGTCGATGGGCAGATAGGCCGCCAGGAAGGCAAGGGACAGCAGGACCATGTCCCGGCCGGTCAGGATGGCCGGCGCTCCCGATGCACGGCTGGCGGGTGGGAAAGGCATCTCAAAACGTTCTTTCAGGCGGCACGGGCGAAACGGGCTGGGTGGATGAGGCCCGGACTATACGTCCACCCGGCGCGTTCGCCTATGCGATGGGCGCCTATGCGATGGGCGCCGATGCGATGGGCGGGAGCCCGCGGGCTCCCGTCTCCGCGACGCACGGATCAGCCAACGAAGAACGGCTGCGTACCGTGCGCGGCGATGGCCTTCGACAGCCGTTCCAGCGCGTGGGCGTAGGCCGCCGTGCGCATCGGGATGGTTCGGGTCGTGCCCATGTTCCAGACCCGGCGGCCCTCGGTCTCCATGATCGCGCGCAGGCGCTCGTGAATCTCGTCGAGACCCCAATAGTAGCCCTGACGGTTCTGCACCCACTCGAAATAGGACACGGTCACGCCGCCGGCGTTCGCCAGGATGTCGGGCAGGACGACGACGCCGGCCTCGTTCAGGATGCGGTCGGCGTCCGGCGTGACCGGGCCGTTGGCGAGTTCCAGGACGACGCTTGCCTTGATGAGCCCGGCGTTGCCCTTGTGGATCTGATCCTCCAGCGCCGCGGGGACCAGGATCTCGCAATCGGTGCCCAGCAGCTCGTCGCCGGTCACCGCGCGGGCGCCGTTTTCGGTGTAGGCGGTCACCGAGCCGCCCCGCTCCTTGGCGGTCTGCACGGCCTGCGGGTCCAGCCCGTCCGCGCAGACGATGGCGCCGCGGGAATCGGACAGGCCGACGATGCGGTAGCCGTCCGCGTGCAGCAGTCGGGCAATGTGGAAGCCGGCGTTGCCGTAGCCCTGGATCACCACCCGGCGGGCCGATCCGGACAGGCGCAGATCCTCTTCCAGATGCTTGATCAGGTAGTAGCCGCCGCGCGCGGTCGCGTCGTCGCGCCCGAGCGACCCGCCGAGCGGCAGCGGCTTGCCGGTGATGACCGCCGGGCTCGGCTGGCGCACGATGGAGCTGTACTCGTCGGCCATCCACCCCATGATCATGGAGTTGGTGTAGACGTCCGGCGCCGGGATGTCGCGGTCGGGTCCGATCATGCCGGCGAAGGCCTGGACATAGGCCCGCGACAGGCGCTCCAGCTCCGACTTCGACAGGCTGTGCGGATCGACCTTCACCGCGCCCTTGCCCCCGCCGTAGGGCAGGTTCATCACCGCGCACTTGAAGGTCATCCAGAAGGCCAGCGTGGTCACCTCCTCCACGTTGGAACTCGGGTGGAAGCGGATGCCGCCCTTGGTCGGGCCGCGCGTGTCGTCGTAGCGGCACCGCCACGCCGGGAAGGAGCGCCGCGAACCGTCATCCATGCGCACGGACAGGCGGACGCTCAGAGTCTCCTTGGCGTATTTCAGTTTCTCGAGAACCTCGGAATCCACCTCGACGTGCTTGGCGGCTTCATCCAGGCGGCTCAGCGCCCCCGAAAGCAGATCGTCCATTCCTTTTCCCCATGGTTTCGGTCAGGAGCACCGAAGGTTGGCCGCATCTCCTTCCTGGAAGGTTCTGCTCACTTCCCCTTAGGCATATGACGGCCTTTTCTACTGGGGAATAACCCGGATCAAAATATCCGTATTACTACGGAAACCTAGTAACATACTGAAAAACAGTGATAAATTTTTTACAGACCGATCTGCGCCTTGCGCTCCGTAATCATACGGATGGCCGCGGACAATGACCGTGGGCGAGAGTTCATCTGGGCTTGAATCACCGCCGCGCAGGATCGAGGACGCATCGATGACCGAGGGAACCGACCGGCCGCTGATCTGGATCGGACGCATGGAGTACGGCCGCCTGCTGCGGGCGATGGACCGGCTGGCCGTGCAGGCCCCGGAGGTCTCGGCGTTCCTGTCGCGGGAGTTGGAGCGGGCGATCGTCCGCCCGGAAGGCGACCTCCCCCGGACGATCGTGCGCATGGGCAGCCGGGTGCTGTTCCGCCGCGACGACGGCATGCCGCCCGAATGGGCGGAACTGGTCTACCCGGACCAAGCGCCCAAGGAGGAACAGATCACCGTCGCGTCCCCACTGGGTGTGGCCTTGCTCGGTCTTCGGGAAGGCGCCCACATGCCGTACAGCGATGCGGACGGCACCGCGCGCCGGCTGATGATCGAGCGCGTTCTCCCGCCCTGAGCCGTCCGTTCCTGACCGAACCCGCTTCGCTCTTCATTTGCAAATGCGAATGATTCGCACTATTAGTGGAGCATGTTCCGCTCCACGGCCCCGCTTGGCTCCGGACGGAACCCGCGATTCAACAGCCGAAGCCGATCGGGGGCGGAGACGATGTGTGAGCGTTGTCGGAAGACCGTGCCATCCTGCGTACTGGGACAGGCCAAGCGCCGGAAGCTGTGGACGATTCCCACGGAGTACCATTGCTCCATCGTGGGCACCTGCCTGTCGTCCGAGGACGTGGCGTGGCTGTGCCGGCGGCTGAAGCTGGTCCCCACGGCGGACGCCCGCCCCTACGACATCCACCGCTACTTCGTGGAGAAGGCCGCTGAGGACGGGCCGGAAGCCCGCTTGATGCACAAGCGGCTGGACGAGACCTTCGCCGTCGCGGTGAAGCGCTTCGCCCGCGAAACGACCGAAGAGGGCTGGATGGCGCTGTGGACCGCCGCGGTGGCCTCGGGCGACGTCGCCGCCGCCTACTGGGGCGTGCTGAGCCACGGCGCCATGCCCGACGCGGTCCGGGTGCGCGCCTTCGCCGACGTGCACATGCTCTCGCACATCATGGGTGGCGAGAACCGGCGCCAATTGCGGGAGAACCGCGATCTGGCCCGGCGCTGCGACGAGTTGACCGCCCGGCTGGCCAAGCAGGAACGCGCCGCCGCCGAACGCGTCGCCGAGAAGGACGCCCGCATCCGGGAACTGGAGGCGCAGCTCACCGCCCAGCGGGCCGCGCCCGCGGTTCCGGAAACGCCCAACGTCTCGAAAGCCCAGTCGGTCCGGGCGCCGGGCCAGGCGCGTCTGCTGCGCACCATGGACGCCCTGCACCGCCGCGTCGCCAGCGAGCGCATGCGCGCCCGCCACGCCGAGGCGGAAGTGGAACGGCTGCGGCGCCTGCTCGACCCGCCGGCCGCGCAGCTCCGCCGCACCGCCGCCGCCGAGACGAACGCCCCGACCGACCTCGGCGGGCGGGCCATCCTCTATGTGGGCGGGCGGACCAAAAGCCTGCCTCACCTGCGGGCGGCGGTGGAGACGCGCAACGGCTGCCTGCTGCACCATGACGGCGGGTTCGAGCAGACGACCCGCTGCCTGGAAGGGCTGGTGGAACGCGCCGACGTGGTGGTCTGCCCCGTCGATTGCGTCAGCCACGACGCCTGCCTGCGGGTGAAGGGGCTGTGCCGCCGCATGGGCAAGCCCTTCGTTCCCATGCGCAGCGCCGGAGCGACCAGCTTCGCCCGCATCCTGCACAGCTTCGGGCAGGACGGCGCCGGGGAGGAATCCGCCCACCACTGAGTACCGCCCAGGCTTTGGGCACGGCCCGGGCGCCGGCGTGATCAGGCGCCGCGGACCCCGGCGAGGAAGTCACCGACCTCGCCGGTCAGCCGCTCCGCCTGCTGCGACAGGTCCTGCGCCGCGCTCAGCACCTGGGTCGCCGCCGCCCCGGTGTCGTTGGCCGCCTGCTGAACGCCGGCGATGTTGGTCGCGACCTCCTGCGTTCCGACGGCCGCCTGCTGGACGTTGCGGGTGATTTCCCGGGTGGCGGCGCCCTGCTCCTCCACCGCGGTGGCGATGGCCGTGGCGATCTCGTTCACCTCGCCGATCACCGTGGCGATGGCCTGGATCGCCGAGACGGCGTCGCGCGTGACGGTCTGCACTTGGACGATCTGCGCCGCGATGTCGTCAGTCGCCTGGGCGGTCTGGCTCGCCAGCGCCTTCACCTCGTGCGCCACGACGGCGAAGCCCTTGCCGGCGTCGCCGGCGCGGGCGGCCTCGATGGTGGCGTTGAGCGCCAGCAGGTTGGTCTGGCTGGAGATCGCCTGGATCAGCCCGACCACCTCGCCGATTCGCTGGGCGCAGCCGGCCATCAGCCGCACCGTCTCGTCCGTCCGGCGGGCGTCCGCGACGGCCCGCGTCGTGATAGCCTGCGACTGGGCGGCGCGGTCGCCGATCTCCCGGATGGAGGCGGTGAGCTGTTCGGTCGCCGCCGCCACGGTCTGCACGTTCGTGGAGGCCTGTTCCGACGCGGCGGCCACGGCGAAGGATTGCTGGTCGGTCTGCTGGGCCGCCGCGGACATGGAGCCGGCGGTCGCCTCCATCTCCGTCGCGGCGGAGGACAGGGTCCCGACCAGCCCGCTCACCTTGGCTTCGAAGCCGCGGGTCAGCCGGTCCAGAGCGGCCGCCCGCCGCTCGCGCGTTTCCTGGTCGCGCCGCTGCTCGGCCTCCAGCCGCTCACGCGCGGCGGCGTGCTCCTGGAAGACCCGGACCGCCTGCGCCATGGCGCCGATCTCGTCGCGGCGTCCGGTGCCGGGAACGGCCACCGCCAGATCGCCGTCAGCCAGTTGCCGCATGGCTCCGGTCATCGCCGACAGCGGGCGAACGATCCGGCGGATCACCAGCAGCGAGCCCCCGACGCCCAGAATCAGGCTGAGCGTGAAGACGGCGAGGCTGACGAGCAGGTCGGATCGCGCCTCATCCGCGGACTCCGCGACCGCCGCATCGATGGCGGTGCCCGCCGTGCCGGCCAACGCGAGGATGGAATCAATGGCTGCGGTCGCCCGGCCCATCCAATCGTCGGAGGACAATGGGTAACGGCCATCCACGCCACCCGCCAGCACCGCCCGCCGGGTGTCGGCGAATCCCTCGACGTAAGCCGCCTCGACCCCATCGATGGCCCGCGCCAGTTCGGGCGCGAGGTCCGGCCGGGTGCGCAGCGCGCGGATGCCGTCCCAGGCCTGCTCCAGACGGCCGCGGGATTTCGCCAGGGCCTCGGCCTGTCCGGGAGCAACCGGCCGGCGGCCGGCGATGAGCGCGTTGAACAGCCCGCGCTCGCGCCCGGCGTGTTCGGCCATGTCGGCCGCGTGGCCGCGCAGTTGGACGAGCTGGAGCGTCGCCGTCCTCGGTGGCGGAGCGACCGCCTCCAGCAGCAGGCGCAGGGCGCCGACCCGCTCGATGTGCGCGGTGATCGTGTCGCTGAAGCCCGACACCACCTTCGGGGACCGCTCACCGGCGTCGCGGGCCAACGCCTCGTCCACCCCGCGCCGATGGTCCCGTAAGGAGGCCAACGACGCCTCCACCTCGCCCAGGCGCGGACCGTGCGGGACCATGTCAGGAATGGCGGGAAGCGTGTCCAGCGCGGTGCGCAACGCAGCGTCGGCGGCATCGCGGCGCTGTTGGAGCCGGGCGCGCCGTTCAAGGTTCAGCGCGCCCTCGCCGTTCAGCGCCCCGTTGGTGGCTCCCCGCTCAAGGGCGAGATCTCCGGCGGCGGCGACCAATCCACCAGCCACCTGATTGACTTTCCGGTAAGCCGACGCCGCTTCGACGCCGCGAAGGGCCACGAACGCAGCTTCTCCCGCCATGAAAATTCCGAGCAGGGCGAGCCCACCGACAATCACCGGCAGAATGACTTTGATGGAGAGTAACCGCATGACAGAGCCTTCGGGAACGGAAAACATTGACCGACTCAAATACAGCGACCGGCGCCATTCCTTGACTTTGGTCAAAGGGCTGGAAGGCACCTGATCTGGAACGTGATCCGAGAAAAATTGTGGATTTGGTGACAGGCATTGTGGATTTGCTTTTGGAAAATTTCCGCACGTTGTTTGAAAATGGCAGGCTGGCGCACGGCTAAAGTTGCGGGGCGGCGTTCCGCCCTGTGCTACAGTGCCGCCGGAAGGAGCCGTCATGCCGTCTGAACACCCGTCGTCCGAAGCCTCTCAGCCCAGCCAGAATGCCCCCGAACCTCTTCTGAAGCTGGGTGACTCACCCCGCCCGGCCGCCATGCCCGACAGCATCGCCGCGGAGGTCGCGGGCTGGCGCTTCGTCCTGCGCAGCCCGGTGGCCCCCAGCTTCTATTCCAAGCCGGGAACGCCGTGGCTGGCACCGCCGGAGGGCTGTCTGCGAGCCAGCGACCGATGGAATCTGGACGGCGCCTTCTCCACCGACCAGCCCGTCGAGAACGGCGCGCAATGGGTTGTCGCGCGGTTCGAGGGCGGGGTGTGGCGTGTGGAACGCTGCGGTCCGGCCTCCCCCCGGCCGGCGGTGCGCGATCTGCTGCGCCTGCGGGTGGAACGGCTGACCGCCGCCCGCCGCTGGACGCATGGCGACCTGGAGCTTCTGCACAGTTTGTTGGACGGCGGGACGCTGGCGGAGCCGGTTCTGCTGGCCGGCGACGAGGGGCGGGCGCGCTCGCTGCGGTCGCTGAAGGCGCTGGGTCTCGCCGGGGCGGCCTCCGCGGACGACCCGGAACTTCCCGACGCGGCGAAGGCCCTGCTCGCCGATGGGGCGGAGAGCGTCGTCTGGCTCGACGCCGACGCGCGGGAGATCGCCGACGGCATCCTGTCGTGGCACGCCAAGAAACAGGCGCGCGCCGCCACGCGGCTGAGCCGGGGCGCCGAGGCCAAGCAGCGCGGCGACGACATCAAGGACGCGCTGACCAAGGCGGTGCAACGGGCCTTCCCCCGCATCCCCAAGGAAGCCGCCGCCGCCGCCGCCGCCCGGCTGGCGCCCGGCGTGAAGAAGCTGGGCCGCATGCCGGCGCTGCAACCCATCGTGGACGCGGTGGCGGAGGTGCGGCTGGAGCGCTGGCGGCAGGCCGTCGCGTCGGAGCCGGAGGTGGCGAAGCGGCTGGCCGCCATGGAGGCGCGCGGCGACGCGAACCGCGCGCTCAAGCGCTACCGCGACCAGCGCGCCGTCGAGCGGGCGGAGGCCGAGTTGAAGGAGTGGCGCGGCGACCTCGGCCCCGTGCTGTCCCGCCGCCTGGGCTGGTGAGGGCCGGAGCGGCCGGGCGGAGTCAGCGCGCGCCGGGGAACCACTCGGTGTGGCTGTCGCCGCCGCGGCCGTAATAGACGACCCGCCGACCCAGGAGGCTGACCGTCCAGCCGGCGCAGCCGGCCCGCAGCACCCGTTCGCAAAAGCCGCCGTAGCGGAGCGTTCCGGCCTGGATGGCGCGGACGGCGGATTCCACGCCCTCCGCCGAGAAGTCCATGGCCGGCGGCAGGGGGGAGGGCCGGATCGCCACCCGCTCCGTCGTGCCGTCCGGGAAGTAATAGGTTGTCTCCGCGCGCACGAGATCGGTGTGGTAGCGCTCCACCCCCGCGACGGCCAGCGCCGCGACGACCTCGGGGAAGGTGGTGCGCTCCTCGTCCGACGCGCGGCTGCACTCCTGCAGGATGGCCGTGATTTTGGCGTCCATGACGTCTTCTCCGTGCGAGCGCGAGCGTCGCGGTCAATCGATGGGAACGGAGCGCAGCCCCATCCGGCGGACGATCCCCTTCAATGCGTCCTCGATCCGCCTCCGCTCGGCGGGGTCCAAGTGCCCGAAGAACTCGGCGTCGTTGCGGTCGGCCAGGGTGGACAGGTCCGGCACCAGCGCCTGGCCTTCCGGGGTGAGAGCCAGCGTCTGGTAACGCCGGTCGTCCGGGTCGGCGGTCTGGGTCAGCAGCCCCTTGGCGGCGAGGCGGTCGGCCAGTTTCGAGATCGCTCCCCGCGTCATGCCCAGCCGGTCGGCCAGCAGGCTGGGCGCCACGCCGTCGCGGTCGTGAAGGTCGCGCAGGACGACCCATTCGGCGACGGTCACCCCCCGCCCCGCCAGCTTCGCGGCGAAAGCCTGGGAGACATGGTTCGACACGAAGCGCAGCCAGTAGCCAAGATGCGCGTCGAGGGGACTCAAGCTCGATTCGACCAAGCGGCCCTCCAGTGAGTTTCCTAGGAAACTATATGGCAATGGTTTCCTTGTCAACCGTCTGACGCGACGGCTTGTCGTCACGATGAAACAATCCGATGTCAAGACCTTTCGGGCAGAGAGGATGGCGCGGCATAGAGTTCGCAGGCTCCGCGAGCACGAATCAGAGGTTATCTCCGTAATTTCCGTTCCAGAGGCGCTCCAAAAATTAATCAAACCCGAATCAAGTCATTCAAGAATAGCCTGAACCTCTCACACCCATCGTTGTCATATATTACAAAATTGCTAAACGATGAGACTATGACCATTTGAAGGGGCAGCATGTGACAAATTAATTTGAAATCCATGATTAGTGGCATCTAAATCAATCTCGGATACGTTCCGACGGCCATTTCCACATTCCTCTGGTGATGCCATGTTCAAAATCCCCTCAGCGAAGCGCGCGGAAGAAGCAGCCAAGTTCGCGGCGCTGGATGCCGCGCAGGCCATCGTCGAACTTTCGCTGGATGGAATGGTTCTTTCCGCAAACAAAAAATTCCTTGCAGCGCTCGGCTGCGGCCTGGACGCGATCAAAAGCCGGCAATGGTCAGCGGTTCTTTCCCTGCAAGGCGAGGAAAACGGCACCCCGCAGGGCCTCTGGGACGCGTTGCGGCGTGGCGAACCGTGGTCCGGGGAATGCCTGCTGCTCGGCAAGGGGGAGCGGGAGACGTGGCTCCAGGCGATCTTCACGCCGATCCGCGACCCTGGGGGGCGCACCGTCAAGATCGTGGTCTATGCGATGGATATCACCGCCGGCAAACGCCGGTCCGCCGACCAGGAGGGGCAGATCGCAGCGGTCAACAAATCGCAGGCGGTCATCGAATTCGACATCGACGGCAATGTTCTGACGGCGAACGCCAACTTCCTCGCCACCATGGGCTATCGGCTCGACGAGATCACCGGCCGGCATCACGCCATTTTCGTGGCGCCGGAGGAGCGCAACAGCGACGGCTACCACCGGTTCTGGGACGCGCTCCGTCGCGGCGAGCATCAGACGACCGAGTTCCGGCGGTTGCGCAAGGATGGCGGGGACGTCTGGATCCAGGCCAGCTACAACCCTGTCTTCGACCCGCGAGGCCGTCTGGTCAAGGTCGTCAAGTTCGCCACCGACATCACGGAACGGGTGAAGGAGCGGCTGAACCGCGCCGGTGTCGGGCGCACGGTGGATGGCGACCTCGGCCACATCAGCCAAGCCATCGCCGATGCCAACCGGCAGGCCGCCGCCGCCGCGACCGCCGCCGCCCAAACCAGTCACACCGTGCAATCCGTCGCCGCCGGCGCCGAGGAGCTCGTCGCGTCCGTGAACGAGATCAGCCAGCAGACCGCCACCGCCTCGGTCATCTCGAACGAAGCGGTCGGCGAGGCCGAACGGATCGGCGCGACCGTCGAGGAGCTGGTGGAGGCCGCCAAGCGGATCGGCATGGTGGTCAAGATGATCTCGGACATCGCCAACCAGACGAACCTCCTGGCGCTGAACGCGACCATCGAGGCCGCTCGGGCCGGGGAGAACGGCAAGGGCTTCGCGGTGGTCGCGTCCGAGGTCAAGGCCCTGGCGACCCAGGCGGCCAAGGCGACGGAGCAGATCACCTCGCAGATCGCGCAGGTCCAGGGAGCCACCGATTCCGCCGCCCGCGCCATCACCTCGATCGGCGGGACGATCCGCAAGCTGAACGGCATCTCCGCCGCCATCGCGTCCGCCACCGAAGAGCAGAGCGCCGTCGTCCGCGACATCTCGGCTCACATGCAGCTCACCGCCGACGCCATCACGACCATCAGCGGCAACATGGCCGGCATTGCCCGCGCCACCGAAGAGGCCGCGGAATCGACCGGCAAGGTCAAGGCGCTGTCGCGCACCCTGGCCGCCTGATGATCGCCGGGGCGAACAAAAGCCAGACGTGACACCGGCGACGGCAAATCCACCCGTTGCCAGTGTCGCGATATGTTCCAAATGTGAAACAACTTATGAGTTTAATTACGGGCTTGACCGTTCCTTTTTTGATGGTATTGTCTCGTTTCAGCCGGAAAACTGTCCGGCGAAAGCGCTGAAATTCAATCGGGGCGCTCCGTGCCTGCGGCGCTGCGCTCCATCTTTCCGCTTTGCCGAGGCAATCCATGCACCGCCTGATGCCGTTTCGCACCGTCGCGACCTTGTGGATTGCCGTCCTGCTTTGTCTTCCGGCGGCGGCCTCCGCCCATGCGGACGAGGTCTACCGGGTGCTGACCTGGAAGATGGCGCCCTATGCGATGGTCGACGAGCAGGGCAAGCTGACCGGCTTCGAGGTGGAGATCGCCCGCGCGCTGTGCGACACCATGGGCATCCACTGTGAGATCACCGCCCTGCAGTTCCCGGAGGTGCTGGACCTGCTGGACCGCAACGCCGCCGATTTCGCGGTCGCCAGCATTCTGAAGACTCCGGAGCGGATGAAGAAATACCTCTTCACCGACCGCCACAAGCGGTCCAGCTCCAGCTACATCGGGCGGGCCGGCGAATGGGCGTTGGGTGTGGCGCCGGATCTGGCGGGCAAGCGCGTCTCGGTCACCCGTGGATCGAAGCAATTCGATTACCTGACCGCGAAGAACACCGGCTGCACGATCGTGATCTACGACGACCAGGCGGAGGCGCTGCGCGCCGTCATCGATGGGCGGGTCGATCTGGCGCTGGCCCCGACCGCCGTCACCGTCCATCTGCTGACCAGCGCGGAGGGGGAGGCGCTGGAGGTGGTGGGCGACCCACTGACCGAGAGCGGGCTCGGCGGCGAATCCGCCATCGCCCTGCCGCTGGGGCGCGAGGAACTGCGCGACCGCGTCAACATGGCCCTGCGCGCCATCCTCGCGGACGGGCGATACGACGCCATCAGCTCCCGCTTCCTGCCCTTCCGGATGTACTGAGGCCCCGATGGGTTTCCCCATGCGCTTCCCCACCGCACAGGTCCTCCCGATCATCGCGGTCCTGTTCGCCGGACTCGCGCTGGCCCAGACCGCGCGGGCCGACGCGCCGCCGGCCGGCAAGCCGTTCCTGCGCATCGTGGTCATCGACCATTCGCCGCCCTTCAGCGACCGCGACGCCGACGGGCTGCTGGTCGGCTTCAACATCGACTTCGGGCGCGAGCTCTGCCGGTCGCTGGACATGGTGTGCAGCTTCGACGCCGCCCCCTTCAAGCAGATCATCGACGACGTCGCCGCGGGCCGCTACGACATCGGCTTCGGCAACGTCCTGCGCACGCCGGACCGCGAGCAGCGGCTTTTGTTCTCGATTCCCTATTGGCGATCGAGCACCAGCCTGGTCGGGCGGCGGGGCATGCCCGAACTGGGCCTGGAGGACGCCGTCCGCAGCCGGCGCATCGCCGCCATCCGCGGTTCGCGGCAGCACGCCGCCCTGCTCCGTCTGGCGGACGCCGATCCGGCGCTGCACGCCAACGTGATTCCCGTCTCCACGCTTGACGACCTGTGGGAAGCCATGCGGAGCGGCCAAAGTGACATGGCCATCGGCCCGACGCTGAACGTGGTGCATTTCCTGCTGTCCGACTCCGGGGACGGCTTCGAGACCATCGGCACCCCGATGTCGGAGAATGGGCTGGGCGGGAGCGTGCACATCATCTTCCCGCCCGGCCGGCACGCGCTGAAGGAGTCGGTGGACCGGGCGCTGACGGCCTTGCGCAACGATGGCACCTATCAGCGGATCAACCGCAATTACTTCCCCTTCGACATCTACTGATCCGGAACCGGCCATGACGCCCGCCCGCGACCGCAGGCATCCCCGCGTACGGCTGCAGCCGGCGATTTTGACCGGCGGCGCGATCCTGCTGGCGCTGATCGGCCTGCTCTTCCTCGGCATTGTCGCCGAACAGGGCAAGATGGAGCGGCTGGCCGCCGACAGCCAGGACCGCATGGTGCCGCTGATCCTGGAACGCCAGCGCGCCGTGGTGAATCTGGAGCGGCTGAAGCAGTCGGGGGCGATCGTCCTTTCCGCCGACGATCCCCGCCGCCGCCGCGAGGCCCTGCTGGCCGCCCAGGCCTTGGCCTTCCACCCGACCTTCCAGTTCGATCCCTCGCTGAAGCGGCAGGTGACGGACGCCTACGCGGTGATCCGGCAGGTCTCCTCCGCAAAGGCGCGGCGGGCGGAGGGCGGCCCCGCCGGCGACGCCGCTCCGACCGCCGAGGAGGAGCGCCTGGGCGAGGCATGGGCGCAGACCCTGGTGGAGTTGAACGCGGTCGGCGACCGGCTGCTGGTGGACGTGACCGAACTGACGGCGGGCCGGCTGGGCCAGATCCAGGAGCGCACCCGCCTGGTGTCGCAGGTCATCCAGTTCGCCTTCGTCGCGGTGCTGGCGATCTTCATCGCCGCGGGGCTGCTGATCCGCCGTCATGTGGTGCGGCCGCTGCTGTTCGCGGCCGACGGCCTGCGCCGCATCGGCGAGGGCGAGCGCGACATCCGGCTTCCCGGCGCCCGCACGCAAGAGCTGGACAGCATCCTGGACGCCGTCGTCCGGCTGGGCACCCAGGCCGAGGAGCTGCGCCTGACCCGCGACCGGGCCGAGGCGGCGTCCCAGGCGAAGGCCAGCTTCCTCGCCAACATGAGCCACGAGATCCGCACCCCGATGAACGCGGTGATCGGCCTGTCGCATCTGGCGCTCAAGACCGACCTGACGCCGCGCCAGCGCGATTACGTCCTCAAGATCAGCCAGTCCGGCCAGCATCTGCTGGGCATCATCAACGACATCCTGGACTTCTCCAAGATCGAGGCGGGGAAGCTGAGCGTCGAGCGCACCGGCTTCCATCTGGACAAGGTGCTGGGCACCCTGGCCGACCTGATCGCGGAGAAGGCCGCGGTCAAGGGACTGGAGCTGATCTTCGACGTCGCCCAGAACGTGCCCAGCGACCTGATCGGCGATCCGCTGCGCATCGGACAGATTCTGGTCAACTACGCCAACAACGCGGTCAAGTTCACCGAGCGCGGGGAGATCGCCATCATCGTCCGGCTGGAGGAGGAGGTCGGGAGCGAGCTGCTGGTCCGCTTCGAGGTGCGCGACACCGGAATCGGCCTGAGCGACGAGCAGAAAAGCCAGCTTTTCCAGAGCTTCCAGCAGGCCGATGCCTCGACAACCCGCAAATACGGCGGCACCGGGCTGGGGCTGGCGATCTCCAAGCGGCTGGCCGAGCTGATGGGCGGCTCGGTCGGGGTGGACAGCGCGCCGGGCCGCGGCTCCTGCTTCTGGTTCACCGCGCGGCTGGGCCGCGACAAGCCACGCCGCCTTCTGCTGCCGCGGCCCGATCTGCGCGGCCTGCGCTGTCTGGTGGTGGACGACAACGAGAACGCCCGCGTCGTGTTGACCGACATGCTGGCGGCCATGTCCTTCACCGCCGAGGCGGTGGATTCCGGCCCCGCCGCCATCCAGGCGGCCCGGCGCGCGGCGCGCGAGGGCCGGCCCTTCCGCGTCGTTCTGCTGGACTGGCAGATGCCGGGCATGGACGGGCTGGAGACCTCCGCCGGCCTCGCCGCCCTGGAGCTGGATCACGCCCCCCACCACATCATGGTCACCTCCTACGGCCGGGAAGAGGTGCTGAAGGGCGCGGAGAGCACGGCCATCGAGGAGGTGTTGTTCAAGCCCGTCAACCCATCCGCCCTGTTCGACGGGATCATGCGGGTTCTGGGGGCGGACGAGCAGACCGCGGACGCCCCTTCGGAGACGGCCGCCGCGTCCACCGCCGACCTGTCGCACCTGCGCGGCGCCCGCATCCTGCTGGCCGAGGACAACGACCTGAACCAGCAGGTGGCCTGCGAACTGCTGGGCGACGCCGGGCTGGTGGTGGAGGTCGCGGAGAACGGCGCCATCGCCGTCGACATGGTGCAGGCGGCCCACTACGACCTCGTGTTGATGGACATGCAGATGCCGATCATGGACGGCGTCGCCGCGACCCTGGAGATGCGCCGGCTTGGCTTCGCCGGTCTGCCCATCGTCGCGATGACCGCCAACGCCATGCAAGCCGACCGCGAGCGTTGCCTGGACGCCGGCATGAACGATTATCTGGCCAAACCCATCGACCCGGATGCGCTGTGGGCCACCCTGCTGGCCTGGATCACCCCCCGGCCGGGGCTGGGCGCCGAGGCGCCGGCTCCCCTCCCCGCACCGGCGGTGGAGGACCAGGGCGACCTGCCCGCCGCCGTTCCCGGGCTCGACACCGCCACCGGGCTGTCGCGGGTGCTGGGCAAGAAGCGCCTCTACCTCGACCTGCTGCGCAAGTTCACCGCCGGGCAGCGCGGGGTGACGATCGCCATCCGGGCGGCGCTGGACGGGGGCGACATCGCCGCGGCGGAGCGTTACGCCCACACGCTGAAGGGCACCGCCGGCAACATCGGCGCCCACCCCGTCCAGGACGCCGCCGAACGCCTGGAAACGGCCATCCGCGACGCCCGGCCGCGCGCGGAGATCGACGAGCGGCTGGACGCGCTGGAGCCGCCGCTGGGCGCCCTTCTCGCCCATCTGGACGCGGCGCTGGAGTCGGCGGGCGACGCCAGGGCGTCCAGAGCCGCGGCCCGGCCCGCCGCGGTGGATGCCGACGAACTCCACGCCCTCTGCGACCGGCTCCGCCAGCTTCTGCTCGACAGCGACCCCGACGCGGAGGAGGCCCTGACGGCCAACGCGGGCCTGCTGCGCGCCGCCTTCCCCGACCGCTTCGACACCATCGCCGATCAGATCCGCAATTTCGACTTCGACGACGCCGCCGCCACTCTGGACGCGGCGCTGGCCGACCGCGGCGCGACCGCCCAGGCCTGAACGGACATCGGCCTTGCCGCTTCCCCCAATTCGGAACGTTTCCATGGACATAGCATCGCCCGCACCGGTTCCTGCCGCGTCGAAGCCCACCATCCTCATCGTGGACGACACGCCGGACAACCTGAAGCTGCTGAGCGGCCTTTTGAAGGACAGCTACCGGGTGAAGGTCGCCAACAACGGGCGCAAGGCGCTGGAGATCGCCGCCGCGATCCCGGCGCCGGACCTGATCCTGCTCGACGTGGTGATGCCGGACATGGACGGCTACGAGGTCTGCGCCGCCTTGAAGGACGCGCCGGGAACCCGGACCATCCCGGTGATCTTCCTGACGGGCCGGACCGACGAGGCCGACCGGGAGCGCGGCTTCGCCATGGGGGCGGTGGATTACATCACCAAGCCGGTCGATCCTCCGATGGTGCTGCAGCGGGTCGCCGAGCGCGTTCCCGTGCCCTGACCGCGGTCCCCACGCCGGCGGCGCCGCGGAAAGCCGGTTTCAGGCCGGCGCTTCGGCGAGGGCGGACACGCGCCGCGGCATGCGGACGACGAAGCTGGCCCCGCCGCCGGACGGGCTTTCCACCTCGATGGTTCCCTGAAGCACCTGATGGACGAGGTTGAAGGCGATGTAGAGCCCCAACCCCGGAAACTCGATGCCACGGCGGGTGGTGAAGAAGGGGTCGAACAGCTTGGGCAGATGCTCCGGTTCGATCCCCTTGCCGTCGTCGGACAGGCGCAGTTCGACCCAGTCCTCCTCGCGCGGCGTGACCGACAGGGTGACGCGCCCGCTCTGACCGGGCCGGAAGGCGTGGGCGACGGCGTTGCGGATCAGGATGGACAGCACCTCCGACAGCGGGCCGGGATGGCTGTCGATGGTCAGGCCGGCGGGGCAGGACACGGTCAGGCTGTGCCCGGCCTCGCGCAGATGCGGGTCCAGCCCGAACAGCGCGTCGGACAGATAGTCCTTGAGATCGAACACCCGCCGCTCCGATCCGGCGCGGTCCGCCACCACCTGCTTGAAGCTCTGGATCAGGTTGGCGGTGCGCACGATGTTGGTGGTCACCAGCAGCGCCCCTTCCCGCGCGTTCTCCAGGAAGCGGGCAAGGTCGGACTTGCGGATCGCCCCGCCCTGGAACTGCGAGGCCAGCGATTCGACCAGCCCGGACAGATGGGACACCGCGGTCAGGGCCACGCCGATCGGCGTGTTGATCTCATGCGCGACTCCCGACACCAGCAGGCCCAAGGCCGCCATCTTCTCGGTCTGGATCAGGTGCTGCTGGGTTTCCTCCAACCGGTTGTGCGCAGCGCGCACCTCCTCCACGGTGGCCCGCAGCGAGTCGGCGGTGGCCTTCAATGACAGGTGGTTCTTCACCCGCGCCAGGACGATGGGGGGGCTGATCGGTTTGCTGATGTAATCGACGGCACCAAGGTCCAGGCCGAACTTCTCGTCCTCCACAGAGGTGCGGGCGGTGAGGAAGATCACCGGAACGTCGCTGGTCCGCGGATCGGCCTTCAGGCGGCGGCACACCTCGTACCCGTCCATGCTCGGCATCATGACGTCGAGCAGGATCAGATCCGGCGGATGGTCGGAGAAGGCGATGCGCAGCGCGGCATCCCCGTTGTTCACGGTCTTGACCGTATAAATGGATTTCAGGTGGCTGCTCAGCAGCGACAGGTTGTCGGCGGTGTCATCCACGATGAGAATCGTCGCCTTCGTCGGTGCTCCCATATCCGCCCCTTCCTCCTGCGGTGGCAAGGGACGATCCGGCACGGCCCCGCTCAGGGGCGCCGGCCACAACCAGCGCGTCACCGGCCCGCAGAAACACCCTTACCCGCCAAAGGGGACCTTACAACGCGATTTTTTATCATCAAAGACAATTTATCGGCGGCATTCGACCGCGACACTCTCTTTTCGATTCTTTTTCTGGATAAAGATCAACTGCATTTTACGCATCGGCCGAATTTAACAGACGCCACGCCGTACCGGGGGAACCGGCCGGCGCCCACGGGCGTTTCCGTGTCCGCGAACGGCGGTCGGGACGCGAAAAAGTGGTAGCCCGCCCTCACCCGTCAAACTGTCACAGACCGCTCGTATAGTCCGTCCAACTTTGGAAATGCCTCGTGAATCCAGCCATGCCGACGCCGACATACCCCCGAATGATCCAGTCCACGTCCACGCCGACGCTGCATTGCGCCTGCTGCGGGCGTCCGTTCGCCCGCGCCTCCGGCCGCGGCCCCGCCCCGCTCTACTGCTCGGCGGACTGCCGGACGCAGATCCGCATCCGCCAGAGGGTCTGGTCGAGCCGGCCCGGCTATACCGCCGCGAACGGCACGGCCAACCACTGCCCCACCCTGTTCGAGACGGCCTGCGCATCATGATGAAGCTGGTGATCCACGACCGCCATTCCGCCGCCGGGCTGATCCTGCCGGAGGTCGGCCACATGCGCGATGTCGTGCGCGCCCTGCGCGGGCTGGACGCGGTGGACAGCGCGTCGGTGCTTCTGGAGGCCTTCGCGCGGCGCTGCCTGGAGGCCGGCGTGGCCTTTGAGTCGACGGACCCGCTGACCGCCTGCTCCTTCTGCACCCATCTGGTGGAGGTGGAGGTCCATGCGGAGGACGGGGCGGCGCCCGTCCAGTTCGTCCGGCTCTACGACCGCGACGCCGACGGCATCCTCTGCCGCCGCCATCACGGCACCCTGCACGCGGTGGCCCGGCAGCTGCGGTGCGAGGACGGCGCGCCCTTCCCCACCCTGCCGGCCATCGCCGCCAAGACGGCGGCTTTCAAGACGGCCGCTTTCACCGCCGCGATCCCGCCGCGCCCGCTCTGACCAAGCGGACGCGGCCGGGACGACCAATCGTTACGGCATATACTGGCCGCCATTGACGTCGAGAACCTGCCCGGTGATGTAGCCGCTGCAGGCGTGCGACGCGAAGAACAGGAAGGTCGGGGCGCACTCTTCCGGACGGCCGAAGCGGCCCATCGGGAAACCGGAGCCGATGCGGGCCTTGGTGTCCTCATCCTTGTCGGCATGGAAGGCCGTGTCGAAAGTGCCCGGCGACACCATGTTGAAGCGGATGCCGTCCTTTGTGTGGAAGGCCACCCAGTTCTTCTGGATGTTGTGCAGCCACGCCTTGGCCGCGCCGTACAGGCCCGCACCCGGACCGCCGCCGGTGTAGCCGGCGACCGAGCCGACCGAGATCACCGAGGAGGTGGTGCCGCTCTTCGCCGCAGCGGCTTTCAGGTGCGGCAGCGCGTGCTTGGTCACCATCAGCGCGGAGCGGGAGTTCAGGTCGGTCACCGCGTCGAAGAAGGCGTCGTCGATCTCGGGCAGCGGCTTGCGCGCGACCAGACCGCCCGCGTTGTTGATGAGCACGTCGATGCCGCCGAAGCGCTCCACGAAGGCTTCGACCAGCGTGCCGCACGCCGCGCTGTCCGACACGTCGGCCTGGAGGAAGACGACCTCGCCGCCCAGCCCGTTCAGACGGGCCAGCGTGGCCTCCAGGTCCGCCGGAACGCGGCGGCCGTTCATGGCGACCTTGGCGCCGGCGCGGGCGAACGCCTCCACCGCCGCGAGGCCGATGCCCTGCGTGGAGCCGGTGATCAGAACGCGCTTGCCCTTCAGATCGTCAAACATTCCTAGCCTCTCGTGTCTTGGTGTCGTTTTGGCCCGGCTCAATCGGCCAAGCGGGGTTCCGGCAGGCCCTGGGCGCCGGGATCGAACATCAGGACGCGCCCGCCGTGCGGGTCCTCGGCGAGGTCCGCCGGCCCGCGGCTGAGCGAGGTGACGAACATCGTCCTCAGGTCCGGCCCGCCGAAGGCGCACATGGTCGGCTTGCGCATCGGCACATCGATCCGCCGGTCCAACACGCCGCCCGGGGTGAAGCGCTTGATGCAGCCCTCGTCCAGGCAGCAGATCCAATAGCAGCCGTCGACGTCCACCGCGGCGCCGTCGGGGCGCCCGACCATCGCCCGCATGTCGACGAAGGGGCGGCGGTTGGCCGCGGTGCCGGTGTCCGTGTCATAGTCCCAGGCCCAGACCATCCGCACGTCGCGGTGGCTGTCGGACGCGTAGAGGGTCCGCCCGTCCGGGCTGAAGGCGGAGCCGTTGGGGATGATGTAGCCGCCGGTTCCGGTTTCCGTCAGCCCGTCGGCCCGCGTGAAGCGGTGCCACAGGCCGGAGGCGTCGCCCTTGCTGATGTCCATGACCATGCTGGACAGCCAGAACCGCCCCTGCCGGTCGCAGCGCCCGTCGTTGAAGCGCATGCCCTCCTTGGGGAAGCGGTGGGTGGCGAGGGCGGTGACCACCGCCTCCCCGCCCTCGCCCGGCAGATCGACGTCGAAGACTCCGGTCTCGCAGGCGCAGACCACGCCGCCGTCCGGACGCAGGACGAGGCTGCCGATCATCTCCGGCAGGGTCCAGCGGCGGTGGGCGCCGCTGGAGGGGTCGAGCCGGTGGATGGTCCGCGCCGGGATGTCGATCCAGGTCCACGAGCCCCGCTTGGCGTCCCAGACCGGGTTCTCGCCGGTGCCGTTGCGCAGGTCGGGATCGAAGACGGCTTCCAGGCCAACGCTCGTCACGGCAACTCCATGGGCGGTCATTCCGGGGTCCCCATGCGGCTGCTTCCAGCGGCCGGGTTGATCGTCGACGGGCCGCCGGCCGAGCGCTCCGCCCACAGCCGGCGCAGCAGCGGGAGCATCAGCGTCAGGATCGCGATGACCAGCAGGGTTGCGGTGATCGGGCGAGTGTAGAGGAAGTCATAGCTGCCGTTGGACAGCGACAGCGCGCGGCGGAAGTTCGCCTCCGCCATCGGCCCCATGATCAGGGCGAGCACGACGGGCGAGGCTGGGAAATCCCACTTCTGCATGAAGTAGCCGACGACGCCGGCGGCCAGCATGATCCAGATGTCGAACATGCTGTTGTTGATGGCGTAGGTGCCGACGATGCACAGCGCCAGGATGGCCGGGGTCAGCACCGACTTCGGCATCTGCAGGATGCGCCCCATGAAGCGCAGTGAGCCGAGGCCGACCACCAGCATGAAGACGTAGCAGACCAGCATGCCGGCGAACAGCGTGAAGACCAGATCGGCGTGGTCCTTGAACAGCAGCGGGCCGGGCTGCAGCCCCTGGAGCGTCAGGGCGCCCAGCATCACCGCGGTCACCGCGTCGCCGGGGATGCCCAGCGTCAGCATGGTCAGCAGCGCGCCGCCCGTGCAGCCGTTGGCGCCGGATTCGCAGGCAGCGACGGCGCCCAGCTCGCCCTTGCCGTAATTTTCCGGCGTCTTGCTGAAGCGCTTGGCCTCGTTGTAGGCGACGAAGGCGGCGATGTCGGCGCCGGCGCCGGGGATCATGCCGATGACGATGCCCAATCCCGAGGAGCGCGCGATGTTGCCCAACTGGCGGCGGAACATGTGCCAGGGCGGGATGATGCGGTCCAGCGCCGCGGCCATGCCGGCGCGGACCTGCGGGTCCTCCAGCGACTTGAAGGCTTCGGCGGCGGCGAACAGGCCGATCATCACCGGGATGAAGGGCACGTTGAACAACTCGGTGTAGCCGCCGGTGTAGCGCGGGAATCCGCCCATCGGGTCGAGCCCGACGGTCGCCAGCAGCAGACCGAGGAAGCCAGCGATCAGGCCCTTGATGACCGACACGCCGGAAATGCTGGCGATGATCGACAAGCCGAAGACGGCCAGCGCGAAGGACTCCGACGCGCTGAATTCCAGAGCGAAGCGGGCCAGCACCGGGGCCAGGAAGATCAGCACGAAGACGCTGGCCGTGCCGCCCAGGAAGGACGAGAAGGTGGCGGTGCCCAGCGCGATGCCGGCCTGCCCCTTCTTGGTCAGCTCGAACCCGTCGATGGCGGTCGCCGCGGCGGCGGGGGTGCCGGGAATCTTCAGCAGGATGGCTGTGACCGAACCGCCGTAAATACCGCCGAAGAAGACGCCGGAGATCATCAGCAGGCCCGACAGCGGGTCCATGCCGAAGGTGAAGGGCAGCAGGATGGCCACGCCCATCGTCGCCGTCAGGCCGGGCAACGCGCCGATGATGATGCCCAGCGTCACGCCGAACAGGGCGAGCAGCAGCGCCATGGGCTGGTTGAACAGCGCCTGCGCGCCGTGAAGAAGCATGTTGAGTTCGTACATCTCACCCCTCCGTCAGCGGAGCGTTGCGGCCGGTCAGATCGGTTCGGGTCATTCGAAAAGGCTCCCGACCGGAAGCGGCACGCTGAGCGCCACGGCGAAGGCGGCGTAGATGAGCGCGGTCAGCACGGCGGCGATGGCGGCGTTCGCGATCAGGTTGCGCCGTCCCATCAGCCACATCAGGCCGAACAGGTAGATGGGAGTCGCAATGGCGTAACCAACGAACTCCATGGCGTAGAGGCAGGCGGCGGTCGCGACGATGCCGATGGCGACCGTGCCGTAGCTAGCCTTCGGCCCAGCCTGCGGCAGGTCATCCGGGGGAGCGGCGGGCGCCCGTAGCGTGTTGAAGACCAGGATCGCGCAGAGCACCAGAAGGGCCCCGGCGAAGATGATCGGGAAACGGGCGGGGCCGACATCGGTTTCCAGCATGGTCGGCGGGAAGTCCCCCGCGACGATGATGGCGGCCACAGCGACCGCCATGACGAGGACGGCAATGACCAGCGTGGCGAGGCGGTCCTGCGGGCGCAGGCCAGCCTTGCCGCCCGGAGCGGGAGCGTTGCTCATGATTGAATCTCCTTCGGACGCCCGGCGGCCCGAAGGCCGCCGGGGACACGCCGGGGATGCGGCTTACGTGTTTCGGCTTACTTGGCGAGGCCGATCTGCTTCATCAGCGTCTTGAACATCTCGGCGTCCCTCTCCATGGCCACCTTGTACTCCGGGCCATCGAGATAGGCGTAGCTGAGGTTCATCTTGGTCAGCTGGTCGCGGAAGCCCTGCTCCTCGACCGCCTTCTTGGAGGCGGCGCGCAGCGTCTCGACGACGTTCGCCGGAGTCTTCTTCGGAACGACGATGCCGCGCCAAGTGGCGACCGTCACGTCGATGCCCTTCTCCTTCAGCGTCGGGGCATCCGGGAACGCCTTGGAACGCTGATCGTCCATCACGGCCAGGATGCGCAGCGTGCCGGCGGCGATGTGGCTGGAAACCTCGGCCGGGCTGACGCTGACGGCCTCGATGTGGTTGCCGAGAAGCGCGGTGACCGCCGGGTTGGCGCCATCGTACGGGATGTGGCTGAACTTCAGGCCCGACTTGGTCGCCAGGGCCTCGGCGGCGAGGTGCCAGATGGCGCCGGTGCCGGAGTTGCCGATGCGGACCTTGCCCGGGTTCTCCTTGGCGTAGGCCAGGAACTCCTCGATGGTCTTCCACGGTGCGTTGGCGTTGACCGTGATGGCGCTCGGCTCCGCGTTCAGGCGGGCGATCGGGGTGAAATCATCGGCCGTGAAGCGGGCGACGCCGAGGTTCGGCAGGGTGGTGATCTCCACGGTGCCCATGCCGATGCGGTAGCCGTCCGGACGGGCGGCCATGATCTCCGACAGGCCGACGGCACCGCCGCCGCCGGTCTTGTTCACCACGCCGACCGACTGCGGCAGGTGGCGGTTCACGGCGTCCGCGTAGGCGCGGGCCACCAGATCGGTGCCGCCGCCGGCCGCGTACGGAACGATCAGCTCGATCGCCTTGGTCGGGTACTCGGCGGCCTGCACGGCGACCATCATCGTGGCGGAGGTCAGCGCGCCGACGACGGCGCCGGTGAGGAAACGATAGCCCTTCATGAGCGTTCTCCCTGGAACTTTGCTTGTGATGAGGAGGGGGAGGAAAAGGTCCGCGGCGCGTTCTGCGACCGGCCGCGGCTTGGTGCGCTGGTGCCGTGGGTCCGGTCAGCGCGGGTTGAGGCGCCGCCACGCGGCGACGAAGGCGTCCGCCCGCTTGCCGACCTCGGCGGCGGACAGGCCCGGCGCATACAGCGCGGACCCCAGCCCGAAGCCGGCCACGCCGGCGTCCAGGAAGGGCGCCATGGTGTCCGGGGCGATGCCGCCCACGGGCAGCAGGCGGGTGCCGGCGGGCAGGATGGCGCGCATCGCCTTGATGACGCGCGGGCCGACCAGCTCCGCCGGAAAGATCTTCAGGGCGTCGGCGCCGGCTGACAGCGCTGCGAAAGCTTCCGTCGGCGTGGCGATTCCGGGCAGGCTGACCAAGCCCGCGGCCTTGGCGGCGCGGATCACCGCGGTGTCGGCGTGCGGCATGACGACCAGATCGGCCCCGATGTCCTTCAGGCGGGCCACCTGTTCCACCGCCAGGACCGTGCCGGCGCCGACCAGGGCGTCGCGCGGCAGAAGCCGGCGGACGGCGGCGATGCTGTCGAACGGATCGGGCGAGTTCAGCGGCACCTCGATCATGCGGAAGCCGCTGTCGTAGAGCGTCTGCGCAACGCCCTCCGCCTCCGCGGGGGTCAGGCCGCGCAGGATGGCAACCAGCGGCAGGGCGGAAAAGGCGGCGTCGAAGCGGGCCTTCAGGGATTCATCGGACATGATGGTCACTCCCCCGCCGGCGCGATCAGGCCGGCGGCAACGGCAAACTGGAAAAGCCCACGCGGGGCGGTGTTCTCAAGCCGGTCGGTGGGCTCGACGCCCAGCAGTTCCAGGCCGCGCACGTACCGGCGGCAGAGCGCGCCCTCGCCGATCAGCAGCAGCGGACGACCCTCATGCAGCTCGTTGCGCATGTGGCCGAGGCCGGAGACCAGCTCGTGCCCGATCAGCAGGCCGGACAGGTAATCCTTCAGAAGCTCCGCCGGCATGCGGCGGGTGATGCCGAGCGTGCGCGCGGCGAAGATCTGGTGCGTGAAGTCGCCCGGCCCGCTGGCCTGCGCCGCCCGCACGCCCTCGGCGAAGGCGGCGTCGGATTCGGCCTCCGCCGGAGCGGCGTCCGCCGGCATCAGCCGGCCGAGGATCGAATGCTTGCACAGGACGGCGAAGGTCTCGCCGGTCATGTAGGAGGAGAAGCGGATCATGCGCCCGCCCACGATCTCCACCCATTTGGAATGGGTGCCCGGCAGCACCATGCAGGCGTCGCGGCCCCAGTCGGGACGGTCGGCCAGCACGCCGGCGATCTGGATTTCCTCGCCGCGCAGGATGTCCGGCGGGCCGTTCGGCGGGTCGTAGAGGACGCCCGGCGCGATCAGGATGCGGGAACCCGACGCGCTCTCCACCGGCACGGCCTGCGAGGCCAGGGTGGTCGTGTCGGCGGGGCAGCGGACATAGGGGGCCTCACGCCAGCCCTGGGCGCTGCCGACCATGCCGCCGGCCACCACCGGCAGGCCGGGATGGGCGGCCATCCAGCCGCCGCACAGGTCGGCAAAGGCCTGCTCGAAGCCGGCGACGCCCGGCATCGGCAGGTTCTGGATGCCGTGCGCGTTGGCGCGCTGGTCCAGCACCCGCCCGTCGCCGCCCATCAGGAAGCCGCGCAGACTCGATGTTCCCCAGTCGAGGGCGATCAGCGATGCCCCGACGCCCTTTCGTCCCGTTTCCATCCCAAATCCTTTGAAATCGCGTCGGCGACCGCCCGGACCACGGGCCCAAGCTCCTCCATCCGTTCGTCCGGCATGTACGGCACGGCGCTCGCCACGCTGATGGCGGCGACCACCTGATTGCGGACGTCACGGATCGGCGCGCCGACGCAGCGGATGCCGATTTCGTTTTCTTCAAGGTCGAAGGACCAGCCGCGGTCCACATAGGCGGCCAGCCGGGACTCGAACTCCGGCCAGGGCGCCAGCGGGGGCCGTTCCGGCGCCGCCGCGGTCAGGCGGAGCGCGTGGTCGTACAGCTCGGACCAGCGCTCGCGCGGCAGGCCGAGGAGAAGCGCCTTGCCCAGCCCCGTGGAGGCCAGCGGCATGCGCAGGCCGATGCGCGACCGCATCTCCAGCCCGCGCGTGTTCGGAATCTTGTCGAGATAGAAGACCTCCGCCCCTTCGACGACGCCGAGATGGACGGTGTCGCCGGTCTGGCGGGCCAGTTCCTCGATGTGCGGGCGGGCGATGGCGACCAGTGGGCGCTGCTCCAGCGCGCGCATGCCGAGCGCGATCAGCTTCGGCCCCAGCAGATAACCCTTGTAGGGGACGTGGTGCAGATAGCCGTCCTGGGTCAGGCTGTTGAGCATCCGGTGCGTGGTGCTGCGCGGCGTGCCCAGCCGGGCGGCGATGCCCTTCACGTCCCCGATGCCCGCCGCCACGCATTCCAGGAGGGCGAGGCCGCGCATCAGCGTCTGGGTTCCGGAAGCCTGCGGCTTCTCCGGCGACGCTTGTGCATCGAGCGGATTTGCTCCGATGCCGGCCATGTCCTCCCTCCCGCGTTCTTGTTTGATATCTGGCATATCAGTTTCCACCACTTTATGAAGGCGTACACAGTGTGTCAAATAAATAAATTGCTGTCCATATAGTGGGACACTTTAGACGCAAGACAGCCTTGCCCCACCGTCCGGGCGGTCGTCTTGATCAGGGCGGCGCCCCTGCCCATCTGTTCCCTTGAGGCGACCGGGGCCGCGCATGGTGCGGGCCACACAGGCCGTCTTCCCGCGCCTTCGCAAAGGGCGGGAACCATAACGAACGGAGTGCCTGATGGACTTCGGTCTGTTCACCGACCGTGCGCGCGGCGTCATCCAGGCCGCGCAACTGGCGGCTCTCGCCGGACGCCACCAACAGCTCGTCCCCGAACATCTCGTGAAGGCCCTGGTCGAGGACGCCGACGGCGTGCCCGCCAAGCTGATCCGCGATGCCGGTGGCGATCCCGAGCTTCTGAAGACCGCCGCCGAGGAAACCCTGAACCGCCAGACCCGCGTCGAAGGCGAAGGGCCGCACCCGATCTTCATGTCCCCGGCGCTCGCCGGCGTTCTCCAGAACGCCGTCGAAACGGCGCGCGGGGCCGGCGACAAGTTCGTCTCCCCCGAACGACTCCTCGAATCGCTGGCCGCCCAGGGCGGCAGCACCCGAGCGCTGTTCCACCGCGCCGGTGTCGATCCCGCGGTGCTGGTCGAGGGTGTCGAATCGCTGAGCAAGAACCGCCCCGCCGACCGGCAGGAGGATTCGCAGATGGGCGAGGCGCTCGCCAAGTACGCCCGCGACCTGACGGAAGAAGCGCGCCAGGGCCGTCTCGACCCGGTGATCGGGCGCGACGACGAGATCCGGCGGACCATCCAGGTCCTGGCCCGGCGCACCAAGAACAACCCCGTCCTGATCGGCGAGCCCGGTGTGGGCAAGACCGCCGTGGTGGAAGGGCTGGCCCAGCGGCTGGCCTCCGGCGACGTGCCGGAGGGGCTGAAGGACCGGCGCGTCCTCGCGCTCGACCTCACCGCCCTGCTGGCCGGCGCCAAGTTCCGCGGCGACTTCGAAGAGCGGCTGAAGGCCGTCCTGTCGGAAGTGCAGCAGGCGGCGGGCCGCATCATCCTGTTCATCGACGAGCTGCACTCGCTGATCGGCGCCGGACGGACGGACGGCGCGATGGACGCCGCCAACATGCTGAAGCCCGCGCTGGCGCGCGGCGAGCTGCGCTGCGTCGGCGCCACCACGCCCGACGAGTACCGCAAATACATCGAGAAGGACGCGGCGCTGGCCCGCCGCTTCCAGCCGGTGAATGTGGACGAGCCGTCCGACGAGGACGCCGTGTCGATCCTGCGCGGCATCAAGGGCAAGTACGAGGTGCACCACGGCGTGCGCATCGCTGACGCGGCGGTGGTCGCGGCGGTGCAGCTCTCGGCCCGCTACATCGCCGACCGCCGCCTGCCCGACAAGGCCATCGACCTCGTCGACGAGGCGGCCAGCCGCCTGCGCATGGCCATCGACAGCAAGCCGGAGGCGCTGGACGCCGTCGGCCGCCGCGTCGCCCAGCTGAAGATCGAGCGCGAGGCCCTGAAGTCGGAGCCGGACGCCGCGTCCCAGGAACGGCTGCACAAGCTGGAGTCCGAACTCGCGGTGGACGAGGCGAAGCTGACCGCCATGGAAGAGGAATGGCGCGTCGGCCAGTCCCGCCGCACCGAAGGACGCCGCCTGAAGGAGGAGCTGGACCAGGCGCGCACCAAGCTGGAGCACGCCCAGCGCGACGGCGACTGGGCGAAGGCCGGCGAGCTGGCTTACGGCGTCGTTCCCGACTTGGAGAAGCGTCTGGCCGAGGCCGAATCCCGCGCCAACGCGGAGCGGGAGGAAGTCACGGCGAAGGACATCGCCGCCGTGGTCACCCGCTGGACCGGCATCCCGGTGGACCGCATGCTGGACAGCGAGCGGCAGCGGCTGAAGGGCATGGAGGACCGGCTGGCCGAGCGCGTCGTCGGTCAGGCCGAGGCGGTGCGCGCCGTGTCCAAGGCGGTGCGCCGGGCGCGGGCCGGGTTGAAGGACCCGAACCGCCCGACCGGTTCCTTCCTGTTCCTCGGCCCGACCGGCGTCGGCAAGACGGAGCTTGCCAAGGCGCTCGCTGCCTTCCTGTTCGACGACGAGACCGCGGTCACCCGCGTCGACATGTCGGAGTATATGGAGAAGCACTCCGTCGCCCGCATGATCGGCTCGCCCCCGGGCTATGTCGGGTATGACGACGGCGGCACGCTGGCCGAGAAGATCCGGCGCCGGCCCTATCAGGTCGTCCTGCTGGACGAGGTGGAGAAGGCCCACCCGGACGTGCTGAACGTGCTGCTCCAGGCGCTCGACGACGGGCGGCTGACCGATGGCCAGGGCCGCACGGCGGACTTCCGCCACGCGATCCTGATCATGACGTCGAACCTGGGGGCGGACGCCCTGACGGCGCTCGGCGAGGACGACAGCCTGGAGGGCGCTAGGGTCGAGGTGATGGACGCGGTGCGCCGCGCCTTCCGGCCGGAGTTCCTGAACCGGCTGGACGACGTGCTGATCTTCCGCCGGCTGGGGCGCGAGCAGATGGCCCACATCGTGGACATCCAGCTCGCCCGCGTCGCCGACCGTCTGGCGGAGCGCGGCCTGTCGCTGACTGCCGACGACGCGGCCCGCGCCCGGCTTGCCGACCTCGGCTGGGACCCGGCCTTCGGCGCCCGTCCGTTGAAGCGGGCGGTGCAGAATCTGGTGGAGGACCCCATCGCCGAGCGGCTGCTCGACGGCGAGGTGGACGAGCGCTCGACCCTGCACCTGTCGGCGCGGGACGGCCGCCTGACCCTGGACGGGGTGCCGGTCGAGGAGGACCGGGCCACCGGCTTCAAGGCCCCGGAACGCCCGCCGCTGGGCTTTGCTCTGACGGGCAGCGGCGGTGGACGCAGCAGCGCCGCCGTCCACTGATCGTGACGCGAAACGAGAACCCCGGCCCGCAAGGGCCGGGGTTTTTCGCTGCGCGCTCCCCAACGCCTCATGGATGTGCGGCGCTCTGTGGTAAGCAGGAGGGATGGTTGCGCCGGCAATGGTGCGCCTTGCGGAGGACCGGGGAATGAGCGGATGGAGCGGGTACGGTGAAAACGCGACAGCGCTCACCGAACAGTACGAGAGCGTGGCGTTCGCCGATGTGCATCGCGACGTGCTTCACCTTTTCCCCTCCCGACCGGGCCGCGTGCTGGACATCGGCGCGGGCACGGGGCGTGATGCGGCCGCCCTGGCGGCGCTTGGCCACGAGGTGACCGCCGTCGAACCGACGGCGGAGCTGCGCAGCGCGGGGATGCGCATCCACGCCGCCCAGCCGATCCGGTGGGTCGACGACAGCCTGCCGGAACTGGCGGTGGTCAGGAGGCAAGGCGGGCGCTACGACGTCATCATGCTCACCGCGGTGTGGATGCACCTCGACCAGGCCCAGCGAGCCATTGCGATGCCGCACATCGCCGGCCTTCTGAACCCAAGCGGCCGGATCGTCATGTCCTTGCGGCATGGCCCGGTGCCGGAGGGGCGGACCATGTACGACGTTTCGGCCGCCGAAACCATCGAGCTTGCCGAGTCCGTCGGCCTTCGCTGCATCCATCGGAATGACCGGGAGGACATGCTCGGCCGCGGCGATGTGTCCTGGAGCTTCCTCGGATTGGAGGCGCGCTGACCGCCTTACGACCGCTGCCACTCGGGCACCATCAGCCAACGCGCCAGGGCGTAGAGGTTGACCGCCACATAGACCGCCGCGCCGACGACTCCCATAATGAGCCCGCCGAGTTGCTGGTCCGCCAGAGCGGACAGGCCCCAGGGCGCCGTCTTGTCCAGATGGTAGACGAACAGCGGCTGCGGGGCGAAGATGAGCAGCGCCGCCAGGATGGCGAGATGCACCGAGGTGCCGAAGGCCGACAGCAGCCCCCTCCCCCGCATCGCCGCATCATCCGGGGCCAGCACCGTCCGCCACGCCGCGACCGCACCGACGAGCAGGCTGGCGTGCATGACCCACAGCACCGCGTCGAAGCGCAGCGCCGCCATGTAGGGTCCCGGCAGATGCCAGACCCAGAGGAACAGCCCGAACAGGCCCCAGGCGATCTCGGGAACGGCCAAAGGCGACGCCACGACCCGCGCCCAGCCCGGCCAGCGCACCGCGCCCATCGGCCAGGACAGGACCAGCAGCGGCGCCGCCACCTGGATGGTCAGGAGATGCTGGACCACCCGCGCCGAGAACAGGGCGGAGGTCAGGCTGCACAACGGCGACACGAAGGCGGCGAACAGCACCAGCCACCCCGCGGCGAAGCACCAGGGCTGGTGCCGCGCCATCCCCGCTCCGTGCCGCCGCACCACCACCGCGTATCCCGCGGCGGTCAGGGCGAAGACGGACAGCAGGACCGGGTCGCCGTTCCAGGCGCTCCAGAACCCTTCCGGCACCGGTGGGGCGCCGCAATAGGGAATGATCGAGGGCAGCGTTTCGGTGAGCACGGCTGGACCTCCCTTGGTCTACAGCCGTGTAAAACCCAGAATGGCGCTCGGGTTCCCGAATGACGGACGACCGAGCGGGGCTCAGGCCCGCTCGGCGGTTTCGATCAGGTCGGTGCGCCCGATGCGGCGCAGGGAGGCCTCCAGCCGCGTGTCGTCCTCGCGGATTTCCCGCAGGGTGTGCAGCGTGAACATCACATGCGCCTCCGCCGCCGCATGGGCGGCTTCGGCGTCGCCGGCCAGCACCGCGTCGACGATGGCCAGATGCTGCTCCAGCAGCAGGTCGCGCACGCCGGGCCGGGTGTAGAGCCGGTCGCGGTTGTAGAACACGTCGTTGCGCAGCATCTCCGACAGCGCGCCCATGATGTGCAGCATCACCGTGTTGTGCGCCGCCTCGTAGAAGGCGAGGTGAAGCTGAGCGTCCACGTCGGCCTCTTCCGACGGGTCATCCTTCCCATGGGCGTCGCGCATGCGCTGGGCCAGGGCGCGGATCGCCTGACGGTCGAGGTCGGTCGCCCGTTGCGCGGCCAGCTTGGCGGCTGCCGCCTCGATGGAGGTGCGGAACTCCAGGTAATGGAAGGGCGCGTCCGGATCGGATTGCAGCAGCGCCGCCAGCGGTGCGGCGATGGGCGCCAAGAACTGCGCGATGTGCGTGCCGTTTCGCCCGGAGACGAGCAGCCCCCGCTCCTCCAGCTTCTCCAGGGCGTCGCGCAGCGACGGGCGCGAGACGTCCAGCTTGAGCGCCAGATCCCGTTCCGGCAGCAGCTTCTCCCCCGGACGCAGCACGCCTTCCCGGATCAGCGTCTCCAGGTGGTCAGCGATGGCGTCCGCCAACTTGGCCGGCTTGATCATTCCCTTGCCTTGCCCCTTGCCCTGCATCCGCAGAAGTCCCACCCGATCCCGGAGGTTAGATATCGTCACGGCCTTCGCACGTCCAGCCCCAGCGAGCCCAGCGACACCGTTTAACGACCGGCCGCCACCGAAGGGGTCAGGTGGTAATACCATGGGCAAGAAAAAGTCTCTGCCCACGCCGACGGTAAATTGAATTTTCCCTATTGCCAACCATTGCGACCCAATGTATCCGTTCTGAGCCTTTGGTCATATCTTTTGACCGGAGCCCAACCCAAGAAAAAACTGATCCCCATGGCTGACCGGCCCTGGGATGACAGGCGGCGCGCGTCCGGATAAGACGCGCGGATCCGGGCTCCACTCATGGTCGCTGGCCAAAGCGCAGAACCGAGAATCTGCGGCATAGGTAGGAAACATGCAGCCCTGGACACAAGTCTACGATCCCGCGGGTAACCTTTGGCTTTCGGCACTTGTGGCCGCGTTGCCGATCATCTTCTTCTTCATCGCGCTGACCGTCCTGCGCATGAAGGGCCACATCGCGGGCACCATCACCGTCGCCATCTCGCTGGCCGTCGCCATCCTGTTCTACAAGATGCCGGTCAGCATGGCGCTGGCGTCCGCCGGATACGGCTTCCTCTACGGCCTGTGGCCCATCGCCTGGATCATCGTGGCCGCCGTGTTCCTCTACAAGATCACGGTCAAGACCGGTCAGTTCGAGATCATCCGCTCGTCGGTGGTGTCGATCACCGAGGACCAGCGGCTTCAGATGCTGATGGTCGGCTTCTCCTTCGGCGCCTTCCTGGAAGGTGCGGCGGGCTTCGGCGCGCCGGTCGCCATCACCGCGGCGCTGCTGGTCGGTCTGGGCTTCAACCCGCTCTACGCCGCCGGTCTCTGCCTGATCGCCAACACCGCCCCGGTGGCCTTCGGCGCCATGGGCATTCCGATCATCGTCGCCGGTCAGGTCACCTCGCTCGACCCGTTCCGGATCGGCGCCATGGCCGGCCGCCAGCTTCCGCTGCTGTCCGTCTTCGTGCCCTTCTGGATCATCATGATCATGGACGGCTGGAAGGGCGTGCGCGAGACCTGGCCCGCCATCCTGGTCGCCGGCGGCACCTTCGCCGTCACCCAGTACTTCACCGCCAACTTCATCGGGCCGGAGCTGCCGGACATCACCTCCGCCCTGGTCAGCCTCGTCAGCATCACCGTCTTCCTGAAGTTCTGGAAGCCCAAGGCGATCTTCCGCTTCGCCAATTCCCCGCTGCCCGCCGGTCCGGTGCCGCAGTCGGTCGGCGCCATGGCGTCGAGCGAGTTCAACGCCCAGCGCGGCTACAGCGCCGGTGAGATCGCCAAGGCCTGGTCGCCCTTCCTGATCCTGACCGTGGTCGTCACGATCTGGAGCCTGAAGCCCTTCAAGGCCCTGTTCGCCAAGGGCGGCGCGCTGGCCGACACGGTGCTGTACTTCCCGATCGCCGGGCTGGACAAGCTGGTGCTGAAGGCCGCCCCGATCGTCGCCTCGCCCAAGCCCATCGACGCCGTCTACAAGCTGGACCTGCTGGCCGCCACCGGCACGGCCATCCTGATCTCCGCGATCATCACGATGGTCATGCTGAAGATGCGCCCGGCCGACGGCGTGAAGACCTTCGTCGAGACGGTCAGCGAGTTGAAGCGCCCGATCTACTCGATCGGCATGGTCCTGGCCTTCGCCTTCATCGCCAACTACTCGGGCCTGTCCTCGACCCTGGCGCTTCTGCTGGCCGGCACGGGCTTCCTGTTCCCGTTCTTCTCGCCGATCCTGGGCTGGCTGGGCGTGTTCCTGACCGGCTCCGACACGTCGAGCAACGCGCTGTTCTGCGGCCTGCAGGCCACCACGGCGCAGCAGGTGGGCGTGTCCGACGTGCTGATGGTCGCGGCCAACACGACCGGCGGCGTCACCGGCAAGATGATCTCCCCGCAGTCGATCGCCGTGGCCTGCGCCGCGGTGGGTCTGGTGGGCCGCGAGTCCGAGCTGTTCCGCTTCACCGTGAAGCACAGCCTGTTCTTCGTCGCGATCATCGGCGTCATCACCATGATCCAGGCCTACATCCTGCCCTGGATGATCCCGTAAGCGTCGACGTCCGAACCCCTTCTCCTCCCCCCGGGGAGAAGGGGCGTCATCCACTGCCGAGCTTTATTCCCTACGGCGCCGCTCGGCCTTCCATCCGGTCGGGAGGCGCCGCTTTCTTTGTCCGCCTCATTTTTTATGCATTGCAGCATCACAGCGCTGCGTTTGGTCAATTCATTTTACCATTGCGGCCACCCAGCAAATCGATTATCCGACTGACTGACTGTGGCACCCAACAAGCCGTCCGTCTGACGGGCGGAAACAAAAGCCGCCCCAGCACCCGCAACCCGGACCGGCGATCACGGAGGAGTCGTCGCGCGGTCCCAGATCCGGAGGCCCCGAGAACCGATGCTGCCCGCGCCCTATGACCGCCTGCACGCGGCCCTCCGGGAGTTCATGCCGGACGAGCGCCTCGTCACCGACCCGCTGCGCACGCTGGCCTACGGGACCGACGGCAGCTTCTACCGCCTGATCCCGAAGATCGTCGCGATCGTCGAGGCCGAGGGCGAGGTGGTGCGGCTGCTCAACCTCTGCCGGGAGCTGAAGACCCCGGTGACCTTCCGGGCCGCCGGCACCAGCCTGTCGGGCCAGGCGGTCACCGATTCCGTCCTGGTCCTGTTGGGCGACAGCTGGCGCGGCTGCACCATTCCGCCGGGTGCCGCGACGGTGACCCTCCAGCCCGGCGTCATCGGGGCGGAGGCGAACCGCAAGCTGGCGCCCTTTGGACGCAAGATCGGGCCGGACCCGGCCTCCATCGCCACCGCCAAGATCGGCGGCATCGCGGCCAACAACGCCAGCGGCATGTGCTGCGGCACCGCCCAGAACAGCTACCGCACGCTGGCCTCCATGCGGCTGGTGCTGGCCGACGGCACGCTGCTGGACACCGGCGACGCCGCCAGCCGCGACGCCTTCGCGGTCAGCCACGGCGCCCTGCTGGCCGGCCTGTCCGATCTGGCCGCCCGCACCCGCGCCGACGACACGCTGGCGGAGCGCATCCGCAACAAGTTCCGCATCAAGAACACCACCGGCTACAGCCTGAACGCCCTGGTGGACTTCGAGGACCCGGTCGAGATCCTCCAGCACCTGATGATCGGGTCGGAGGGCACGCTCGGCTTCCTGTCCGAGATCACCTACAACACGGTGCCGGAGCACGCCCACAAGGCGAACGCCCTGCTGATGTACCCGGACATCGGGGAGGCCTGCCGCGCCGTCGCGCTGATGAAGCCGACGCCGGTCTCGGCGGTGGAGCTGATGGACCGCGCCTCGCTGCGCTCGGTCGAGGGCAAGCCGGGCATGCCGGACTTCATCGGCGGGCTGGGGCCGGACGCCTCCGCCCTGCTGGTGGAGATCCGCGGCGAGGACGCGGCGGCGCTGGACGCCAACATCGCCGCGGTCAGCGCGGTGATCGCCAACACCCACACCCTGTTCCCGCCGACCTTCACCACAGACGCCAAGCTGGGCGAAAGCTACTGGAAGATCCGCAAGGGCCTGTTCCCGGCGGTCGGCGCCATGCGCAAGGTCGGCACCACGGTCATCATCGAGGACGTGGCCTACCCGCTCGACCGGCTGGCCGAGGCGACGGTCGAGCTTCAGGCCATGTTCCTGGAGTTCGGCTACACCGAGGCGATCATCTTCGGCCACGCGCTGGAAGGGAACCTGCACTTCGTCTTCACCCAGGCCTTCGACACCGACGAGGAGGTGGACCGCTACCGCCGCTTCATGGACGCGGTGTGCGATCAGGTGGTGCGCAAGTATGACGGGTCGCTGAAGGCGGAGCATGGCACGGGCCGCAACATGGCCCCCTTCGTGGAGATGGAGTGGGGTCCGCAGGCCTATGGCCTGATGAAGGAGATCAAGGCGCTGCTCGACCCGCAGGGCCTGCTGAACCCCGGCGTCATCCTGAACGACGACCCGGAGGCGCATCTCAAGAACCTGAAGGCGATGCCGCCCGCCCACCCTCTGGTGGACACCTGCATCGAGTGCGGCTTCTGCGAGCCGACCTGCCCGTCGCACAAGATGACGCTCTCGCCCCGCCAGCGCATCGTCGGCTGGCGCGAGATTTCGCGTCTTGAGTCCACAGGGGCGGACGCGGCGCGGCTCGGCGCCTTGCACGACGCCTACGACTACCAGGGCATCGACACCTGCGCGGCCTGCGGCCTCTGTTCCACCGCCTGCCCGGTGGGGATCGAGACGGGTCTGCTCATCAAGGCGATCCGCGGCGACCGTCGCGGGGCGGTCGCCCAGGGGTTCGGCAGCTACGTCGCCGACCACACCGCCGGGGCGCTGAGCGTCGCCCGCGCCGGCCTGAAGCTCGCCGATCTGGCCAAGCGGACGTTGGGCAACGACACGGCGAATTCGCTGTTCGAGGGGTTGCGGAACGTCACCGGCCAGCGCCTGCCGCACCTGCCGCGCGCCCTGCCCACCCCGACCAACTTCACGCCGCTGCCTCAGGCCAAGGCATCCGCCGACGCGCCGACCGTGGTCTATGTGCCGAGCTGCACCAGCCGCAGCATGGGTCCCGCCGCCAACGATCCGGAGAAGACCCCGCTGCCGGTGAAGGTGGAGGCGCTGTTCCAGAAGGCCGGCTACCGCGTCGCCTATCCGGAGCAGTTGGCCTCGCTGTGCTGCGGCATGCCGCTGGAAAGCAAGGGCCTCGCCGCCCAGGCCGACGCCAAGGCGGAGGAGATGGTCCGCGCCATCTGGGCAGCCAGCGCCAACGGCACGGCCCCGGTGGTCCTCGACACCAGCCCCTGCTCCTTCCGGCTGAAGAAGCATTTGAAGGACGCCGGGCTGCAGGTCCTGGATCTGGTGGAGTTCATCCACGACCATCTGCTGGATCGTCTGAATTTCACTAAGCAGACGGAGCCGGTGGTGCTGCACCTGACCTGCTCGACCCGCCGCATGGGGCTGGAGGCCAAGATGAAGGCGGTGGCCGCCGCCTGCGCCACCCAGGTGGTGGTGCCGGAGGATGTCGGCTGCTGCGGCTTCGCCGGCGACAAGGGCTTCACCACGCCGGAGCTGAACGCCCACGCCCTGCGCCACCTGTCCAAGGACATCCCCGCCGGGGCCAAGGCCGGCTATTCGAACAGCCGGACCTGCGAGATCGGCCTGTCCGACCACTCCGGCCTGCCGTACCGTTCCATCGTCTATCTGGTCGATGCCTGCTCGACGCCGAAGGCTCCCGCCACGGCTTCCACGCGCGCGTCGGAACCCGCGTTCTGAGGCGGGAGGGAGGAAAAACCATGAGCCACGACGGCACCATAAGCCGGCCCGCCATCGAGCGGCCCGAAAGCGTCTATTTCTTCGGCACCTGTCTGGTCGACCTGTTCTATCCGGAAGCCGGCATGGCCGGCATGGAGCTGCTGAAGGCGCAGGGCGTCCGCGTCGTCTTCCCGCAGGGGCAGAGCTGCTGCGGCCAGCCCGCCTACAACTCCGGTTACCGGGAGGAGGCGCTGAAGGTCGCGCGCGCGCAGCTCGACTATTTTCCCGGCGACTGGCCCATCGTCGTGCCGTCAGGCTCCTGCGCCGGCATGATGAGCAAGCATTGGCCCGACCTGTTCAAGGGCGAGCCGGACGAGGCCCGCGCCCGTCAGGTGGCGTCCCGCGTGTGGGAGCTGACCCAGTTCCTCGTCCAGGTTCTCAAGGTCAAGTTCGAGGACCAGGGGCCGCCGGTGAAGATCACGTGGCACGCCTCCTGCCACGCCCAGCGCGAAATGGGCGTGACCGACGAGCCGAAGACCCTGCTGCGCCAGCTCGCCAACGTCGAGCTGGTCGAGTTGCAGCGGGAGAAGGAATGCTGCGGCTTCGGCGGCACCTTCGCGGTGCGCCATCCGGAGATTTCCGCAGCGATGGTCGGCGACAAGGTGGCGGACATCGAGAACACCGGGGCCAAGGCCGTGGTGTCCGGCGACTGCGGCTGCCTGATGAACATCTCCGGCGCGCTGGAGGGCGGGAAGAAGCCGGTCCGCGGCGTCCACATCGCCCAGTTCCTGAAGGAGCGCACCCATGGGTGAGACGAGCATCAACTTCGCGAAGGCCTCCAGCGCCGCGCTCCAGGACCAGCAGCTCCGCGGCAACTTCCGCCGGGCCATGGACGGGCTGATGTCCAAGCGCGCGGTGCAGTTCGCCGACACCGCCGAGTGGAACGGGGTGCGGACGCTCGGCGCCTCGGTCCGCCTGCGCGCCCTGTCCAAGCTGCCCGAACTGCTGGAGAAGCTGGAAGCCAACTGCACCCGCAACGGCATCCAGGTTCATTGGGCGTCCACCACCGACGAGGCCAACGCCATCGTCCTGTCCATCATGCAGCGCGTGAACGCGAAGCTGGTGGTCAAGGGCAAGTCGATGGTCTCGGAGGAGATGCATCTCAACGCCTTCCTGGAAAAGCACGGCATCGAGAGCCTGGAAAGCGACCTCGGCGAATACATCGTCCAGCTTGATGAAGCGATGCCCTCGCACATCATCATGCCGGCGATCCACATGAACACCAAACAGATCGCCCATCTGTTCAAGCAGAAGATCAAGGAGGCGGAATACACCGAGGACGTGGCCCAGCTCACCGACCTCGCCCGCCGCGTCCTGCGCAAGAAGTTCGCGACCGCCGACGTCGGCATCTCCGGCGTCAACATGGCGGTGGCGGAGACGGGCACGCTCTGCTTGGTGGAGAACGAGGGCAACGGGCGCATGAGCACCACGGTGCCGCCCGTCCACATCGCCGTCATGGGCCTGGAAAAGGTCGTTGAGAAGCTGGAGGACGTGCCGCCGGTCATCAGCCTGCTGACCCGGTCCGCCACCGCCCAGCCGATCACCACCTACGTCAACATGATCTCCAGCCCCCGCAAGGAGGGGGAGAAGGACGGCCCGAACGAGATCCATCTGGTGATCCTCGACAACGGGCGGTCGGGCATCTACGCCGACGAGGAGCTGCGCAACACGCTGCGCTGCATCCGCTGCGGCGCCTGCATGAACCATTGCCCGGTCTACACCAAGGTCGGCGGCCACGCCTATCAGGCGCCCTACCCCGGCCCGATCGGCTCGATCCTGATGCCGCAGGTGGAAGGGCTGGAGAAGCGGGGCGAGCTACCGCACGCCTGCACCATGTGCAACGCCTGCGTCGAGATCTGCCCGGTCAAGATCCCCATCGTCGAGATCATGGGCCGCCTGCGGTCGGAGGCCGTTCACCCCGGCGACGCGGTGAAGGGAGCCGGCTCGCACGCCAGCAAGGCCGAGGCGATGGTGTGGAAGGGCTGGTCGATGACCTACGCCTCGCCGCTCGCCTACCAGTTCGCGACGGCGCTTCTGGCCAAGCTGGGCAATGCCGCCCCGGCCAGCCTGCCGCTGCTGAAGGAGTGGACGAACGTGCGGTCCAAGCCGCGCTTCGCCAACCGCACGCTCCACGCTCTCGCCCGCGAGAAGGGGATTCCCGATGTCTGAGTCCAGAAACGCGATCCTGGGCAAGCTGCGCGCCGGGCGCGACGCCCACCCGCTGACCCCGCCGGAATCCGATTTCGCCGTCCTGCGCAACAAGCGCTGGGACGGCGCGGAACGGATGGAGCGCATCAAGCGCATGATGGAGGCCGTGCACACGGAGTTCCTGGAGACGACCGAGGCCGGCTGGCCCGCCGACGTCCAGGCCTTCCTCAAGGCGCAGGGCACCCGCAATCTGCTGTTCGGCCCGGCGACCGAGGCCGGGGCGCGCCTGTCCGCCGAGTGGACGGAGGGCGGGCCGGACCTGATCCCCTACGCCGATCGGGTCGAGACCTTCAAGGAGCGGCTGTTCGACGGCATCGACGCCGGCATCACCACGACGCTGGGGGCCATCACCGACACCGGCAGCCTGATCGTCTGGCCGACGCCGGAGGAGCCGCGGCTGATGTCGCTGGTGCCGCACATGCATCTGGCGCTGCTGCGCGCCGACGCGCTGTACGACACCTTCTGGCAGGCGATGACCGAGAACCGCTGGGCCGACGGCATGCCGACCAACGCCCTGCTGATCTCCGGCCCGTCGAAGACGGCGGACATCGAGCAGACGCTGGCCTACGGCGTCCACGGGCCGAAGCGGCTGGTGGTGGTGGTCATCCGCTGACGGCGTCGGCGCTGACAGAGTCGGGAGGTCAGAGGCCGGCCTTCACGCCGACGGTGTGGACCAGCACCGTCATCGTGTCGGTCGGCACCTCCACCGTCACCGGGACGACGCGCCCGCTCTCCGGCGCGCGGGCGAACCACACGGTCGCCCTGCGCTCCACCCCTTCGGCGAAGAAGCGGTCGCGATCGCGGTCGCCCTGGAACCCGGCCACCGGGCGGACGGTGACCGCGCAGACCTCCGCAGTGCCCGTGGCGATGCGGTAGCGCGAGGACGGCAGGTCGCCCTTGCCCTGCGGCGTCATGATGATGTCGTAGCGGCGGCGCCCGTCATAGACGGGGTAGCGTCCGCCACAGCCCCCGCCCGGCTGGCGGTGAGGATCACCGCCGCCCCGGCGCTCAACGGATCGATGCTGCCCCGCCGGCTGTCCGGCGGCACCCGCGCCGCCTTGTCGGGGCTGAGCGGCGGGTCGGCCGTCACATCCACCCCGTCGGGGCCGAAGGACAGGGTCATGATGTCCTGCTTGCGGCGCAGGCGCCGCTCGCCGCGGAAGCGGTCGGGCTGGGCGGCGCCGGCCTCCAGCCGTCCGGCGGACTCGGCGTGGTAGCGGAAATTGGTGAAGAGGCCGAGCCAGGGCACCGCCTCCGCCTCCAGGGCCGCCCGGTAACGGCTGGCGGTTCCCTCCGCCTCCTCGGTCAGCACGACGCTGCCGCGCGCCAGGGAGACGCCGCCGCCATAGGCGGCGAAGTCCAGTTCCAGCGTCGCGGCCGATCCCGCCGCCGGCAGAAGTGTCAGGAGGCCGGCGGCCAGGAGAATCCGCGTCACGGCGATCGCCTCACGTCGATGGTCCGCCCTCCGCGGCGACCAGATCCTGGTACTCCGGGTGGCGCTGGATGTATTTGGCCACGAAGGGGCAGACCGGCACAACCTTCTGCCCGCTGGAGCGCGCGTCCTCCAGCGCGCCGCGCGCCAGCGCGGAGCCGACGCCCTGCCCGGCCATGCTCTCCGGAACCTCCGTGTGGGTGAAGACGATGGCCCCGTCGCGCTTTTCGTACTCCACCACCGCGGTGGCGTCGCCCACGGTCAGCTCGTACCGGTTCCTGGCCGCGTTGTTCTTCACATCCCCGCTCATTCCCCACCCTTTCCCAGTTCATCGAAACCGATCACCACCCCCTCGTCGGGCCGCAGGCGCAGGGCGCCGGACACCGGCTCCCCACTGCGGTCGAGATGGGTGGACAGCCGGATATGGGCAGCCTCGGGCACCGCGTCCACCATCCGCTCCGCCGCCGACAGGTTCAGCAGGATGCGGAAGCGGCCGGTTCCATGGCGGCGCTCGTAGACCAGGACGTCGTTCTCCGCCGACACCGGCTCGTAGCGCCCGACCGACAAGGCCGCTTCCGCCCGCCGCAGCGCCAGCAAGGCGCGGTGCAGCGCCAGCATGGAGGACGGGTCGGCCGCCTGCGCCGCCACGTTCACCCGGTCGTGGTCGGGACCGAGCGGCAGCCAGGGCTCGCCGGTCGTGAAACCGCCTTGCGGGCCGCCGTCCCAGGGGATCGGCGTGCGCACCGGATCGCGGCCCAGCCCGAGGCCGGGGATGTTCTTCTCCCACGGGTCCTGCACGCGGTCGGGCGGGATGGTCCCATCGGTCATCCCGATCTCGTCGCCCTGGTAGAGCGTCGGCGTGCCGCGCAGGGTCAGCAGCAGCATGGCCGCCACCCGCGCCTGGCCCCGCCCCAACCGACTCGCCACGCGGGAGCGGTCGTGGTTGCCGAGCACCCAGTTCGGCCAGCCGCCGTGCGGCAGGGCGGCCTCGTAGGTGCGTATCAGCGCGGCCAGCGCCTTGGCCTCCCACGGGGTGGACAGCAGATGGAAGTTGAAGGGAAGCTGGAAGCCCGTCAGGTCGGCGCCGTAATAGGCCATGAGCTGGTCGATGGGCAGGTAGGCTTCGCCGATCAGCAGCCGGTCGGGACCGTATTCATCCGCCACGCGGCGCATGGCGGCGATGGCGTCGTGCACCTCCGGCTGGTCGACCGTGTGGAGGCGGATCAGCCGATGGACCGGCGACATGCCCTCCCGCCAGCCGGGGTTCGGCGGGTTGTTGCGGAATTGCCCGTCCTTGATCAGGTGGTGGATGGCGTCGACCCGGAACCCGTCCACCCCGCGGTCGAGCCAGACGCGCAGCGCGTCCAGCATGGCCTCGCGCAGCGCCGGGTTCCGCCAGTTGAGGTCCGGCTGCTCCTTCAGATAGGCGTGGTAATAGTACTGGCCGGTCGCCGCGTCCCATTCCCAGGCGCCGCCGCCGAACTCCGACAGCCAGTTGTTGGGGGGGCCGCCGTCCGGAGCCGGGTCGCGCCAGATGTACCAATCGCGCTTCGGGTCAGTGCGGGACGAGCGGCTGGCCTGGAACCACGGGTGCCGGTCGGAGCTGTGGTTGGGCACGAAATCCAGGATCAGCTTCATGCCCCGGTGGTGCAGCTCCGCCAGCAGCCGGTCGAAATCCTCCATCGTCCCGAACAGCGGGTGGATGCCCGTGTAATCCGACACGTCGTAGCCGAAATCGGCCATCGGCGACGGGTAGATCGGGGACACCCACAGCGCGTCCACCCCGAGCGCCTGGAGATGGTCGAGCCGGGCCAGGATGCCCGGCAGGTCCCCCACCCCGTCGCCGTTCGAATCCTGGAAGGAGCGCGGGTAGACCTGATAGATCACCCCGCTCTGCCACCACGCGAAGCCGTCCGCCGTGAAGCCGTCCACCATGGGCGGGTCCTCAGCCGATCAGCAGCGACTCGGCGCCGTCGATCCAGACGGGCGTGCCGGTGATGTGCTTCGACCGGTCCGACGCCAGGAACAGCGCCAGTTCCGCCACGTCGGCGCTGCTGCCCGGCTTGCCGCGGGTCAGCGGGATCTCGCCGTCGGGATACTCGGCGGCCTCCTCGGCCTCCGCGGTGTTGCGCGCCTGGGTGTTGTCCTGGATCGCGGTGTCGATCATCCCCGGGCAGATGGCGTTGACGCGGATGCGGTGCTTGGCCAGCTCCAGCGCCAGCATCTGGACCATGGCGACCTGCGCCGCCTTGGTGCAGGAGTAGGCGGTGGCTCCGGCGTTGCTGAAGACCCGCGTGCCGTTGATCGAGGCGGTCACCAGCACCGACCCGCCGCCCGCCTTCTTCAGATGCGGCACCGCGTGGTGCAGCGTCAGGTAGGTGCCGCGCAGATTGATGTTGATGGTGCGGTCCCATTCCTCCGGCGTCAGCTCGTCGATCGGCGCCCAGACGCCGTTGATCCCGGCGTTGGCGAAGACGATGTCGAGCCGGCCGTACTCTTGGACCAGCCGCTCCACCGCCCGCTTCACCGCCTCGCTGTCGGCAACGTCGGCAACCAGGGGGATGGCCTTGCCGCCCGCCGCGGTGATCTCCTCCGCCGTCTTGCGGATCTCGTCCTCGGTGCGGCTGAGCACGCCGACGCTCGCCCCGGCGCTGGCGAACAGGGTGGCCGACGCCTTGCCGATACCCGACCCGGCCCCGGTGATGAGGGCGACTTTTCCGTTCAAATCCATGATGAAACCGGCTCCGCTGCTTGTGCTGGGACAGCAGAGCCAACCGGCGGGGGCCGGGGCGGTTCCCGTCTTTCTACGCGCTTGCGGCGGGCGCGCGGCGGTTGACCAGCCAGATGCCGGCGCAGACCAGCAGCATCGCCGCGGCGAGGCTCACGCTGACCCGCTCGCCCAGCAGAAGCGCGCCGGACAGCACGCCGAACAGCGGCGTCAGGAAGGTGAAGGCCGACAGGCGGGCCGCCGGATAGCGGGCAACCAGCCAGAACCAGGCGAGGTAGGAGGCGAAGGCCACCACCACGATCTGGAAGGCGAGGCAGGCCAGCGCCAGCGGGCCGGGCGCGGTCACCCCCGCCTCGCCCATCAGAAGCGAGGCCAGCGGCATCGCCGCCCCGGAGACGGCGAGCTGGTAGAACAGCACCTTGGTCGAGCTGGCGCGGACCAGCTTGCTGCCCTTGATGACCAGGGTGGTGGCCGCCCACAGCACCGCCGCGGCCAGCACCATCAGGTCGCCGATCATCTCGCGGTTGGTCGGCAGGCGCAGCCCGTCGGCGAAGGCGACCGCCACCCCGACGAAGGCGCAGGCCAACCCGGCCGCCTGGACGCCGCGCATCCGCTCCCCCGGCAGCAGCAAATGCGCGCCCACCGACACCAGGAAAGGTGCCGTGTAAAGGAACAGGATGCTGCGCGACACCGTGGTGAAGGACAGCCCGGCATAGACCAGGAGGAACTCCCCGGCGAACAGCAGCCCGGCCAGCATGCCCAGCCAAAGGGTCCCATCCCGCTCGAACAGGCGCATGCCGCGCAGCGCCGCCCAGCCCCACAGCAGCGCCAGCGCCCCCAGCGAGCGCAGCCCGCCCTGGAGCACCGGCGAGAATCCGGTCATGGCGACCTTGATGGCGACCTGCTGCAGCCCCCAGAGCAGGCAGAGCAGGACCAGCGTGGCGGAGGCGGCGCCGTCCAGTTCGGCGCGACGTTCGTTGATCGCGATGGCGGTCATGATGATGGCTGCGGCGGCGCGGCGGTCCGCCGCCATCCCACCGCATGTCCTCCCCCGTTCATTCTTCCTTCAGCGAGCAGAATGGGACGGCGCCGGGAGGCCGGTCAACGAACGCCTGCGAAAGGCAGACCCGCGCGCAGGCTCGCCGGCCCGAGCACACTTTTGTGCAATGCGGTACGCAGGCATGCCCATAATGCGCAGCTCACCTCTGTCCCATGGTCCATATTGAAAGGGCAATCGACGCCGCCCACTGCGGCGCCCGCACCCTCCCACGGCAAATCAACACCCGAAAAGGAACGGACGTGATCCACAAGATCATGGACAAGATCGACCGCGTCATCGCCCAGAAGCGCGAGAGCGGCGAGCTTGATGCTTGGCTGTCCAACGGCATGGCCCGCCGTTACTGCCAGGAGCTGACGGCTTCACAGAAGCACTATTATCCCGCCCTGCTGCTGTATGTGGAACGGCATGCCGGGATCGGGTGAGGGATAGTTACTCCGCCGCCTTGACGACCGGCCCCTCCAGTTCCGACCGGCGGGCGCGCAGGGCGGCGAGCCTCGCCTCCAGCTTGCGGATTTTCTTGTCGAGCTTCCTCGCCTGCTTGCCGTCCTTCTTTGAGACGGTGCCGCCACGCGCGGCGATGCGGGCGTTGATCGCCACCTTCGTCTCGTCCGGCAGGCGTTTCCAGTGCTTCACCTCCGCGCGGGTGCGGAAGCAGCCCATGCAGCGGTCCGCCGCGTCGAAGCGGCAGAGCTTGGTGCAGGGATTGCGGGTGTCGTGCGTGCTCATGGCGCCATAGGATGGGAGCGGCAGGGCCGAAGGAAAAGCCCCGGCCGCCCTGTCCTGCGGGCGATTCTCAAAAATTGCTCAGGGCGCCACGCGCCCGGACAGGCAGGAGGCCCGCGCCCGCTCGTCCACCGCCGCCGCAGCGGCACCCGCAGTCCCCTCCCCGCCATAGAGCGCGGCGGGAAGCGGCCGGCCCGTGGCCTCGCCCTCCTTGCGGTGCCAGGACAGGATGCAGGAGCACACCCGCACCGCCGCCTCGGTGGAGCCGGTGTTCTGTGCGGCGAAGGGGCTGGCCTCGCAGGCCGCCAGGAAATCCCGGTTCGCGTCGGTCCGCCCGCCGTCCGGCGGGTCGCCGCTGAAGACCAGCAGGGCCGCCAGCGACGCGAAGAAGAACACGAACAGCAGCGAACGCGGGTTGCGGAACACGGGCCGTCTCCTCCGTTCAGGCCGAGCGGATCTGCCGCAGGAAGGCCCCGGCCTGCTCGCGCAGGGCCAGCGCCTGCCGACCGAGGTCGGCGGCGGCGGAGCGCACCTCCGACGCCATGGTGCCGGTCTCGTGCGCGGAGGCCGACACGTCGCGGACGCTGTGGGTCACCTCCAACGTGCGATCGGCGGCGCTCTGGACGCTGCGGGCGATCGCGCCGGTGGTGGCGTTCTGGCGGTCGGCGGCCCCGGCGATGCGGCCGACAAGATCGTTGACCGCGACCACCGTGCGCCCGATGCCGCCGATGGCCGTCACCGCGCTGCCGGTCACCGCCTGGATCTCCGCGACCTGCTGGGCGATGTCCTCGGTCGCCCTGGCGGTCTGGTTGGCGAGCCCCTTCACCTCGTTGGCGACGACGGCGAAGCCCTTGCCGGCCTCCCCCGCCCGCGCCGCCTCGATGGTCGCGTTCAGCGCCAGCAGGTTGGTCTGCGCGGCGATGCTCTGGATCAGCGTCACCACCTCCCCGATCTTGCCGGCGGCGGCGGCAAGGCCCTCGACCGTGTGGTTGGTGCGCTCCACCTCCTCCACCGCGTTGCGGACCATGCGGGAGGACTCGTCGATCTGGCGGGACACCTCGACGATGGACGCCGTCAGTTCCTCGGTGGCGCCGGCCACGGTCCGCACATCGTCGCTGGCCTCGCCCGCGGCGCCGCTGACCGCGGCGGCCTGCCCGCTGCTGTTCTCGGCGATGCCATGCAGGCGCTGGGCGTTGGATTCGAGTTGGGCCGTGGTGGCGCTCAGCGTCTCGACGACGCTCAGCATCGTGCCTTCAAAGTTGCGGGCGACCGCCTCCAGCGCGTCGCGGCGGTCCCGCTCGGCGCGGGCGCGCTCCTCCGCCTGGGCGGCGTCGAGCCGGGCGACCCGCTGCGCGTTCTCCTTGAAGACGCTGAGTGCCTGGGCCATGCCCCCGATCTCGTCCTTGCGGCCCAGCGCCGGGACCTCGACCGACAGGGTCCCCGTCGCCAGTTGCTCCATGGCGCCGCGCATGGCGGTCAGCGGGCGGAAGATGCGCCGCGACAGCAGCAGGCTGGCGCCGGCGACCAGGAGCGTCACCACGGCGCCCAGCCCGCCGATCATCGTCTGGGTGTCGCGGATCGGGGCGAAGAACTCCGCCCTCGGCACGCCGACATAGAGCACGCCGACCACCTTGCCCGAGCGGTCCTTGATCGGGTCGTAGGCGGTGTAGAAGGGAACGCCCAGGATGTCGGCCTGCCCGCGGTACGGCTCGCCACGGACCAGCACGGCGTCATAGACCGGCCCCTTGGCCAGCGTGGTGCCGACGGCGCGCCCGCCGTCCGGCTTCTGGACGTTGGTGGTGACCCGCGTGTCGCCCATGAACAGCGTGGCGGTGCCGCCGACCAGCGCCTTCACCCGGTCCACCGGCTCGAAGAAGCCGTTCAGAGCCCGGTCGCCGGCATAAAGCGTGCCGTCGCGGACGCTGATGTCACGGCCATACTGGTTCAGCACGTCCCAGGCGACGCGCATGTTCGTTTCCTGCCGCTCGACCGCCATGCGCTCCGCATAGCGGCTCAGCAATGTTTCGTTGACCGCAAAGGTGGCGCCCGCCAACACGACCAACCCACCGACACACAGCGACACCGTCTTGCCCGAAAGCGACAGCGAGCCGACCCCCGCCAGCAATCCCATGGCGAACCCCCACGCCCAATGATGCCCATCGAATCCGAGCGGTCCGCACCCCAACGAACCACAGCGGCATAAAAGCGTCAGAGGCTCTTAACAAATCGTTCCGCACCGCACCATGCCCTGCCCTGCCCTGCCCTGCCCTGCCCTGCCCTGCCTACGACAGGGTGACGCCTGCCTTTTTAGAGTGATTCAAATATATATGAACAGCTGTTCATATAGATTGACACCCAGACTCTCCGGCGCTAGGGTCCGCCTCGTCATTGGGGAGTAGCCACCCTCCAGCGAGAGGGGCGTGCGCCAACAGACTCGGGACCATCCTGCCTCAGGCCGTCCCGTGGCGCACGCGGCAGCCGGACAGCGTCCGGCCGGTTCGGCAAGACCGATGGTGCGGACGCTCCCGAAGGCCAGCCGGGGGTAGCCGTGCTGTCGTGTCCGTTTGGCCGGAGCCTGTTGCCATGTTCGGTGCCACCTCCCTCGTCCTCGCGCTCAGCCTTTCCATGGACAGCTTCGCCGCGGCGCTCGGCCGTGGTGCCGTTCAGAAGCGTCCCGGCCTGTCCGAGGCGCTGCGGGTCGGCTTCGCCTTCGGCCTCTGCCAGCTGTCGATGGCCTCCATCGGCTGGGCGGTGGGTTCGGCCTTCGCGGGATTCGTCCAGGCCATCGACCACTGGATCGCCTTCGGCCTGCTGCTGCTGATCGGCGGCTCGATGATCCGCAACGCGCTCGCCGGGGAAGAGGACGACGAGGCGGCGGCCACCCGCTCCGGCTGGCTGGCCCTGCTGACCGTGGCGGTGGCGACCAGCATCGACGCCAGCGCGGTGGGGGTCGGCCTCGCCATGGCGGACGTGAACATCGCGGTGACCGCCAGCCTGATCGGCGTGGTCACCTTCCTGATGGGCTTCGGCGGCGTCCTGCTGGGCCGGGCCGCCGGCCCGCTGCTCGGCCGCCGCGCCGAACTGATCGGCGGCCTCGGCCTGCTCGCCATCGGCACCAAGATCCTGATCGAGCACACCCTGCTGTAACGCCCAACCGCCAGCGGTCGCCGTCCTCAGGCGGCGACGGCGTGGATGGTGTGGCCGGCCGCAGCGGCGGCCACCGTCTGGGCGAGCAGGCCCGGACGCTCCTGAATCCGGTCGCAGACCGCGCTGAAGTCGACGGACAGCGCCCGCTCGCCCCGGTCGCGCAGGTCACTGCAGCGCCGTTCGGCGTGCTCCAGCGTCGCCACGGCGGCCCGGATGACCCCGGCCGCGATCTTCAGCCGGCTCGCCCGCGCGGCTTCGGCGATGCGCTGGTCATTCTGCACCAGCCAGTGGGAGAGTTCCTGCGCCGCCGCCATGAATTCCCGCTCCAGCGCCGCCGGGTCGCAGAGGAAAGCACCGCTGGGCAGATGCAGCCGGCCGTTGGCCGACGGGAGCGACAGCGCCGCCGCAATGATTGCGGAGGCCAGTTCCTGTCCGGAAAAGGGCGTCGTCATACAGTCGTTCATCATAGAAGCGTTCATCGGTTCGCTCTCCAGCAGCAGGACCCGGCGCCAGTCAGGGCACGGACGATGTCAGGGCACGGACAATTGCGCGCGGGCCATGCCGCCATGCAGCGTGTCGAAGCAGACCACGCACTCCGGCGAGTCGGCGATGTAGGCCAGAACGTCCGCGTAGGGGCCGTCGATGTGGATGAGTTCCGCCCCGCGGTCCTCCGCCGCCCCCCGGCTGTGGGTGATCGTCAGCATGTCCATGCGCGGGCCGCGCCCGCCGGTGGTCGCCGCCAGCACCGCGGCGCGCTGCCGATGATCGGGGCGCAGGGCGACCACGACGCCGGCGGGAGCGGCATCGTCGGCGCCGCGGAGGGCGTTCGGGCGGCTTCCGGAACGGACGGCGGAAAGGGTCTTGACCATGGCTCACCTCAAGGGCTCGGGCTGGCGATACGGACGGACTGGCTTGGCGGAAGGGGCGGACAATCGCCTCGCCTCGCTGTTGGTATACCGTATCCCAGAACAATCTTAGCTTCAATGGTCATTTCGCGAAATTTTCATCCCGCTCCGCAGCAAGACACCCTTTGACCCCAGAGGCCGGGCGGCTTTTCCGCAGGGAGGAAAAGCGGAGGCTCCGCACTGGACAGGCGGGCGTGGCCGTGCTCAGAGGATAGGGTCGGTCACTGTCACGGGAATCGGTCCATGGACCCGGTCACCACTTCCGTCATCCTCGTCCACGGCGCCTTCGCCGACGGCTCCGCCTGGGGCCGCGTGATCCCCCTGCTCCAGGCCCAGGGGCTGGAAGCGATCGCCGTGCAGAATCCGCTGACCTCGCTGGACGAGGATGTCGCCCACGTGCAGCGGGCCATCGACCGCGCCAAGGGGCCGGTGGTGCTGGTCGGCCATTCCTGGGGCGGGGCGGTGATCACCCAGATCGGGAATCAGGACAAGGTGAAGGCGCTGGTCTATGTGGCGGCCTTCGCGCCAGGGATCGGCCAGTCGCCGAACGACACGCTGAAGCCCTTCCCGCCCTCGCCCGGCCTGTCCAGCGTGTCGATGGACCGCGCGGGCTATCTGCATTTGTCGGCGGAGAGTCTGGCGGCGAACTTCGCCCAGGATGTGCCGGCGGCGGAGGCGGCGCTGCTGGCCGCGACGCAGGGTCCGGTCCATGCCGGCTGCTTCCGCACGCGGGTGACCGCCGCGGCGTGGGAGCACAAGCCGTCCTGGTACGTCGTCGCCAGCGAGGACCGGATGCTTCCCCCGGCCTTCCTGCGGGCGACCGCCGAGCGCATCGGCGCGCGGACGGTGGAGGTCGGGGCCAGCCACATCCCGCACGCCTCCCGGCCCGACGCGGTGGCGGCGGTGATCATCGAGGCGGCGGGCGCCCGCTGACGGGCACCCGACCGCCTCCCAATCACGATTTCAGGGGCACGGAATCACGGCATCATCCGGCGGCGCAGCAACAGACGGGCTCCGGATCGGATTCGTCATCGTTCGCGGCGACGCAGCCGTGCGCCGTGCCCAGCAGGCGGTGGAGATAATCGTTCCACAGCGACCCGCAAGCCGGGGCCGGCAACGGCGGAGCGAACGGCGTCGGCGATAGGTCCAGCGGAGGCGGTTCCGCGTGCCGGTCGAAGTTCATGGGCGTCTCCTCCAAAATGCCACCCGCCGATCGGCGGGCGTCGGCGCTTGCTGCGCTCTGATGCGCGCCACGATAGCGGAAGTCGGTGTCCTGCACAGCCTGTTCGAAAGCCACCCCACCTCCGGCATAGAGGCCGTCATAGGAGATGGATCGGCGGGCATGACCCATCATCGGCACCGATAGCTATGCCGTGACGCCAAGCCCTCCCGCCTGTTGATGGGGCGCGAAGCCGCATCGACACGGACACCGATTAGGAGAGAGGCGCGTCATGGCGAATCTTCAGAACATCCTCGGCACCCTTCTGGCGACCGGCATGGGAGGGCACAGCCGCAGGAGCCCGCAGGATCTGGGGTCGATCCTGAACCGGTCAGGGATGGGCTCAGGATCGGCGATGCACGCCCGCAGCGGAATGGGCGTCGGCCCCATGGCCGGGCTGGGCGCGCTGGCCTACCTCGCCTACCGCGCCTATCAGGAGCGGCAGCAGAATATGCCGTCATCAGGGCAGCCTTCCTCCGGGCAGCCGGGCGCCAGCCCGTGGGGGGCGCCGCCGTCCGGTTCGGGCAGCACGCCGGGGGGCATCCTGGGCGGTATCCTCGGGGGGCCGGCGCTTCCGGCGGCGGGTCGCTGGGCGAGCGGCTGTCCCAGGTCTTCCAGCAGCGCACCGCTCCCCCGCCCGACGCCGCCCCGTCGGGATCGGGCGAAGGTGCGTTCCCGGAACTCGCCATGGAGGACCAGCACGCCCTGCTGCTGATCCGCGCCATGATCGCCGCCGCCAACGCCGACGGCGAAATTTCCCCGGCCGAGCGCCAGCGCGTCATGTCCGCCCTGGACGAGGCGGGCGGCGGGCCGGAGGAGCGGCGGATCGTGGAGCAGGAACTGTCCCAGCCGCAGTCGCTCGACACGCTGGTCCGCTCCGTGACCGATCCGGACATGGCGGAGCAGGTCTATCTGGCCTCGCTGATGGCGGTGGACCGCGATCATGAGGCGGAACGCGCCTATCTCACCTACCTCGCCACCCGCCTGAAGATTGCCCCGCAACGCGCTGAGCAGCTCAACCAGGCGGCGTGACGTTTCCCGTCGCGAAACCCTCTCCCGCACCCGGCGGGAGAGGGTTTTTTGTCGTCCACGCTCTTGACGCTGCGGCCACACTCGGCGCAGGGTCTTGTCCCACTCTCCGCCACCGGGACCAACACCATGCTGCTGGATGACGCCGTCGACCGCGTGCTCCGCGATCTCGAAAGCTATGGGCGCGACAACGACGCCCGCGAGGGCGACCGTGCCCGCAAGATGCTGAATCTGGAACGCGAGACGGCGGAGCTTCTGCACATCCTGGTGCGCAGCGGGCGCCGCCGGCGGGTGCTGGAGATCGGCACCTCCAACGGCGTCAGCACCCTGTGGCTCGCCGCGGCGTTGCAGGCCATCGGCGCCACGGACCCGCTGACCAGCATCGAGCGCGATCCGGGCAAGAGCGCCCAGGCCGCCACCAACCTGGAGCGCGCCGGGCTGGCCAGCCGCGTCACCCTTCTGGTCGGCGACGCGACGGAGACGGTGGCGGGGCTGGACGGCCCCTTTGACTGCGTGTTCTTCGACGCCGACCGCTGGAGCGCCCCGGAGCAGCTTCGCCTTCTGCTGCCGAAGCTGGAGCCGGATTGCCTGTTGCTGGCCGACAACGCCCTGTCGCACCCGCAGGAGATCGCCGGCTACATCGCGGCGGTGGACGCCCTGCCCGGCTTCGGCTCCACCATCTTCCCGGTGGGCAAGGGGCTGCACGTCGCCTGCCGCCCCTGACCCCGCCGGTCGTCAGGCGGTCTCGCTCGCCAGCATCTCGGCGGCCAGCCGGCTGACGGCCGGGTAGTCGGTCTTGCCGGTGCCGAGCAGGGGGATCGTCTCCACCCGCAGCACGTCGCGGGGAATGGCGATTTCCGGCGCGCCCTTGGCCTTGGCGGCCGCCGTCAGCGCGTCGCGCGTCAGGCCGGTGCCGGCGGTGACCAGAACGATCCGCTCGCCGCGCCGGGCGTCCGGCAGGGCGATGGCGGCGTGGGCGGCGTCGGGATCGGCCTGGAGCGCCAGCTCCTCGACCAGCCCCAGCGGAACCATCTCGCCGGCCACTTTGGCGAAGCGCTTGACGCGCCCGACGATTCGGATGAAGCCGTCGGCGTCGATGTCCACGATGTCGCCGGTGTCGTGCCAGCCGTCCTCCGGCGGTTCCACCACGCCGGGGTTGTCGGCGCGCATGTAGCCCTTCATCACGTTCGGCCCGCGCACCCGCAGCCGCCCGCCCACCGGCACGCCGGGGACCGGCTGCAGCTCCGTCTCGATGCCGGGCAGGGCCTGCCCGACCGTGCCGGGGCGGAAGCGGGCCGGCGTGTTGACCGCGATCACCGGTGAGGTCTCGGTGGTGCCGTAGCCCTCCAGCAGATGCACGCGCAGCCGTTCCGTGTAGGTGCGGCGCGTCTCCTCCTGCAGGCGCTCGGCCCCGGCGAAGACCAGCCGCAGCGAGCGGAAGTCGTAGGGGTCCGCCGCCCGTGCCCAGGCGTTCAGGAAGAAGTCCGTGCCGAACAGCACCGTGGCGTTGGTCTGGTAGACCAGCTCCGGGATCAGCCGGACGTGGCGCGGGTTGGGGTAGAGCACCGTCTTCACCCCGTTCAGGATCGGCAGCAGCATCCCGCCGAGCAGCCCGAAGGAGTGGAAGACCGGCAGGCAGTTGAACACCACGTCCTGCCGCGTGAAGTCGACCACGGAGGCCACCTGCGCCATGTTGGCGAGCAGGTTGTCGTGGGTCAGCGCCACGCCCTTGGGCGGCCCCTCCGACCCCGAGGTGAAGAGGATCGCCGCCACATCGTCCGGCTCCCCTTGCTGTGGCAGGAAGCGCTCCGGCGCCACCGACGCGGCCAGCGCCCGCAGCTTGTCGCCGATGCCCAGCCCGCGCTTCACGTCCTCCAGGTAAACGATGCTGTGCTCGGCGGCCAGCGCCTCGACCAGCGGGCCAAGCCGCCCCATCTCCACGAAGCGGGCCGAGGTGACGATGCGGCGCAGCCCGGCGGCGCGGCAGGCCGCCTTCACGGCCTCCGCCCCGGCGGTGAAGTTCAGCATCGCCGCCGGCCGCCCGTAGGCCGCCAGCCCGAAGAACACCGCCGCGGTCGGCGAAGCGGTCGGCAGCAGCACGCCCACCGCCTCCCCCGGTTCTGTGCCGCGGGCCAGGATGCGGCCGAGCACCAGGGAACGCGCGGTCAGGGCGCGGTAGGACAGCGTCGTGAAATCGCCGTCCTGCACCGCCGCCTTGCCCCAGCCGGTCTTCCGCCCGGCCTCCAGCAGGGCGAGCGCCAGCGTTTCGGGCCGCTGCCCGGCGGCGAAGACGGTCTCCGTCATGACGCGCGACAGCCAGGACTTCAGCGCCGCCCGCCGCTTCTTGCCGGCCAGCCCGGTCACGTCCGGGGTGGCGACCGGCGGCATGACCGTGATGGTGATCCGCGGGAACAGGCCCAGCCGCAGCCGCCCGTGCATCCGCGACAGGATGGAGCGCTGCGCGCCCTCGATGCAGACCGGCACGATGGGACAGCCCGCCTTGTCGGCCAGCATGCCGGGACCGCCGTTGATCTTCATCAGCGAGCCGGTGACGGTGATCCGCCCCTCCGGGAAGATGCAGATCTTGTGGCCCTCGGCCAGGGTGCGGGCGAGCAGGCGCGTGCCCATCGGCTTGGTCGGGTCGATGGTCACATGGTCGGCCAGCGCCAGGAAGGGCTTGGCCCAGGCCTGCTGCGCGATGAAGCTGTCCACCGCGAAGCGCATGCCCGGCAGGAAGGCGGCGAGCAGCGCGCCGTCCAGGAAGGACTGGTGGTTCGGCGTGACGACCGCAGCCCCCTCCAGCCGCTCCAGATGCTCCGCCCCGCGCAGCTCGACGCGGAAGGCCAGCCGGAAGAAGGCGCGGGCCAGCGCCCGCCCCAGGCCCACCGCGTCGATGGCGAGCGCCAGGACGACGGCGGCCAGCATGCTCGCCCCGCCCCAGGCGGCGACGGTCAGCGGCGTGACGCCCAGCGCCAGCATGGCCGCCGCGACGCCCGAGCCGACCACCATGAACAGCGCATTGACCACGTTGGCCGCCGCGATCACCCGCGCGCGGGCCGAGGGTGCGGCCCGGTGCTGGATCAGCGCGTAGAGCGGCACGGCGAAGGCGCCGCCCGCCGCGGCGATCAGGAACAGGTCGGCCAGCAGCGGCATCGCCCAGGGCTGGGCCAGCAGGGCCAGCGCCGACAGCGGCTCCGCCGACGGCGCGTCGGGCGTCAGGAAGGGCAGCGCCGCCCCGGCCAGCGCCGCGACAAGGCCCGCCAGGGCGGCGCGCCGCGCGTCGGCGCGCGACGGCACCCGGTGCCCCAGCCCGGCGAACACGGAACCGACCGCCACGCCCACGGCGAAGACCGCCAGCAGCAGGGTCGCCCCCTCGCTGTCGGTGCCCAGCGTTTCCCGCGCGATGGCCGGGAACTGCGCCATGACGACCGCGCCGACGCCCCAGAAGACCGAGATGCCGTAGATCGCCAGCATCGACACGCGGTCCTGCGCGGTGGCGCGCAGAACGCGCAGGGTGACCGACACCGGATTCAGCCCGACACGCACCGTCCGGTCGGCGTTGCCCGCCCGCGGGATCAGCAGCGACGCCGCCAGCCCGCCCAGCGCCGTCGCCCCGAGCAGCCCCGGAAGCGCCAGCGGGTGGGCCAGGGCCAGCGAGCCGCCGGCGATGGTGCCCAGCAGGATCGCCACGAAGGTCCCGGCCTCCACCAGACCGTTGCCGGCGGTCAGCTCCTCCGGCTTCAGCAAATCGGGAAGCAGCCCGTACTTGACCGGCCCGAAGACGGTGGAATGGGCGCCCATGCCGACCAGCGCGACGATCAGCACGCCGAGGTCGGCGCGCAGGATGCCCCAGGCGGCGATCGCCATCAGGCCGATCTCCGCGACCTTCACGGCGCGGGCGATCAGCGTGCGGTCGAACCGGTCGGCCAGCTGGCCGGCGGTCGCCGAGAACAGCAGGAAGGGCACGGTGAAGGCCGCCGCGGCGAGCGTCGAGATCAGCGCGCCGTCGCCCGCCGACCCCGCCATGCCGTAGACGGCCAGCACCGCGATGGCGCCGCGCAGCACATTGTCGCCGAAGGCACCCAGAAATTGCGTCACGAACAGCGGCAGGAAGCGCCGCGTGGCGAGAAGGCCGACTTCGCTCATGCTTCAGGCTCCCTTTCCGGTGGACAGGCCGCGCAGCAGCGCGTCGGCGACCGTGTCGGCCAACGTGCCGAGCGGCGCCATCTGCCGTCCGTAAACGTGCGACTGGATGTTGAGGACGATGGCGCCGATCACGGTGTGGGCCAGCGCCTCGCGGTCGGCATCGACGATGCTCCCCTCCGCGATGCCGTCGCCGACGATGGCGCAGACCACGTCCACCGGCGTCTCCAGCCCGTCTGGAACCAGCGGCAGAGCGTCGTGCTGTGACAGCAGGAGGAAGCGCGCGCGGTCCGGCGCCGCCTCGACCAGCCCGAAAGCCCAGGCGATGACGCGGCGCAGCCGCTGCGGCGCCGGGCCGCTCCCCGCCGCCGCGCGCAGGTCATGCGACAGGGCGGTGTATTCGGCGGCGAACAGGGCGGCGGCAAGCTCCTCCTTGCTGGCCCAATGGCGGTACAGCGCCCCCTCCGACACCCCGGCGGCGCGGGCGATGTCCTTGATGGTCGTCGCCTTCACCCCCTTCTGGGCGAACAGCGCGATGGCGGCGTCCCGGACCTTGTTGCGTGCGTCGATGCGGGCGTCTTTGGACATGGCGTTCCCGTTCGTGGCGTTCATTATGAGTGAACGTTCACTCACATCCTGCACGAAACCGGGCCGCCCTGCAAGGGTGATGTGACGGCACCGCATCGTCGTGCGCTTTGCACGGCAGGGGCTTTTTTGGGCAAGATCATTCGCACACACTCATGAAACACAGGGAACCAGGGACATGGTGAGGACGATCGACGGGACGGAGGCGCTGACGGCCGACATGACCGCGTGGCGGCGCGACCTGCACGCCCACCCGGAAACGGCTTTCGAGGAGGAGCGGACCAGCGATTTCGTGGCGGAGAAGCTGGCCTCCTTCGGGCTGGAGGTTCACCGCGGCCTCGCCAAGACCGGCGTGGTCGGCGTGCTGCGCAACGGCGAGGGGCCGGCGGTCGCCTTCCGCGCCGACATGGACGCCCTGCACATCCACGAGCAGACCAACCTGCCCCACGCGTCGCGCAATCCGGGGCGCATGCACGCCTGCGGGCATGACGGGCACACGGCGATGCTGCTGGGCGCGGCGCGCCACCTGTCGGCGCATCCCAACTTCCAGGGCACCATCGCCTTCGTCTTCCAGCCCGCGGAGGAGAACGAGGGCGGCGGGCGTGTGATGGTCGAGGAGGGGCTGTTCGAGAAGTTCCCCGTCGAGCAGGTCTACGGCATGCACAACTGGCCGGGGCTGGAGGTCGGCAAGATCGCGCTGCGCCCCGGCCCCATCATGGCCGCCTACGACATCTTCGAACTGACCCTGACCGGCAAGGGCACCCACGCCGCCATGCCCCATCTGGGCACCGACACGATCCTGGCCGGCACCCAGATCGTCAACGCCTGGCAGACCATTGCCAGCCGCAGCGTGCATCCGGTCGATTCCGCCGTGGTCAGCGTCACGCAGTTTCACGCGGGCGATACGTGGAATGTCCTTCCGGCCACCGCCGTCCTGCGTGGAACCACCCGCACCTTCCGCAAGGAGGTGCAGGACATGGTGGAGCGCCGCATGGGCGAACTGGCGAAGGCCATCGCCACCGGCTTCGGGGTCGAGGCGGAGATGCGCTACGAGCGCCGCTACCCGTCGACGGTGAACGAGGCCGGGGCGACCGAGCTGGCCCGCAGCGCCGCCGCCGGAGTCGTCGGCGAATCGGGGCTGGACCTGGACCCGATGCCCAGCATGGGCGCTGAGGATTTCGCCTTCATGCTGCAACAGCGGCCGGGCTGCTACGTCTGGGTCGGCGCCGGGCCGTCGGACGGCGGTCGCAACCTGCACAGCCCGCATTACGACTTCAACGACGCGGTCCTGCCCATCGGCCTCAGCTATTGGGTGCGGCTGGCCGAAACGGTGCTGCCGCGCGCGGCGTGACGGCGGACGCATCCGCCATCCCCTCTCCCGCCCCGGGAGAGGGAGGGGCCCGCCGCGTCGCGGCGGGAGGGTGAGGGTGTCGGCAAGACTCAGCGCCTTGATACTCGCGTGACCCTCACCCGCCCGCTGCGCGGGCGCCCTCCCCCGGGGCGGGAGAGGGGTTCCAGGACTCCGCGTTCATTCCAGCGCCCTTGTACAAACCATTCCTATCTCCCTATGGTTTGTGTATGAAACAGGAAAATTACCGCGTCCTCTCCATGGTAATTGCCCGAGTATGCAATTTGTCCCATGATCGGGCCGATTTCACCCGACAGACGTGGGACAAGGCACGGTGAAGGCGATAGAGAAGAAGACCGGTGTTCCTGGAACCGGCGGCATCTGGCAACGGCCCGACTCTCTTTGGGAGGCCACGGCCCCGCCGCCGCCGGCCCTTCCGGTGCTCGAACACGCGGTGGACACCGACCTGCTGGTGATCGGCGGCGGCTTCACCGGCCTGTCGGCAGCCCTGCACGCCGCCGAATCGGGCAAGCGCGCCGTCGTCCTGGAGGCGTCGGAGATCGGGCGCGGCGCGTCCGGACGCAACAACGGGCAGGTCATCCCGACCCTGACCCGCCCCGACCCCGAGGATCTGGTCGCCAAGTTCGGGCCGGAGCGGGGCGAGCGCTTCGTCGCGCTGATCCGCAACAGCGCCGAAACCCTGTTCGCCCTGATTCGCCGCCTGGGCATCGACTGCGCCGCCGAGCAAACCGGCTGGGTGCAGCCGGTCCATTCGCCGGGCCGCATCGCCATCGCCGAACGGCGGGCGAAGCAATGGGGCAGCCGGGGCGCTCCGGTGGAGCTTCTCGATCGCGCCGGCATTTCGGACCTGCTGGGCACCGATGCCTATTACGGCGGCTGGATGAACCGCAGCGGCGGCCACATCAACCCGCTGGCGCTGGCCCGCGGGCTGGCTGGCAAGGCGGTCGAGGCCGGCGCGTCGGTCTTCATCAACTCCCCCGTCCTGTCGGTGGAGCGGCGCGGCGACCGCTGGGTCGCCCGCACGCCGGCCGGCACGGTGACCGCCCATGCCCTGGTGCTGAGCACCAACGGCTACGCCGCCGCGGTCTTCCCAGAGATCCGGACGGAGGTCGTGCCGGTCCTGTCCTGGCAGATGGCCACCCAGCCGCTGGACGAGGCGCAGCGTCGCAGCATCCTGCCCGGCCGTCAGGCCATGTCGGACACCCACGGCGACCTGCGCTTCATGCGCTACACCGCCGACCACCGGCTGGTCAGCGGCGGCGCACTGCTGTTCCCCATCGACGGGGCCGACCGGCTGCGCCGCATCGTCGGCCTGCGGCTGGCCTCCATGTTCCCCACCCTGCGCGGCCTGCGCTTCGACCATGTGTGGAACGGGCGGATCGCCATGACCACCGACTACACCCCGCGGGTCCACCAGCTCGGCCCCAACGCCTTCACCTGGGCGGGCTGCAACGGGCGCGGCGTCGCCCTGTCCGTCTCGCTGGGGCGGGAGCTGGCCCACGCGGCGCTGGGCCGCGATCCCGCCGAGCTGGCGCTGCCGCTGACCGAGCCGCGGCCCCTGCCCTTCAACGACCTGCTGCAACGCATCGGTCCGTTCAAACTCCTGCAATACCGCTGGAACGACATCCGGGAAATCTGACGATGGCTGAAGACACCAAGGCGCCTGCCGCCCCCGACCACGCCACGCAGCTCCGCAACGCCTACGCGATGCGGGCCGCGTCCTACGCCCACATGTTCGACGTGCTGCGCGAGCGCTACGGCACCGAGACGGCGCTGGACATCGGGCGCGAGGCAACCCGCCGGCTCGGCGAGGCGATGGGCGTGAAGTACGCGGCGCACGGCCCTGACGACCTTGCCGGCCTGTGCCACGCCTTCCTCGATGGCATCCCCAACCGCGATTCCATGTTCGCACCGGAGATCAAGCGCTGCGACGGCGACGCGCTGGAAATCCATTTCCACCGCTGTCCCCTGAAGGAGGCGTGGCAGGCCCAGGGCAAGTCCGACGAGGATCTGGAACTGCTCTGCAACATGGCCGGCGCCATCGACGGCGGCCTGTTCGAGGCGGCCGGCTTCGTCTTCCGCGGCGAGACCTGGAAGCCCGGTGACGAAGGCTGTTGCCGTCTGAAGGTCCTGCCCGGCCCGAAGGCCGCCTGATCCTCCGTCTGAAGCCATCCAACCGTACGACGCTGCCCAACACCGGCCTCGAAGCCGGCCTTCACAAGAAAGGTTCACCCGCGATGACCGCCCTGAAGACCGCCTCCCTCGCCGCCCTGATGACCGGTGCGCTTGCCGGCACCGCCCTGGCCGCCGACACCGTCAAGCTCGGCTACCAGCTGCCGCTGACCGGCGAGACCGCCCAGTACGGCCAGGACTTCCGCAAGGCCGCCGAGATCGCCCTGGCCGAGTTCAACGCCGCCGGCAAGCCGTTCAAGGCCGAGATCGTCTTCGAGGACAGCCGCTCCGACGCCAAGGAGGGCACCAACATCGCCCGCAAGTTCGTGGACGACAAGGAGATCGTCGGCGTCCTGGGCGACTTCACCTCGGGCGTGTCGATGGCCTCGGCGCAGGTCTACAAGGACGCCGGGATGCCGCAGCTCTCGCAGACGGCCTCGCACCCCGACTACACCAAGATCTCCAAGTACCAGTTCCGCAACATCGCCACCCAGGCGCAGGAAGGCCCCTACAACGCCAAGTGGATGCTGTCCAAGGGCTACAAGAACATCGCCGTCATCGCCGAGCAGACCGACTGGGGCCAGTCCGTCGTCTCCGGCTTCACCGACGGCGTGAAGGCCAACGGCGGCACGGTGGTCTTCTCCGAGTTCTTCAACCGCGGCCTGAAGGACTACCGCTCGCTGATCAGCAAGCTGGAGCGTGCGAAGCCGGACGCCATCTACACCGGCTTCTTCTACGAGGACGGCGCGCAGTTCCTGCGTCAGGTGCAGCAGCTCGGCATCAAGACCCCGGTCTACTCGACCTCGGCCGCCTACAGCCCGAAGCTGATCGAGCTGGCCGGCGAAGCCGCGGAAGGCGTGCACCTGACCTCGAACTTCCTGCCGACCGACCCGGCCCCGCACATCCAGCATTTCGTGACGGAGTGGAAGGCCGCCTCCAACGGCGCGGTTCCGGGCCAGTTCCCGGCCCAGGCCTATGACGCCGTGCGCATCATGCTGGCCGCGGTCGAGAAGGCCTACCCGAACCCGACCCGCGAGAAGGTGCGTGACGCCCTGGCCCAGACCAAGGACTTCGCCGGCGTGACCGGCAAGACCAGCTTCAGCGCCGACCGCGAGGCCGAGAAGGAGCTGGTGAAGGTCGAGGTCAAGGGCGGCGCCTTCGTGCCGGTCGCCGACTGACCGGCGCACGCCCTACCGACCCGATAGCCTAAAGCGAAACTTCGTTCGCTTTAGGCTCATATCACCTCATTCGCCGGTGGGCTCCGGTCGCACACGCGACCGGGACCGCCGTCGCGGTCCAAAGCGGATTGCAATCCGCTTTAACGATCTCCAGCGAACGGCCCGCATGATCGACCCTTACTACCTCCAGCAGCTCGCCATCGGGCTGTCGCTGGGGATGACCTACGCGCTGATGGCGATCGGCTTCACGCTGATCTTCGGCGTGCTGAACGTCGTCAACTTCGCCCATGGCGAGGTCTACACGCTGGGCGCCTTCGCCGGGCTGGTGCTGATTTCCGCGACGGCCCCGCCGATCTTCGCGGTGATCTTCATCGCCCTGGCGATCGGCGCCATGGCCGGATTCTCGCTGGAGCGGATCGCCTTCAAACCCTTCCGCCGCTTCACCGACGAGGCGTCGCTGAAGTCGCGGGCGATGCGCGAATCCACCCTGCTCTCCTCGCTCGCCGTGTCCATCGTGGTGCGCGAGGCGCTGGAGATCGTGTTCGGGTCGCAGATGCGCTCCGTCCCGTTCGAGTACCTGATCAACACGCCGGTGCGCATCGGGCCGGTGATCCTGGTGACCGGCGACTTCATCATCTTCGGCGTGGCTGCGGCGATGCTGATCGGTCTCCAGTATCTGCTGACCCGCACCCGCATCGGCCTGTCGATCCGGGCGGTGTCGAACAACCCGCTGGGCGCCAAGTATGTCGGCATCGACACCGACCGCACCATCATCATGACCTTCGTCGTCGGCTCGATGATGGGGGCCGCGGCCGGCATTCTGACCGGGCTCTATTACGGGGCGATCTTCCCCGCCATGGGCTTCGTGCCCGGCATCAAGGCCTTCGTCGCCATGGTGATGGGCGGGCTGTCCTCGATTCCCGGTGCGGTGATCTGCGCCCTGATCCTGGGCATCTCGGAGAGCATGGCGACGACCTTCGTGTCGTCGGGCTGGTCGGACATGGTGGCCTACGGCTTCCTGATCCTGACCCTGATCTTCTTCCCCAACGGACTGTTCGGAGCGCGCCGTGAACGTGTCTGACCTGTCGGCGCCGCGCCGCGGGCAGGGCGCGCTGATTCCGCTCCTGCTCGCCCTGCTGGTCTTCGTCGGGCTGCCCGCCCTGCTGGCCGGCTTCGACCGCGGCTATTTTTATCAGATCGCCAATCTGGCGCTGATCTTCATCCTGCTGTCCGCCTCCATGCATCTGGTCACCGGGGTGGCCGGGCTGCTGCATCTCGGGCACGCCGCCTTCTACGGGGTGGGCGCCTACACCGCCGCCCTGCTCTCGACCAAGTTCGGGCTGGGCTTCACGGTGACGCTGCCGCTGTCCGGTCTGGTGGCGGCGCTGATCGCCTTCCTGGTGGCGCTGCCGACCATGCGGCTGGTCAGCATCTATTTCGCCGTGGCGACGCTGGCCATCGGGCAGATGCTCTATCTGGTCATGCTGAACTGGGTGGAATTCACCAAGGGCCCCAACGGCATCATCGTCACCAAGGGCCTGGAGCTGTTCGGCTTCAGCCTGTCGGGCCGGCTCGCCACCTACTACACGGTGGCGACGGTGGTGGCGCTGTGCGTGCTGGCGATCGGGCGGCTCAGCCACTCCTATTACGGCAACGCCCTGCGCTCGATCCGCGAGGACGACCAGTGCGCCGACGCCATGGGCGTCAGCACGGCGCGCCTGAAGATGGAGGCCTTCACCCTGTCGGCCTTCTTCGCCGGGGTGGCGGGCAGCCTGTGGGCGCACATGACCGGCTACATCTCGCCGGGCGACTTCAAGTTCTCCGAATCCATCCTGATCCTGGCGATGGTGGTGGTCGGCGGCCTGGGCAGCCTGCCCGGCGCGGTGATCGGCGCGCTCCTGCTGATCCTGCTGCCGGAGGGGCTGCGCGCCTTCGGCGACTTCCGCAACATCATGGTCGGTCTGGTGATGTTCCTGTCGATCCTGCTGCTGCCCAAGGGCCTGCTGGGCGAGGTCTCCGCGCTCCAGCTCGCGCGGCGCCAGCTGGGCGCGGCGTGGCGCAACACCGTGAAGGGCGAAGGGATCGGCTGGCGATGACCCATCTTCTCGACATCCGCAACGTCAGCCGCCGCTTCGGCGGCGTGCTGGCCGTCAACGACGTGACCGGCCATGTGGACGAGGGCGAGCTGGTCGGGCTGATCGGCCCGAACGGCGCCGGCAAGACCACCCTGTTCAACCTGATCTCCGGCTTCACGCCGCTGTCGTCGGGCACCGTCACCTTCGACGGCCGGACCATCAGCGGGCTGAAGACCAACCAGGTGGCCCGGCTGGGCATCAGCCGCACCTTCCAGAACCTGCGCGTCTTCCCGAACATGTCGGTCTTCGACAACGTGTCGGTGGGCGCGGTGGGCGCGCTGCCGCAGGGGGCGCTGGGCGCGCTGTTCGGCTCCCTCGCCGGGGGCGGCGCCCGCTCCGCCGAGATCAGCCGCCGCACCTGGGAGGCGCTGGAGGCGGTCGGCCTGACCCATGTGGCGGGCGAGCTGGCGGCCAACCTGCCCTACGGCCAGCGCAAGTATCTGGAGATCGCCCGCGCGCTGGCGATGCAGCCGCGCTTCCTGATCCTCGACGAACCGGCCGCCGGCCTGAACGACACCGAGACGCGCGCACTGGCCGACTTCATCAAGCGGCTGCACGGCACCGGCCTGACCATCATGCTGGTGGAGCACGACATGACGCTGGTCATGAGCATCTGCCAGCGCATCCTGGTGCTCGCCTCCGGCCGCAAGATCGCCGACGGCCCGCCCGACGCCATCCGCCGCGATCCGGCAGTCTTGGAAGCCTATCTGGGGGTGGACGCATGAGCCAGCCGCACTCCGACGCGCCGATCCTCGCGATCGAGAACCTGCACGTCACCATGGGGCCGCAGGAGATTCTGCACGGCATCGACTTGACCGTGGCGCAGGGCGCCATCGTCGCCGTGCTGGGCTCCAACGGCGTCGGCAAGACGACGCTGATGCGGGCGATCTCCGGCGTCTACCGGGCGAGCCGGGGCGGCATCGCCTTCCGCGGCGAGCCCATCGCCAACCTGCCCGCCCACCGCATCGTCAAGCTCGGCCTGTCGCAGGCGCCGGAAGGCCGCCAAATCTTCTCCAACATGAGCGTGCGGGAGAATCTGGTGCTCGGCGGCGGCGACATCGGGCTCGGCGAACTCGACCGGATGCTCGACATGTTTCCGGTCCTGCGGGAACGCCTGCGGCAGAACGCCGGGTCGCTGTCGGGCGGCGAGCAGCAGATGCTGTGCATCGCCCGCGCCCTGATGCGCCGCCCCGCCCTGCTTCTGCTCGACGAGCCGTCGCTGGGGCTGGCCCCGATGGTGGTCGCGCAGATCTTCGATCTGGTGCAGCGCATCCGGGCGGAGGGCGTGTCGATCCTGCTGGTCGAGCAGAACGCCCGCGCCGCCCTGCGGGTCGCCGACCACGCCGCGGTGATGGAGGACGGGCGCATCGTGCTGGCCGGCCCGGCCGCCCAGCTCCGCGACGATCCCCGCATCGCCGAAGCCTATCTCGGCGGGCACGCGCATTGACGGAGACCATGATGACCGAACCGACCGACACGCCGCCGGCCAAGCCGGTGATGGGCATGCTGGAGCGCCGCGGGATCGAGGCGGCGATCCTGAAGCCGGTCTATGAGGAGATGGCCGCCCGGCTGGGCGAGGCGGTGGCGCAGGACATCCTGGGCGCCGCCATCACCCGCGCCGCGGTGGATTCCGCCGCGGCCTTCGCCGCCACCGAGCCGAACGGCACCAGCCTGAAAAGCTTCGCCGACCTGCAGCCGCTGTGGACCAAGGACGACGCGCTGCGGCTGGAGGTGCTGCACCAGGACGAGACGCGGTTCGACTACAACGTCACCCGCTGCCGCTACGCCGAGATGTACCGGGAGATGGGGCTGGGTCACATCGGCCACCTGTTGTCCTGCAACCGCGACGCCGCCTTCTGCACGGGCTACGACCCGTCGATCAAGATGGAGCGGACGCAGACGATCATGCAGGGCGCCAGCCATTGCGACTTCCGCTACCGGGTGGACAAGCCGCAAGGCTGAACGGAGAGAGCCCAAAACGACGACGGCCCGGCGTACGGAACGCCGGGCCGTTGCTTTTTCAGGGCGGGTTGCGGTTCGTCAGGCGGCCACCGGCTGAAGCCCGCGGGTGAGCTGGGTGAAGACGTCGCGGAAGCGCGGCTGGGCCACGTCGCTTTCGGCGAAGCGGACATGGACCGCCGCCTTGTCGATGGCCCGCACCTCGAAGGCGACGGACAGGCCGAAGCGGTCGAGCCGCAGGGTGCCGCGGTCGCCCACGCCGAGGCCGGCGATCCCGCTCAGCATGGCGCCGCCGTTCGACAGGTCGGTCAGGGTGCCGGACTGGTCGCGCCCATGCACCACGACGCCGCAGGCCTCGTTCACCCGGTAGCGCGGGCTGCGGCGGCGGTCGGCGTCGCTGGTGGAGGTGCGGACGACGCGCACCAGCACGCGGCGCAGCTCGTCGATGCTGGTCGCCACCTCGTCCGAGCCGGCCCGCACGCCCGAGGCCTGGGACCCGGTCTGGTCGGCGTCGCTGGAGACGGCGGCGATGCGCACCGACACCTCCTGGGCGGCGTTGGAGGTCTCCACCACGTTGCGGCTGATTTCCTGGGTGGCGGCGGCCTGCTCCTCCATCGCGGCGGCGATGGCGCTGGAGATCTGGTCGATCTCGCCGATGGTGTCGCCGATCTCCGCCACCGCACCCACGGCGGTGCCGGTCACCCCCTGGATCTCGGCGATCAGGCGGGTGATCTCCTCGGTCGAGCGGGCGGTCTGGTTGGCGAGGTTCTTGACCTCCTGCGCCACCACCGCGAAGCCCTTGCCGGCCTCGCCCGCACGCGCCGCCTCGATGGTCGCGTTCAGCGCCAGCAGGTTGGTCTGGCTGGCGATGTCGGTGATCAGCTTGACCACCTCGTCGATGCGGCCGACCGCCTCGGACAGCGACTGGATGGTGCCCTGGGTGCGCTGGCCGTTCTCCACGGCGCGGCGGGTGACCGCGCTGGAATGGGCGATCTGCGCGGAGATCTCGCGGATCGAGGCCGCCAGCTCCTCCGTCGCCGCCGCCACGGTCTGGGCGTTGGCCAGAGCCTCCTCCGCCGCCGCGGCGACGTTCTGCGCGTTGATGCTGACCCGCTCCGCGGAGGTCGCCATGGCGTCGGCGTCCTGGGCCATGCCGCCGGTGCGCAGGGCCACCTGCTCCACCGCGTGGCTGGCCTCGCGCTCCACCGTCTCGGCCATGGCCTGGAGGGCGGTGATGCGCTCCTCCTCCGCTTGGCGCTGGCGCTCGGCGCGCTCCTGGATGGAGTAGCTCAGCTTCGCCTTGACGGCGCGGATCTGCGACCGGATGCGCGCGAACTCCGCCACACCGGAACTGGGAACGTTGGTCATCAGGTCGCCGCGGGCGATGGCGTCGAGATGGGTTTCAACGAGCCCGAGCGGACGGCGGACCGTCCCCAGCACGCTGAGCGTGCCGACGCCGGCCACCAGCAGGCCGAACAGCATCAGCCCCGCGAAGATCTCGACGCTGTCACTGCCGGTCAGGCTCAGCCAGCCGAGGACCATGATGGTCAGCAGGAGAAGGCCGGTGGTCGCCAGGATGCGGCCGGCGATGCTGGACACCAGATTGCCCAGCCAGACCCCGAAGCCGCGGCGGACGATCTGGCCGTCCAGCAACCCGTACTGCTGGCCGCGCCCGGCGCGGATCTCGGCGTAGATGCGCTCCGCCTCCGCCACCGCCTCGCGGCTCGGCTTGGTGCGGATCGAGATGTACTCCGTCACCACGCCCTTCTCGGTGATCGGGGTGACGTTTGCCTTCACCCAGTAATGGTCACCGTTTTTGGAGCGGTTCTTGACCAGACCTTCCCATGGCCGGCCGTCCTTGATGGTTTCCCACAGGTTGGCGAAGGCCGCCGGGGGCATGTCCGGATGGCGGACAACGTTGTGGGGCGCGCCGATTAATTCGGTTTCTGAGAATCCGCTAATATCAACGAATGCTTTATTGACGAACGTAATTTTGCCGCGGGTGTCGGTTCGCGACACAAGCAGCATATCGTCGGTCATTTCGATTTCGCGGTTCGTAACCGGTCCATTATCGCGCATAAGCCAGCACCCCGTCGCGGAGAACACGCACAAACACTACTTAAGTGCTACTTCTACTGTATTAATGGCCGAAAAACATCACCATATTGTCGCACCACGGCCGCCCATCGTCGGGTTCACCCAAGCCGCAGCCAACCCTCTAAATTGCTGCAAACGCTGAGGAAATCACCAATTTATCTTGCATTTTAAGCGTATTCGCAGCGCTGCCATGCCTATTGTGGATTCTACGGAGCCCCCACCGATCCGGGGTGGATGGCGGGGGTCCGGCCTTCGATCCTGCGGGTTGCGGCGCGATGACGGGGACGGCACCATCCTCCGTCCGCACCGTTGGAACGGGCACCCATCTCAAACCGCGACAGGACCGCCACGATGACCGACACCGCCACGCCCGTCCGCCTTCTCGGCCTTTCCGGAAGCATCCGCCGCCACTCCCACTGCACCGCGGTGTTGAACACGCTCGCCGGCTCGCTGGGCAACCGGGCGGGAGGGAAGACGGAAATGACGCTGTTCCCGTTGAACGACATCCCGCCCTACGATCCCGACCTGGACGCGGAGAACACCCCCGCTCCGGCCACCGCGCTGCGCAACGCCATCGCCGCGGCCGACGGGTTGGTCATCATCTCTCCGGAATACAATTACGGCATGTCGGGCGTGCTGAAGAACGCTCTGGACTGGGCGTCGCGCCCGGCCATGAAATCGCCGGTGCGGGGCAAGCCGATCCTCATCATGACCGCCTCCCCCGCCTTCACCGGCGGCGTGCGCGCCCAGCACGAGATGCGCGAGACGCTGTCCGGCATGATGGGCCGGGTCATCGCCCGCCCGCAGGTGGTCATCGGCATGGTGCACGAGAAGATCAAGGACGGCCGCCTGACCGACCAGGCCGCGCTCGACTTCGCGCTGGCCGCCATCGACGACCTTCTGTCGGAAATCGCCCTGCTGCGCGGCGCCAGGGTCGCCTGAGGGCGCCTGAGCCTCCCGGAGAGCGGGGCTGCCGCGCAAAGACCGATGGGGCTAGCCGAAGCGTGCCGATATTAGTATATCAGCACGCTTCACTCACGGTTCCCTGTGTCGATCATGCCCCTGACCCTCCATCTGCTGCCGCTCGCCGCCACCGTCGCCCTGCTCGTGTCGCGGCGTGTCAGCATGCTGACCGCCGGAACCGCGGGCATGGCGCTGGCCGCCGGGGTGCTCATGGCAGCCCTGATGGTGGCGCAGCCGAGCGGCACCACCGCTCCGGACTGGCTGACCCAACTGCCGGGCCTGCTCCCCGCCGTGGCGCTGAAGGCCGGCGAGGGGGCGTGGCTGGCCTGGCACGCCATGTCGATCATCGCGGCGGGCCTGCTGTTCCACCGCGCGTTTGAGGCGCGCGCCGTCAAGGCCGAGGCGCAGGTCGTGGCGAAGACACCGGCCGAGCGCCGCCGTGCCGTCTTCGTCGCCTGCCTGCTCGCCGGTCCCTTCGCCGAATCGGTGACCGGGTTCGGCGTCGGACTGGTGGTGGCGCTCGCCCTGCTGCGCCCGCTGAACCTGCCGCCGGCCCACGCCGCGGCGCTGGGCCTGTTCAGCCAGATGCTCGCCCCCTGGGGGGCGCTGGGCGTCGGCACGCGGGTCGGGGCGGAGCTGATCGGCGTGTCCTTCACCGAGCTTGGGACGGCCAGCGCCGCTCTGATGGTGGTCGTTCTGCCCAGCCTGCTGCTGGTGTTCTGGCGGCTGATCCACGGCGCCGGGCTGACCTCCAGCCCGATCGACCGGGCCAGGGACCTCGCCCTGATGCTGGCGCTGGCCGGGCTGCTCTGGCTGACCAACCGCTTCGTGGCGCCGGAGCTGGGCGGCGGGCTGGCGACGGCGGTGCTTCTGCTGGCGGTGGAGGCGCGGCGGCTGCCGCGCGACGCCGCCGGCCTGTCGCGGCTGCTGGCCCTGCTGTGGCCCTACGTGGTACTGGTCGGCGGGCTGATGGCGACCCGGCTGGTGCCGCCGCTGTCCGACTGGACGGCCACTTGGTTGGTCCTCGATCCCTTCGGCGGGCTGGCGCCGATGCCGCTTCTGCGCCATCCTTCGACGTGGCTGGTCGCCATCGCCCTGGTCATGCTGGCGGGCCTGCCGAGCGGGCGCGCCCTGCACGTGGCGGGTCCCGCCCTGCGCGCGGCGCTGGTGCCGATGGCGGCGACGCTGGTCTTCGTGGAGCTGGCCGCCTTCATGGCCGCCTCCGGCGGGGCGGCGGCCTTCGGGCAGGCGTGGCAGGCGCTGGCGGGCTCCGCCGCCGTGCTGGCGGTCCCGGTGCTGGGGGCGGCGACGGGGATGCTGACCGGCTCCAACACCGCGTCGAACGCCCTGATGATGCACATCCAGGTCAATCTCGCGTCCGGCAGCGGCCTGCCGCTGATCGCCGCCGCCGCCATCCAGGTGGTGGCCGGCAGCGTCTGCACGCTGCTGACGCCGGGCCGGATCGTGCTGGCCTCCAGCCTCCTGGGGCTGAGCAAGGCGGAATCCGCGATCTACCGGCTGGCGCTCCCCATCGGCCTCGCCTCCACGGCGTCGCTGCTCCTCGTCGTCACCGCCTGGGTCTGGCTGCTGTAGGGGTCAGTCCTGGGGTTCCGGCTCCGTCGCGCGGTCGGGGAACAGCTCCTCCACCCGCACGCCGGACTCCCGGCAGATGCGGGCCAGCCGGTCGGAGGGCAGGACGTCGGTCACGAAGGTGTGGACCTGCGAGATGTGGCCGATGCGCACCGGGGCGGTGCGCTCCAGCTTGCCGCGGTCGGCGACCAGGATGACGTGGCGGGCGTTCGCCATGATCGCCTGCGACACCCGCACCTCGCGGTAGTCGAAGTCGAGCAGCGCCCCGCTCTCGTCGATGGCCGAGGCGCCGATCACCGCGAAGTCGGCCATGAACTGGTTGAAGAAGTCGATGGCCGCCTCGCCGACGATGCCGCCGTCCGACCGCCGCACCACGCCGCCGGCCACGATCACCTCGATGTGCGGCTCGGGGCGCAGCAGGTTGGCGACGTTGATGTTGTTGGTGATGACCACCAGCCCGCTCCGCCCCTGGAGCGCGCGGGCCACCTCCTCCGTCGTCGTGCCGATGTTGATGAAGAGGGAGGAGCTGTCGGGCACCAGCTCCGCGGCGCGGCGGCCGATGGCGCGCTTCTCGTCCTGGGCGATCAGCCGCCGCGCCTCGTAGCCGAGATTCTCGACCCCCGACCCGGCGACCGCGCCGCCGTGGACCCGCTGGAGCAGGCGGCGGTCGCACAGCTCGTTCAGATCCTTGCGGATGGTCTGCGGCGTGACGTTGAAGCGGGCGGCCAGATCGTCGACCAACACGCGCCCCTGCGTGCGGGCGAGCGCCAGGATGTCGGTCTGCCGGGGAGTCATGATGTCCATGGCGGCATTCAAGCCGACCGCCGCTTCGCCCGCAAGTTCATTCGAAAGCGGAGTGGTTCACGCCACCCCGACGCTCAGAGCCTCTGCCCGTCCAGACCGAAGAGATGCGCGGTTTCGCCCCGCAGGTTCAAGCGCAAGCGCTCGCCCGCCGCCACCGGCCGGTCGCCGTCGAGGCGGACCAGAAGCCTTTGCCGGTCCTCCAGCGCGGCGTGGCAATGCGTCTCGCCGCCCAGCCGCTCCACCGCCAGGATGGTGGCGAGCAGCCCGACCCCGCCATCGGCCAAACCGACATGCTCCGGCCGCACGCCCAGCGTCAGCGGCGTGCCCGCCGCCGGCGCTGAACCATCCACGGCGACATCCAGCGGCACCCCGCCTGGCAGCCACACCCGCACCGACCCGTCCGCCTGCCCCTCCGAGACCACATCCAGGAAGTTCATGGCCGGCGAGCCGATGAAGCCGGCGACGAAGCGGTTGCGCGGGCGGTGGTACAGCTCCAGCGGCGTGCCGGCCTGCTCCACCCGCCCGGCGTTCAGCACGACGATGCGGTCGGCCAGCGTCATCGCCTCCACCTGATCGTGGGTCACGTAGATCATGGTGGCGCGCAGGTCGGCCTTCAGCTTGGCGATCTCCAGGCGCATCTGGACGCGCAGGCCGGCGTCGAGGTTGGACAGCGGCTCGTCGAACAGGAAGACCTGCGGCTCGCGCACGATGGCCCGCCCGATGGCGACCCGCTGGCGCTGTCCGCCCGACAGATCGCGCGGCTTGCGGTCGAGCAGGTCCTCGATCTGAAGAAGACGCGCGGCGGCGCGCACCCGCTCCGCAATGGTCCCCTTGTCGGTCCGCGACAGCGTCAGGCCGAAGGCCATGTTGTCGTAGGCCGTCATGTGCGGGTAGAGCGCGTAGGACTGGAAGACCATGGCGATGCCGCGCGCCGCCGGCGGCCGATCGTTGACCCGCTGCCCGCCGATGGACAGGTCCCCGCCGCTCGGCTCCTCCAGCCCGGCGATCAGGCGCAACAGGGTGGACTTGCCGCAGCCGGACGGCCCGACGAAGGCGACGAACTCGCCGTCCGCGACCTCCAGGTCCACGCCGTGGATGACCTCGATCCGCCCGAAGCTCTTGCGCACCCCGCGCAGCGTGACGTCCGCCATCGCCCTACCCCTTCACAGCGCCGGCGGTCAGGCCGGAGACGATCCGCCGCTGGAACAGCAGCACCAGCCCGATCAGCGGCACCGTCACCACCACCGACGCCGCCATGATCTGGCCCCAGGGCAGCTCGTACTGGCTGGCCCCCGACATCAGCGCGATCGCCACCGGCACGGTGCGCGCGTCGTCGGTCAGGGTGAAGGTCAGGGCGAACAGGAACTCGTTCCAGGCGGCGATGAAGGCGAGCAGCCCGGTCGCCGCCAGCGCCGGCCCCATCAGCGGCAGGAACACCCGCGTCACGATCACGAAGGGACCGGCGCCGTCCACCATGGCGGCCTCCTCCAGCTCCTTCGGCAGCTCGCGCATGAAGGTGGTCAGCACCCAGACGGTGAAGGGCAGCGTGAAGATCAGGTAGGACAGCACCAGCGAGCCGATCCGGTTGTAGAGGCCGAGCCAGCGCACCAGCTCGAACAGGCCCGACAGCACGGCGACCTGCGGGAACATCGACACGCCCAGCACCACGAACAGCAGCAGCCCCCGCCCGCGGAAGCGCACCCGCCCCAGCGCGTAGGCGGCCAGCACCGCCAGCCCCAGCGACAGCGCGACCACCGCCGAGGCGGCTAGCAGGGAGTTCAGGATGTTCCGCCCGAAGGGCTGCTCCTTGAAGATCGCCCCGTAGTTCGCCAGCGAGGGCTGCGACGGCCAGGCCTCCACCGTGAACAGCGCGCTGCCCGCCTTCAGCGAGGTGACGATGGCCCAGGCGAAGGGGAACACCGCCCAGACGACGATCCCCAGCACCACAAGAGCAAAGGCGATGCGTCTCAGGCCCATCCCCTCACCTCCCCGCATCGACGCGGACGCGGCCGAGCGTCACCGCCAGCACCGTCGCCGCCGCCAGCACCAGAACCAGCAGGGTCGCCGCGGCGGAGCCGTAGCCCACATCCTGGAAGTCGATCAGATATTGCCGGGCGTAGACCGACATCGACATGGTGGAGCGGCTGTTGCCGGTCAGCACATACATCAGGTCGAACACGCGCAGCGCGTCCAGCGTGCGGAACAGCACCGCGACCATCAGCGCCGGACGGATCAGCGGCAGCGTGATGCGGACGAACATCTTCACCGGATGCACCCCGTCCACCCGCGCCGCCTCGTAGAGGTCGCGGGGCAGCATCTGGAGCGCGGCCAGGATCAGCAGCGCCATGAAGGGCGTGGACTTCCACACATCGACCGCGATCACCACCGGCAAGGCCAGATCGGGATCGGCGGTCCAGGCCCGCGGCTCGGCGATCAGCCCCAGCCCCATCAGGATCGCGTTCACCACGCCGTAGAGGTCGTGGAACATCCATCCCCACATCTGGGCCGACACCACGGTGGGAATCGCCCAGGGGATCAGGACGGCGGCGCGCAGCAGCCCGCGCCCCGGCAGATGCGCGTTCAGGATCAGCGCGATGCCCAGCCCCAACGCCGTCTCGATCGCCACCGACACGACGGTGAAGACCAGCGTGTTCCAGACCGCCCGCCACCAGACGGGGTCGCGCATCAGCCACAGGTAATTGTCCAGCCCGACTCCCTGGAAGCCGTCCAGCGTGGCGAGCGTCGCGTCGGTGAAGGAGAAGAAGACGGTGCGGAACAACGGCCAGCCGGCCACCCCGGCCAGCACGACCAGCATCGGCAGCAGGAACAGCCACGCCGCCCGGCGCCTCTGCCGCTCCAGGCTGGATTGCGGAAGACCGCTCACCAGCGCCCTCCCCGGCTGATGCGGACCAGAGCCTCCTTGAGGTCCGGCAGCATCGCCTTGGCGTCCTGCCGTCCGGTCAGCACTTCGTGGACGTTGGCGTAGAACTCCGCCGACACCTGGTTGTAGCGCATGCCCGTCGCCTGGGCCGGGCGGTTGACCGCGTGGGCGATGGAATCGGCCAGCGCCGCGAAGAAGGGGTTGGCGGCCACCACCTCCGCATCCTCGTAGAGCGCCGGGATGGTCGGGTTGGAGGCGCCGTGGATGGCCCGGCGCTTCTGCTCGTCCAGGCCGGTCAAATACAACGCCAAGTCCGCGGCCTCATCCGCATGGGCGGAGAATTTGCTGACCGCCAGCATCTGCCCACCCAGCGTAGACGTGTGGCGCCCCTCCGGCCCGCCCTTGGGCAGCAGCACCACGGCGACCTTGCCGCCGACCGCGCTGTCCGCCGCGTTGACCAGCGTCCAGGCGTAGGGCCAGTTGCGCATGAAGACGGCGTTGCCGGACTGGAAGACGCCGCGCGCCTCCTCCTCCATGTAATTGAGAACTCCCGGCGGGCTGATCGAGCCGACCCAGCCACGGGCCATGGCCAGCGCCTCGGCGGCCTGCGGGTTGTCGATGGTGATGGCGCCGTCGGGGGCGACGATGGTGCCGCCGTTGCGGCTGGCGATCCATTCCAGCGCGTTGACGGTCAGCCCCTCATAGGCGCGACCCTGCCAGACATAGCCCCACATCCGGTCGCGCCCGGAGGCGCGCTCCTCGCGCTGGATCAGCGCGGCGGTGTCCTGAAGCTCCTCCCAGGTCTGCGGCACGGGGCGCCCGTGGGCCTCCAGCAAATCCTTGCGGGCGTAGAGGACCCCGGCGTCGGCGAACCAGGGCATCGCGACCAGCCGCCCCTTGACCGTCGCGGCCTCGATCATCGCCGGAAGATGTTGGCCGACGGTGTCCGGCCCGGCGCGGTCCTTCAGATCGATGAAGTAGTTGCCGAGAATGCCCGGCCAGACCACGTCGATCTGGAAGACGTCGATGTCCGGCGACCCGGCGGCGAGAAGCTGCTGGTAGAGCGCCAGCTGCTCGCTCGCCCCCTTGGGCGGGGAGACGAAGCGGACCTCGTTGCCGCTGCGCTGCGCCCACGCCTGCGCGCCGTCGCGGCACAGATCGAAGCTGATGCCGAGTCCGCTGCAGGCGAGAGTCACCGTCGCCCCGGCGGCGGGCAGCGCCGAGGCGGCCGTCAGCATCCCCGCCAAGAGCAACGCGCACCGCCGCGCCATGGAGCCCCTTCCATTCCCGGTCGATCCGGGTCCGGAAGGGAAACTGCAATGGCCGCGGTCGAGTTCCCTGACGCTTATGCCACCGGCCCGTCAGGCGGGCGTGGCGGCTTCCCGGCGGCAGTGCAGCAGACTGAACAGGCCGAAGGGCGGAACGGTCTGCAACTCCTCGACCTTCAGGCGGGAACCGGACATCAGCGTGTCCAGCGTGAAGTCGGGCCGCCAGCCCAGCTTCTTGGAGAAGGGCGCCATCCAGTTCTCGACCGAGCGGCGGATGCCCGGCTTGTCGGCGGCGAAATGGTTGACGATCAGGATGTCGCCGCCGGGACGGCAGACGCGCTCCAGCTCGTTCATCGTGCCCTGCGGGTCGGGGACCACCGTCATCACATACATGGCGACCACGAGGTCGAAGCTGCCGTCGGCGAAGGCCAGCTTGCCGGCGTCCATCTCCAGCAGCCCCTCCACATTCTCCAGCCGCTCGCGGTCCACCCGGTCCTGGGCGACGCGCAGCATCTCGGAGGACAGGTCGATGCCGACGACGCGGTTGTCCTTGCGGTAGTCGGACAGGGAGATGCCCGTGCCCACGCCCACCTCCAGAACGCGCAGGCCGCCCCGCCGGTTGATCCACTTCACGGCGGCGTGCCGGCCCGACGCCAGCAGGTTCCCGAAGACGGGGTCGTAGAAGCGCGCGTAGCGCCGGTAGGCGGCGCGGATGGAGTCGGCGTCCATTGGGTCTCCCTCACGATTCCTGGCGCAGTTTTTTTTCGGCCGCGACCATAGCGGCCTTTCGCACCACAGGAAAGCCGCAGCACGCCCCCATGTTCCATGCCGGCGCGCACTTCCCTGTCCGTTCCCAAGCGTCATCACATGTGCGGCACGGCGGTTGACACCACCATCAACATGACTCATGGTGCGCGCGCGACCACCCCAAATAAGGGATGCCCCCGTGGCCCACGAGATGAGCGGCGAGGAGCTGCGCCGCTACCGCGAACAGCGCGGCATGAACCAGCAGGCTCTGGTCGGCTGGCTGAACGAACGGCTGAACCGGCGTTACGACCGCGCCAAGATCTCCCGCTGGGAAACCGGGGCGGAGCGGATTCCGCAGATCGTCGCGGGCGCCCTGAAGACCGCGACGGAGCCGGTGGGCATCCCCGCCGCCGCGGTGCGGGCGGCCCCGGTGGTGTTCTGCGCCGCCAACCAGAAGGGCGGGGTCGCCAAGACGACCACCTGCGTCAACGTCGCGTGGCTGCTCGCCCAGTCGGGCCGCCGTGTGCTGCTGATCGACTGCGACCCGCAGGCCAACGCCACCGTGCATCTGGGCGTCGATCCGCACGAGCGGGAGCTGGCCAAAGCGACCCTGACCCACGCCCTGAAGGCCAGCCGCCCGATGAAGGAGTTCATGACTCCGGTCTGCGACGGGGCCTTCGATCTTCTGCCCTCTTCCATCTCGCTGGCGGCGGCCGACCGGGAGCTGCTGCGCCAGCCCAACGGCACGCTGATCCTGCGCGCCAAGATCGCGCAGCTCGCCGGCCTGTACGACTTCGTGGTGCTCGACTGCCCGCCGCATCTGGGCGAGCTGACCGTCTCGGTGCTGAACGCCGCCGACCAGCTGCTGATTCCGACCCAGACGGAGATGCTGTCGATGATGGGCATCCCGCAGCTCTTCGAGACCATCGCCGGCGTGCGCGAGCTGGTGAACCCGCGCCTGCAGATCCTCGGCGTCCTGCCGACCATGTACAGCCCGCGCCGCCTTCAGGACGAGACGGTGATGAAGGAGCTGCGCGAGCTTGCCGCGGCGGAGCAGCTCCGCCTCTTCTCCCCGGTCAAACGCGCCGCCGACTATTCCAAGAGCGTGATGGCCGGGCGCCCCGGCCTCGCCTACAACCCGAACTCCGCCGGCGCGGAGAGCTTCCGCGAGATCGCGGACTCCCTGCTGGCCCTCGCCGGGGAGGAGATGCGCCATGGCGCGTAAGCTCGACACCTCCAACGCCGGCCTGTTCAAGCGGGCGCTCAGCCGCACCGGCAGCGGCGGGGGCAGCAACGCCGCCCTGTTCGGCCTGTCCGGCAAGATGCGCCACCGCGAGATCCCGCTGGAGCAGGTGGAGCCGAACCCCGACCAGCCGCGGCGCAACGCCCGCGGGGCCGACATCGCCGCGCTGGCCGCCTCCATCGGCGAACGGGGCCTGCTGCAGCCGATCAACGTGCGGGAGGTCGCCCCCGACCGCTTCCAGATCGTGGCGGGGGAGCGGCGCTACTGGGCCTTCCATGCGCTGGAGCGAGAGACCATCCCGGCGCTGGTCATCGACACCGACGACGTGCAGGCGCTGGCCCTCATCGAGAACGCCCAGCGTGTCGACCTGCACCCCATCGACCTCGCTTTGACGCTCGCCAAGCTGATCGGCGACAAGGGGCTGACGCAGGAGCAGGCCGCCGTCCTGATCGGCAAGTCGCAGGAATATGTGGCCCGCCTGCTGGGCATCCTGCGCCTGCCCGCCCGCATCATGGAGGAGGCTCCCGATCGGCCCGCCGTCTCTGTCTCCCTTCTCATGGAACTGGCGGAGCTGCCCGACGAGGCGATCCAGCTCGCGCTCTGGAAACGGGCCGGCGACGGCCTGACCGTGAAGGACGTGCGCAACGCCAAGCAGGAGCGCAAGGCGGCTCTCCCGGCCACCCCGTCCGCGGCACCGGCCTTGCGGGCGTTGCGCAGCAATGTGGACAAGATCCACAGCCTGCGCGCGTCGGGCCATGCGCTGGCCGAGGACCAGCGGCAGGAGCTTCGCGAGTTGCGCGACGCCATCGACGCGCTTCTGCGCGAGTGATGCGCGCGGGGGCGGCGAAGAATAAAATGGAATTTTTCCGTCACACTTTCGTTTCGCTGGCAGTCATTAGACGGAACTCGACTCTTGCGTGACGCTTGGTCAATGTACGCCATCCGTCTCCAAAAGGTGATGCCATGTCCGATACCGCCGTCGCCGAACCCGCCGCCCCCGCCACCATCCAGCTGCCGGCCGTTCAGGCGCCGGCGGCACCGTCCGCCCCCCCGCCGAGCGGGGCCGCCGTCATCCAGAACGAACAGGGCAAGGCGAACTCCCTCCTGAACACCATCGCTGACAAGCTGGAGCGGCTGGTCACGCTGACGGTGGTGACCGCGATCGCCGACATCGACGTGGTCCAGGACGATCCCAACCAGGTCGGCTTCACCTGCCGTCCGAAGGCCGGCACGACCATCGAGGCGTTCCAGACCCAGGTCAATCTGGTCACCGGCGACATCGAGAACCTGATCAGCCGCGATTTCGCGACCAACACCGCCTACCACAGCCTGACCGAGTTCCATCTCGCCCAGGTGACCAAGAGCAGCGACATCGTCAGCACCAACCTGAAGGCGATCCGCGATCTGGCCGTCCAGATCTCCGGCCGCCCGAGCTGACCCGGCTCCGGAGCGGCGGGGAACCTTTTCCTCTCTCCGCCGCTCCCCCCACGCTCTCCCCAATCCAGCGCCCTCCCCAATCCAGCAAGGTGGCCGATGTCCCAGTTCGTCGATCTGGCGCGCAACCTTCTCGCGCTCGAAATCAACACCGTGCTGAAAACCGGCATCTCGGCGGAGAAGATGCCGCTGGCGGGGGACGCGCTGATCGATCTGGCGCAGGAATATTATGTCTTCCTGTGCGAACAACTGGACAGCTTCGGCAGCCGCGAGACGGCGACCCTCGCCCCCTGGGCCGGCCGGGTATCGGAAAGCTTCCATTGGGGACTGGCGCCGTTCGCCCCTCCGTCCGAGGCCGCCCAGCCCGATCGCTACGACCCATTCTTCTTCAGCCGCGACCTGCCGGGCAACGACCCCGCGCGCGGCACCACGCTGAAGGTCTTCGACGACCTGCGCGAGGTGGCGAGCTGGCTGCGCGAGATGACCGACCGCACCCTGGACGCCGCCCGGCAGCCCGGCGCCGGCGCCGACGTGGTGTCCGCGGCCGCGATGATCGACCGGGACGCCCCGCCGATCCTGATGCGCATCCAGCGCAACTCCGACCAGATCAACGACGTGCTGCGGCGGCGCGGACTGGACACAGTCAGCTACCTGCGCGGCATGGACGAGGAGATCCGCCGCATGCCGGCGCTCAAGACCGCGGACGTGGTGACCATCCGCAAGGCGTGGGACGTGGGAACCGAACTGGTGGTCATGCAGTCGACCATCCAGATCGACGGCGACGTGGTCACCCGTCTGCTGAAGGGCCGGGACAACGCCGGCAACAGCGTCATGATCGGCGTCCACAAGGACGCGGTCGACGTCTCCTTCCGCTATTGGAGCTTCCTCATCGACGCCTTGGGGCGGTTCGCCGGGAAAGCCGTGAACACCCTGGTGGGAGACACGGGGTAGCCCGCTGCGCCGCCGCTTCCTCAGCGACCTGCCGCACGGCTTCACCTGGAGGCGCGACGCCCTGGCCGAGATGGTCGGGCGCCTGCGCCGCGGCAAGGCCGGCCTGATCCCGCGGCGCGGGCATGGCATAGCCCTGGCCCTCCAGTTCTTCGCACAGGGCGGGCGGACGATCGGCCTGCGCGTGCCGGTGGCAGCGCCATCATCCGGCGGCGGTGATGGTGGTCTGCGCACCATCCCGGTCCGTGTGTCGATCCAGCCCGACGGCGACGTCCTGGTCGCGCTGCCCCGCGCCGCGGTCGAGGACGGGCGGTTCGACGCAGCGGCGGCGCGGCGCCTGACCGCGCAGCTGCGCCGGCTGGTGGGACGGGTCACCACGACGAACCCGCTGTGGGGTATCGACGCGCTGCAGGCGCTGGGAGAGGCCGTCACCGCCGTGGCCGGGCTGTGCAGCGGCGGCGTCCTGCTGTGGAACGGCTTCGAGCAGATGACCGCCGGGCGGTGGGCGCACAGCGGCGCGACGCTCGCCCTTCTGGCCGCTCCGGCCGCTCTGGCGAAGCTGCGGCCCTGGCTTCTCGGGGCGGTGGCGCCCAGGCTGTTCCCGCTCGCCATCAAGACCGGCGAGCGAATCCTTCGGATTTGAGCCGAATCCGACTGGTCACACCACTTGGTGCGGTGCAGTAAGGCGCTGAAAATTCATTTCTTATTGACATTCCTGTGAAAAATCGCACCCGCTCGCATCTGCGATGTTGCAGCGCATTGGCCCGGGGCCGGACTTGTTCTATGTTATGTCTGCCGCCGCGGTTGATGGCTCCTCCATAAGGACCATCGGCACGACAGCATCCGTAACAAGAAGCAACCCCTTTGCTTCTGCGGTTCACCAGCGGGCTTGCCTCACCAGGAGCTGGCCGTTTCTATTACTGGAGCGATTGTAATGTCTCAGAAGATCGCGCTCGTCACCGGTGCCATGGGCGGTCTCGGCACCGCCATCTGCCAGGCCCTGGCCAAGGACGGTTGCATCGTGGCGGCGAACTGCCTGCCGAACTTCGAGCCGGCCGCCGCCTGGCTGGGCCAGCAGGAAGCCCTCGGCTTCAAGTTCTACGTGGCGGAAGGCGACGTTTCCGACTTCGAAAGCTGCAAGGCGATGGTCGCCAAGATCGAGGCCGACCTGGGTCCGGTGGACATCCTGGTGAACAACGCCGGCATCACCCGCGACAAGTTCTTCGCGAAGATGGAAAAGGCTCAGTGGGATGCGGTCATCGCCACCAACCTGAGCAGCCTGTTCAACGTCACCCAGCAGGTGTCGGCGAAGATGGCCGAGCGCGGCTGGGGCCGCATCATCAACATCTCCTCGGTGAACGGCGTGAAGGGTCAGGCCGGCCAGACCAACTATTCGGCCGCCAAGGCCGGCGTGATCGGCTTCACCAAGGCGCTGGCCGCCGAGCTGGCGACCAAGGGCGTCACCGTCAACGCCATCGCGCCGGGCTACATCGGCACCGACATGGTCATGGCGATCCGTGAGGACATCCGCCAGGCGATCACCGACAGCGTTCCGATGAAGCGCCTGGGCCGTCCGGACGAGATCGGCGGCGCGGTGTCCTACCTCGCGTCGGAGATCGCCGGCTACGTCACCGGCTCGACCCTGAACATCAACGGCGGCCTGAACTACCAGTAAGGCACCGGCCGTCCGGCGCCGGCGGCAAACCGCCCAGCCGGCAAGCACACGGCCCGTTCCCGGCCTGACCGGGGACGGGCCGTGTGCCTTTCGCTCTCCGTCATATTCCTTCACGGTAAAACGCCCGGGATCGGGCGGACCGTTCGCGCCGCGCACCTCCCCTTTGCGCCACGGCTTCGGTAACGGCCGATCATCTGAACAGTATACTCCCGCAGATTTCCTGTTGAATCCGTTCGGGCCCCTGTATCCGTGCCCTCCAGCGGGTATGCTCCGCAGCAGCACGCAAGTTGCGTCCTGAGACCGCACCGCGCTCGTCTTCCGGAATCAACAGACGTCGAGAACCCGCACATGGGAATCCCCCATGCGGGAAGGGAGGAATCGTGCCTGAAACGCCGACAACGCACACTCTGCCGGGGGGCGGGTCCGCCCGCCACAGGTCCGGGGCCGATTACGTCTATGGGATCGACATGGTGCGGTTCGCCGCGGCTTTGCTGGTCACCGGCTTTCACCTGACCTGGCGCGACCCGGCGGTTGCCGACGTCATGTGGTCCGGCTGGGCCGGGGTGCAGGTCTTCTTCGTGGTCTCGGGCTTCGTCATCGCGAATTCGGCCAACAACGCCACCCCGGTCGCCTTCATCCGGTCGCGCCTGCTGCGCCTCTATCCGGCGGCCTGGGTCTGCTCCATCCTGTGCCTCGTCGCCCTCGTGCTCATGCCCGGTCCCGACCCGGACCTCGCACGGCGCTTCATCGCCTCCTTCACGCTGGCGCCCGCCGGCCCCTACGTCGCATCGGCCTACTGGACGCTGCCGGTCGAGATCGCCTTCTACGGCGCGGTCTTCCTGCTGCTGCTCAGCGGCCACTTCCACCGGCTGCCGCAATTCGCCCTGGCGCTGGCCGCCGCCAGTTCGGCCTATCTCGGCGTCTACAGCCTGCACGTCTTCGGCGTCGTCAACCTGCCGTTCCTGGAGTTCGAGTACGGCATGCTGAACATGACGCTGCTGCGCCACGGCGTGTTCTTCGCGCTGGGCATCTTCCTGTGGCTGTGGTCGCGCGGCAAGCTGACCCGGACGGGGATGACCGCCGCCCTGCTGGCCCTGGTCGCCGCGCCGCTGGAGATCACCGCCCGGTCGGTGGAGTTCGTGGAGCGCTCGCCCGTCCCGCTGAACCTCGCCGATCTGTGGATGAACCCGCTGCTGATCTGGGGCGCGTCGCTCCTCGCCATCGCCGCCTCGGCGCGCTGGAGGGCGGAGATCGCCACGCTGCCGCCGCCCATCCTGTCGCTGCTGCGCGTGGTCGGGCTGGCCACCTACCCGCTCTACCTGCTGCACGAGGTCATCGGCGGCTCGGCCAAGGCGCTGGCGATGCAGGCCGGGGCCTCCTCGATGGCCGGCGCGGTGACCGGCGGCGCCCTGTCCATCGCCGTGGCCCTGCTGGTCGCCGCGGTCCTGGAACCGGCGGTGCGCGACCGGCTGCGCCGTCTGCTCGACATCCCGCAGGCCGCCTTCTCGGCCCGCCCCGCCTTCAGCACCTTCTACCGCTCCGGCGGAACCGTGTGACCAAACGTCCAACCGTTACCAAACGCTTCCACAAGAAACGATCGCCGTGAATTCCAGGGGAGAAACCTGAATGTACACCGACGCGCTTGGTGGCGATGTCCTGTGCCCCGCGTCCTCCATCGAGATCGACCGGGTCGACCGCAGCGGCTGGTACGCCATTCTCGATGGCTTCGACGACGCCAACATCTTCCAGACCTGGGATTATGGCCGCATCGCCCATGCCGGGCGCGAGTTGAGCCACCTCGTCGTGCGGCGCGACGGGCGTCCGGTGGCGGCGGTTCAGGTGCTGTTGCGCCGCGTGCCGGGCATCGGCGGCCTGGCGCTGGTCATGTGGGGCCCGATGTGGCACCCGCGCGGCCAGGGGCCGGACCACGCCGCCCTGATGACCGCGCTGCACGCGCTGAAGGCGGAATACACGGACCGGCGCGGCCTGCTGCTGCGCCTGCTGCCCCATGTCTCGCAGGCGGACGGGGAGGCGGTGACGGCGGCCCTGGCTTCGCTGGGGATGCGGTTCCGGGAGGAGAAGGCCCCCTACCGCACCTTCATCACCGACCTGAACGCCGACGAGGCCGGCCTGCGCTCCAACCTGTCGCACCACTGGCGGCGCGGGCTGAACAAGGCCGAGCGGATGGGGATTGAGGTCGTCGAGGGCTCCCACACCGAGCTGCTGGAGACCATCGACGACATCTTCGTCGAGACGCAGCGCCGCAAGGGCTTCAAGGCCTACGACAGCCGCACCTTCACCCGCATCAACGAGGCGCTGCCGACGCGGCGGAAGATGCGCGCCTTCCTTGCCATGCATGAGGGGCGGCCGGTGGCCGGCGTGGTGGTGTCGCTGTTCGGCACCACCGGCCAGATGCAGAACTCCGCCACGCTGGAAGCCGGGCTGCGGGTCAACGCCGCCTACCTGCTGCAATGGCGGGCGCTGCTGTGGATCAAGGCGAACGGCGGGCTGCGCTACGACCTGCACGGGGTGAACGCTCAGACCAACCCCGGCGTCTATCAGTTCAAGCGCGGCCTCGCCGGCAAGCATCCGGTCGAGACGGTTCATCTCGGCACCTTCGAGACGCCCGGCCCCCTGCCCAGCCGCCTGCTGGTCCAGGGCGGCGAATCGATGCGCGCCCAGGCCGACCGCTGGAAGACCCAGGCCGGCGCGATGGTGAACCGGCTGCGCAATTGGAAACCGCCCCAGGCCGAACCCACCCCGACGGAGGAGATGGACCCCGCCGACGCCGCCGTGCTGGCGAAGGCGCCGACCGGCCCGGCGTGAGTTTGAGCGGCACCGCCGTGTTATGATCGGCCTGGAACGGAGGCCGGACCCATGACCAGCGATCCCCTGATGATGCAGGAGGCCGCCACCGCCCCCGCGGCGGTGCGGCGCCTGCTCGACTCCGACGCCGAAGCGGTGGCGGCCCTTGCCGACCGGCTGCGGGCCGTGCCGCCACCCTTCGCGATGACGATCGCGCGGGGCAGCAGCGACCACGCCGCCGGCTACGCCCGCTACCTGTTCGAAACGGCGCTGGGGCTGGTCACCGCCTCGGCGGCGCCGTCGGTGGTCACAGCCTACGGCTCCAATCTGCGGGTGAGGGACGCCTTCGTCCTGGCCATCTCCCAATCGGGCCAGAGCCCCGACCTGCTGCGCGTCGCGGACGCGGCGCGGGCCGGCGGCGCTCTGACGGCGGCGCTGGTCAACGCAGAGGACTCGCCGCTGGCGGAGCGGGTCGCCCATCCCTTGCCCCTGCACGCCGGGCCGGAGTTGAGCGTCGCCGCGACCAAGAGCTTCGTCGCCAGCCTCGCCGCCATCGCACGGCTGACCGCCGTCTGGACGGACGACCGCGCGCTTCTCGACGCCCTTTTCCGGTTGCCCCCTTGGCTGGAGCGGGCCGGAGCGGCGGACTGGTCGGCGGCGCTGCCGATCTTGGAGACCGTGTCCAGCCTGCTGATCGTCGCGCGGGGGCGCAGCTATCCCATCGCCCAGGAAATGGCGCTGAAGTTCAAGGAGACCGCCGCCGCCCACGCCGAACCCTTCAGCGCGGCGGAGGTGATGCACGGCCCGATGGCGCTGGTCGAGCCGGGCTTCCCCGTGCTGGTCGTGGCGGTGCGGGACGAGACGCTGGACGGCGTGCTGGACACCGCCCGCGCGCTGAAGCGGGCCGGCGCCCATCTGCTGGTCGCCTCCGCCGAGGAACGGGCGCTTGCCTTGGCCGACACGCCCCTGGCCCTGCCACCGCCGCTGCACCCGGTGCTGGACCCCATCGCGGCGATCCAGGCCTTCTACCCCTTCATGGCCCGGCTGGCGGTGGCGCGCGGCTTCGACCCCGACCGGCCCCGCCATCTGCGCAAGGTCACTCGGACAGTCTGAACGGTCGGCCAGCCCGAACGGCCGGACAGTCTGATTGAATTGCCTCGAATTCGCGGTGATCATTTCGGTGCCGCCGCCACCGCCCGTTGACGCGGCCCGACCGGCTCGCGCTAGGCTTGCCGAAACCACGGCTTGGCAGCGAAACGGGACAGCAGCATGACCATCGGCATCGGCGCGGACGACCTTCTGCGGTTTGAAAGTCTGGGCGACAATTGTGAGTTCGGCTTTGTCCTGCGCCGGTTGTCCTGCGAGGCGGGGAGCCTGTTCCGCTGGGCCTCCATGAAGCCCGACCAGCTCCTGGCCAAGCTGCGCGCCAATTTCGAGGGCATGTACCGGTTCGAGAATCTGTCGCCGCTGCGCACCGGCATGGTGCTGGATTCCGCCTACGGCATCGGCTGGCACAGCGACATGAAGTCCGATGTCACCGGCGGACGCTTGGTCTTCCGCGACGACGAGGCGACGAGGCGCGCGATGCACCGCCGGGAGACGCGCAAGATCCAGTATCTCCAGACCAAGTTCACCGCGCGGGCGGCGATGGGCGGGGTGATCTTCGTCGTGAAGTCGAACCCCGGCATCGCCCCCGCGACCGTCGACGGCCTTTATGAGGCGTTGGCCGCACTGGCGGGCCACGACGACTTCGCCCTGCTCGAGGTTCAGGCGACCGACGACCCCGCCCGGATCGGCCGCGTGGATTGGCAGCGGCCCGGCCTGATGCGCGGCTACGTCACCCGCTTCGCCCCCTACCATCAGGCGGACGACATCGACGCCGCGGCGTGGTTCTCCATCGTCCAGGGCGCGCTGCGCCTGTTCCCCTGTCACGACTGGGCGCAGCGCCACGCCGCCCTGCGCATCGGCACACCGGACGCGCTGGTGCAACTGCGCTTCCCCTTCGGCCCCGATCAGGACATGAGTAAGCCCATCGCGGGCGACCTGCGCGCCGGAACCGCCCGGTTGCTGAACGGCAACAGCTGGTGCCGCCCCTATGAGGGGATGTTCCGCCTGCACGGCCCGGATCCGGAGAAGCCCGGAACCACGCTGCGCTGGACGGGAGTCCACGCGCCCGGCGCCTTCCATCTCGGCGCCACCCTGCGCTGCCCCCTGCGGGACTCCGTCCCGCTCCGCGTCGCGGTTTCCATCGCCGCGGAGGACGGCGCAACGCTGGCCGAGGAGCGGTTCGAGGTGCATCCCGGCCGGGCGACCGACCTCGTGCTGGACGCCCCCGCCCCGAAGGGTCCGCTGACCGTCGCGCTGACGGTGAACGCCCTGCGCCCGCTGACCGAGGGTGAGCGCGCCGTGCTGGACCTCTCGCCGCCCGCCCTGCACCCGGAGCAGGTCCCGGCCGTCGCCCTGCCGGCGAAGGCGGCGTGAGTCGGATCATCCGAGCGGGATGGGCCGGGGTCGCCGCACTGCTGGCGTTCCTGGCCATTCCGGCGCAGGGCGAGACGCCTGTCGGCCCACGCACGCAGCCGCCCTACCCGGACTGGCTGACCAAGCGCATGGAGACGCTGCGGCGGCAGGACCCGAAGGCAATGCTGCTGGGGGATTCCCTGATCGCCGGCTGGCCCCCCGATCTCGCCCACCGGCTGTTCGACGCGGAACCGCTGAATTTCGGGGCCGGGGGCGACACCACGGGAAACCTGCTGTGGCGGGTGCGGCACTCCTTCGGGCCGGGCATGGGGCTGAGGTCCGCGCTGATCCTGGTCGGAACGAACGACCTGCCGAACCGCTCCGCCGCGGAGATCGCCGGCACCATCGGGACCATCGCGGCGGAGGTGAGGCGGTCCGCCCCCGGCGCCTGCGTCACGCTGCTCACCCTGCTGCCGCGGCGCGACGGCAACGCCGCCTTCGCCGAACGCATCATGGACGTGAACCGGCGGCTGGCCGCCCTCGCCGACCCCGGACTGCGCGTGGTGGATGCCAACACCCCGCTGCGCGACGCCTGCCCGGCAGAGGGCGCCTGCCCGCTCTACAAGGACCCGGTGCACCTGACCCGCGCCGGCTATGAGCGTCTGACCGCCATGGTCGGCAAGGCCGGTTGCTAGAAAGATGTCGAAGGCGGCGGGGCTTCGGGATATCTAGGGGCCATGACCAGCGACACCGCCGCCGCCGACCGTACCGGCACCGATTTCGAGATCTTCATCGTCACCGCGCCGGGCCTGGAATCCGTGCTCTGCGCGGAGGTGAAGGCCAAGGGCTTCCGCGACGCCACCGCCATCAAGGGCGGCGTCACCGTCCGCGGCGGCTGGCCGGAGGTCTGGCGGGCGAACCTGGAACTGCGCGGGGCGACCCGCGTGCTGGCCCGCGTCGCCTCCTTCCGCGCCTTCCACCTCGCCCAGCTCGACAAGCGGGCGCGCCGGGTGCCCTGGGCCGAGTTCCTCCGCCCCGACGTGCCGGTCCGCGTCGAGGCGTCCTGCAAGGGCTCGCGCATCTACCACGCCGGGGCGACCGCCCAGCGCATCGAGCGCGCCATCACCGAGGAGCTGGGCGCCCCCATCTCCGCCGAGGCCGAGGTCTCCATCAAGGCCCGCATCGACGACGACCTGTGCACCATCAGCGTCGACGCGTCGGGCGAGTCCCTGCACAAGCGCGGCCACAAGGAAGAGATCCACAAGGCCCCGCTGCGCGAGACGCTGGCCGCGCTGTTCCTGCACCATTGCGGCTTCGACGGCAGCGAACCGGTGGTCGATCCGATGTGCGGGTCCGGCACCTTCGTCATCGAGGCGGCGGAGATCGCCGCCGGCCTCCACCCCGGACGCAGCCGCCGCTTCGCCTTTGAACAGCTCGCCTCCTTCGACGACGCGGCGTGGCAGGCAATGCGCTCCGCGGGCGGAACGGGCGCCGCGCCCGCGGTCCGTTTCTACGGCAGCGACCGCGACGGCGGAGCCATCGCCATGAGCCGCGCCAACGCCGAGCGCGCGGGCGTCGCCGCCCTGACGGACTTCCAGAAGCACGCGGTCAGCGACCTGATGCCGCCGGAGGGTCCGCCGGGCCTCGTCATCGTCAACCCGCCCTACGGCGCGCGGATCGGCGAGAAGAAGCCGCTGTTCGCCCTCTACGGCGCGCTGGGCCAGACCCTGCTGACACGCTTTTCCGGCTGGCGGGTCGGTCTCGTCACCAACGAGGCGTCGCTGGCCCAGGCGACCGGCCTGCCTTTCCAGCCGTCCGGCCCGTCGGTGTCGCACGGCGGCCTGCGCGTGACGCTGCACAGCACCGCCGCCCTTCCCTGACCCCTTCCCGCACCCATTTGTAGAACCATGTCCAACCGCACCGCCCCCCGCCTGCACGCCCCCCGTCTGCAAGCATCGGCCTGCCCGCACGATTGCCCGTCCACCTGCGCGCTGGAGGTCGAGGTGCTGGACGATCGCCGCATCGGGCGCATCCGCGGCGCTGCCGACAACAGCTACACCGCCGGGGTGATTTGCGCGAAGGTCGCCCGTTACGCCGAGCGGGTGCACCATCCCGACCGGCTGACGCAGCCGCTGCGCCGCACCGGTCCCAAGGGCTCCGGCCAGTTTGCGCCGATCTCCTGGGACGAGGCGCTGGACATCGTCGCCGACCGGTTCCTGGAGGCCGAGCGGCAACACGGGCCGGAGACGGTGTGGCCCTACTACTACGCGGGCACCATGGGGCTGGTGCAGCGCGACGGCATCAACCGGCTGCGCCACGCCCGGCGCTGGTCGGGCTTCTTCGCCACCATCTGCACCAACCCGGCCTGGGCCGGCTGGCTGGCCGGCGCCGGCAAGCTGGCCGGGGCCGACCCGCGTGAGATGGCCAAGTCCGACCTCGTGGTGATCTGGGGCACCAACGCCGTCTCCACCCAGGTCAACGTGATGACCCACGCGGTCCGCGCCCGCAAGGAGCGCGGGGCCAAGATCGCCGTGGTCGACGTCTACCGCACCCCGACCATGGAGCAGGCGGACATTTCCCTGCTGATCCGTCCGGGCAGCGACGGGGCGCTGGCTTGCGCGGTGATGCATGTGCTGTTCCGTGACGGGCTGGCCGACCGCGCCTATCTCGCCAGCCACGCCGACGATCCCGCCGGGCTGGAGGCGCATCTCGCCAGCCGCACCCCGGAATGGGCCGAGGCCATCACCGGCCTGCCGGCGGCGGAGATCGAGGCCTTTGCCCGGCTGGTCGGGCGGACGCCACGCAGCTATTTCCGGCTGGGCTACGGCTTCACCCGCTCGCGCAACGGGGCGGTGAACATGCACGCCGCCTCCTGCATCCCGGTGGTCAGCGGCGCTTGGCAGGTCGAGGGCGGCGGGGCCTTCCACTCCAACAGCGGCATCTACGGCTGGAACAAGACGCTGATCGAGGGGCTGGACCTGCGTGACCCGACCGTGCGCATGCTCGACCAGTCGCGCATCGGCCCGATCCTGGAGGGCGACCCGGAGGCGCTGGCCGGCGGCCCGCCGGTGACGGCTCTGCTGATCCAGAACACCAACCCGGTGACCATCGCCCCCGATCAGGCGCGCGTGCGCCGCGGCTTCGCCCGCGACGACCTGTTCGTCTGCGTGCATGAGCAGTTCATGACCGAGACGGCCCGCATGGCCGACATCGTGCTGCCCGCCACCATGTTCCTGGAACATGACGACCTCTATCAGGCCGGCGGCAACCAGCACATCCTGCTCGGGCCCAAGCTGGTCGATCCGCCCGGCGACTGCCGGCCCAACCACGCCGTCATCACGGAGCTGGCGCGGCGGCTGGGCAGCGACTCCCACCCCGGCTTCGCCATGACCGAGCGGGAATTGATCGACGCCACGCTGCGCGCGTCCGGCCACGGCACGCTGGAGGCGCTGGAATCCCAGCGCTTCCTCGACGTGCAGCCGGCTTTCGAGGAGGCGCATTTCGTGAAGGGCTTCCGCTGGCCCGACGGCAAGTTCCGCCTGAAGCCGGACTGGCCCAAGGTGCCCTACGCCGCGCCGTCCACCTTCGGCCCGGTCGATTCGATGCCGACCTTCCCCGACCATTGGGCGGTGACGGAGGAGGCGGACGATGAGCATCCGTTGCGGCTGGTCACCGCGCCGGCCCGCAACTTCCTGAACAGCAGCTTCACCGAGACCCCGACCTCGGCGGGGCGGGAGCGCCGGCCGAGCCTGATGCTGCACCCCGAGGACGCGGCGGAACTGGGCATCGCGGAGGGCGATCGGGTGGAGGCCGTCAACGGGCGCGGCGCGGTGCTCCTGCACGCGCGGCTGTTCGACGGGGTGCGGCGGGGCGTGGTCATCGCCGAATCCATCTGGCCCAACGCCGCGCACGAGGGCGGGCGCGGCATCAACAGCCTGACCGGCGCCGACCCGGTGGCGCCCTTCGGCGGCGCCGCCTTCCACGACAGCCATGTGCGGGTGCGGAAGGCGGCGGAACCCGTTTAGTCAGCCCATTTGGGCGGCGGCAGGGAGCGGAAGGCCTCGCGGAGCGCCTGAGACCAGCCGTCGCTGATCTCCTTGAAGCAGGGGTCGTCCTCGCCGATCCGCCGCCGCGTCTCCAGCTTCAGCGCATCGCGGCGGTACGCGATCAGGTCGAGCGGCAGCCCGACCGTCAGGTTGGAGCGCAGCGTGCTGTCCATGGAGATCAGCACCAGCTTCATCCCCTCCTCCAGCGGCGTGTTGTGGGTCAACGCGCGGTCGAGGATCGGCTTGCCGTACTTGTGTTCCCCGATCTGGAAGAAGGCGTTGTCGGCGGTCGCCTCGATGAAGTTGCCGGCGGCGTAGACGTGGAACAGCCGCACCCGGTCCCCGCGGATCTGACCGCCAAGGATGATGGACAGGTCGAAATCCACCCGCTGCTCCTTCAGCGCGTGGCCGTCCCGCTTCCACACCTGACGCACGGCGGCGCCGACGAGCTGGGCCGCCTGGAACATGCCGTTCACGCTGGAGATGGTCCGGATCTCGCCGTCCAGCTCCACCCCCTCCTGGATCAGCGCGATCACGGACTGGGTCAGCGACAGGTTGCCGGCGGTCATCAGCGCGATCATGCGGTCGCCCGGCTCTTCGAAGACGTGCATCTTGCTGAAGATGGAGATGTGATCCACCCCCGCGTTGGTGCGCGTGTCCGACAGCATCACCAAGCCGTCCTTCAGATACAGGGCGACGCAGTAGGTCATGGTCTGTCCTCTCCCCTCCCAGCGGAAGCCGGACCGCCCACGCGAAAAGGGGCGGCCGGCCGGCCGCCCCAGTGTATGCCGAAAAAACCATCACGCCGCAAACCCATCGCGGGGGACAGGACATCATGCCCCGCCCCTGCGACGTCCCTTGCGGCGTCCGCTCAGCGCTGCTGCCCGCCCTTATCGTCCCGGTCGTCGTCCATGCCCTGCTGCCGCCGGTTCGCCTGGTCCTGCCCCTGCTGCCGGTTCTTCGGGTTGTCCTGGGTCTGCTGCCCCTGCTTCCGCTCGTCCTGGCTGCCCATCTGGTTCGGGTTCCGTTCGTCGGCCATGGTGCTTCCTCCGCAGTGTCGGTTCCGATGCCCGGCGGGCATGACGTGAACCAAGACGGCGATGGTACGCGCTGCCATCGGCCCGCTCCTACATTGGCAGTCGATCATGTCCCGATTCGCGTGGAACTTCCGGGTTGCGGCGCAAGGTCATAGGCTAAAAAATATACACCTCCGGCCACCACGCCCATTGACATCATGCGGGTACGTATGGTCTATCTTTCGTAGCGCTGCGAACAGCGTCAGGCCGGAGTCTAGGGAGGACTCGGTAGTCCGTGAAAGCAGGGGCGCGCCGCACAAAAACAAAGGCGCGCGCACAATGCAACACGCTGCATGCCTCAAGCCCTTGCACCCCCCGCAGGGCTTTGACGGCGGCAGCGTGTTTCACTTTCAGGGCCTTGCTTCACCATCGGACATTGCAGTCGATTGCTGCGGCGCACACGCCTCGTGACACGCTTCGGGCAAAGAAAAAGGCCGCCAGGATTGCTCCGGCGGCCCGAGTCTAGGGAGGAAACGCCCGAAAAGGCGTCAGTGAAACTAATATATTCCGCACCGCAGCATAATTTCAAGCCTTAATCGAACGAATCATCCCGCGTCCATCGGCTCGGCCCCGGCCGCCGCCTTTTCCCCCTGAGCCGCCGCGGGGCGCAGAGCCTGGATGACCGCCACCGCGGTGCGGCGGCTGTGATCGGCCAGCAGGGCCCCCGCCTCCTCGGCGTCGCGGCGGCGGAAGGCCGTCATGAAGCCCGCATGCTCGTCCACCGATTCCTGCCAGCGCCCGGTGTCGTAGTTGGCGAGCGAGCGGGCGCGCAGGATCTTGGCGGCAAAGCCGGCGTAGGTCGCCTCCAGCGCCGGATTGCGGGCCATGGCGACGATCTGGGCGTGGATCTGGCGGTTGGTCAGGAAATAGGCCGCGCGCTCCCCCGCCTCGTGCTGGGTGACCAGCTGGTCGTGCATCCGGTCGAGCTTCGCGAACTCCGCATCGGAGCCGTTGCGGCAGGCGAGCGTCCCGGCCAGCCGTTCCAGCGCGTCCATCACTTCGAAGATCGCGCCGATCTCGTCGGGGTCCACGGGCGCGACAATGGCGCCGCGGTGCGGGCGAAGCTCCACCAGCCCTTCCGATGACAGAACCCGCAGCGCCTCGCGCAACGGCGTGCGGGAAATCCCGAGTTGCTCGCACAGCTGGACCTCGGGGACGCGCACGCCGGGCGGCAACTCCCCGTCCAGGATCATCGCCCGCAGCTCCTCCACCGCGGAATGATGCAGCGTCGCGCGGCGGATCGGCCGGGCCGGCGCCTTCATGGTCTTGATCCTGTCCATCCTGACCCACCACTCCCGAAAGTGCTGCATACTTGGGCATGCATGCCGAAATGATGCGCCATGCCCAAAATTCAGGCAAGACCGTTCCACTGCGGCCGACTTCGCTCAATATGCCCTAAACAGCTGAAAACAGCCAATAAATTGGCGATTATAATATTGTATACAATTTGGCACGGACCTTGCGAAAGGAGGAGGGACGCAACCGCATCGGGAGCACCTCTTTCATGACGTTCCGGTCCCTCACCCTGACGACCGTCACCGCTGCCTTCCTCGCCCTCTCCGCCGCCGCCACCGCTCAGGCGGCCGACGCGGAGAAGCTGAAGCTGGGCTTCGCCAAATGCGCCCATTGCCTGCCGATGGCGCTGACCCCGGAACTCGCCAAGGGCGTGGAGATCGAGGCGATCAACTTCAACTCCGGCAACGACGTGCTGACCGCGCTGGTGTCGAAGAGCATCGACATGGCCCAGGTCACCTACCTGCACTACATCACGGCGCTCGATAAGGGCTTCGACGTGGTGGCCGTGTCCGGTCAGGTGAACGGTGGGTCGGAGATCGTCGTCGGCAAGGGCATCACCCTGAAGGCCGATGATTGGGACGGGCTGAAGACGCTGATCGCCGAGCGCAAGGAGAAGGGCGAGCCGCTGCGCGTCGCGGCGTCCCGCGGCAACGCGCAGGACATCCACATGCGCGGCGCCCTCCAGAAGCACGGCATCAACGTCAACAAGGACGTGCAGTTCATCAACATCCCGAACCCGTCCGACCACGCCGCCGCCCTCCAGCGCGGCGAGGTGGACGTGATCTGCACGGTGGAGCCCTTCGCCTCGCAGATCCGCCAGACCGGCGTCGGCACGCATTTCGCCCTGCCCTATGATCAGGCCGCCGGCAACCTGACCAACCTGATCGTCACCCGCTCCGACGTCATCAAGGACCACCCGAAGGCGGTCGAGGCCACCGTCGGCTCGGTCGTCGCCCTGGTCGACAAGCTGAAGTCCGACCAGACCGTGTGGGTGGACGTCATCAACAAATACACCGGCATGGACAAGGCCGTCGCCGCCGAGGCGCTGAAGAACGCCTCCCCGGATTACGCCATCCACAAGGACAGCACGCTGGCCATCGCCACGATGATGCGCGAGCTGAAGTACATCTCCAACGACGTCACCGCCGCCGCGGAGAAGAACCTGAATTACACCTTCCTCGAAGCCGTCACCAAGAAGCCGAAGAGCGAGCTGGGCTTCTAAGAATTTCCCCTCTCCCCTCCGCTCACGCGCAAACGAAGTTTGCGCTGACGCGGCAGGCGGACCTTTGGTCCGCCGAAAGCGGGGAGAGGGTCAGGGTGAGGGGGTTGCGCTTATGACGGACGTTCCGCCATGCGCACCCCCCTCACCGGCCCTACGGGCCACCCTCTCCCCGGAGGGGAGAGGGCTATGAACATGACGGGATAGGAAAACCGGGCCATGACGGCATTGTCGAAATCCTGGGAGCGCGCCGTCGTTCCCCTCTTCATCCTGGCCGCCTGGGAGGCGTTCTCCCGGTCCGGCTTCCTGCCAGCGGCGCTGCTGCCGGCCCCGTCGGTGGTGCTGCACACCTGGGGCGACTGGATCTTCGGCTTCGACGAGACCTCGCAGGGCAACACGGGGCGCTGGCTCGCCGACGCCCTGTCCAGCGCCACGCGCGTCGCCGCCGGCTATGGCATCGCGGTGGTCAGCGGCGTCCTGCTGGGCATCGCCATCGGCTGGTGGCGCTGGGTCGAGCGGACGGTGGAGCCGACGCTCCAGATGCTCCGCCCGGTGCCGCCGGTGTCGTGGATCCCGCTGGCGATCATCTGGTTCGGCATCGCCAACAAGCCGGCCATCTTCCTGGTCTTCCTCGGTGCCTTCTTCCCGATCCTGATGAACACCATCCACGGGGTGAAGACCGCCGACCGCAACCTGATCCGCGCCGCCTCGATGATGGGTGCCACGGAGCAGCAGCTTCTGCGCCACGTCGTGTTCCCGGCGGCCCTGCCCAGCATCTTCGCCGGCCTGCGCATCGGCATCGGCGCGGCCTGGATGCTGACCGTCACGGCGGAGATGGTCGCGGTGAAGAGCGGCCTCGGCTACGTGCTGTGGGACAGCTACTACTTCCTGCGCTACGACCTCGTGCTCGCCGCGATGGCCAGCATCGGCCTGCTCGGCTACGCGACCGACGCCCTCATCAAGGTCCTGATGTCCGCCGCGCTGCACTGGCAGCACGGCTCCACGCTCCAAAGCCGGGAGGGCTGAGCGATGGCTTCCATCGAGCTTCGCAACATCACCAAGATCTTCCGCGACGCCAAGCGCAAGCGCGACCTGCTGGCCATCGACGACGTCAGCCTGTCGGTTGAGAAGAACGAGTTCCTCTGCCTGCTCGGCTCGTCGGGCTGCGGCAAGTCCACGCTGCTGAACATGATCGCCGGCTTCGAGAAGCCGACCGAGGGCACCGTGACGGTGGGGGGCAAGGCCGTAGACGGCCCCGGCGCCGACCGCGGCATGGTCTTCCAGCAGGCCAACCTGATGCCCTGGCTGCCGGTGTGGGAGAACGTCGCCTTCCACCTGCGCCTGAAGGGCTGGCGCAAGGCCGACCGGCGCGACGCCGCCCAGGAATACATCGACATGGTCGGCCTGCGCGGCTTCGAGAACCATTTCCCGGCGGAGCTGTCGGGCGGCATGAGCCAGCGCGTCGGCATCGCCCGCGCTCTTCTGCTGAACCCGCAGGTCATCCTGATGGACGAGCCCTTCGCGGCGCTCGACGCCCAGACCAAGATGGACATGCAGGAGGAACTGGTCGCCATCTGGCAGAAGCAGCGCTGCACCGTCGTCTTCGTCACCCACAGCGTGGACGAGGCGCTGGTGCTGGGCACACGCGTCGCCGTGATGACCAGCCGTCCGGGCCGCATCCGCGAGCTGATCGCGCTCGACCTGCCGCGCCCGCGCGACACCACCGGCCCGCGCTTCAACGACCACAAGCGCCACATCCTCAACCTGATCCGTGAGGAGGGCATGCAGCAACGGCAGGCCGCCGTCGCGTGACCGGCCGGCTCGATCTGCTGCTGACCGGCGTCACCGCCCTGACCGGGGAGGCCGTCGGCAGCGTCGTGGACGACGCCACCATCGGCATCCGCGACGGCCGCATCGTCCATCTCGCCCCGGCATCGCAGGGGCTTCCCGCCGCCGCCGAGGTCCGCCACCTGCCGGGGCGGGTGGTCACGCCGGGCTTCGTCAACGCGCACCTGCACGCCGTCCTGGTGATGGTGCGCGGCGTCGCCGCCGATCTCGGCTTCGCCCCCTCCTACACGCCGGGCGTGCCCAAGGGCACCGACGCCACGCCTGAGGAGGCCCGCGCGCTGGCCCGGCTGGGCGCGGTGGAGGCCCTGCTGTCCGGCTCGACGCTGATCTGCGACCATTTCGTTCACGCCGACGCGACGCTCGACGCCATCGCCGAGCTTGGCCTGCGCGTCCATGCGAGCTGGCGCGTCCATGACGTGGACTTCGCCCGCGTGGCCCAGGGCGAATGGCGATTCGACCCGGCCATCGGCTCCGACCTGCTGCTGCGGACACTGGATCTGCACGCCCGCTGGAACGGCGCCAACGGCGGGCGCATCCGCGTGCAGATGGCCGCCCACGCGCCGGACACCTGCTCCCCCGCCTTTCTGCGCACCTTGGCGGACGAGGCTGCGGCGCGCTCCATGCGCGTCAACACCCATCTGGCGCAGAGCCGGGTGGAGGTGGAGCGGGTGAAGGCCTCCACCGGCCTGACCCCGGCGGAACTGCTGGACGAGTGCGGGCTGATGAACGACCGGCTGCTCGCCACCCACTGCCTCTATGTGGATGACGGCGACATCGCCCGCCTCGCCCGCGCCGGGGCGCACGCGGTGCATGTGCCGAAATGCAACGCCGCCTCGGGCCGGCTGGCGCCGACGCCGAAGCTGAAGGAGGCCGGCGTGAACCTTGCGCTGTGCACCGACACGCAGCACGGCGACATGGTGGAGGCGATGCGCTGGGCGCTCGCCACCGCGCGCATCCAGCAGGGCGGGGTCACTGCCGCCTGGCAGCCCACCGACGTGTTCCGCATGGCGACGCTGGGCGGCGCGCAGGCGGTGGGCATGGCCGAGGAGATCGGCACGCTGGCCGTGGGGAAGCTGGCCGACCTCGTGGTCTTCGACGCCCGACGCCCGCATCTGCGCCCGCTGATGAACCCGCTCGGCACGCTCGTCCACACCGCGCAGGGCCGCGACGTGGAGATGGTGCTGGTGGACGGCGAAACCCTGGTCGCGGACGGGCGCCCCGTCCGCGCCGACCTGAACGAGATCTGCACCGAGGCCGACAAGGCCGCCCGCGCGCTGTGGGCGCGCGCCTGACCGAGAGAACCATGGATATGAGCAACCGCGTCCTTCTGGGCATGCTGACCCCCTCCTCCAACACGGTGCTGGAGCCCGTCACCTCCGCAATGCTGAGCGGCCTGCCGGAGGTGACCGCCCATTTCGGGCGCTTCACGGTGAAGGAGATTTCCCTGCGCGCCGCGGCGCTGGACCAGTTCACCGACGCGCCCTTTTTGGACGCCGCCCGGCTGCTCGCCGACGCCCGGCTGAACGTGATCGGCTGGAACGGCACCTCGGCCGGCTGGCTGGGCTTCGCGGCCGACGAGAAGCTGTGCGCCTCCATCGAGGCGGAGACGGGCATCCCCGCCTGCACCTCCATGCTCGCGCTGAACGAGATTCTGGAGACGACCGGGCGCAAGCGCTTCGCCATCGTCAGCCCCTATCTGCACGAGATCCAGGAGAAGATGGTCGCCAACTATAACGCCGCCGGGTTCGAGGTGGTGGCGGAGCGGCACCTGAACGACCGCGGCAACTTCTCCTTCTCCGAGGTCACCGAGGAGACCATCGAGCGGATGTGCATGGAGGTCGCGGAGTCCAAGCCGGAGGCGATCGCCATCGTCTGCACCAACATGCGCGGCGCCCCGGTGGCCGAGCGCATGGAGAAGGCGCTGGGCATCCCCGTCTACGACACGGTGTCCACGGTGGTGTGGAAGGCGCTGCGCATGACCGGCGTGGACACCCGCCGCGTCGAGGGCTGGGGCAGCCTGTTCCACGAGCTGCATGGCTGAGCGGAGTATTGCCCCCACCCCGGCCCTCCCCCGCTTCGCGGGAGAGGGTGCCTTCTGCGGAGCGGCGGCCGTCCCCTCCCCTGCGTCAGCGGGGGAGGGTTAGGGAGGGGGCAAAACGTCACGATGGGAGAAAAGGACATGAACTTCGATCTGGTCATCCGCAACGGCACGGTCGCCACCGCGTCGGACGTGTTCAAGGCCGATGTCGGCGTGCGCGGCGGGCGGATCGCCGCGCTGGGCGAGGGGATGGCCGCCGGGCGGGAGGAGATCGACGCCGCCGGCCTGCTCGTCCTGCCGGGCGGGGTGGACGGCCACGTCCATTTCGACCAGCCGACCGGCGACGAGTCGGTCATGGCCGACGATTTCCTGACCGGCACCCGCTCGGCGGCCTTCGGCGGCACCACGACCGTGCTGCCCTTCGCCTGCCAGGAGAAGGGCAAGACGCTGCGCGCCGCGGTGGACGACTATCACCGCCGCGCCGCCGGGAAGCCGCTGATCGACTACGCCTTCCACCTCATCGTCACCGACCCCACCGAACAGGTTCTCGGCCAGGAGTTGCCGGCGCTGATCCGCGAGGGCTACACGTCCTTCAAGATCTACATGACCTACGACGCGCTGAAGCTGAACGACCGCCAGATCCTGGAGGTGCTGGACATCGCCCGCGCCGAGGGCGCCATGGTCATGATGCACGCGGAGAACGCTGACTGCATCGCCTGGCTGACCGAGAAGCTGGAGCGCGCCGGCCAGACCGCCCCTTATTTCCACGGCGTCTCCCGCCCCCGCGTGGCGGAGCGCGAGGCCACCCACCGCGCCATCTCCCTGGCGGAGCTGGTGGACGTGCCGATCCTGATCGTCCATGTCTCCGGCGCCGACGCGGTGGAGCAGATCCGCTGGGCGCAGGGGCGCGGCCTGCGCATTTACGCCGAGACCTGCCCGCAATACCTGTTCCTGACCGCCGATGACCTCGGCGGGGAAGGGTTCGAGGGGGCCAAGTGCATCTGCTCGCCGCCGCCGCGCGATGCCGCGAACCAGAAGGTGATCTGGGACGGGCTGACCGGCGGCGCCTTCCAGGTCTTCTCCTCCGACCACGCGCCCTTCCGCTTCGACGGGCCGGGCGGCAAGAAGGTGCATGGCGAACAGGCGCCCTTCCGCTGCGTCCCCAACGGCATTCCCGGCGTGGAGACGCGCCTGCCGCTGCTCTTCTCCGAAGGCGTGATGAAGGGCCGGATGGAGCTGACCAAGTTCGTCGAGCTGACCGCCGCCAACCCCGCCCGCATGTACGGCCTGCACCCGCGCAAGGGCACCATCGCGGTGGGGGCGGACGCCGACATCGCCCTGTGGGACCCGTCGCGCACGGTCACCATCACCAACGACATCCTGCACCACAATGTGGACTACACGCCCTATGAGGGGATCGAGGTCACCGGCTGGCCGGTCGTCACGCTGTCCCGCGGCGCGGTGATCTGCCGCGACGGCGAACTGCTGGCCGAGCCGGGCCGCGGCGAGTTCCTGCCCTGCGGCCTGCCCGCCGCGGCGCGGCCCAAGGGCTCGCCCGCCCCCATCCTGCCGTTCTAAACTCGGCCCGCCGCAACCGGAGACCCTGCCCCATGAGAGTGTGCCCATGAGCGCTCCCGACCTGTTCCGCCTGAGCGCCGCCGAGATGGCGGCGGGCGTGCGCACCCGCCGCTTCCGGGCGCGCGACCTCGTGGCGGCGAGCCTGGAGCGCATCGCGGCGCTGGACGGCGGGCTGAAGTCCTTCATCACCGTGGCCCCCGACGCCGCGCTCGCCGCGGCCGAGGCCGCCGACCGTCGGGTCGAGGCGGGGGCGCCGCTCGGCCCGCTGCACGGCGTGCCGGTGGGCGTCAAGGACCTGACGCTGACGGCGGGGCTGCGCACCACCTACGGCTCCACCCTCTACGCCGACCTGATCCCCGACACCGACGACCTCAGCGTCGCCCGGCTGAAGGCCGCGGGCGCCATCATCGTCGGCAAGACCAACACGCCGGAGTTCGGCTTCGGCGCGATCACCGGCAACGAGCTGTGCGGGCCGACCGCCAACCCCTACGACCTCGACAAGACCAGCGGCGGGTCGAGCGGCGGGAGCGCCGCCGCGGTCGCCGCCGGGCTGGTGCCGCTGGCGCAGGGGACCGACTTCGGCGGCTCGGTGCGCACGCCGGCCAGCTTCTGCGGGGTGGTCGGGCTGCGCCCGACGCCGGGACGCATCCCCAGCCCGGGCCGCGCGCTGGCCTGGGACGGGTTGGCGACGCAGGGCTTCCTCGCCCGCGACGTGGCCGACGCGGCACTGGCGCTGGCCGCCGTCAGCGGGCCGGACCCGCGCGACCCGACCTCCCTTCCCGTCCCGGAATGGACGGTGCCGGATCTCGACGCCCTCGACCCGCTGTCGCTGCGGGTGGCCTGGAGCACGGACCTCGGCTCCGCCCTGGTCGACCTCGGGCTGGCCGAGCGGTTCGAGGCGGTGATGCGCGGGCTGGACGGCCGCTTCGGGGACTTCGTGGAGGCCACGCCCGACTGCCGGGAAGCCAGCGCCGCCTTCGGCACGCTGCGCGCGGCGCACATCTTCCACACCTACGGCCGGACGCTGGAGCAGGACGGCGACCGGCTGAGCCCGTCGGTCGCCTGGAACATCGCGCGGGGCAAGGGGCTGACCGCCGCCGACTATCTGCGGGCGGAGGCCCAGCGCAGCGCCCTCTACCGCCGCTTCGCCGCCTTCTTCCGCGACCACGACATCCTGATGACGCTGAGCGCCAGCGTGCCGCCCTTCCCCAACGCCCAGGGCGACGTGACGGAGATCAACGGCTTCCGCCTGTCCACCATCATCGACTATCTGGCGATCACCTACACGGTGTCGCTGGTCGGCTTCCCCTGCCTGTCGATCCCCTGCGGCTGGACGGCCGACGGTCTGCCCATCGGCCTGCAACTGATCGCCCGCCCCTACGAGGAGGACCGGCTGCTGCGCTGCGCCCGTTTCCTGGAGCGGGATCTGGGGTTCCGCCATCGCTGGCCGAAGGGGCTGTAACGGCGGCCCCCACCCTAACCCTCCCCCGCTTCGCAGGGGAGGGGACGGCCGCCGCTTTGCAAAATCCCCCTCCCCTGCGTCAGCGGGGGAGGGCCGGGGTGGGGGGCATTGACCCTCACGGACGCCCGGACACCGTCCCCGCCGTCCGCAGGCTGAAGGCGTCGTGCAGCGAGGCGGCCAGCGTGCGGGCCACGCAGTCGTAGCCGAAGTCGTTCTGGTGGATGCCGTCCGGACCGACCAGATCGCCCATGGCGGCCTGCCCTGTCTCCACCCACTGGCGCATCACCGCGTAGCGGTGGAACAGGCCAACCCCCTCCTCCGCAGCGACGCGAGCGATGCGCTCCTCCATCTCCCCGTGCCGGGGCTTCGCCAGCATGGCCGGGGCGTATTGCAGGTCCATCAGAACGACGTCCAGTCCGGCGTCCTTCAGCGTCCGCACGCCGTTGCGGATCACCTGCTCCGCCGCGTCGGGATCGTCGCCGCGCAGGACGGTGTTGGCCGCCACCTGCCAGATCACCAGATCGGGCGCCTCGTCCAGAACGTCGCGCCGGAAGCGCTTCAGCATGTCCGGCCCAGTCTCCCCGTTGGCGCCTTTGTTGAGAATGGTCAGGGCGAGACCAGGGTAGCGCGCGCCGAGATGCTCGGCCAGCCGCGCCGGGTAGCTGTGTTCCGCTTTGCTCGCCCCCGCCCCGGCCGTCGAGGAGGAGCCGATGGCGACGATGCGCAGCGGCCCGCCAGCGGCCAGCGCCCGAGCGCTGCGCGGCAGCGGCACGGCGAGGTCGGCGGTCTGCACGGAGACGGCGCAGGCCGCCGCCCGCACCGGATCGGGCGTGGCGGTCAGGCCGGCGAGGAACGGGACGAGGGACAACAGGGCGGCGGAGAGGACGGCGGCCCTCCGGCCACGGGTCCGGGGGCGGGCGTGCCTGTCACGGAGCGGGTCTCCCGGCGCGGTCGATCATGGTGGACACGGTGTCGGCCAGGATGCGGCCGAGGCAGCGGTGGACGAACTGGTAGGCCTGCAGCTTCTCCTCCTTGGAGTCAGGGGCGAAGCCGACACGGCCCTCCTCGAACCAATGCCGCATCATCTCGAAACGGGGGAAATGGACCACGTCGCTGTTCTGCGACATCCACTCCACATAGTCCAGGTAGGGCTGGAAGGTGATGAGCTGGCTCGTCTGCGGGCTGTACTGCATGTCCATCAGGATCACGTCGGCGCCGCGCCCCTGGGCCGCCGCGATGCCGCGGCCCAGCGCCTCCCCGAAGCTGTCGGGCCCGATGTTCCGCATGGCGTCCGCCGTCCCCACCTGCCAGACCAGCAGGGAGGCGGCGGAGGCGGCCAGTTCCCGGTTCAGGATCGGCAGCATCTCCTGCACGGTCGCCCCCGGCGCGCTGCGGACGGTCACGCTGACCTTGCGGTCGGGCAAGCGGGCCGCCAGCTCCTTCTCCAGCAGCGCCGGATAGGCGGTGTCGGGGCGCGAACTCGCCGAGTTCAGCACCAGGATGGGCAGCGCGCCGCCGCGCTTCAGCCGCTCCCAGGCGCGCGGCAGGGCGCCATCCACGGTGTAGACGCTTTCCGGAACGGCGCAGGGGTCGCTGGGCGTCTCCGACGCCGCCTGCGCGACGCCCATGGCGGTGGATGCGGTCAGTCCCGCGAGAACGGCCAGGGTCAAGACGGTCGCGCGCTTCATGCGCTCGGGTCCTTGGCAGAAGCTGTGGCGGCAGGGGCCAGTGGTGCGGCGGTGGCCGCGGGCGGGGCGGACGCCGGTTGGCGGGGCGGCCGTCCCACGGACTGATACCAGGTCAGCACCCGCGCGGCGGCCACCATCACGGCGATTCCGGCGAGTGTGACCGAAAACTGGGCAAAAAGCGAGGCGGACCAGTGGTTCAGAACGGTCTGGCCAGCGAAGGACAGAAAGATGCCCAGGCAGAAGACCTGAAGCGACTGCCGCCCGCACAGGATCACCGGCGCCAGAGCCGGCCAGCGCAGCCAAGCGCTGTCGAACCGCGCGATCTGCAGGACGACGTAGGCCAGCGCGCAGAAATGCGCGAGCCGAAGCAAATCAAGGTCGGTCTTGCTGATCGGGTAGAGGATCTCCGCCAGCCACACCGGCATCAGGGCGGCCATCGGCGCGACCTGCCAGGAGATCACCAGCAGGAGGGAAGCGAACAGATACCCCCCAGCCAGCCACAGCAGCGCGGTCCGCCGCTTCGTCAGCGCCGCCGCCACCTCGGGCAGCCGCTGCATGGTCGCCCCCAGCACGAACAGGAGCTGCCAGGCAAAGGGGTTGAAGAACCAGACGCCGCCGTCCGGGTAGGTCGGCAGGTTCCAGTCCAGGAGGCGCGCCGCCGCGTAGAGCGCGACCGACCCGGCCAGCAGGGCCAGCGGCCAGCGCCTTAGCACCGGCAGAACGACCGGGAGGGACAGCAGCAGCACGATGTAGAGCGGCAGGATATCCAGGTTGGCCGGGCGGAATTTCAGAGCCAGCGCCTGGACCAGCGACACCGCGGGATCGGCGAAGAAGCCGGCGATGCCCATTTCCTCGGTGAACAGCGGGTTGTCGAAGACGCGCGCGGTGTAGGCGACCTGCGCCGTAAAGGCGATGAACAGGAAGAGATAGGCGATGTAGAGCGTCCAGCAGCGGTCCAGGACCTTGGCCGCCGCAAACCGCCAGCCATGCTGGTCGAGGATCCGCGCATAGACCAGCGACGAGGTGTAGCCGGAGATGAACACGAAGACCTCGGTCGCGTCGCTGAGACCGAAGTTGCGCATCGTCACCCAGGCGATCTGGTTGCCCGGAATATGGTCCACGAAGATGAACCAGAGGGCCAGCCCGCGGAAAAAGTCCAACCGAAGATCGCGCTTGCCGCCCGACGCCACCGCCCGACCCCGCCCTTGTTTCGTGTGCGGCGCACCGTGGCACGGTGTTCCGGTCTTGGCAATCGGCTCGGCGGACGGTGAACGGCGATCCCGTGCCGACGCGCGGCGCATCCCTGCCGCTTTGCAGCACCGTGCCGGACGGCCCATCCCGGCCCCGCCGGATGCCTTGTCCGCCAGTTTGGTGCTCGCCCCTCACCGGCCACGGGCTGTTCCGCTTTGCGCCGCTGGCCGCTCAACTCCTGCCGACCGGCCGATCCCGACCTCCGAGATCGCAACGACGCCACGAGCCTCCCTTCAATCGAAGCGCTCATGCGCGTGGATGCAGCGCTCGACCCATTCGACCAGCCGGGCCGGCGTGCAGCTGCGCTCGAAGACGTCCGCGGCTTTGCGCCCGATCGCCTCCAGGGTCGCGTCATCCGCGTTGGCGATCACGGATGTCAGATCCTCATAGCCGTCGGCGCAGGGGAGATAGCAACCGTCCAGATTGGCGTCGAACGGCAGAACCTCCGGCAAGCGTGGCGACACCGTCGCGGCACCGAGGGCCATGTATTGGAGCTGGCCCCGGTCCAGCATGTTGTTGTTCTGCCCGGGCACGCACACGCTGAGCCGGATGTTGGACACGTCGTCCCAGAACGCGGCTTGGGGGAGCTGGTCGTTGGCGAAAGCGTCACCGAAGGCGACACGGAGCTGTGTCATGACCTCAAGGCGCCGCTGAAGCGCATTGCCGTAAGGGCGTTGGCGCATGGTGATCCCAAGGCGGCCCACCGGAGCGTATTTCACACCGGAACGCAGGCGATAAAATTCATCCCAATCATAGAAGGACACCGGAGAAAAAGGAAAAACATTCAGATAGGATTCTCCTGTCTTACAGTGAAACTTGAAGACAGGAAGTTTGCTATCGTACGTCCAAAGACCGGCATCGGAGAAATCAAAGAGAATCCACTGCCCATCGACGTTGCAAAACAACACGGTTTCATTTTCAGAAGATATGTTTGCAAAATCAATGTCCGCGCCAGAATATCGAAATATCTCCAGAATATAGCGAAAATGAATGTCATAATAGCGCTGCCCTTTATTCTCTGGGAACAAGATTTTCATGACGAGCGACCTTAAGATGACAATCAAAGAAGAGAGGCAGGAAAAATCTGCGCAATTCTGTTTCCATAGCAGATTTCACAAAATCCAGCAAGAAAAGCCGGCGGCGACATGGGCGGTCAGAGCGCTGGCGCGCTCTGAATTGGGCGACGCCAATACAGGACGACAGTTGCCAACAAGAACAATCCAATGCCCACCTCTCCCCTCCCCCGCGATGCGTGGCGCACAAGGGAGACCACCTCTCTCGACTGCCTTGCCCCACCCGTGCGCCTCGCCTCTATGCCCACGCTTCGGGCATCATGATCACGGCTGAGGCTGTGACCAAATCTTAGGCATATTTGACGGGCAGATTGCCCAGCTTCGCGCCGCGCCCGAACAGGGCTGTCCGGGCGAACACCAGAGTGTGTGGGGAGCCGGGGCCGGAGCGTCCTTGAGCGCGGCGGAATGGCACGCGGGTTGCTCTTCCCTGTCCTGCGCCGCGCCACCGGGGGGTTCCCGCCGGTGCGCCCCACCAGGATACGCCCCATGGCCGCACTCCACTCCGCCCGTTCGCACCACCCGCCGGTCCCGCAGCCTGCCGCGGAGGAGTCCGCCACGCCGGCGGGCGTCGCGGTGACGCTGGACGGCATCACCCACCGCTTCGGGGCCTCCACCGCCGTGGACAACGTGACGCTGGAGATCAAGGCGGGCGAGCTGGTGGCCCTGTTGGGGCCGTCCGGCTGCGGCAAGACCACGCTGCTGCGCATCCTCGCCGGCTTCCAGGCGCAGACGCTGGGCCGCGTCGTCATCGGCGACCGGGTGGTCGACAGCCTGCCGCCCGCCGGGCGCGGCGTCGGCATCGTGTTCCAGAACTACGCGCTGTTCCCGCACATGACCGTGGCGCAGAACGTCGCCTATGGCTTGGAGGCGCGGGGGGCGGCCCGCGACGCGGTGCGGGCGCGGGTGGAGGCCATGCTCGGCCTGGTGAAGCTGGACGCCATGCGCGACCGCTTCCCCAAGCAGCTCTCCGGCGGACAGCAGCAGCGCGTGGCGCTGGCCCGCGCCCTGGCGATCCAGCCGAGCATCCTGCTGCTCGACGAGCCCTTCGCGGCGCTCGACAAGAACCTGCGGCTGGACATGCAGATCGAGATCAAGCAGCTCCAGCGCCGCTTCGGCATCACCACCATCATGGTCACCCACGACCAGGAGGAGGCGCTGAGCATGGCCGACCGCATCGCCGTGCTGAGCCGCGGCAGGCTGGAGCAATTCGGCACGCCGGAGGACGTCTACGACCGTCCCGGGACCCTGTTCGTCAACGGCTTCGTCGGCAGCGCCAACCAGTTGCGGGGCCGCGTCGTCCGCACCTCCGGAAGCGTCGCCGAAGTGGCGCTGGAGGCCGGGACCATGCTCTCCGCCGTCACGCCCGACGCCGCTTTGACCGCGGGCGACCCCGCCATCCTCTGCGTGCGCCCGGAGAATCTGCGGCTCGCCACCGAGGCGGCGCCCCAGCAGATCGCCGGCACCGTGGACCTCGCCCTGCCGCTCGGCCCCGTGGTCGTGTACGAGGTGCGCACCGCCGACGGCGGGCAGGTGAAGGTGACCGAGCCGCGCGTGGCCGGCGCCGCTCTGCGCGCGCCCGGCACGCCGGTCCGGCTGCAGCCCGTCTCCCCCCAGACCTGCCGCGCCTTCGCCGTTCCCGCGGGCGCCTGATTCCTCCCCTCCCCCTTCTCTCCTCCTCCCCCTGGAGTGCCCGCCGATGACCTTCGACCGCCGCCAGATCCTCGCCGCCGGCCTCACGCTCGGCGCCATGTCCCTGTTCCCCGGCATGAGCTGGGCGCAGGCGCGCAAGCTGGTGTTCGCCACCTTCACCGGAAGCTGGGAGGAAGCCCACCGCGACGTCATCGTCCCGCATTTCCGCAAGGCCACGGGCAACGCCGACATCGCGCTGGACCCGATGCTGTCGGTGGACATGATCGCCAAGGTGTCCGCCGCCAAGGCGAACCCGCCGATCGACGTGATGCTGATGGACCCCGGCCCGCGCCTGTCGGTGATCGGCCAGGATCTGGCCGCCCCCTTCCCCGTCGCGGACAGCAAGAACTACCAGGACCTTCTGCCGGTGGCCCAGCTTCCCGAAGGGCCGGGCATCTTCTTCCAGGCGGTCGGCATCACCTACAACCCGGAGAAGGTCAAGACCCCGCCGACGAGCTGGGACGACCTGTGGAAGCCGGAATACAAGGGCCGCGTCGGCATCACCAACATGAACTCCACGCTCGGCACCGCCTTCATGGTCGAGCTGGCGAAGACCCGCGGCGGCGGCGAGAACGACATCGAGCCGGCCTTCGCCGCGCTGAAGGAGCTTCAGCCGAATCTCGGCGCCGTCGCGCCGAATCCCGGCGCGCTCGCCACCCTGTTCCAGCAGGGCCAGATCGACATCTCCCCGGGCAACTTCAACGCCATCCAGATCCTGCGCGCCCGCGGCGTGCCGGTGGAGTTCGCCAAGCCGAAGACCGGCACCATCGCCTTCCTGACCACCGCCCACATCACCAAGAACTCGCCCAACGCCAAGCTGGCGGCGGCGCTGATCGAATCCGCCATGGCGCCGGAGGTGCAGACCAAGCTGATGCAGGCGCCCTTCTACGTCATTCCGACGAATTCCAAGGTGCAGATGGACGGTGACATCGCCCGCATGATCGCCAAGGACCAGGAGGAGCTGAAGGCGTCCTTCGTGTTCCACGACTGGTCGGTGATCAACCAGAACCGCGCCGGCTGGATCGAGCGGTTCAACAAGGAGATCAAGGTGTAAGGGCGGGAAACGGGCCCCCACCCAACCCTCCCCCTGCGAGAGCGAGGGAGGGCGGGAGGGGGGCCACTGCAACCACTTCCCTCCTCCAAAGAGATCGCGCCCATGACCGCAGCCACCGCCATCACCGCCCCTGGGCTCGCCGGACCCGCGACCGCCGCACGGCCCCGCATCGGGCGGGAATGGACGCTGGCGCTGCCGCTGGCCGCCTTCTTCGCGGTGTTCTTCGTGACGCCGCTGCTCCTGCTGGTCGCCGTCAGCCTCTACGCCGACGCGGAGATGACCCGGTTCGGGCTGGACCAGTACATCCGCTTCTTCGGCGACACCTTCAATCTGGCCGTGCTCGGCAGCACGCTGCTGCTGGGGGTGAAGGTCACGGCGCTGACGCTGCTGTTCGGCTATCCGCTGGCCTGGCTCTACACCCGCAGCGGACCGCGGATGCAATCGGCGCTGATCCTGATCATCATCCTGCCGCTGCTGACCTCCGTCGTGGTGCGCACCTTCGCCTGGATCGTCATCCTCGGGCGGGACGGCATCGTCAACAACCTGCTGCTGTCGCTGGGTCTGGCGGAGACGCCGTTGCGCCTGCTCTACACCGAAGGCGGTCTGGTCGCCGCCCTGGTGCAGGTGCAGATGCCGCTGATGGTGCTGCCGCTGATCACCACCCTGTCGCGTCTGGACCCCAACCTGCTCGACGCCTCGGCGGCGCTGGGCGCCGGGCCGTGGCGGGGCTTCCTCAAGGTGACGCTGCCGCTGAGCCTGCCGGGGATCGTCGCGGGGTGCCTGCTGACCTACGCCGCCGCGGTCACCGCCTTCATCACCCAGTCGCTGGTCGGCGGCGGGCAGATGCTGTTCATGCCGCAATACATCTATCAACAGACGATCACGCTCCACAACTGGCCCTTCGCCGCCGCCATCTCCATCGTCTTCATGGTCTCGGTGCTGGGTGTGGTGATGCTGTTCAATCTGCTGGGCCGCGCCAGCAAGGGGTACGTCCATGCCTGACATGCAGCGCCCGACCCTGGGAAGCGCCTCCTTCGGCCTCGTCATGGGCACGCTCGCCGGCGCGGCGCTGCTGCTGCTGGCGGCGCCGACGCTGGTGGTGCTCGTCACCTCCTTCACCGACGGCTATTCGCTGAAGTTCCCGCCGCCGTCCTACAGCCTGCGCTGGTACGCCTCGCTGATCGACGCGTGGCAGCTCCAGGACGCCGCGCTGGTCAGCCTGAAGCTGGGCGCCGTGGTCACCGCCGTGTCGGCGGTGCTGGGCACCGCCGCCGCGCTGGCCATCGGGCGCAGCCGGCGGGCGTGGGCGCGCGGGCTGGACGCGCTGTTCATGTCGCCGCTGGTCCTGCCGGCGCTGGCCTTCGGCCTCGCCTCGCTGGTGTTCTTCAGCACGGCGGGGGTGGAGCTGTCCTTCCTGACGCTGGCCATCGGTCACATCGTGGTCAGCGTGCCCTACGTCCTGCGCACCACGCTGGCGAGCCTCGCCCAGCTCGACCCCGCGCTCCTGGAAAGCTCCGAGAGCCTGGGGGCCGGGCGCCTCTACACCTTCCGCCGGGTGACGCTGCCGACCATCCGCAACGGCATCGGCGCCGGCGCCTTCATCGCCTTCATGTCGAGCTTCGACAACATCCCGGTGTCGCTGTTCATGGCCGACGCCCGCAACGAGGTGCTGCCCATCCGCATGTGGCAGATCCTGGAGAACAGTCTGGACGTCCGCGCCGCGGCGGTGTCCGGCGTGCTGATCGCCGTCACCGTCCTGGCGATGGTGGTGATGGAGCGCGTCGCCGGCCTGTCGCGCCAGCTCCGCTGAGCCCAAGGCCCGAAACTTACGCGCCCCGGAACAGGGAATAGCCCCAGGGGGTGAATTTCAGCGGCAGATGGTAGTGCTGCGCCACGTCGGTGACGGTGAAGCGGAACGGCGCCTCCTCCAGGAAGGCCGGTTCCGCCGCCCCCACGCCTTGCGCGCGCAGCCAGGGGCCGATGTGGAACACCGCCTCGTAGACGCCGGCCGTCACGCCCGCGCCGCCGACCACCGGATGGTCAAGCGCACCATTGGCACACAAACGGCTTTCCGCTAGCCTGTCCCGCTGTCCGTCCCGCAAAGCATAGAGTTCCACCCGCATCCCCTCGGCGGGCACCCCGCGCGCCACATCCACCGCATGCAACGAAATCCCGCCGGCCATCGGCCCGTCCCTTTCCTTGTGGAGTCCCCATGAACGTCTGGTTGCTGCCTCTGATCGCCATGGCGGCGGTTCAGGCGTTCGTCGGGCTGTGTCTCTTCGCGATTCCGGTGATCGCGCCGCAGGCGGCGCCCGACCTGGGGGTCGATCCGGGGCTTCTCGGGCTTTATACCGCGGTCGTCTTCACCGCCGCCATCCCCGCGTCGCTGGGGGCGGGCGGGCTGATCGCGCGCTGGGGGGCGATCCGCACCTGCCAGGCCTGCCTGCTCGCCGCCGCCGGGGCGGCGCTGCTGTCGGCCAGCGCCCTTCCCGTCGCCTTCCTGCTGGGGGCGCTGGCGCTGGGCTTCGCCTTCGGGCCGGAAACGCCGGCCAGCACGCAACTGCTGTCCCGGCTGACCCCGCCGGAGAAGCGGCCGCTGGTCTTCTCGCTGCGCCAGACCGGCAACCAGTTCGGCGGCATGGCCGCCGGATTCGCCGTGCCGCTGCTGGTCCTGTCCTTCGGCTGGCAGGCGAGCCTGATGGTGGTGGCGGGCGCCACCGCCGTGCTGGCGCTCGCCCTGGAGCCGCTGGCCCGCCGCCACGACGGCGACGACCGCGCCGCTCCCCGCCCCGCCGGCCGCGGCACGCTGAAGCGCGCGCTCGACTTGGTCGCCGGGGAGCCGGCGCTGCGCCGGCTGGCCATGGCGGTCTGCGCCTTCTCCGCCATGCAGCTCTGCCTGAACGGCTTCCTGGTCAGCTTCGCGGTGACCGGCCTGGACTGGAGCCTGCCGCTGGCCGGGACGGCGCTGGCGGTGGCGCAGGGCGCCGGGCTGGTGGGGCGCGTCGGCTGGGGCCTCGTCGCGACGCGCTGGGCCCCGCCCCGCGTCATCCTCGCCGGGCTGGGCGTCGCCATGAGCGTCGCCGCCGCCCTCGTCGCCATCGCCACCCCCGGCTGGCCGGTGCCCGCCTTTCTGGCCGTCTGCGCCGCCTTCGGCCTGTCGGCGAGCGGCTGGAACGGCCTGTTCGTCTCCGAGGTCGCCCGTCTCGCCCCGCCGGGCCGGGCGGGCGAGGCGACGGGGGGCATGCTCGCCATCGCCTACGCCGGGCTGGTCGCCGGGCCGGCGCTGTTCAGCCTTCTGGTCGCCGGGGGGTTCGGCTATTCCGCCGGCTATCTGGCCGCCGCCGCCGCCGCGCTGGCCGGCGTCGCGGCGCTGGTCATTCCCCTGCCGCCAGCCCCCACCCCGGACCTTTCCACCGCTGCCGAGGACACCCCATGCGCACGATGAGCGCCCGCCGGATCGCCGAACAGGTCGCCGCCCGCGCGGTCAGCGCCGTCGCGCTCTATGACGATCTGCTGGAGCGGATCGCGGTGGAGAATCCGCGGCTGAACGCCATTGTCCATCTCGACCCGGAGGCCGGACGGGCGGAGGCGCGGGCCGCCGACGCGCGGGCCGCGCGGGGCGAGGCTCTGCCCCTGCTCGGCGTGCCTTTCACGGTGAAGGACAACATCTGGGTGCGCGGCCAGCCGGTCCGCCAGGGATCGCGGCTGTTCGAGGACTTCGTGGCGCCGGAGGACGCGGTGGCGGTGGCCCGGCTGCGCGCCGCGGGCGCCGTCTTCGCGGGAATCACCAACTGCTCCGAATTCGCCTGCAAGGGGGTGACGACCAATCTGCTGCACGGCCCGACCCGGAATCCCTGGGACGTGACGCTGACGCCCGGCGGCTCCTCCGGCGGGGCGGCCAGCGCGGTGGCGGCGGGCTTGGCGCCGCTGGCGCTGTGCACCGACGGCGGCGGCTCGACCCGCCGGCCCGCCGCCCATGTCGGGGTGGTCGGCATGAAGCCGTCGGCCGGGGTCGTCCCCCACCCCATCGGCTTCGCCGAGCCGGTGTTCGGCAACTCGGTGATGGGCCAGATGGCCCGCTCGGTCGCCGACGTGGCGCTGATGCTGGACGTTCTGGCCGGGCCGGACCCGCGCGACCCGCAATCGGTGGTCCTATCCGGTTCCTTCGCCCGTGCCGCCGTCCCCGACCCGGCGGGCCTGCGAGTCGCCTACAGCCGGCGGCTGGGGCTGGACGCCCCGGTCGATCCCGACGTCGCCGCCTGCGTGGAGCGCGCCGTCCACCGCCTCGCCGACGCCGGGGCCATCGTCGAGGAAGCCGACCCGGTCTGGCCCGCCGGGGCCGGGGAAAGCGGCCTGATGCCCCTCCAGTTCGCCGGCCTCGCCGCGCTCTACGGCGAGCGCTATCGGGCGACTCCGGACCTGTTCGACCCCGACATCGGGCAGCAGATCGACGCCGGCCTGCGCACCAGCGGCGCGGAGGTCGCCCGCGCCCTGCATCTGCGGGAGGAAGCCTACCGCGCGCTGGCCGCTCTCTTTGCGCGCTACGATCTGCTGGTCTGCCCGACGACTCCGGTCACCGCATGGCCGTTCGACCGGCTCGGCCCCGCCACCATCGACGGGCGTCCGGTGACGCCGCGCGGCCACGCCGTCTTCACGCCGCTGTTCAATCACTGCTACGCCCCGGCCTGCTCGGTCCCCTGCGGGCTGACGGAGAGCGGCGGGCTTCCTGTCGGGCTTCAGATCGCCGGTCCGCGCCTGTCCGATGCGGCGGTGCTGCGGCTGGCCGCCGCGGTGGAGGCCACCTGCGGTTACGCTCCAGCCTTGGTGTGACAGCTTTTCCAAGAAATGGAGGGCCAGAAATCGGGATAGAACGGACTGCCTGTTTTAATCACCATCGTATTCTGGCAATCTTTGCCCGCAGAAGGGTGGAGTAGGGAGATACGGGTGAAGACCAGCGAGCCGGACCAGCGGCCTGGATGGTCGGCGCGTCGGTTGTCGATTCTTTTCCTTGTGGTTGCATTACCGCTAATCGCCTTTGAAGTGTACAACATCCTGGAATTGCGCAAGTCCCGGGAAGCGGAAATCCGCACGGAGTCGATGCAGCTTCTGGATCAGGTCGAATCCGAACAGAAACGCATTGCCGACGACATTGAACACGTTTTGGTTGCCCTTACCGAAATGGGGATCGGGCGGCTGTCCCCAGCGGCCTGCCAGGACACACTTCTTCGGATCAAGGCGAAGTTTCCCCCGTATCTGGCGGTGAGCGTCAGCAACCGGTCTGGGACCATCTGGTGCTCCACCGAACCGCGGGCGCGTGGCCTTTCGGTCGCCGACCGCAGCTATTGGCGGGAGGCACTGACCACGGGGGAGCAGACCAACGGGGCCACCCTGACCTCGCGCACCACGGGACGCCCTTCCATCCCCTTCGCTCTGGCCTACAAGGACGAGAACGGCGTTCCAGCGGGGGTGGTCACGGCGTTTCTCGACACCACTTGGCTGAACCTGTTCCTTCGCGAAAAGAGCCTGCCGGAGGACGCGGAGGTGGTGATCGCCGATCGCTCCGGCATCGTCCTGGCGCACCAGCCCGAAATGCCGGACACCGTCGGCCGACCGCTACACACGCCTTACCAGGCCCTGCTGGACCGGGGCGAGCGGCGTGTGGTCGAGGAATCCGGGCCGGATGGCCGGATGCGGATCACCGCGGTGTCGCCACTGGCCGCGGGCGTCCCCAACCTTTACCTCCATGTCAGCCTGGACAAGGACGAATCCATGCGGCCGGTCAACGCGGCGGCACGGCGCACCCTCATCATCTTTACCGGGCTGTTCCTGTTCGCCGGAGTGACCGCAGGCTGGAGCTTGTGGCGTTTCCTGCGTGCGCATGAACTGGCGCGCAGCAACGCGCTGCGCATGGCGGCGGTGCTCGGCAGCACGGTGGACGGCGTGATCGAGCTGGATCGCGACTGGCGCTTCACCTACCTGAACGACAAGGCGGTTTCCCTGGTCGCCCAGGGCCGCGACCTGCGCGGCCGGTCGCTGTGGGAAGCCTTTCCGGAGCTAGTGGACACGCCGCTGTGGCAGAAGGCGCATCAGGCGATGGCCGAACACATGCCCACGGACGCCGAGTTCCAGGGTGCTCGCACCGGGCGCTGGTTCTGGATGCGGGCCTTTCCCAACGCGGACGGCATGTCGGTCTATCTTCTCGACATCACACGACGGCGCCAGGCCGAGGACGATCTGCGCAAGAGCAAGGACCGGCTGAGCCTCGCCCTGGAGTCGGCGTTGGCCGGCACCTTCGACTGGGATCTGGCCGCCGGCCAGGGGCACTGGTCGGACGAGACCTTCCACATCTTCGGGCTCGATCCCGCCGTGCACGAGGCGACCAGCGCCGTCTGGCGGTCCGTGGTCCATCCCGACGATTTCGACATCGCCACGCTGAAGGCCCAGACGGAAATGCTCGCCGAACGGCGCGCCTACATCCGGCTGGAATACCGCATCGTCCAGCCCGGCGGCGCCATCCGCTGGGTCTCGTCGATCGGACGCGTCAGCTATGGTCCGGACGGCACACCGCTGCAGTTCAGCGGCCTGAACCTCGACATCACCGAGCGCAAGGCGCTGGAGGAGGCGCTGCGCCGCAGCGAGGAGCGGCTGACCATCGCGCTGACCGCGTCGGAGGCCGGCATCTGGGATTTCGACCTGCGCGACCGGACGCTGGCCTGGTCGGACGGCATGTACCGGCTGTACGGCGTCACCCCGGACAGTTTCACGCCCGGCGAGGACAGCTTCTTCGAACTGGTCCACCCGGCGGACCGGGACACGGTGCGCCGGTTCACGAAGGACGTGCTGGAGGCCCGGCGCTCCGATTACCGCGGGGAGTTCCGCATTCTTCATCCGCGCGACGGGGTGCGTTGGATCATGGCGATCGGGCGCCCCGTCTACGACAATGGGCGTCTGGTGCGGCTCAGCGGATTGAACATCGACATCACCGGGCGCAAGGCGATGGAGGAGGCCCTGCGCGAGGCCAAGGCCAAGGCCGACGAGGCCAACATCTCCAAGTCGAAGTTCCTGGCGGCGGCCAGCCACGACCTGCGCCAGCCGCTGCAATCCGCCCTGCTGTTCGCCGGGGTCCTGCAACGCCACGTCGATCCCGACAAGGGCCGCGGCCCGCTGGCCTCGCTGGAACGCGCGCTGGAGACGTTGAAGAACCTTCTCGACAGCCTGCTGGACGTGTCGCGCCTGGACGCCGGTGTCATCACCCCGCAAATCGGTACGGTGCCCCTGCGCCCGATGCTGGAGGAGATCGAGGCGGCCTACGCTCCCATCGCGGCGAGCAAGGGGCTGGAATTCGCCGTCGTCCAACCCGCCCCGGATCTGGCGGTGCGCAGCGATCGGCTGCTGCTTGGCCGGATGCTCCGCAATCTGGTGGAGAACGCCATCCGCTACACCGAGGCGGGCTATGTCCGGGTGTCCTGCGAAGCAACCAACGGCAACGTCCGCATCACCGTGCAGGACAGCGGAATCGGCATCTCGGCGGAACAGCAGACCAAGGTCTTCGAGGAGTTCCATCAGGTCGGCAACCCGGAGCGCGACCGCAACCAGGGGCTCGGCCTGGGCTTGGCCATCGTGCAGAGGCTGTCCCGGCTGCTGAACCACCCGGTGACGGTCCGCTCCGAACCGGCCCACGGCTCGGTCTTTTCCATCGAGGCGCCGCGTGCCGCCGCTCCGGCCGTTACCCCTCCGTCTCCCGAAGCCGAAGCCGCTCCGTCCGGCGACGGGCGGCTGGCCGTCCTGGTCGAAGACGACGTGATCGTCCTGTTGGGCCTGCGGACGATCTTCCAGGAATGGGGGTACGAGGTGGTGGTGGCCGGCTCCGCGGAGCAGGCGCTGGACCGGCTGCGCGGACTGAGCCGCCGCCCGGACCTGATCATTGCCGATTATCGGTTGCGCAACGGGCGGATCGGCACCGAAGCCATCGTGCAGATCCGTTCCCTGGTTGGATCCCCGGTTCCGGCCATCATCCTGACCGGCGAGATCGGCACCGACTGCGACCACGACGCGACGGCGCTCGGGCTCGCCGTGGTGCGCAAGCCGATCACGCCGCGCCAACTGCAGAGCGCCGTCCAGGATCTTCTGAACCACAACCCGTTGAGCCAGACCGGGGACTGAGCGCCCACCGGGACCGGGGAACGGCGGACAAAAAGCGGACCAACCTTGACGGGGCAGTGGCGCTGCCCCATATTGTGCACTGCAACATAACGATAAGCCCTTTCCCCAGGGGGAGACGCCTTCTCAATCCTTTGAGGAGGTCCCTTATGAACACGCCTTCGCACTTCGCTTCCGCCCTTCCCTCCCAACGCGACATGCAGCTCATCCGCCGCAAGGCCGCGCGGCTGCGCGCCGACCATCTCCGGTCCCTGCTGGGCCGGCTGGCCGCGTTTCTGAAAGGGCGCAACGCCGACCTCGATCCGCGCCGGCTGGGTGGCGGCCGGGCCGTCGGCTGACGACGGACGGCCCTGATTTTTCCCTGACACAGCGGCAGTAACGCCCCGCCACGCTCGGCAGACCCGTCCGCGGGCGCTCGGCGGCGGGGTGGCCCGGCGGCGGTTCGCGACAGCGGCGCCGTGAGGGCCGGTTGTTCTTTGGTTGGAGTTTTTGATATGCAGAAACGAGCGGTCGCCCTGGGCGGCTTCGGTGGGTTCAACCTGCACGGCGCGGGCGTGCTGACGGCGCTCGACCGCCTGGACCGGATGCCCGACCTGTTCACGGTGACCTCCGGACAGATCGTCGTGCTGGCCGCCTGGCTGCGCGGCGAGGACGTGCGCCGCCTGCTTCTCGAACACACGGGGGCGTCCGGCGGGCTGCTCCAGGCTTGGCAGACCGCCCTGTTCGGGCACAAGGGCGTGTTCCGCCCGGTGCTGGGCGAGCATGCGCGGCGCTGGCTGGATGTCCCGCTGTCGCCCTCGGCGGTGCTGGAGCGGCTGATGCCGGCCCGCCAGTACGCCCCGGTGCGCGACCGCGACACCGTCGCCGAGATCGCCCGCACCCTCAACGAGGCCGAGGTCGGCGTCGTCTTCAACACCTATGATTTCCGCTCCGGCAATGGGCTGCTGCACGGCAACGCCGCCGCCCGGCGCCTGATGGCCGGGGAGGTCGGGCTTGAGGACATCACCGCCGACGCGGTGGAAAGCGCCCTCTGGCTCTATCTCTACGGCTTCGAGGAGGCCCCCGGCGGGCTGATCGACGGCGCCTATCACCGCAGCATCATCCTGTCGGAACTGCACGGCTTCGACGAGGTGACGGTGGCCGCGCCCTTCCCCGTCTCCTGGATCGGGCCGGTGCCGCGCAACCAGCTGGAGGTGGAGAACTGGAAGATCCGCCAGTGGTTCGCCAACTCCTACAAGGCGGAGGTGGCGCGGCTGCGCCGGGTGATCGAGCTGATGGAGCGCGGCACGCTCAACGACCCGGCCTACCGCATCCGCTCCCTGACCGAGCTGCCGCTGCGCCGCCATTACGGCTACTTCGACTATTTCACCGAGAAGCCGGAGGTGTTCGACGACGCGCTCGCCCAGGCGCTCGACCATTTCGGCGGCGGCCCGGCGCACGAGCAGCGGCGCGCCGGCTGATCGGCCGACAGACGGCCCGGCGGCTCAGGCCGCGCGGGCCTCCACCAGCTTCACGCAGTCGCCCATCACGAAGCGGCTGTCCACCGCCCCCATGCCGGCCTGCGGCAGGTGGGTCTCGTAGCCGGCGGTGTAGCGGGCGCCGAAGGCGAAGCTCAGCCAGGGCGACACCACGCGCATCCACAGCCGGGCCGCCGCGCGCTCCGACTGGGTGTAGTCGAGGATGCGCAGCGTCCCCTCCGGCTTGAGGATGCGCCGCATCTCACGCAGCACCGGCACCTGAAGCTCCTCGGGAAGGACGCAGAAGACGAAGGTCGCCACCACATGGTCGAAATGGCCGTCGGGAAAGCCGGTGGCGGCCAGATCCAGCACCTGGAACTCCACCGCCCGCCCCAGCCGGTCCGCCCGCTTGGCGGCGCGGGCCAGCATGGACGGGCTGGCGTCCACCGCGGTCACGCGGGCGCCGGCGGGATAGAAGGGGATGTTGCAGCCGGTGCCCGCCCCGGCGTCCAGAATGCGCCCGGACAAGCCGCGGAACGTGCCCCGGCGCAGGCGCCGCTTCCACATCACCTCGTAACCGAGATCCAGCGCGTCGTAGAGCGGGGCGATGCGTTCATAGGTGCGCACATAGCCGCTCTGAATGGTTGGGCCGGTCTGCATGGTTGGAGACTCCCCCGAAGCCGCCCGTGCGCGCCCGTGAGGGCGGAGGGCCGGAAGTGCGTTTCGCCTGTTCTTCCTTTCATAGCAGGCGAATGTGACGGATCATCGCGCCTGGGGTCCAAGCCCGACAAACGGCCCGACAAATGGAATGGAGATGGCATGGATGCGCTGAACCCGGCGGCGGAGGCCCGCCGTCAGGCCGGACTGGAAATCCAGGCGCTGGCCGAGGATTTCGAACAGAGCGACGAGGCCGCCTTCCTGCGGATGCGCATCGTCGGCGGGGTGGTGGCGGGTGTGGTGACGCTGGTCCTGCTGGTGCTGCTGACCGCCGGGGCGGACTGGCGCTATCTGTTCGGCTTCTGGGTGGTGATCGTCGGCTTCATCGGGATCGGCTACGCCGTGTCCGTCTACCGCCAGCGGCAGCAGACCGCGCGGCTGCGCGCCCTGGCGACCCGCTGGCTGACCGGCGGAACCGTCCCGCCAGTCTGAGGAGGCCCTTGAGGAAAGAGCCGGGTCAGGAGGCGCGCGAGCCGCGGCGCTTGCGGCGGCGCTGGAAACTCTGGATGCGCTCGATCACTTCACCCATGTCCGCCGCCTCCTCCACCTCGCCGAGATGCAGGAGGACGCGGATGTAGGTGTCGATCAGGCCAAGGACGGCCTCCTCGTCGGTCACGCCGTAGGCCGCCTGGCCCAGGGCGTCGACGATCAGGGTCCCGCTGTCGGCCAGCGCCTCGGCCACCTCGTTAATGGCGCGATCGAGGGCGGTGTCGTCCCCCTCCGGCGCTTCCAGCACCGGGTCGAGGATGTCGGGAAAGGAAAGCCGGTCGGCGGGATAGCCAGCCATGGGCAACTCTCCAAGAAAAAACAGGGCCGTGAGCCGGCCCCTGGTGCGCGCGAACGGAGGGTGGGTTTCCCCCTTCTGGTGATTCGTGGCCCGATGAACGTTGGCGGTGAGGAGGGATGGCCGCGTCAGGCGGCCATCGACTCCACGGCGTCGGCCAGGGGGGCGGCCAGGGCGTCCGCGTCCTCCGCGACGGGCAGGCCCGTCCAGGGGATCAGGTCCCGCCCGGTGTTGGCGAGGCGCTTGGCCTCCATATGGCCGATCACCGCGGTGCCTTCCCGGGCGATCCGCAGGATGTCGCCGTCCTCCGGAACCAGCGCCCGTTCCACCCCGCAGGCGCGGGCGAGGCGGGCGTGGGCCTCCAGATGCTCGATGGTGCCGTGCACCGGCACGGAGAAGCGCGGACGGATCAGGTCGTACATGCGGATCAGGTCGTCCCGCTTGGGGTGGCCCGACACATGCACCGGCGCATCGGCCGGGGTCACCACCGTCACGCCCTTGGCCTTCAGATGGTCCTGCACGTCGGCCAGCACCACCTCGTTGCCGGGGATGGCGCGGGCGGAGAAGATCACCGTGTCGCCGCTCTCCAGCCACAGGTCGCGGTGGCCGTCGCGGGCGAGACGGCTGAGCGCCGCCCGCTCCTCGCCCTGGCTGCCGGTGCACAGGAACACGAGGTTCCGGCGCGGCGTCCAGGAGGCCTCCATGATGGAGATGAACTCCGGCGCCTTCTCCAGATAGCCGCTGGCGCGGGCCGCCTTCTCCATGCGCAGCATCGACCGGCCGACCAGCACCACCTTGCGGTCGTGGGCCGCCGCGGCCTCCGCCACCGCCTGCATGCGGGCGACGTTGGACGCGAAGCCGGTCACCGCGATGGCGCCCTTGCGCCCGGCGAAGGCCTCGATCAGGCCGGCGCGGGCGTCCGCCTCCGACCCCGTGGTGCCGTCGACGTTGGCGTTGGTGCTGTCGCACATCATCGCCAGCACGCCGCGGTCGCCCAGCCGCTTCAGCGCGTCCAGGTCCATGGTCGGACCGACCAGCGGGTGCGGGTCGAACTTCCAGTCGCCGGTGTGCAGGACCGTGCCGGCCTTGGTGTGGATCGCCACCGACACCGGCTCGGGGATCGAGTGGGTGACGGTGATGGTCTCGATGCCGAAGGGGCCGATCTCGAAGGAGGCGCCCGGCTCGAACACCCGGATGCGGGCGTGGCGCAGGCCGCCGGTCTCCTTCAGCCGGTCACGGATGACGTGGGCGGCGAAGGGGGTCGCGTAGATCGGGCATTCCAGCCCCGGCCAAAGATGATGGATGGCGCCGATGTGGTCTTCGTGGGCGTGGGTGACGACCAGCCCGACCACCTCGTCCATCCGCTCCTCGATGAAGGAGGGATCGGCCATCAGGCTGTCGATGCCCGGCGCCTCATCGCCCATGAAGGCGACGCCGGCGTCCACGATCAGCCATTTTCCGGCATGGCCGTAGAGCGCCATGTTCATGCCGATGCGCGAGCAGCCGCCGAGCGGGATGAACAGGATTTCGTCGTGTCCCGGCACCGGGCCGGGAACCGGCGCGCCCGGCGGACGGGTCGCCTTTGGGCGCTCGTAGGGCTTGGGGTTCTGGTTCTTCTGGAAACGCGGGCCGCCGGACTTGCCGCTGCGCACATCGCCAACAATCGTGTTCGGGCGGTTGCCGCCAAAATTCGAGTTCGGGCGGTTGCCGCCCTTGGGCGCCGCGCGGCGGCGCTTGTTATCAAACGTCATTCGTCCTTCTGCTTTACAACATCTCAGCCGGCATTCAACGCTGCCGGACGGGCGTGCATCGCGTGTCGATGCGGATCTCGGGGGTCTCCCCGGCCATCAGCGGCGCCAGGACCATGGGGATGGGTCGAGGCAGCCAGCCGGAACGGCCAGGGAGAGCGGTGTTCGAGCCAGTAATCCAGATGACGACGCCGGTCAACCGCTGAATCACGACCCGCAAAGGGGTTTGCCGGTCGGTCACCCGAAGGTTACGGGCATCCGCCGACGATGTTGCACATATGTTTCCTTGGCCGCGTCGTTCAAGGGGCTGTTCGCGCCTTGGTCCCCGCGCGCTCCGCGCGGTGTGGCGGCGGAGGGCGAAAAGGCTGGAATCGCAGGCGGTTGCGGGCTTTCGAAAGCGTTTCGGTTGGCTGGCCTGTGCGAAGCGCATGGCAAAGCCCCCCGCGGTCCGCGATCCTTCGCCCCCTCCCCTGTTGTTTGCGGACGCCCGGCGAACGGGCACTGTCAAAATGGGGAGCATCCCATGTCCGATTATGAATCCAGGTGGAGGAACGACCAGGGCGCCCGCCGCGATGATGACCGGTGGGAGCGTGACCGCGGGCGCGGCGAGAGCCGCGAGTGGAGCGCCGGTTCGTACCAGAACCGCGGCCGTGACGAGTTCGGTCAATCGAATTGGGGCCAATCCGGTTCGGGCCAATCCGGCCGTTCCGGCATGATGGGCGGCGGTGGCCGCCAGCCCGGCTACGGCTACGAGGGTCAGGGCCGCGAAGGCTTCGACTACGGGCGGGACTATTGGCGTCAGCAGGAAGGCCGGGGTGATTACGGCCAGGGTTCTTATGGCCAAGGCTCCTATGGCCAAGGCTCCGGCGGTCGCGATTATGGCCCCGACTACGGGTCCCGCGGTTCCTTCGGCCAGGGCCAGAGCGACTGGCGCTCCCGCGACGACCGCCGGAATTACGAAGACCGCGGCGACTATGGTCAGGACTTCGGCTACCGTGGCGGCTTTGGCCGGTCCGATTATGGGCGGTCCGATTATGGCCGGTCCGACTACGGCAGCGGGGCCTATGGCGGCCGCGACTACGGCAGCCGCGACTATGGCAACCGCGACTACGGCGGCATGGACTACGGGTCCCGGGGCACCGGGAACCGCGACTACAGCAGCCGCGATTATGGCAACCGCGACTATGGCCGGATGGGCTACGGCGGCGGAAGCGGCCGCAACGAGGAGCGCGGCTTCTTCGAGCGGGCGGGCGACGAGATGGCCTCCTGGTTCGGCGACGAGGACGCGGCCCGCCGCCGCCGCATGGACGCCCGCAACGACGATCCCGGCGCGCAGCACCATCGGGGCCGCGGGCCGCGCGGCTACACCCGCTCCGACGACCGCATCCGCGAGGATGTGAACGACCGCCTGACCGACGATCCCTACATCGACGCGTCGGAGATCGACGTGACCGTCAGCAATTGCGAGGTCACGCTGAGCGGCACGGTGGACGACCGCCGGACCAAGCGCCGCGCCGAGGACATGGCCGAAACCATCTCCGGCGTCCGCCACGTGCAGAACAACCTGCGCGTCCGTGAGCGGACCTCCGGCGGCACCGGCACCACCGCCGGGGCGTCGGCCATGGCCGGGCTCGGCACCACCGGGACTTCCGGCAGCGGCATGGGCAGCACCGGCCTGGGCGGTTCCGGGATGAGCGGGTCCACGACGGGCACGTCGGGAACCTCCAGCACCTCCGGGACCGGCATGTCCGGCACCAGCGGCACAGGGATGAGCGGGAGTTCCGGGAGCACGGACACCAGCCGCAGCAGCACGTCCAGCAGCACCACGGGCAGCAGCACCACGGGCAGCAACATCCGCTGACCATGAGCAACGCGCCCCTCCCGCCTTCACCGGCGGGAGGGGCTTTTGCTGCCCGCCGTCAGTCCCCGTCCTGGCGCTGCTCCGCGGGCTTCTCCGCCCGGGTCAGGTTGAAGGCGGTGTTGATCAGCGCGATGTGGGAGAAGGCCTGCGGGAAGTTGCCGACCAGACGCTCCGCCTTTGTGTCGTACTCCTCCGACAGCAGGCCCAGGTCGTTGCGCAGGGCGAGCAGCCTGTTGAACAGCGCCTCGGCCTCGGCCTGACGCCCCTGGAGCACGTAGACGTCGGCCAGCCAGAAGGAGCAGGCGAGGAACACCCCCTCCCCGTCGGGCAGCCCGTCGTCGGTCCTCTCGGTCCGGTAACGCAAGACAAGCCCGTCCTGAAGCAGCTCCGTCTCGATGGCGGCGACCGTTCCCTGGATGCGCGGATCGTCCACCGGCAGGAAACCGACCATCGGCAGCATCAGCAGCGCCGCGTCGACGTGGCTGGCCCCGTAATGCTGGACGAAGCTGTTCCGTTCCTTCGAATAGCCATGGGCGCAGACATCCTCGAAAATGGCCTGCCGCAGCGCCTTCCAGCGCTCCAGCGGCGCGTCCAGCCCGAACCTCTCCGCGCTTTTCACCATGCGGTCCACGGCGACCCACGCCATCACCTTGGAATGGGTGAAATGCCGCGCGCCGCCGCGCACCTCCCAGATGCCTTCGTCGGGCTGGTCCCACACCGATTCCATGTGGTCGAGCAGGGCGCACTGGACGTGCCAGGCCTCCGGCCGGATCTCGATGCCGCGCATCCGCGCCTGGTGCGCCGCGTCCATCATCTCGCCATAGACATCGAGCTGGAGCTGGGGGGCCGCGGCGTTGCCGACGCGGACCGGGCTGGCGCCCTCGTAGCCCGGCAGCCAGGGCACCTCCCATTCCAGCAGGCGTCGCTCCCCGGCGATGCCATACATGATCTGGATCTGCTGCGGACTGCCCGCGATGGTGCGCATGCCCCAGTCGCGCCAGTCCCGCGCCTCCTGCAGATAGCCGGCGTTCATCAGCGCCAGCAGGGTCAGGGTGGCGTCGCGCAGCCAGCAGTAGCGGTAGTCCCAGTTCCGCACCCCACCGAGTTGTTCGGGCAAGGAGGTCGTCGGCGCCGCCACGATGCCGCCGGTCGGGCGGTAGGTCAGGGCCTTCAGCGTGACCAGCGAGCGCACCACCGCGTCCCGCCAGAGGCCGCTGTAGGTGCAACGCCCGCTCCATTCCGCCCAGAAACGTTCGGTCTCCGTCAGCGCCACTTCGGCATCGACCGGCGGCGGCGGCGGCAGGTGCGAGGGGGAATGGATCATCACGAAGCTGAGGCTCTCACCCTCCGCCACGGTGAAATCGGCGACGGTGCTCAAATCCTCGCCGTGGATCGGGGCGCTGGTGTGCAGGACGACCATGTCCGGCCCGGCGATGGCGCGCAGGGTGTGCGGGCCGATCCGCGTCACCCACGGCACGACGTGCCCGTAGCCGAAGCGCAGCGTCAGGTCCATCCGCATGGCGACGCGCCCCCGCCGTCCCCGCAGGATGCGCACGACGTCCGACGCCTCGCCGCGCGGGGGCATGAAATCGATCATGGTGACGGCGCCCTCCGCCGTCTCGAACTCCGTTTCCAGGATCAGGCTGTCGCCGCGGTAGCGCCGGGTCGTGCGGGCGTCGGGATCGCTCGGGCGCAGCAGCCAGCGCCCGTTCTCGGGCGTGCCCAGGAGTGCCGCGAAGCAGGCGTCGGAATCGAAGCGCGGCCAGCACAGCCAGTCGATGGAACCTTCGGCGGACAGCAGGGCTGCGGTCTCGCAGTCTCCCAGAAGGGCGTAATCCTCGATGCGGGAGGCCATGGCACGCTCTCGAACGATTGGGGGTGTGCCCCTGGGCAACGGCCCGTGAACGCTCCGGTTCCCTCCGGTCGGGGCCCCGAGCCGACGAAGGTCGATCGTCCGGTTTGACGATTCTGGCCGCCGGACCCGCGTGTTAGCGTTTTCGCCCATCACCGGAGGCCCCTCGCCGGAGAACGACCCATCGAGGCCACCATGGACACCGGACGCGCCACGCCCCGGCGGCATGCTCCCCGCCCCGCCCGCCTCGCGGCGGCGGTGCTCCTTTTCGCCGGCCTTCCGATGGCGGCGGCGGGAGCGGAGCCCTCCACCGTCTCCCTGCGGCCCGGCGCCGACATCCAGGCGGCGGTGGACCGCCATCCCCCCGGCACGCGCTTCCGGCTTGAGGCCGGCATCCACCGCCTGCAGTCCATCGTGCCCAAGGACCGCGATCTGTTCGAGGGCGCCCCCGGCGCGGTGTTGAGCGGGGCGCGCCGGCTGACCGCCTTCGTCCGCCGCGGCTCCGTCTGGGTGGCCCGCGGACAGACGCAGGAGGGGCGGGTCAACGCGGCGGAATTCTGCCGCTCCGGCTTTCCCCGCTGCGCCCGCCCGGAGGATCTGTTCATCGACGACGCGCCGATGCTGCATGTCGGCGACCGGTCCGCCGTCGGGCCGGGGCGCTGGTTCTTCGATTACGGCGCCGACGAGATCCTGATCGGCGACGATCCCACCGGGCGAACCGTGGAAACCAGCGTCATCCCCCGCGCCTTCGGCGGAACCGCGTCGGGCGTCGTCATCCGGAACCTGACCATCGAGAAGTACGCCGCCCCCATCCAGGCCGCCGCCGTGGACGCGGAGTTCGGCCCCGGCTGGACCGTCCGGAACACCACGGTGCGCCTGAACCACGGCGTCGGCGTCAACGCCGGCACCGGCAGCCGCATCCTCGGCAACCGCATCCTCGACAACGGCCACGCCGGCTTTTCCGGATCGGGGACGGATTTCCTGATCGCCGGCAACGAGATCGCGCGCAACGGCTATGCCGGCGTCGATTTCCATTGGGAAGGCGGCGGCGGCAAGATCACCGAATCCGGCGGCGGCGGACTCATCCGGGGCAATTGCGTCCACGGCAATGTGGGCGCCGGCATCTGGGCCGACATCGACGTGCACCGGCTGGTGATCGAGGACAATCTGGTCTTCGGCAACGCCGACAACGGCATCACCTACGAAATCAGCTACGACGGGGTGATCCGCAACAACCGGGTCGCCGACAACGGGCAGCGCGGCCAGGGCTGGTTCTGGGGGGCCCAGATCCTGATCTCCAGCGCGCGGGGCGTGAAGGTCCACGGCAACGACATCGACGTGCCGGACGGCTACGGCAACGCGGTGACGGTGGTGTCCCAGGACCGCGCCCCCTACACCCCCGCCGTCGGCAACGAGATCTTCGACAACCGCATCGTCATCCGCAACGCCGACGCGCGCGTCGGCGCCGTCACCGACGTGGACTCCGACAACGCCGTGGTCGCCGCCGGCAACCGGCTCTACGGCAACCGCTACCGCCTCGCCGATCTCCGGGAGCGCGTCTGGTTCTGGAACGATGCGGAGGCGGACTGGGACGCCATCCGCGCCCAGGGGCAGGAGACGGGAAGCGTCGTCGACGTCGGCATCCCGCAGAAGACCCCACTGGCCTGCCCGGCCATGCCGCCCATCGAGAAAAATCAATGACCGCGTTCGCCAGCCATTCCATAGAGAGAAAAACCCCCACTCACAACAATCAAAAGTCCAATTCTCCCTGTTACAATTTTGAAAAACTTACTAATTTGGAGGTACTTTGCGGATATCTGCGCACAGTATTATGATCTTGTTTGCGATTGACGGTCAAAACCCCCTGCGATGTTATAGGCTTGAAGCGATCGCGCAAGCCTCTCGAGGCATCGCTTTCCCAGGTGATCCGGTTCATTTGATCGAATAGGGCCAAAATCTTCGCGGCAATGATGTTGGCGGCGATCCTGGCCGGGTCGGCGTGTCCATGGCGTGTGGCAGAAGGAGGTCTTGTATGTTGCCGTGCAAAGACGGAGCGCGCTCGCCCAACGCCGCCCGCCGCGCCCCATCGATCACGACCATCACGCCCAGCCGCATCCTGGCAGCCATTTCCCTGACCGCCGCACCGATGAACGACTCCGGCTCCTTCGGGTCCTACTACCGGATGTCCGGGGGCGCCCGCCCCCTGGGGGAGGATCAGATCGTCACCGCCATCCTGCACGACGAAACGCCGCTGACGCGGGAAAGCCTGTCCACCAGCCTGAACCTGTGCGGACGGGGTGTGCGGGTGCTGACGGCGGCATCCGTTGCGGATTTGGAAAGCGTGATGCGGCGGAACGATGCACCGGACGTGGCCTTGGTCAACTTCAGCGGGCGGCTCGCCTCCGATCCGGAGTTCCGTCCGCGGCTGGCCGAACTTCTGGAAGTGCTGGATGGCGTCCCGCTGATCATGCTGTCGGATTCCGACGAAACGGCGACCGCGCTGGAAGCCATCCGCCAGGGCGCGCACGGCTACATCTCCACCACCGTCGGGCTCACCATGGCGCTGGAGGCGATCCGCCTGGTCGCGGCGGGTGGCATCTTCGTTCCGGCCCCCATCCTGCACCGGCTGATCATCGACCAGGCCGGGATGCCGGACCCGGTGCTCCACGCCGCCTTATCCGTCCCGGCCCCCGCGGTCAACGGCAAGCCCCACCTGTCGCAACTGACCCCGCGCCAACTCTCCGTCCTGGAATGCCTCCAGGAGGGCAAGCCGAACAAGGTCATCGCCCACGAGTTGGGAATGCGGGAAAGCACCGTCAAAGTGCATGTCCGGAACATCCTGCGGCGGCTCGGCGCCACCAACCGGACGGAGGCGGTGTGCCGCGTCATGCGCGAGGAAAACTGAGCCCAACGCGGAAGAACGGCACGGGTTGGTCCCGCACCGTTCCGTTGCGGCACCAACCGATCAGGGCTGGTTCGATTCCAGCGGCGCGCCGCGGGACAGATGGGCGTGCGCCATGAAGGCGGCCTCCGTCCGGTTGGTGGCGCCAAGCTTCTTCAGCACGTTGCGCACATGGGCCTTGGCGGTGTTCTCGCACATGCCCAGCATGTAGGCGATGAGCTTGTTCGACTTGCCCTCGCGCATGCAGGTCAGCACGGCCATTTCCCGCGGCGTCAGTCCGCCGATCCGATCCGGCACCGGCACGGAGGCGCCCGGCGCCGGCGTCTGCGGGAGGGCGATGCCGCCCGGCACCGGCGCGATCAGCGATTGCAGGGACGTGGCGGGGACGAAGGTCCCTCCGGCGGCGACCAGCCGGATCGCCTCCAGCATGACCCCAAGCCCGAGGCTGGGCACGATGTAGCCGCGCACGCCGAGGCGCAGGCTCTCCAGGATCATCCCGCCGTCGTCGCGGTCCGAGATGATCACCAGCGGCACCGGCAGACAGGCCGACACGGCGTCGCGAATGGCGGCGCACAGGACGTCGTTCAGTCCCATCTGCGCGCCGATGTTGCACAGGACGACCTCCGTCCGCCCGTCCCGCGCCAGGGCACCGGCGGCGTCCCTCAGCGAGGCCACCGACCGCACGGTCATATCCTGGCATAGCGTGCCGAGCCCGAGCGAGAAACAGTCGCGCGTCAGGCTGTTCGGGTCCGCCAGAACCACCGCAATGCCTGGAGCAATACCGGGCGCAACCGCTGAGACAACCATCGATTGCTGTTTGTTGTCCGTCGTCATCCGCTCCCCCTATCGGTCAAACACCAGTTCCTCTCACCTCTTCAAACCAGGATTGCGGGGCTTGCCCCGCTTTCGCCGGTGAGAAGGACTACAATTCTCGGGTGAGCGCGTCCGCCCGCGGATACTCGGAAAGATTTCACTTTTTTCATTTTGAGCGCCTTTCCCTGCCGACCACATGGATTGTTTCTGTTGGAAGATCATCAGGAATGCTTGCGCGGTTTGCATTTGATGTTTTCAACGTTACCAGAACAGCAGGCTTGGTAAATACGCACTTCGATGCAAGGTTGTGGCGGCCCGGCCTTTTGTTCCGTACCCATTCCGGCGCCCATCGCGCCATGGCTCGCCGCCTTCGTACGCCTTTGTGAGGATGACGGCGGCGTGGAGCGCCTGTTACACCCGATCCAATCACCCGGCACGGAGGACTGCCGACCGCCGTTTTATGCTCCGCGACCAAAAGAACAGACCCAAACGACACAAATCAGGGATCCACTCACCCTGACCAATGGAAACGCATCAAGGACAAGACACTGTGCTTCCGGACGGCTGCCATCGAAACCTCTCCGGAATACACGGCATTCAAACGAAAACACTTCAAATAGGTGGTAAAGATGGGGACCGACATAGTTAACTCTGCACGGGATTGACGTTGACGAGAACTTGGGTGCAGCGCAGCATAAGACCAGTGAAACGGGGGTCGGGAGACAGGCTTCATGGCAGTCAGCGCGAAGGCGGTTCCATCGCACTGCGCCGCCGCAGGCGGCCCGGAACCAGTGAACGGGCGACGGAGCATCGCAGCCCTTCTTCTGGATGAAACCCCGTTGACCCGCGAAAGCCTGTCCGCCGGCCTCGGCCTGCGCGACCCGTCCCTGCAAATGCGAACCGCGGCGTCAGTGGACGAGGCCAGGACGGCGCTCGCCACCGGAACGGCACCCGCCGTCGTGCTGTGCAACCTCGCCAGCCTGACCCCGCCGAACGGCAGTGTCCTGGCGACGCTGCGCGACGTTGCCGGTGCCATCGGCAGCACGCCGCTGGTCATCCTGTCCGACGGGGAGGAGACGGACCTTCCGCTGGAGGCCAGCCGGCTGGGCGTTCGGGGGTGTCTGCCGACCAGCGTCGGCCTCGCCGTCGCCCAAGAGGCGCTGCGTCTGGTGGCGGACGGCGGCACCTTCTTCCCCTCCCCCTTCCTCCACCGCCTGATGCGGCGCCGCGAGGACCCGCGAGACGATCCGCCGATGCCGTCCTGCAGCGCGGCGCTGACCGCGCGTCAGCGCGGCGTGCTGCAACGGCTTCGCGAAGGGAAATCGAACCGCGTCATCGCGCAGGAGCTGGGGATCAGCGAAAACACGGCGAAGGTTCATGTCCGCGGCATCCTGCGGGCGCTGGGCGCCGCCAACCGCGTTGAGGCCGTGCGCAAGGCGTGGCAACCGGCCGAAGCGGCCGCTCAGGAACCGTTCAGCCGGGATTTGGGCCGGGGCCGGGATCGGGGCCGGGATCGGGATTGACCGTACCGCCGCCGTGGATCAGCCGCAGGGCGGCGATCACCTCGGCCAGCGGCATCCGTCCGCTCAACACCCCACGCAGACCGAGGCGCGCCGCCGCGGCGGCCACCGCCACGCCGGGCCGGTCCGCCAGAACGGCCACGGGGGGATGGGGACCGCCACCCGACAGCGCTTCCAGAAGCTGGCCCACCCCGCCCTTCGCCGGGTCGACGCGCCCGATGCTCACGAGAACCACATCGGTGCCGCGCAGGGCTGCGGGAAGGTCCGCCAACGCCACGGCGCTGCGCCGGTGGCTGACCGCCACGTCCGGAGCGAAGGCGTTGATGGCGGCGGCGAGGCTTTCGCCGAACAGCGCGCGGTCGTCGATCAGCAGCACGGCGATCGGCGCCCGCCCACCGGTCCGCCCGCCCGGGCGCGGGGAACGGGCGCCGCCCCGCGCACCGGACGGCGCACGGGGCATGAACTCTTGACGGATGCCGACCAGCGCGTCCAAGCCAATCATGGCGGCGTCTTTCGGAATCGGGAGATCCCAGCCGGCCCCCCGTGCCGGGCCGCCGCCGCCGGGGCGGGGGCGGCCCGTTCAGGGCGCCGGTGCGTGGCCGGAGTAGGCCGGCGTCGCGCCCGCGTCAATCCGCCAAGTCGGAGGCGGCGGCCGCAAGCTGTCCGGAGAAGGGAAGGACACAGGAGTCCGCCGCGAAGCCGTTGCTGAGCAACATGGCCTCCGCCGCCTTGCGCCGTTTCGCCGCGTCCGGCCGCGCGTCGCGCCGCCCGACGGAGCAGTAGTGGAAACCCGCCGCCGCCATGGCCGCAGGGGCGTAGACGTTGCGCAGATCAACCATCACCGGGCGGCGCATCAGGCTGCGGACGCGCCCCAGATCCAGCGCGCGGAACTCGTTCCATTCCGTCAGGATGGCGACGCAGTCGGCCTCGGCGAGCGGGGCGTAGGCGTCGTCGTGCCAGACCACGCCGGGCAGCAGATGGCGCCCCTCCTCCATGCCGGCGGGGTCGTAGACGTGAACCGTCGCCCCGGCCTCCTGAAGCAGCGGGATGATCTCCAGGCTCGCCGCCTCGCGCATGTCGTTGGTGTCGGGCTTGAAGGTGATGCCCAGCACGGCGATGCGCTTGCCCGCCGCGTCCGGTCCGCAGGCCTGGAGGATCCGCCCGGCCATCAGCCGCTTGCGCGCCCGGTTAACGTCCACCACCGTTTCGATCAGCCGCACCGGCGCGCCATGCTGCCGCCCGGTGCGCACCAGCGCCTCGGTGTCCTTGGGAAAGCAGGACCCGCCGAAGCCCGGCCCGGCGTTCAGGAAGGGACGCCCGATGCGCGCGTCCATCCCCATGCCCGCCGCCACGTCCTGCACGTCGGCCCCCACCCGCTCGCACAGGTCGGCCACCTCGTTGATGAAGGTGATCTTGAAGGCGAGGAAGGCATTGGCCGAGTATTTCGTCAGCTCCGCCGTCTCGATGCCGGTGCGCACGAAGGGCGTCCCGGCGCGGATCAGCGGCTGGTAGAGGGCGTCCATCACCGCCCGCGCCCGGTCGGAGTCGGCGCCGATCACCACGCGGTCGGGCTGCATGAAGTCGCCGATGGCCGAGCCTTCGCGCAGGAATTCCGGGTTGGACACCACGTCGAACTCGGCGCGCGGGTTGATGTCCCTCACGATGGCGGCGACCTGGCGCCCGGTGCCGACCGGCACGGTCGATTTGGTGACGATGACGGTGTAGCGGGACATGGTCCGCGCGATCTCCGCCGCCGCCGCGTGGACGTAGGTCAGATCGGCCCCGCCGTCACCGGGGCGGGAGGGGGTGCCGACCGCGATCAGCACCACGTCCGCCCCCTCCATGGCGACCGCGAGGTCGGAGGTGAAGGACAGACGCTCCGCCGCCATGTTGCGCGCCACGAGGACGTCGAGGCCGGGCTCGTAGATGGGGATCTCGCCGCCCCTCAGGCGCCGGATTTTCGTTTCGTCCTTGTCCACACAGCACACGTCGATGCCGAATTCGGCAAAGCAGGCGCCGGACACGAGGCCGACATAGCCGGTCCCCACAACAGCGATCCGCATCATTCCACTCCTGTTGCTTGATGGCGTTGCCGAAGCCATCCCTGGCCGGCTTGAAGGTTGGCCGGCTTGAAAAATGACCCTCAGGCCACGGCGCGCTCCGCAATGCCGCTTTCCGGACCGCTTTCCAGCCCGTCTCCGCGGCCATTCTCGCGCAGCGCCCAGCGCACGGTTTCCACCAGCCCCTGCTCCAGCCGGGTGCGCGGCGTCCAGCCGAGCACCGACCCGGCGTAGGTCACGTCCGCCTGCACGCTGCGCTGCTCGCCCGGGCGTTCGGGGTGGTAGAGCACGGGATGGTCCGCCCGCGTCCGGCCGAGCGCCCCCAGCGCGAGGTCGGCCAGTTCGCTGATGCTGGTCTGCCGCCCACTGCCGAGGTTGAAGATCTTCCCGTGGCTGGCCGGGTTGTCGAGCGCGCCGACCCAGGCGTCCACCACGTCGTCGATGAAGACGAAATCGCGGGTCTGCTTGCCGTCGCCGTAGATGCGGATCGGCTCGCCGCGGATGATGTTGCCCAGGAAGATGCCCAGCACCCCCTGGTAGGGGTTGTCCACCGCCTGCCGCGGCCCGTAGACGTTGTACATGCGGAAGGAGGTGACGGCCAGAGCGCCCGGCAGATCGGGCCGCGCCGCCGTCAGATGCACGTAGCGCTCACCCGCGTATTTCGTCACCCCGTAGTAGGACACCGGGGAGCAGGGCGTGTCCTCCGGCGTCGGCACCACCTCGGCGTTGCCGTAGGCGCTCATCGAGCTGGCGTAGAGAAGGCGCTTCACCCCGCGCTCCACGCACTGCTGGAGGACGTTCACCGTCCCCTCCACGTTGGTGCGCAGGTCGCCGACCGGGTTGCTGAAGGCGCGGATGATCGACACCTGCCCGGCGATGTGGATCACCGCGTCGGGCACCTCCTCGAAGGCCTTGTCGAGGTCGGCGGGGTTGGTGACGTCGCCGCGGATGTAGCGCACCTCCGCCGGCACGTTGGCGCGCAGCCCGGTGGACTCGTTGTCGATCACCGTCACCCGGTGGCCGAGCGACACGAGGCGGTGCGTGATGTGGGAGCCGATGAAGCCGGCCCCGCCCGTTACAAGCACGTCCATAGGTTCCTCCACCGCACGGGAATGGGATTACGCGCTGAGGGCGATGCGGCCCGGTTCCAACTGGGCCTGGTCCGTGGGCAGGCCGTTCTGCGCGAGGTAGCGCTCCGCCCAGTCCCACAGGCGGCGGATGCCGGTGTCGCGGTCGATCTGCGGGCGCCAGCCGAGGATCTGCTCCGCCTTGCGGATGTCGCTGACGTAGCAGGGCTGGTCGCCGGGCCGCCAGTCGGAGAAGTCGGCCTCCACCGGCGCGCCGCGCAGGGTGGACAGCATCTCCCCGAACTCGCGCCAGACCGAGATGGTGTTCTCCGGCCCGCCGCCGATGTTGAAGACCTGCCCGCGGCTGACCTCGATCTTCTCGGTGGCGAGGCGGAAGGCTCGCACGAGATCCTCGACGAACAGCACGTCGCGCACCTGCATGCCGTCGCCGTAGATGTGGATGGGCCGACCGCTCAGCGCCGAGATGATGAAATGCGCGACCCAGCCCTGGTCCTCGTTGCCGAACTGGCGCGGCCCGTAGATGCAGCTCATCCGGAAGACGACGGTCGGCAGGTCGTAGATGCGGGCGTAGTCGCGCACATACTGGTCCGCCGCCCCCTTGGAGCAGCCGTAGGGCGAATGGAAGTCCAGCGGTTCCGCCTCCGAGACGCCGAGCGGACGGTCGACGAAGCGGTAGCGGCTGTCGGTCTGCTCCACCGCCACATGCTCCAGCCCGCCATAGACCTTGTTGGTCGAGGTGAAGACCACCTTCGGCGGGGTCTTCATGCGGCGCGCCGCCTCCAGCACGTTGAAGGTGCCGAGCGCGTTGATGTCGAAGTCGGTGCGCGGGTCGTCCAGCGACGATGTGACCGCCACCTGACCGGCGAGGTGGTAGACCTCCTCCACCCCGGCCATGCAGGATTTGACGGCGGCGAAGTCGCGCACGTCGGCCTTCATGAAGGTCAGGCGGGAGCCGGCGTTGAGGGTCTGGAGCCACGCCGCGTTCCGCTCGCTGCCCGGCCGCAGCAGGGCGTCCAGGACAACGACGTCGCGCCCGTCCTCCAGAAGGTTCTTGACCAGATTGCAGCCGACGAAGCCGGCCCCGCCGGTCACGAGCGTCTTGCCTTCCATAGGTGTCTTCTCCATTGCTGCGGCTTTTACCGGTTGGGCAGGGGGTGTTGGGCAGAGGGCGTTGGACAGGGGTTCAGGCGGCCTTGAGGACGGCGGCCCCCGCCGGACGGCGGACCACCGCCTCGTAGAGCCGGTGGGTGTCGGCGGCGGCGGCGGCCCAGTCGAAGCGCTGGGCGGCGCGCAGGCGTCCGTGGCGGCCCATCCGCGCCCGCCGTTCGGGGTCGGCGGCCAGCTGTTCGACGGCGGCGCGCAGGGCCTGCGGGTCGCCCGGCTCGACGATCACTGCGCAGCCGTCGTCGACCTGATGCGGAATGCCGCCGACCCGGGTCGTCACCACCGGGACGCCGAAGGCCATCGCCTCCAGGATCACGTTGGGGAAGGTGTCGGCCAGGGTCGGGAAGACGAACAGGTCGGAGCGGCGGAACATGGCGGCGACCTCCGCCTCGGCCAGATTGCCGGTGAGGTGGATGGTCTGGCCCGGCCCGCAGCGGCGCTGGTAGGCCTCGTAATCGACGAAGTCCCGCTTCTCGCCGCCGACAATCAGGCGGAACGGCATCGACAGCCCCACGAAGGCGTCGAGCAGCACGCCCAGCCCCTTGTTGGCCGTGTGGTTGGCCAGGAAGAAGGCGGTGAACGGACCGCCGTCCTCATCCCGCTCCGGGATGCCGAAACGGCGGTGGATGTCCCGGTCCGCCGGGGTCGGCGCGCCCCAGTCGTCCGGGCGGTCGACGCCGTAGGGAATGACGGCGATGTCGTCCCCGGTGAAGCCGAAGCCGCGGACGATGGGCAGATCGACCGGCGAGATCGCGCAGATGGCCGCGGCGTTGCGCACCACGTAGCGCACCGGACGGTCGATCAGCAGGTCCCAGGCCAGCCGCCGCGCCGCGTCCATGCGGCGGAAGGCCGCCGGGTTGCCGATCTCCACGAAGCCGTGGGTGGACACCACGTAGGGCACGCCCTTGGCCACGCAGGCGCGGGCCACCCGCATCATCTCCAGCGCCGGGATCGGGTTGTGGATGTGCACCAGATCGTAGGAGCCGTGGCGGATCAGCGCCGGGATGCTCGACTGGTAGAACAGGGTCTTCGCGCGGTTGGGCAGGACGGTGTCGAGCCCGACGAAGGGGCTGGAGGTCCGTACTTCGATCCGTTCGCCCGGCTTGCTCAGGTCCATCGGGACCCGGCTCGCCATGCCCATGTTCGCGATGTCAATGCGATCATGCGCCTGCAGCGCGACGCTCAGCTTCTCCGCCGCCTTGCTGGCGCCGCTAACCGCCAGATGCGGCGGCACGACGATCGCCGACAGGATCTTCAGGCTCATCGCAGAAATCCTCGACTGTCATGGAAGCGCGTGCCGCATCGGTCGCGGTTCACGGCGCCGTTCCGAGGTCGTTCAGGAAAATCCGCCGATGCAAGGCCGTTTCATTTTAAAACAGCACCACACGATCACAGCATCGGAGGATGTTTCATTTTTAATAACGGCTCTTTTATTTGGCAACCACCAAACAACCATCACCGCCTAGCCAAATCGAAGCTCTCCTTTCGGACGTCGCGCCTGGCCGCTGCGGACCAACGGCATCTGCACCGCTTGGCAGGCCAGCAGGAACAGAAAGGCCGGATTCAGCATGACGTAGCGCCGCCACAGCCGCCGCGGTTCGGTGGACAGCCGGAACAGCCATTCCAGGCCGGCATTCTGCATCCACATCGGCGCCTGCGGCTGTTTCCCGGCGATGAAGTCGAAGGCCGCGCCGACCGCGATCAGCGGCATCGACAGCGCCGCCTTGTGCTCGTAGACCCAGGTCTCCTGGCGCGGGCAGCCCAGCCCGACGAAGACGATGCGGGCGCCGGACTCGATGATCTCACGGTCCACCGCCGCCCGCTCCTCGCTGCTGAGGGTGCGGAAGGCGGACGGGCGGGCGCCGGCGATGATCAGGCCGGGGAAGCGCTCCGTCAGCGCCGTGGTCAGCGTGGCGAGCAGCCCCGCCGTGGCGCCGTAGAGGTAGATGGGCAGCCCCTTCGCCGCCGCCGCCGCGCAGGTGCGCAGCATCAGGTTCGGACCGTAGACGCGGTCCGGCAGGGCGGCGCCGTGCAGCCGGTTCAGCGCCCAGCGCACCGGCTGGCCGTCCGGCGTCACGAGATCGATGGCGTTCAGGCGGTAGCGGTGCTCGGGGTCGAGCGCCCCGGTCATCACGCCGTGCACGGCGAGCGCGCTGACCGCGAAGGGCTTCTGCTGCTCCGCCGCGTCGATGATGGCGCGCACGCCGGCCTCGTAATCGACGGCGTTGACGTAGACGCCGAGCACTTCCTTTTTCCCATGGTCGATCATGCCACGGCCTCCACGCGCCAGCGGCGCCGATTGCTGTCGTGAATGTCGGTGAGGATGTTGCGCACGTCGTGCCGGATGTCCCAGGACGGGTAGTGGGAGCGGAACCGGTCGAGCGAGCTGACCCACCAGATGTGGTCGCCGATGCGGTTGGCCTCCTTGAAGGCCAGATCCATCGGGCGCCCGGTGATCTCCTCGCACAGGGCCACCGCCTCCAGGATGGAGCAGTTGCTCGCCCGTCCGCCGCCGATGTTGTAAACCTCGGCGCTGCGCGGCGCGTCGTAGAATGCTTGGAAGGCGGCGATCAGGTCGTTGCTGTGGATGTTGTCGCGGACCTGCTTGCCCTTGTAGCCGATCACGTCGTAGCGGGTGCCGGTGACGGCGCAGCGCATCAGATAGGCCAGGAAGCCGTGAAGCTGCGTCGGCGAATGGTTCGGCCCGGTCAGGCAGCCGCCGCGGAAGCACACCGTCTTCATCCCGAAATAGCGGCCGTATTCCTGGACCAGCACGTCGGCGGCCACCTTGGAGGCGCCGAACAGGCTGTGCAGGGTGGCGTCGATCGACATGTCCTCGGCGATGCCGCCGGCGTAGCGGTGCGCCGGGTCGATCTCGTAGCGCGTTTCCGTCTCGATCAGCGGCAGGCGATTCGGCGTGTCGCCGTAGACCTTGTTGGTCGAGGTGAAGATGAACACCGCGTCCGGGCAGTGGCGCCGCGCCGCCTCCAGCAGGTTCAGCGTGCCGTTGGCGTTCACCGAGAAATCCATCTGCGGGTCGCGCGCCGCCCAATCGTGCGAGGGCTGGGCCGCCGTGTGGATGATCAGGGAGATGGCGGAGCCGTGCCGCTCGAACAGCGCGTCGATGGCCGCGGCGTCGCGGATGTCGATGGCGTGGTGGCGGTAGCGCTGGCGCAGCGTCTGTTCCAGGGTCTGGCGCTGCCACGCGGTCGAGGCCTCGTCGCCGAAGAAGGTGCGCCGCATGTCGTTGTCGATGCCGACGACGTCCATTCCCAGCGCACCGAAATGCAGGCAACTCTCCGACCCGATCAATCCGCAGGAACCGGTGACAAGGGCGACGGACATGGCGTCAAACTCCTTTGCGGTCTGTTTGTTGGTTCAGCCGGGGTTTTTTGGTCAGTAGGCGTTGCGGTCCCAGAAAAGGAGAAGGGCGGTGCGCACCATGATCTCGGCGTCCAGCCCCAGGGACCAGTTGTCGACGTAGTAGAGGTCGTGCTCGACGCGGCGGGCGGCGGTGTGGAGGTTGTCGATCTCGCCGCGCAACCCGTTGACCTGCGCCCAACCGGTGATTCCGGGGCGGACGCGGTGGCGGCAGGCGTAGTTCTCCACCGCCTCGTGGTACAGCACGTCCCCGGCCTTCATGGCGACGGGATGGGGCCGCGGCCCGACGATGGACATGTCGCCGCGCAGGACGTTGAAGAGCTGCGGAAGCTCGTCGATGCTGGTGCGGCGCAGGAAGCGCCCGACGCGCGTCACCCTGGGGTCGTTGCGCACGGTCCGCTGCGCGCCCGACTGGTCGCCCCGGTCGGTGTGCATCGTGCGGAACTTCCAGATCTCGAATTCCTCGTTGTTGAAGCCGAAGCGCTTCTGGCGGAACAGCACCGGGCCGGGGCTTTCCAGCTTGATGGCCGCCGCGGCGAGCAGCAGCACCGGCGCCAGGACCGCCAGCGCCGCGCCGCCGATCACCAGGTCCTCCGACCGCTTCAGCACGCCGCGCCAGCCGGCCAGCGGGTGATGGATGACGCCCAGCAGCGGAATGCCCGCCGTCGCATCGACCGAAAGGCCCGCGGTGCGGGCGATCAGCCGGTGCGGCAGCAGGCGGACGTCCACCGCCAGGACGCGCAGCCGTTCCAGGATGTCGGTGATCTCGGCCTCGGCGCTCCAGGGCAGGGCCACCACCACGAGGTCGATGCGGTTCTTGCGCACCTGCTCCACCAACCCGGTCACGCCTCCCAGCACCGGCACCCCGGCCAGCCGGGCGGTGGCCAGGGGCGGAGCGTTCGCAGATGACGGCCGGTCCGCCGCGGTGGACACCGCGCCGATCACCTGATAGCCCGCCCCGTCCGTGCGCTGGAGCCGGTCCAGCCACTCGAAGGCCAGATCGTTGGTGCCGACCAGCAGCGTCCGCTGCCTCAATCCGCCGGCCAGATTCCAGTCGCGCGCCAGCCGGAGGACCAGGCTGCGCAACGCGGTCAGCCCGAACAGGCCGAGCCCGTACCACAGCCACAGCGTCCCCGCCGCCGCCGTGTCGAGCCGCCGCAGGTCCCCCGTCACGCCGAGCATGAGCACGAGCACCAGGAAGGCCGCGGTCCAGGCCCCGAACAGCGGCCCGGCGTGCGAACCGATGGTCCGCCGCACCGCCTTGGGACGCAGGTTGCGGTAGCAGCCCGCGCTGTAGAAGCACATCAGCGACAGCACCACCAGCGGGCCGACCGCGGCGTTGAAGACGCCCGCGAAAGCATGAGCAGAAATAGCATGAGCAGAGTCTGCGAACAGGGCCGGATCGGCCGGGGCGGCCCGCAGCAAACGGGCGGCGATGCCCTCCGCCGCCAGCCCCGTCCCGACGACCATCAGCGCGTCCGCGGCCACCAGCCCGCACAGCAGGGCGGGGGCGGAGGCCGCCGCGGCGACCGGCGACGCGGATTGCGGGCGCGGTCCTTGGAAGGCCATACCCACCCGCGTCCTGTAATCCGGCTTCGCCGAGCTGTCTCGTGAAGGGAGTTCGAACATCCGCCGTTCCCTGTTGGCCCATTCCCTGCCGCCGCACCCCAGCGATGCGGCGGCGCTGCCGGCTGCCGTGCCGCGCTCAGAAATAGGTTTTGGCGAAATAGGCGATGGTGCGCTCCAGCCCCTCTTCGAGCGGCACGTGCGGCATCCATTTCAGGTAGGCGTGGGCCTTGGTGATGTCCGGCTTGCGCTGCCGCGGATCGTCCTGGGGCAGCGGATGCCGCTCGATCCGGGAGCGCGATCCGGTCATCCGGATGACGGTCTCCGCCAGCTCCAGGATGGTGAACTCGCCGGGATTGCCGAGGTTGATCGGGCCGGTCACCGTTCCGTCCGTCTCCATCAGCCGGTGCAGCCCCTCGACCAGGTCGTCGACGTAGCAGAAGGACCGCGTCTGCGAGCCGTCGCCGTAGATCGTGATCGGATCGCCCTTCAGCGCCTGGACGATGAAGTTCGACACCACGCGCCCGTCGTTCGGATTCATGCGCGGCCCGTAGGTGTTGAAGATGCGCGCGACCTTGATCGGGACCTTGTGCTGCCGGTTGTAGTCGAAGAACAGCGTCTCGGCGCAGCGCTTGCCCTCGTCGTAGCAGGCGCGCGGGCCGATCGGATTGACGTTGCCCCAGTAATCCTCGCGCTGCGGGTGGACGAAGGGGTCGCCGTAGACCTCGCTGGTCGAGGCCTGGAGGATGGTCGCCTTCACCCGCTTGGCCAGCCCCAGCATGTTGATGGCGCCGTGCACGCTGGTCTTGGTCGTCTGCACCGGGTCGAACTGGTAGTGCACCGGCGAGGCCGGGCAGGCGAGGTTGTAGATCTGGTCCACCTCGACATACAGGGGGAAGGTGATGTCGTGGCGCACCGCCTCGAACTTCGGGTTGTCGAGTAGATGCGCAATATTCGAACGCGCCCCCGTGAAATAGTTGTCGACGCACAGGACCTCTTTCCCGGCGGCCAGAAGACGCTCGCACAGGTGCGATCCGATAAACCCGGCGCCGCCTGTCACAAGAACGCGCTCAGTCGTGGACGTCATCGAGCCTCTCCATGGAGTTGACCAGGGGAATTCGTCCGGACAGCGGCAGATCGCGGGGATATCGCGCCAAACCGCTTCCACGATTATTTTAAAATCCAGCGTTGATGCACAGCATTCCGCGACACGACGCAACCCGTTGTCTGTCATATTACGCGGGAATGCACGGCCATATCTGGAATTGGGCGGCATCTCGAAGCCTGAACCGGCTCCGCTGCACCCGGCAGACTGTGACCGGCGCGGAGTTGACGGTCAAACACGCGGACGGGGTAACGGATATGATTATTTATGACGGTCGCCGTCGTAAGCACAGCGACGGATGGGCCTTCTTTTTTTCAATTGTTGACCGGCGCCATTCACGGTACTCGGAGTCTGTCCGGCAACGGTTGCAGCGGCGGAACGCCACGGTTCATTCGGGACGCCTCTTTAAAAGGCGCCCGAATTCTCGGTTATCTCTACAGAAAACAAAAAGGCCGCAGCGCGTCCTTTGACCCATGCGCCACGCCCACACCGGGCCGGACCGCCAGCCAGCAAGACGAAAGGGGCGACGACGTGACATCTTCGATCGGCAAAGGCGGAACGCTTCCAGGCCACGAAGCGCACGCCAGCGTCCTTCCGGACAGCCTTCTGCAGTCCGGCGCCGCGGACTCCACTGACGTCCGCGGGCGGCAGGAGGCGACCGTTTTCGCCACGCTGGCCGTGCTGTGGCGGCGCAAGCTGCTGCTGCTCACCATCATCCTGCTGGGAACGGCGACCATCACCTACGTCATGCAGTCGCTGAAGCCGATGTACCGCGCCACCGCGATGGTGCAGCTCGATTCCCGGCGGGTCGAGCTGGCGGAGTTCAAGTCGGTGGTGTCCAACCTGACGCCTGAGGCGCCGGCGGTGCGCAGCGAGGTGTCGATCGTCGGTTCGCGCGCGCTGGCGGAACGGGTGGTGGAGAAGCTCGGCCTGCTCAACGACCCCGAATTCAACCCGACGCTCAAGGCGCCGGACGGCGCGGACGATCACTGGCTGAAGCGGGTCACCAAGGCCGGCGTCGGCGCCCTGCCGCCGGAGGGCAACGACGTGCTGCGCCGGATCGTGCAGCAGGCGACCGCCCTGTTCCACGTCGACGACAGCCCCAACGCCCAAGACCCGGACCAGGCCCGCCTGCTGACCATCGACACGCTGCTGCGCCGGATCGAGGCGCGCAACGACGACCGATCCTTCACCATCATCATCGAGGCGTCGTCGGTCGATCCCGCGAAGGCCGCCGCCATCGCCAACGCCTTCGGCCAAGCCTATCTGGACTATCGGACGGAAATGAACCGCGACCTGACCGAGCGGGTCAACCAGTGGCTCGGCGGGCGGCTCATCGAGGCGCGCGAGGCGGTGCGCGGCGCCGAGGAGGCCATCCGCGGCTTCCGCAAGGAGAACAGCCTGCTGGAGCTGCCGCCGGACGGGCGCAACATGGTCCAGCAGCAGATGAACGAACTCGCCACCCAGCTGACCGCCGCGCAGGCGCAGAAGGCGGCGGCCGAGGCGCGCGTCCGTCAGGCCCGCGACCAGACCGCCGCCAACAACGGCGCGGCGATCCCGGAGGTGCTGGCGTCCGCGCTGATCCAGAAGCTGCGCGAGGCGGAGGCGATGCTGGAGCGCCGGCTGGCCGAACTCCAGCAGGTCTATGGCGACAAGCATCAGGACATCGTGAATCTTCGCCGCGGCATCGGCGAGTTGAAGGCCCGCATCCGCGACGAGGTGGGCAAGATCCAGAAGGGACTGGACGCCGATCTGGAGGTGGCGCGCATCCGCGAGGCCACTCTGCTGAAGAGCATCGCCGACCTGCAGGAGCAGCAGAAGGGCATCGAGGCGACGGGCATCCAGCTCCGCGACCTGGAGCGCGCCGCCGACGCGCACCGCACGCTCTACCGCAGCCTCGCCGAACGCTACGAGCAGACGATGGCGCTGAAGAACACCGGCGCGCTGGACGCGCATCTCAGCGCTCCGGCCCTGCCGCCGATCCGCCCGGCCTTCCCGCAGCTGCGCATGTCGCTGGGCGTCGGGCTGGTCGGGTCCACGGCGCTGGCGGTGGCGCTGGTGCTGCTGCTGGAGCGCCTCAGCTCCGGCCTGCGCACGCCGACCCAGGTGGAGCGGGCAACCGGCGTGCCCTGCCTCGGCATGGTCCCGTCGCTCCCCCGCAACGAGGCGGCCTGGAACCTGCCGCTCCATCCCGACAGCCGCCGCGCCCGCGAGATCGGCGCCTTCCGCGAGGCGATCCAGACCGTCCGCACCATGGCCTGCATGCCGCGCAAGCGGGGGACGCCGCCCAAGGTGCTGCTCGTCACCTCCTCCATCCCCAAGGAAGGCAAGTCGGTGCTGGCGGCCAATCTGGCGCGGTCGCTGGCCGGGCTGGGGCTGAACACGCTGCTGATCGACGCGGACTTCCGCCGCCCCTCCATCGCGAAGCTGCTGGGCTACCAGCCGCAGGGCAGCGTCGCCGACCTGCTGGACGGCCGCGTCGGCATCGACGACCTGGTCCATCAGGAGACCACCAACCTCGCCGTCCTGGGCAACGCCGTCGGCACCCCCGACGCGCACGACCGCATCAGCTCCCAGGCGATGAGCGACCTGATCCAATGGGCGCGCCACAACTACGACGTGGTGGTGATCGACAGCGCCCCGGTGATGCTGTTCTCCGACGCGCTGGCCCTGTCCTTCCTGGCCGACAGCGTGATCTACGTCGTCCGCTGGCAGCACACCCCGCTGGACACCGTGATGGCCGGCTTCAACAAGCTGAAGTCGGTCGACAGCGCGGTCGGCGGCGTCGTGCTGTCGCGGGTCGTCGCGTCCAAGCACGTCAAGTACGGCCACAAGGACGACGCCTACTACTACGCCCTGCACGCGCCCGCGCGGCATTGACGGCGCCGACGGACGGCGCCCACGCGACGGCAATCCCAAAAGCGAGGATTCCATGACCAACGCCGAGTTCCCGCGGCTCGCCATCATCGGCTGCGGCAGCATCGTGAGCCATCACCTGTTGCCGGCGCTGCTCCGCCTGGGCTGGCGGCCGAGCGTGCTCGTCGATCCCACGCCGGGACGGCTGGAGGCGGTGCAGGCCATGCTCGGCCGCAACCGCGCCCCGGTCGCCGTGGCCGACTGGCGGGAAGCGGCGGACCAATTCGACGCGGCGCTGGTGGCGGCCCCGCCGATGTTCCACGCGCCGGTCGGCCAGAGCCTGCTGGAGGCCGGGAAGCACGTCTTCATGGAAAAGCCGCTGGCCGTCACGCTGGCCGATGCCGAACAAATGGTGCGAACCGCGGAGGAGCGCCGGCGCGTGCTCGCGGTCGGTCTGATGCGCCGCTACGTCAACGGCGTCCGCTGGCTGAAGGCGCTGGTGGATTCCGGCCAGCTCGGTCGCGTCCTGCGCTTCGAGGCGCGGGAGGGCTTCGTCTACAACTGGGGCATCAGCTCGCCGGCCATGCTGCGCCGCGACGGGGCGGGCGGCGGCGTGTTGCTCGACACCGGGTCGCACACGCTGGACCTGCTGCTGTGGTGGTTCGGGGAGACGGCGGAGGTCGACTACAGCGACGACAGCTACGGCGGGCTGGAATCCGACTGCCGGCTGTCCCTGACCATGGCGTCCGGCGCCACCGGAACGCTGGAGCTGAGCCGCACCCGCGCCCTGCGCAACACCATCCGCGTCTACGGCACCAAGGGCAGCGTCGAGGTCCATCTCTACGAGAACCAGATCGCTTCGGACGTGCCGCAGATCCTCGATTTCGTCCATGACGGCTTCTCGGCCAACCACATCCCGCCGCAGATCTTCGGCGACCTGTTCCAGGCGGAGCTGAAGGATTTCGCCGACGCCATCCGCGACGGACGCCCGGCCACCGTCGGCGGGCGCGAGGCCCTGCCCTCCACCGCCTTGATCGAGCGCTGCTACGCCAGCCGCAAGCCGCTGGCCCTGCCCTGGGTGGACGGTCCGGCCCCCGCTGCCGCCCTTCGCACCGATGGTCCCACCGTGGTGGTGACGGGCGCCGCCGGCTTCATCGGCGGACGGCTGGTCGAGCGGCTGTGCCTGGAGTATGGCGCCAGGGTCCGCTGCATCGTCCGCGACATCGCGCAGGCGGTGCGTCTGGCCCGCTTCCCGGTGGAGATCATCCGCGCCGACCTGCTGGACCGCGAAGCCATCGGCACGGCGGTGGCCGGCGCCGACTGGGTCTTCCACTGCGCCTACGACGTGCGGTCGCGCCGCCAGAACATCGACGGGATGAACGCGCTGATCGACGCCAGCCTCACCAACGGGGTGAAGAGCTTCGTCCATCTCAGCACCTTCTCGGTCTACGAGCCGCTGCCCGACGGCCCGCTGTCGGAGGAGACGCGCGACGGCGACCGGGCTTGGAGCTATGTCCAGAACAAGCTCGACCTGGAGGCGATGGTGCTCGACGCGGCGCGCAAGCGCGGCCTGCCGGGGGTGGTGCTCCAGCCCTCCATCGTCTACGGCCCCTTCTGCAAGCCCTGGACGAACGCCCCCGCCGAGATGCTGCTGAGCGGAACGGTGGTGCTGCCGCAGGAAGGCGGGCTGTGCAACGCCGTCTACATCGACGATCTGGTGGACGCGATGATCGCGGCGACCCGCAGCCCCCAGGCCATCGGCGAGCGCTTCGTGATCTCCGGCCCCGACGCCCCGCCCTGGGCCGCCGTCTTCGGGCGCTTCCAGGAGGCGCTGGGCGTCGACAGCCTGCGCTTCCAGCCCGCCGAGGCCATCCGCAAGGAAATGAAGAGCCTGCGGCGCGACATCGCCATGGTGCTTCAGGACCCCAAGAAGATCATCCAGATCATCGTGCGCTGGCGCCCCGCCCGCCGGCTGCTCCAGGGCGGGTTCGACAGCCTGCCGCCGCGGCTTCGCCACCTCGTGATGGTCCATTATTTCCTGAAGAAGAAGGCCAGCCGCAACCAGCTCTGGCTGCCCGACGCGCAGAAGCTGGCGCTCTATCAGGCCAGGGCGCTCATCGACCTGACCAAGGCGCGGCGCCTGCTCGGCTACGAGCCGCGCTTCGCCTTCGAGGACGGCATGGCGCTGACCGCGGACTATCTGCGCTGGGCCTACCGCGACGTTCCGCGCACCGCTCCCGCCGCCGCGCGGCCTGCCAATGAGGACCGGCATCCCCTGCCCGCCCCCACCGAGACGACGCGGGTCGGCAGCGCATGAGAATGATCCCGGCGTCGCTTCCAGCCTCGTTGGTGCGCAGCTTCTGGACCCTCGCCGACCAGGGCGTGGTCAGCCTGGGCATGTTCGCCATCAACATCCAGCTCGCCCGGACCTTCCCGTCGGAGGAATACGGGACCTTCGTCTTCTTCCTCTCGGTCCTGCTGGCGCTCCAGGTCGTCAATGTCAGCCTGATCCAGTACCCGCTGTCGGTGGAGGGCGCGGTGCTGGACCGCGCCGAACGCCGGACCCTGGCGGGCCGCGCCGTCCTGATGACCGCCGGGTCGATCCTGCCGCTGTCCGGCATCGTGGCGCTGGTCGGCTATGGGCTCGGCATGCCGGAGCTGGTCGGCCCCGCCGTGCTCTACTTCATCGTCTGGCAGGTGCAGGAGATCGGACGGCGCGGGCTGATGTCCGGGCTGAAGCACGACAAGGCGCTGTGGGGCGACAGCGTCACCTATCTGGGCCAGATCGCCGTTCTGAACCTGATGGCGCTGGGCGGTCACCTGACGCTGGAACGGGTGTTCATCGCCATGACCGGTCCGGCGCTGGCCGGGGCGGTGGTCCATTTCGCGATCCTGCGCCCGCGCTTCGACGGCCTGTCGGATTTGCCGGCGGTGGTCCGCCGCTTCTGGTCGATCGGCCATTGGGCGCTCGCCAACAACCTGTTCCTGATGCTGCGGGTGCAGAGCCTCGTCTGGCTGATGGCGGCGATGGACGGCATGGCGTCGACCGCGGCGTTCCAGGCCGTGGTCAATCTGGTGAACATCGCCAACCCGATCATCATTGGCATGGGCAACCTCGTCCCCCAGATCGCGGCACGCGGGCGCAGCACCCTGCACACGGAAGCGGGGGGGCTGCATCCCGACGAGCAGGCGTGGCTGGCGATCCGCGGCTACGTCGTCATCGGGGCGGCGCCGCTGCTGGTCTATTACAGCCTCGGCCTGCTGTTCCCCGACCAGATGCTGCACATCGTCTATGGCGCCATGTCGCCCTACGCCGACCAGGAATGGCCGCTGCGCCTGCTCTCCATCGGGGCGCTGGCCGGCTATCTGGCGGAGATGGTCTGCTCCTACTTCTACGGCGTGCAGCGCAGCCAGTTCGCGCTGGTGGTGAACGTCACCGGGACACTGGCGGTGTTCGCGGTGGTCGGCCCGCTGGCGGCGATGTACGGGGTCGCCGGGGTCTGCATGGCCCTGCTGTTCTCCAGCCTGCTGCGCGTCGGCGCCGCCCACCACTACCTTTCCAAGACGAGGACCGCCCATGTCGCCCGCTGACGGCAGCGCCGCATTTGCCATGGAAGAGTCCCGGCTGCGCCCGCTCGACCTCCGGCACGTCGTGATCCAGCCGGCCATCGCCCACCCCTCCTCGGCGAACGGGCTGCACAATGTGGTGCGCAACCTGATCGCGGAGCAGCGGGCCATGGGCGACGACGCCCGGCTGTGCCTGTTCTCCGACGATCCGGACGCCCTGACCGGCATCCCGGCGGACTGCCCGGCGCAGCGCTTCCCCCTCGGCGGGCCGCGCCTGTCCGGACGGTCGCTGACCATTGCGGACGCGACGCTGGACCGCCTGCTCGACGGCGCCGGACCGGACACGGTGGTGCACATCCATGGCGCGGTGAAGCCGCTGTTCGCGGCGCTCGCCCGCGGGCTGCACCGGCGCGGCGTCGCCTATGGCGTGACGCTGCACGGCCAGTGCTCCCACATCTACGACATCGCGGGCCGGGTGCGCCGCCCTCTGCCCGCCGCGTGGTTGCGCGTCTTCGATGGCCCGGCCTTCGCCCGCGCCCGCTTCGTCCACGCCATCACCGAGGAGGAGGCCGCCATCGTCCGCCGGGTCGCGCCCGGCGCCGCTGTCCGCCTGCTGCCCAACACCGCCTGGTCGGCGCGGCGCGGCGCCCTTCCCGCCCCGATCCCGAGGGCCGCGCCGTACGGCGGCCGGCCGACCTTCGGCTATTGCGCGCGCTACGAGATCGAGCACAAGGGCGTGGACCTGCTGATCGACGGCTTTGCCGCCTACCGCCGGGCCGGCGGGCGCGGGGTGCTGGAGCTGGCCGGGTCCGGCCCCGCCCGCACCGAGCTGGAGCGGCGTGCGAACGCCCATGGCCTCGGCACCCACATCCGCATCCACGGCCCGGTCTTCGGGGCGGAGAAGGCGGCGATGATGGCGGGCTGGCATTACTTCGTCCTGACCTCCCGCTTCGACGTGATGCCCACCGGCTGCCTGGAGGCCGCCCTGTCCGGCCTGCCGCTGATCGTGACGCGGGAGACCGGCCTCGTCCCCTATGTGGAGGGCCACGGCGCCGGCTTCGGCGTGTCCGCCCTGACGGCGGAGGCGGTGGCCGACGCGCTGGCGCGGGCCGAGCGCACCGGTCCGGGTTCCTGGCAGAGCATGGCGGCCAACGCCCACCGCATGGTGGTGGTGATCGGCGACTGGGGGCGGATCGCCGCCCGGCTGCGCGCCGCCGCCTACGGACGCCCGTCATGAGCGCCGTCCTCGCCACGCCGAAGCGCAGCCGGACCCGCGTGGCGGACCACTACCTGACCTTCCTGATGCTCGTCCTGCTGGGCTATTCCCTGGCCGGGCGCGGCTTCGCCTACATCGGGGCGCCGCCGCTGTTCATCGGGGAGGTTCTGCTGCTCTCCGGCTTGCTGGTCATGCTGCGCACCGGCGGGGTCTTCGCCACGGTCTCCAGCCTGCCGGGAACGTTGCTGGCGATCCTGATCGTCTGGGTGCTGGCGCGCACGCTGCCCTATTTCGGCACCTACAGCTTCGACGCGCTGCGCGACAGCGTGATCGTGATGTACGGGCTGCTCGCCTTCGTCGTCATCGCCCTGCTCTACGACGAGCCGGATCGGCTGCGCCGCCTCGTGCTGGCCTATGGCGGCTTCGCGGTGTTCTTCGTCACGGTCATGCCGGTCGTCTACCCGCTGTTCCAGCTTCTGAACGCGCAGATTCCGACCTGGCCGCGCTACGGCGTCCCCTTCATCAGCCTGCGGCCGGGCGAGGTCGGCGTGCATTTCGCGGGCGTCGCCCTGTTCGTTCTGCTGGGCTTCCGCCGCCTCAACCCGCTGCAACTGGCGATGCTGGTGTTCGGCATGGCGCTGGTCGCCGCGCACAGCCGCGGCGGGATGCTCGCCATCGTCGTGCCGCTGGCCATCGCGCTGGCCCTGGTGCCGCGCAGCCGGCAGCTCGCCCCACTGCTCGGCATCGCCGGGGTCACCGTCATCGTGGCGCTGGTCCTGAACCTGGAGATCGAGGTCTCGTCGCGGAAGCTGTCGGTCGACCAGCTCGTCACCAACGTGATGAGCATCCTGGGCACCACCGACACCGCCACGCTCGACGGCACCAAGCAGTGGCGCATCATGTGGTGGGACAAGATCATCGGCTACACCGTGCAGGGCGACCATTTCTGGGACGGCAAGGGCTTCGGCATCAATCTGGCCGACGATGACGGGTTCCAGGTGGTGGATGCCGAGGACGGGCAGGTGCTGCGCAGCCCGCACAACGCCCACATGACGATCCTCGCCCGCGCCGGGGTGCCCGGCTTCGCCCTGTGGGCGGCGCTGCTGGGAAGCTGGTCGGTCTTCATGATGCGCGCCTTCCTGCTGGCCCGCCGCAACGGCGACCGCGCCTGGGCGCGGCTGTTCGTCTTCCTCTTCTGCTACTGGTTGTCCATCGTCATCAACGCCTCCTTCGATGTGACGCTGGAGGGGCCGATGCTGGGCATCTGGTTCTGGGTCCTGTTCGGGGTCGGCATCGCCGCCGGCCTGATCTACCGCAACGAACTCGAAAACCGGTCCCCGCTGCCGCATTGATAGAGGGAGGATGAACGATGAGCGTGCCGTTCACCGGCGAATCCGCCAACTCCGGAAAGTCGGTTCTTCTGGTGGCCTTCGCCTGCGAGCCGGACAGCGGGTCGGAATCCGCCAACGGCTGGAACTGGGGCGAGGGGCTGAAGCGCTCGGGCTGCCGCGTGACGGTGGTGACGCAGGGGCGCCTGCGCCCGAAGATCCTGGACAAGATCGAACGCGGCGAAACCGCCTTCGAACCCGACGACTTCGTGTTCATCGACCGCCCCGACACCATGGCGCACCACGACAGCAAGACGCGGTTCCAGCTCTCCTACATCGCGTGGCAATGGCGCTGCCGGGCGGTGGTGAAGGAGCTGGTGCGCCGGCAGCCCTTCGACATCATCCACAACGTGACCATCGGCGGAATCCGTTTTCCCGCCTTCTGCGGCGGGCTGGCGCCCCTGTCGGTGATCGGCCCGGTCGGCGGCGGGGAGCGGGCACCCTGGCCGCTGATCCGACCGCTGGGCTGGAAGGCCATCGTGACGGAGCTGGTCCGCGACGCCGCCATCGCCATGACGCGCATCGACCCCTTCCTCCGCCTGACCTACCGGCGCTACAACCTGATCTATGTGAAGACCCATGAGAGCCGCCACGTCCTGCCCGCCGGGGACCGCCACAAGGCGCGCCAGCATTTCGGCTGCTCCCTCCCGCCTGAACGCTTCGTGCCGATGAAGGCCCAAACCGGCGGCGATGCCGGAGCGCCGCTGAAGCTGCGCTTCTCGGGCCGCTTCCTCTACTGGAAGGGTGGCTACTACGCGCTGGCCGCGCTGGCCAGGGCGCTGGAGAAGGGGGCGCGGGCACACCTTCAGATGATCGGCAGCGGTCCGCAGTCGGAGGAGTGGAAGACTCTCGCCGACCGGCTGGGCATCGCCGAACATGTCGATTTCGTCGAATGGCTGTCGCAGCCCGACTATATGGAGGTGCTGCGAAGCTCCGACGCGCTTCTGTTCCCCAGCCTGCACGACTCCGCCGCCAACGTCATCATGGAGGCGCTGGCCAACGCGCAGCCGGTGATCTGCCTCGATCTCGGCGGCTCGGGAATCATGATCGATTCCTCCTGCGGCTTCGCCATTCCCTGCCGCGGGCGCGCGGCGGCGGAGGTGATCGACGGGCTGGCCGACGCCATCGTGACCCTGGACCGGGACCGTCCGCGCCTGCGCGCCATGAGCCGTGCCGCCCACGCGCGCGCCCAGGATTTCGCGAGCTGCCGCATCACCCCCGACCTCTACACGCCGGCGCCGGCATGAGAGCAAGCATTGGGAATGGCCAATGCCGGGACGATTGATGCGGTTGGAGAATGATCGCTTCCATCATTTTCCAACCGTGGAAACCCTCTCGATCAACGCGAACACATTGATCGAGAGGGTCATGCCGGTGGCGTCCCATGTGGCGTTGCGGGTGGCGTTGCGGGTGGCGCTGGCAAAACCTCGCCGGATGCGCTTCGCACCCAAGCCGAATGACGAGCCAACACCTTTGAGGCAGCATAGCCTGTCGTTGCCGCCGCCCTCGAATGGGCCGTACGGAAGAAGTCCTGCACGGCTTCGACCACTTGCCCGGCTCCAGCACCCAGCCCGTACCACATCGGAAGACGCAGCAGCCTTGCGGAGAGATCGGTCGTAACCGGCAATTCCCCCGCGGCGCGCGAATAACGCCGTCCTGCCGGTGCGGTGTGCAGCGGCACGTAATGAAACGGCGCCTGAATACCGGTCGTTCGCAGGTGGGCGATCAACGCATTGCGTTCATCGGCTGTGCGCGCCAGGACGTAATACAGATGCGCATTGTGCCGACACTCGGCCGGGATCACCGGACGGCGCAACAGGCCGCGTTCCTCCAGCGGTGCCAGAGCCTCGTGGTAGGCGTTCCACAAGGCATGGCGCTCCTCGTCCAGCCGCTCGGCATTCTCGAACTGAGCGAGAAGAAACGCCGCCAGCATGTCAGAGGGAAGATAGGACGAACCGACGTCCACCCAGCTGTACTTGTTGACCTCGCCACGGAGGAAGCGCGTGCGGTTTGTGCCCTTCTCGCGGATGATTTCGGCGCGGGTGATCAAATCCGGATCGTTGACGACCAGGGCGCCTCCCTCGCCGGAGATCAGATTCTTGGTTTCGTGGAAGGAGAAGGCCGACAAGGCGCCGAAGGTGCCGAGCGGACGGCCGCGGTACGCGGACATTAGCGCCTGCGCGGCATCCTCGATCACCGCCAGGCCATGCCGGGCGGCGATGGCGCAGATCGCGTCCATGTCGCAGGCGACGCCGGCGTAATGCACCACGCAGATCGCGCGGGTGCGGGGCGTGATCGCCGCCTCGATCAGGCGCTCGTCGATGTTCAGCGTGTCCGGCCGAATGTCCACGAAGACAGGCACCGCCCCGCGCAGCACGAAGGCGTTCGCGGTGGACACGAAGGTGTAGGAGGGCATGATGACCTCATCCCCCGGACCGACGTTGGTCAGAAGGGCGGCCATCTCCAGCGCTGCCGTGCAGGAATGGGTCAGCAAGGCCTGCGGTGCCCCAAGCCGCCGTTCCAGCCACGCGTGACAGCGTTTGGTGAACGCACCGTCTCCGGAAAGGTGCGCCTGCTCCAGGGACTGGCGGATGTATTCCAGTTCGTTACCGGTTAACTTGGGGCGGTTGAAGCCAATCTTCATGTCGCTCATCAGCATCACCTCGCGCTCGGACTCGCCGCAGAACGCCATGGGTCGGGGAGCGAGCGCGGCGAAATGAAGGGCACGGGTGATCGCCCTCCACCGCTCGCCCGCCTGGGACCCGGCGATCCGTGTTTCCTGGATGGCCTGTTGATAGCGTTCCTTGGTCTCGGTCGGGGGTGTCAGTCATTGCACACCCCGGGCCGTCCTGATGCGGTTGCGCCAGCCGCACCGGGCGAACGACACGCAGTCGAACAGGGAAAATCCGTCTATCGAGGAGATGATATCAAAGCGCCCTTTCTAGGACACGTAGCTAGATTGAATGATAATGATGCGCTTACCCGTCAGAGACACATCGGGACGATGTGTAACACCAACGGCAAGTGAATAGTCCCAATGAGGCGCGGCCGATCCCATGTTGGAAGGCATGGGGGCAAGGTTCATTTGGACCGCCGTCTCGATGAGGCGGAACCGTGTCGGCTCTATCACGACGAGAAGGATGGAACGCAGCGTTCGGATCTGCCGATTATCTGGCTGCTGCCCCCGCAGCGCTCAGCAAACAAAGGGGCGGTCCTGTCGACGGACCGCCCCATTTTTCACCAGCCGGCCGAAGCCGCGTTACGCCGCGTGGCTCAGCAGCGACGGGTCGGCGTGGTCGAACAGCGGGTCATAGCCGGCCTCGACCGGCATGGCCGCGTACAAGCTGTTCGCCACCGCATCGGCCACGGCAACCGGAGCGGCCGCCGCCTGCTGGGCCGCGACGTGGCTCCACACGCTGTCCGTCCCGGCGTCGAGCGCCAGCGCCGTGGCCTCTCCGACCGGGGTGGCCGAGGGGAAGAAGCTCTTGTCCGCGTCCACCACCAGCGTGCCGTTCCACCACATCCCGGACTGGCCCTTGACCACGTCCTTGCCGTCCAGCGCGCCCTTGTCGTAGGTGACGACGCCGTCGGTGGGCAGGACGGACTTGCCGTTGATCGTGACCTTGTTGACGAACAGGCTGCGATCCTGCCCGTTCACCACGGCGTCGTTGTCGTACTGGATCTGCACCTTGTGCGCCTGATCGGCGCTCAGGCTGGTGGTGAAGCTGTAGTCCTTGGCCGCGGTGCCGGCCACGCCCTCGCCGACCTTCTGGCCATCGACCAGCAGGTTGAAATGGGCGTTCACCCCGCCCGCGGCGGCGCCGGAAGCGTTGACGGTGATCGTCGTCGTGCTGGGACCGCTCTGCGGCAGCGAGCCGCCCGCGGGGAACTCCTTGGCCGGGGCATCGACGACCAGCGTGCCGCCCCACCACATCGACGACTGGCCCTTGACCACATCCTTGCCGTCGAGCGCACCCTTGTCGTAGCTGACGATGCTGTCGGTCGGGTTGTGGGCGGTGCCGTTGATGGTGATCTTGTTGACGAACAGGTTGCGGTCCTGCCCGTTCACGAAGCCGTCGTTGTCATACTGGATCTGCACCTTGTGCGGCTGCCCGGCGGTCAGCGTGGTGGTGAAGTTGTAGTCCTTCGCCGCCGTGCCGACCGTGGCGTCGCCGATGGCCTTGCCGTCCACCAGCACCTTGAAATGCGCGTTCACCCCGCCCGCGGCGGCGCCGGAGGCGTTGACCTTGATCGTCGTGACGCTGGCCGTGGGGGTCGTCGGAACAGTGGTCGTGGTGTCCACCGCGAAGCCGGCGGAGGCCCCAGCCTTGCCCGCGTTGCCGGCGAGGTCGGTGTAGCTGCCGGCCTTCACCGCGACGTTGGCGTCGGTGATCTTCGTGTTGGTCGAGGGTGTGAAGACGGCGGTGTAGGTGGAGGCGTCCACCGTCTTGAAGCCGCTCAGCGTGCCGCCCTTCACCGTGGTGTCGGCCAGCGCGAAGTCCTTCACCGCCTCGCTGAAGGCGAAGGTGACGAGCGGCGCCTCACCCTTGGTCACGCTGGTGTCGGCGATGCTCACCTTGACCGTGGGCGGCGTGGTGTCGGTCGGGGTGGGGGCCGGCGGGGCGGTGGGGGTGACCGTCGTCCAGCCGGCGGTCGAGGGGTAGGCCTGGGACAGGGTCGAATGCTCGTCCTGCGTGGTCGCGTTCATGTAGGCGGACCAGCTGTCGCCCTCCGGAAAGTCGCCCCAACGCCAGCGGTCACCGTCCGGCATGTAGTAGGTGTTGTTGTCCCACGTGTTGCCGCCGTTCAGCATGCCGGCTTCGTCGTAATCGGCGACGCCGCCCGACTGGCCGTTGCCGTCCTTCGAGACGATGATGTTGTCGTGGATCTTGTTGTTGGTCGTTTTCCAGGTCCCGAACTCGCCGGCGCCGCGGTCCTGCTGGATCATCACGATGCTGTTGGCGCCCTTGACCCCGGTGATGTCGATCTTGTTGCCGTAGGCCTCGACGTTCTGGGAGTTCTGGATCTGGATCGACCCGCCCCACAGCCAGCCCTCAGCCTGCGGCTTGGCGCCGTTGCCGACCATCACATTGTTGCGGATGATGGCGTCGTAGCTGATCTCGTGGGTGATGCCGCCGCCGCTGTTGTTCACGAGCACGTTGTTCTCGTACAGCGTCCCGACATTGTCGATGTCGGTCCACAGGCCGAAGCCGGTGTTGTCGTGGGAGTAGTTGCCGCGGACCACCAGATCGGTGGTGTAGGCGAACTTGGTGCCGCCGCCCTCCCAGAACACGTCGATGCCCGACCAGGCGCCGTTACGCGCGATCTCGTTGCCCTCGACCAGGATCTTGGCGCCGGCGCCGCCGAGCCCCATCTCGCCGTTGTCGTGGACGTAGTTGCCGATGAACTTGCTGCCGTCCTGCGCCGTGGCGCCGACCGCGTAGTTCAGCCGCAGCTCGTTGTCCTGGATGGTCCAGTTGGCGTCGCCCTGGATGGCGCCTTCCTGCGCCGGCGGGGTGTATTTCTCAATGACGAGGTTCTTGACCGTCACGCCCTTCGCGGTGCCGCCGAAGGCGTGGGCGGTCGTCCCGGCCTCCACCTTGTGTCCCGCCGGGTTGTCGCCCAGATAGATCTTGTCGGCGTTGTAGTCGAAGTAGAAGGTTCCCGCCTTCAGCTTCGACAGCGCGTCCACGGGCGTCAGCGGCTTGTCGTCGACATAGACGGTCTCCGGATAGCCGGCGCGCATGGCGCCGGGCGTCGCCTCATCCGTCGCGCGGCGCTCGCCCTGCTGCGTTTGCCCACCGATGACCCAGCGCCCGGCGCTGTCCTGGGTGAAGCCGGTCAGCAGCTTCGACCCGTTCAGCACGGCGCCCTCGGCCCCGATGAAGGTCTGGTTGTCCTTGGGCGTGATCGACTGAAGACGGTACTCGCCCGGCTGCAACCAGAAGGTCGCGCCAGCGGGAGCGCCATTGACGATGGATTGGATGTTGGCGCCCGGTGCGATGACGATCGCACCAGCGGGGGCCGTCAGCGTCTTCGGTCCGTACAGGTTAGCCATATGTCAATGCTCTCTTAAGATGTTGTCTTCTGGTATGAGTTCTCAGGCGTTTTCGCCCTTTGGCATATGCATCTACTACCAATTAGGCGCCCGCTCCTGGCGGGGCATTTTTGTGAGATTCCGTGTATCTTTTGCGAAGACTCCGGGAAGTCGCTGTTTTCCAAAAGAGATTCTTTTGCTTATCAATGTGGCGGCAGCGTGGCGGAAATCTTTGCTTGCGAACTCTGTCCTATCCCGTCCGAGGAATGGACAGGCGGAGGTGGGCCGCCCTACTCTGGAAAATTATTAGCGTTCTCTGATGATCCCGGCATGACCGGAAGGAGGCGCCGCCATGCGGGCCAGCATCCTGCTCGTCGCCCTGACGTTGACGGTTCCGCCCTGCCCGCTCGCGGCGCAAACCAACCCGGATGGGCTTGGAAGCGTCGAATACGGCCGCCGGCTGGCCGAGGAGATCTGCGGGGAATGCCATCACGTATCGGCGGGACGGACAGCCAAGCCGTCCGCGACGGACGAAGGCGTCGAAGCGCCCGACCTGACTGAACGGCTGTCCGATCCGGGAGTGACCGAAATGGCGTTGCGCAGCTACCTGCGCAGTTCGCACCCGGTTATGCCCAACATCCGCCTCACACCCGACGAAACGGACGACATCGTGGCCTATCTGATGACGCTGAAGACGCGGGCACGGTGATCGCGGCGGGCCGAATGGCGCCGCCTGACGGCGCTCACGCGCCGCCGAACTGGCGGTCGATCCACTCGCTCACCGCCGCCGGGTCGAAACGCAGGTCGAGCGGGATGCCGGCGATGGCGGCGCGGCAATGCTCGATGAAGGCCCGCTCCGCCCGGTTCATCTTGGCGGCGGGATTCCACAGCAGATGGATGTCCACCGGCGCCACCCCCTCCTCCGGCGGCAGCGGCCAGAGCAGGCCGTCGCGCACGTCGCGCTCCGCCACATGCCGGGGCAGCGGCCCGATGCCCAGCCCGACGGAGATCATGCGCCGCACCTCATCCAGATTGACCGAGGCGCCGACGATCCGGCTCTCGATCCCTTCCTGCGCGCGGAAGACGGCCAGCGGCGACAGCACCCCGCCGATCTGGTCCGAGGTGAAGGAGACAAACCCCTCGCTGCGCAGATCGCCCAGCGTCAGGCCGGTGCGGCCGAACAGATGGTGCCGCGGCCCGCAATACAGGCGGTAGATCTGGCGGGCGAACAGCGCGTGCTCGACCAGCGGCGGCGGCTCCCGCATCAGGCAGAGACCGAGCGAGCCGGTCTTCTGCTGGATCGCCATGTGAACGTCCGCGCTCGCCATCACGTCCAGCCGGAAGGTCACCTGCGGGTGGGTGGCGTGGAAGCGCTCCAGCAGGGCGTCGAACAGCAGCGACTGGATTCGGCTGGCCAGCAGGATTCGGATGTGGCCGGAAATCTCCTCGCGGATGTCGCGCATCAGGACGGCGAAGCGGGAGATGTTGCCGTAGATCTCCAGAACCTCGGCGTAGATGATCTCGCCGGCCTCGGTCACGCGGAAGCGGCCCTGCCCGCGCTCGATCAGGCTGCGGCCCATCTGGTCCTCCAGCCGCTTCAGGGCCTGGGACACCGCCGGCTGGGTCAGCCCGAGACGCTGCGCCGCGCGGGTCAGCCCCTGCTCCTGCACGATCACCATGAAGGTGCGCAGCAGGTTCCAGTCGAGCTGGTGGCCCAGCCGTTCCAGATCGCGCGCCGTCATCGGAGGAAAACCCATCGCCATAAATCCTGCTTATGTCGGCAATGAGGATTATCGATTTGGCGGACGATGAGAAGCTGAATTGTAATACGCCAGTCGTCAGCGGTCGATCCCCGGCTTCGCCCAACCAGGCAAAACCAGGGTCATAGTCCGAAAGTCGAAATCGCCACAGTTTCTTTCCGGAGATTTACCGACACACACGGACGACTGCGCGGCGGAGTGGTAAGAACGGAGTCGTCATGCCCGCATCCCACGAGGGTGAGCGGAGCATTGCAGCCGTGGACCGGGATGCGATCCTGGGCGCGGTCGCGACGCTGCGCGAGGATGGAGTGAGCCTGCTGTCCGATCTGGTCCGGAGCCCCAGCCTGCTGGGGCAGGAAGGCCCGGCGCAGGATCTGATGGAACGGATCTTCCGGGACATGGGCCTGGAGGTGGACCGCTTCGCCATCGACGAGGAGGCGCTGAAGGCCCAGCCCGGCTGGTCCCCCTCGCTGATCTCCTACGAGGGCCGCGAGAACGTCGTCGGCGTCCACAAACCCCGGCGGGCGACCGGCAAGTCGCTGATTTTGAACGGCCACATCGACGTGGTGCCGACCGGGCCGGAGGAGCTGTGGTCCGCCCCGCCCTTCGAGCCGGTCGTCCGCGACGGCCGCCTCTACGGGCGCGGCGCCGGCGACATGAAGGCGGGCATCGCCGCCTACGTCATGGCCTTCAAGGCGCTGCAAAGCCTGGGCGTCCAGCCCGCCGCCCCGGTCTATCTTCAGTCGGTGGTCGAGGAGGAATGCACCGGCAACGGCGCGCTCGCCTGCGTCGCCCGCGGCTACAAGGCCGACGCCGCGGTGATTCCGGAACCCTTCAACCACACGCTCCAGATCGCCCAGGTCGGCGTGATCCGCTGCGAGCTGGAGGTGACCGGCCGCCCCGCCCATGTGCTGGACACCGGCGCCGGGCTGAACGCCATCGAGGCGGCCTTCCGCGTGCTCAAGCATCTGAAGGCGCTGGAGTCGGCCTGGAACCACCCCGACGGGCGGCATCCCGCCTACGCGCACCATCACCACCCCTACAACCTGAACGTCGGGCACATCGAGGGCGGCGAATGGGCGTCCTCCGTCCCCACCCGCTGCCGGATGGAACTGCGCTTCGGCTTCCCGCCCGGCCGCGCCGCCGCCGAGGTCAGCGCCGAGATCGAGCGCGCGGTGGCCGAGGCCTGCCGCGGCGACTCCGACCTCAAGGGAATCGACGCCCGCGTCATCTTCCGCGGCTTCCAGGCGGAGGGCTGCACGCTGGACCCCGATCACCCGATGCTGGAGGCGCTGGACGCCGCCCATCGGTCGATCTTCGGGACCCCGGCGCCGAAGCTGGCCCAGACCTGCACCACCGACGTCCGCAACTTCCTGCTCTACGGCGACACGCCGGCCACCTGCTACGGCCCGGAGGCGGAGCGCATCCACGGCATCGACGAGTCCGTCTCGCTCGACAGCGTGGCGAAGGTGACCGCCGTGCTCGCCCTGTTCATGGCCGACTGGTGCGGCCTGGAACCCATCGATCCATAACGGTCGCGTGACGAGAATCAACAATAAGGGGGCTTCAGACATGAGCAATCGTTTGCGTCACTTTCGTCAAACCCTGACCGCCGCGGCGCTGGCCGCCGCCCTGGCGGCGCCGCTGGCGCTGACCGTGCCCGGCGTGGCCGCGGCGCAGGAGCGCGGCGGCACGATGAACATCATCGTCCAGCCGGAACCGCCGATCCTGGTGCTGGGCCTCAACCAGCAGGGTCCGACGCAGACGGTCGCCGGCAAGATCTACCAGGGCCTGCTGACCTTCAGCTTCGACCTGAAGCCGCAGCCGGAACTGGCGGAAAGCTGGGAAGTCTCGCCCGATGGCAAGGTCTACACCTTCAAGCTGGTGAAGAACGCCAAGTGGCACGACGGCAAGCCCTTCACCGCCCACGACGTGGTCTTCTCCACCTCCAAGCTGCTGATGGAGACCCACCCGCGCGCCCGCGCCACCTTCTCCAAGTGCGAGAAGATCGAGGCGCTGGACGACTACACCGTCCAGTTCACGCTGAAGGAGCCGTTCGGCCCGTTCCTTCAGGCCTTCGAGGTGTCGTCGGCCCCGATGATGCCGAAGCACATCTATGAAGGCACCGACTTCAAGGCCAACCCGGCCAACGCCACCCCGATCGGCACCGGCCCCTTCAAGTTCAAGGAGTGGAACAAGGGCTCCTACATCCACCTCGTCCGCAACGACGAGTATTGGAAGGCCGGCAAGCCCTATCTGGACGACATCTATTTCCGCGTGATCCCCGACGCCGCCTCGCGCGCCGTCGCCGTGGAGCAGGGCACCGTCCAGCAGACCCAGTTCAACGACATCGAGACCTTCGACGTCCCGCGCCTGAAGGGCCTGCCCAACGTCGAGATGACGACCAAGGGCTACGAGTTCTTCGCGCCGCTGTCCTGGATCGAGATCAACACGCGCAACAAGCCGCTGGACGACAAGCGCTTCCGGCAGGCGATGATGCACGCCATCGACCGCAAGTTCATCCGCGACAAGATCTGGTTCGGCCTCGGCCGTCCGGCGACCGGCCCGGTGAACTCGGTCACCCGCTTCCACGAGTCCAACGTCCGGAAGTACGACTTCGACCCGAAGAAGGCCGAGGCGCTGCTTGAGGAGGCCGGCCTCAAGAAGGGCTCCGACGGCACGCGCGCCAAGGTCCGCCTGCTCGTCATGCCCTATGGCGAGACCTGGACCCGCCTCGGCGAGTATGTGAAGCAGGCGATGAAGCGCGTCGGCGTCGACGTGACGCTGGAGACCACCGACGCCGCCGGCTGGGTCAACCGCGTGTCCAACTGGGACTACGACCTGACCTTCAACTTCGTCTACCAGTACGGCGACCCGGCGCTCGGCGTGTCGCGCACCTACGTGTCGGAAAACATCCGCAAGGGCGTGATGTTCTCCAACACCATGGGCTACGCCAACCCCGAGGTGGACAAGCTGTTCGCCCAGGCCGCCCAGACCAACAAGGACGAGGAGCGCCAGCAGCTCTACTCCGCCGCCCAGAAGATCCTGGTCGAGGACGTGCCGGTGGCCTGGCTGCTGGAGATGGAATTCCCGACCTTCGTGGACAAGCGCTTCAAGAACGCCGTCACGACCGCCATCGGCGTGAACGAGAGCTACGACAGCGTCTACATGGTCAAGAAGTAAGAAAAGGGAGCGGTTGCCCCCCACCCTTCCCACGCTGCGCGTGGGCCCCTTCCCTTCCCTGCGAAGCGGGGGAGGGTTAGGGAGGGGGCAAAACGCATCCCGGGAGTGACAACATGCCCCGCATCGCCCTATTCATCTCACAGAGGCTGGTGAAGGCGGTCTTCGTCATTCTGGCGATCGCCGTGTTCAACTTCTTCCTGGTCCACGCAGCGCCCGGCGACCCCGCCGCGGTGATGGCGGGCGAGGCCGGGGCCGCCGATGCCAAGTTCGTCGAACAGCTCCGCCAGCAGTTCGGCCTCGACCGCCCCCTGTACGAGCAGCTCGGCACCTACATGTCCAAGGTGGTGCAGGCCGACCTCGGCTATTCCTACCGCCAGCAGCGTCCCGTCTTCGACCTGCTGATGGACCGCCTGCCCGTCACCCTGTCGCTGACGCTGACCGCCTTCGTGCTGGCCCTGCTGGGCGGCGTGGCGCTCGGCACGCTGGCGGCGATGCGCGCCGGCACCTGGTCGGACACCGCCATCACCGTGGTCGGCCTGACCGCCTACGCGACGCCGATCTTCTGGATCGGCCTGATGCTGATCCTTCTCTTCTCGGTCAATCTCGGCTGGCTGCCCGCCTTCGGCACGGAGAGCATCGGCGCCGGCTACACCGGCTGGGACGCCTTCCTCGACCGGGCGAAGCACCTCGTGCTGCCGGTGACCACGCTCGGCCTCTTCTACATGGCCGTCTACACCCGGCTGACCCGCGCCTCGATCCTGGAGGTGCGCGACATGGACTTCGTCAAGACGGCGCGGGCCAAGGGCCTGCCGGAATGGCGCATCGTGTCGGTGCACATCCTGCGCAACGCCATCCTGCCCGTCATCACCGTTGCGGGGTTCCAGGCGGGGCACCTGATCGGCGGCTCCATCCTGATCGAGACCGTCTTCGCGCTCCCCGGCATCGGGCGCCTCGCCTTCGAGGCCGTGTTGCAGCGCGACTATCAGGTCCTTCTGGGCATCTTCCTTCTGACCTCGGTGGTGGTGGTGGTGTTCAACCTGCTGACCGACCTGATCTATTCCCTCGTCGATCCGCGCATCGAGGTGGCGCCATGACCGCCGCGGCCATCACCCCCGCCCGCAAGGGGTCCGGCTTCTGGAGCGCCTTCGCCCGCAACAAGGGCGCGGTGATCGGGCTGGCCTTCCTGACCCTGGTCATCCTGATGGCGGCCTTCGCCGATGTGCTCTACCCGGCCAGCCCGTGGGACATGACCGCGATGCCCTTCCAGCCGCCGCTGTCGGAGGACGCTCTGCTCGGCTCCGACACGCTGGGCCGCGACATCGCGGCGGGCATCGCCCACGGGGCGCGGGTGTCGCTGCTGATCGGGCTGACCTCGACCGCCGTCGCCGTGCTGATCGGCGTGTTCCTGGGGGCCGTCTCCGGCTTCTACGGCGGACGCGTCGACGATCTGGTGATGCGCTTCACCGAGCTGTTCCAGACCATCCCGAACTTCGTCCTGGCCGTGGTGCTGGTGGCGATCTTCACGCCGTCGCTGACCTCCATCGTGCTGGCCATCGCCATCGTCTCCTGGCCGCCGCTGGCGCGGCTGGCGCGCGGCGAGTTCATGAGCCTGCGGAGCCGCGAGTTCGTGCACGCCGCGGTGACCACCGGCCAGTCGAACATGACGATCATCTGGCGCCAGATCCTGCCCAACAGCCTGTCCCCGATCATCGTGTCGGCCTCGCTGATGGTGGCGACGGCGATCCTGCTGGAAAGCTCCCTCTCCTTCCTCGGGCTCGGCGATCCGAACCTGATGAGCTGGGGCTACATGGTGGGCGCGGCCCGCACCGTGATCCGTCAGGCCTGGTGGATGAGCTTCTTCCCCGGCATCGCGATCCTTCTGACCGTGCTTGCCCTCAACCTCGTGGGTGAAGGGCTGAACGACGCGCTGAATCCCAAGCTGGCGCGAAAGGGCCGTTCCTGATGACCGAGACGCCTCTCCTCGACGTCCGCAACCTGACCATCGACCTGCCGCGCGGCGCCGACCGGCCGCACGCGGTCCAGGACCTGACCTTCACGCTGGAGCCCGGGGAAATCCTCTGCGTGGTCGGCGAGTCCGGGTCGGGCAAGTCGATGACCGCGCACGCCGTGCTGGGCCTGCTGCCCAAGGCGGTGAAAGTCTCCTCCGGCGAGATCCGTCACCAGGGCACCAACGTGTTCAGCCTGCCGGAGCGCGACCAGCGCGCGCTTCGCGGCGGCCGCATCGCCATGATCTTCCAGGAGCCGATGACGGCGCTGAACCCGCTGATGCGGGTCGGCGACCAGATCGACGAGGTCCTGCGCTACCACACCACGCTCGACCGCGCCGCCCGCCGGGCGCGCGTGGTGGAGCTTCTCGCCTCCGTCGGCCTGCCGGAGCCGGACCATCTGCGCCGCAGCTACCCGTTCCGCCTGTCGGGCGGCCAGCGCCAGCGCGTGATGATCGCCATGGCGCTGGCGGTGGAGCCGGACATCCTGATCGCCGACGAGCCGACGACCGCGCTCGACGTCACCACCCAGAAGCAGATCCTGGAGCTGATCCAGGACATCCAGGCCAAGCGCCGCATGGGCGTGATGTTCATCACCCACGACTTCGGCGTGGTGGCGGAGATCGCCCACCGCGTGGCGGTGATGCAGCGCGGCCAGATCGTCGAGATCGGCACCGCCGAGGAGGTCTTGAACCGGCCGCAGCATCCCTACACCCGCCAGCTCATCGCCGCCGTCCCGCACCTGATTGAGCACCGCGAGGACTTCACCCGCGCGCGCCAGCCGGTGCTGACGGCGGAGAAGGTGTGCAAGACCTTCCACCTCGGCGGCGGCTTCTTCACGCCGGGGCGCAAGGTGGTGGCGGGCGACGACCTGTCGCTGACCATCCACCAGGGCGAGACGGTCGGTCTGGTCGGCGAGTCCGGCTCCGGCAAATCGACGCTCGGCCGCTCCATCGTCGGGCTGATCAAGCCGGATTCGGGCAAGATCCTGTTCGAGGGCGTCGATCTGCTGTCGCTGTCGCGCCCGGCCTTCCGGCCTTACCGGCGGCACGTGCAGATGGTCTTCCAGGACCCCTACGCCTCGCTGAACCCGCGCCACACCGTGGGCGACATCATCACCCAGGGGCCGGTGGCCTTCGGCGAGGACCGCCACAAGGCGCTCGACAAGGCGAAGGCGCTGCTGAAGCTCGTCGGGCTCGACGCCTCGGCGGCGGAGCGCTTCCCGCACGAGTTCTCCGGCGGGCAGCGCCAGCGCATCTCGATCGCCCGCGCCCTGGCGCTGGAGCCGAAGCTGCTGATCGCCGACGAGCCGGTGTCGGCGCTCGACGTGTCGGTGCAGGCGCAGGTGCTCGACCTGCTGGAGGATCTGCGGCACCGGCTGAACCTGTCGATGCTGTTCATCACCCACGACCTGCGAATCGCCGCCCAGATCTGCGACACCATCGCGGTCATGCAGAAGGGCCGCATCGTCGAGATCGGCCCGGCGAAGGAGGTGTTCGGCAACCCGCAGCACGCCTACACCCGCACCCTCCTGGACGCCATCCCCGGCAAGGGCTGGACCATCCCGGAGGACGTGGTTCCGGTGACGCGGCGGTCGGCCGCCCTGCGCAACAGCGCCTGACGGGGCGGGGATGAAGGTCGCCGTCATCGGGGCCGGGGCGGTCGGCGGCTTGATCGCCGCGCGGCTGACCGCCGCCGGGCTGCCGGCCGCGCTGGTCGCCCGGCGGCGGACGCTCGACACGCTGCGGCGCGACGGGCTGACGGTCGAAGGCCCCTCGGGCCGTCCGGTGACGGTGCGGCCCCTGGTGACCGACGACACGCTGGCCCTCGGCCCGCAGGACGTGGTGGTGCTGGCGGTGCCCTCCCCCCTGCTGACCGAGGTTCTGGACCTGCTGCTTCCCCTGCTGGGGCCGAAGACGCGGCTGGTGCCGGTGGTCGGCGGCATTCCCTGGTGGTATCCGGCGGATGAGGCCATCGGCGGCCCGTTGGCTGTGGTCGATCCCATGGGGCTGCTGTCGGACGCCATCCCGGCGGACCGCATCGTCGGCGCCGTCGCCCGCGTGGCGGTGGAGCGGCGGACCCCCGGCTATCTGCGGCATCTCGGCGGGCTGCGGCTCGCCCTCGGACCGGCAACGGGGAACGACGGAGCCCGTGATCTGGCGGCTCTGTTCGGGGCGGGCGGCTTCAACGCGCTGGCCGTGCCGGACATCCGGGCGGAGGTGTGGACGGCGCTGCTGGCGCCCTTCGCCTTCGGCCTGCTCGGCCTCGCCACCGGCAAGACGGCGCAGGAGATCGCCCACGACGACGCCCTTCAGCCCGGCTTCGCGGCGGTGGTGGAGGAAATGCTGGCCCTCTCGGCGGCGCTCGGCCATCCGGCGACGGCGAAGGTCGAGGATGTGTGGACCATGGCCCAGCATCCGGGCCGCATCCGTCCGGCGCTGCGCGCCGACGTGGCGGCGGGCCGGCGGGCGGAGATCGAGGCGGTGCTGGACGCGCCGCTGGAATTGGCAAACAGGGCGGGGCTGAGCCTGCCCACGGTGACCGGGCTGCTGACCGCGGTTCGCGCCGAGCCTCAACACTAATTCGGAATTGGGATCGGGATAGGGACCATGTCTGACCTGCGCATCGACGGCGACCGCCTGTGGCGGACCCTGATGGACCTCGCGACGATCGGCGCGACGCCGAAGGGCGGCCTGTGCCGGCTGGCGCTGACCGACCTCGACAAGGAAGGGCGCGACCTCTTCGTGCGCTGGTGCGAGGAGGCCGGCTGCACCGTGAGCGTGGACGAGGTGGGCAACATCTTCGCCCGCCGCCCGGGCCGCAACCCCGACCGCCCCGCGGTCTGCATGGGCAGCCATCTGGACACCCAGCCCACCGGCGGCCGCTTCGACGGCATCTACGGCGTGCTGGCCGGGCTGGAGGTCATCCGCAGCTTCAACGACCAGGGCATCGAGACGGACGCCCCCATCGACCTGATCGTCTGGACCAACGAGGAGGGCGCGCGCTTCTCCCCGCCGATGCTGGGCTCCGGCGTGGCGATGGGCGTGTTCACGCTCGACCATGTGCTGGACATCCGCGACACCGACGGCGTCCGCCTGGGCGACGAGCTGGCGCGCATCGGCTACAAGGGCGAGGTCCCGGTCACCGGCCACGCCATGGGCGCCTATTTCGAGGCGCACATCGAGCAGGGTCCGGTGCTGGAGGCCGAGGACGTCGAGATCGGCGTGGTGACCGGCGCGCAGGGCCAGCGCTGGTACGAGGCGACGGTGACGGGCCGCGAATCCCACGCCGGGCCGACGCCGATGCGCCTGCGCCGCGACGCGCTGGCCGGTGCGGCCGTGATGATGGAGGCTGTGGAGGCCATCGCGCTGGAGGTCGGCGGCGACGCCTGCTCGACCATCGGGCGCGTCCAGGTCCACCCGGACTCCCGCAACGTCATTCCCGGCCGCGTCTGGTTCACCATCGACCTGCGCAACCCGGACCCCGACGCGCTGGCCCGCATGGACGCGCTGCTGCGCGAGCGGCTGGCCGCCATCGCGGACAAGCGCGGCCTGACTCTGGAGCTGACCGACTTCTGGGCCTTCCCAACCACGCCCTTCGCGCCGGAGCTGGTCGGCCACGTCCGCCGCTCGGTGGAACGGCGCGGCCTCAGCCACCGCGACATCGTGTCCGGGGCGGGCCATGACGCGGTCTATGTCGCGCGCAAGGTGCCGACGGCGATGATCTTCATCCCCTGCGAGAACGGCCTCAGCCACAACGAGGCGGAGAACATCAAGCCCGAGCACGCCGCGTCCGGCTGCGCGGTGCTGGCCGACGCGGTTCTGGCCGCGGCTGGGTAACATCCATCTCTCCCTCTCCCGTCCCGGGAGAGGGTGCCCGCGCCAGCGGGCGGGTGAGGGTACCGCCAAGAATCAGCGCCTTGATCCTCGAACGACCCTCACCCGGCGCCTCGCGGCGCCACCCTCTCCCGAGGCGGGAGAGGGGATCAATTCCTTCCGGGAGCCTGTCCATGCGCTACGTCTTTGCCGAGGCCCAGTTGCGCCATCGTCCGCCGACCTTCCTGGTGCGCGGCCAGCCGAAGCCCTCGCCGGAGAAGGCGGAACGGGCGGAGGCGCTCGTCGGCTCCCTGCGGGCGCGCGGCGCGACGGTGGAGGAACCGCCGTCCTACGGCGCCGGCCCGCGCGCGGCGGTCCATTCCGCCGATTACCTGCGCTTCCTGGAAACCGCCCACGCCCGCTGGTCGGCCCTGCCCGACGCGTCGGAGGTCATCGTCCCCAACGTCCACCGCAACACCGACATGGCCGAATATCCCACGGGCATCGTCGGTCAGGCCGGCTGGCACATGGCGGACACCGCCTGCCCGATCGGCGCCGGAACCTGGGAGGCGGTCTGCGGCGGCGCCGACACGGCGGTCCACGCGGCGCTGATGGTGGCGAGCGGTCGGGAGCGCGCGGCCTACGCGCTGTGCCGCCCGCCGGGTCACCACGCCTCGCGCGATATGGCCGGGGGCTTCTGCTACATCAACAACGCCGCCGTCGCCGCCCAGGCGATGCTGCCGGTGCTGGCCCAGCAGGGCCGCGCGCCGCGCGTCGCCGTCTTCGACGTGGACGTCCATCACGGCAATGGCACGCAGGCGATCTTCTACGAGCGCGACGACGTGCTGGTCGTGTCGATCCACGGCGATCCCAACAACTTCTACCCCTGGTTCGCCGGCTACGCGCACGAGCGCGGCAAGGGTCGCGGCCTGGGCAGCAACCTGAACATCCCCCTGCCCATGGGCACCGAGGAGTCCACCTTCCTCGACGCGGTGGACGGGGCGCTGACCCACATCGCCGCCTTCGGGCCGGAGGCGCTGGTGCTGTCGCTGGGCTTCGACACCTACGTCGGCGACCCGCTGGCCTTCTTCAAGGTGACGACGCCGGGCTTCGCCACGCTGGGCCGCAAGATTGCGGGTGCCGGCCTGCCGACTGTGGTTGTGCAGGAGGGCGGTTACGACTGCGACGCGCTGGCGGTGAATCTCGCCAGCTTCCTGGACGGTTTCGAGGGCGGACTCACGGAGGCGGCACGATGACCGGCGTAAAAATCCCAGGTGCGAAAATCCCGGGCGCGGAAATTCTGGTTCGGACGCTGGTGGCGAACGGTGTCGACACCTGCTTCGCCAACCCCGGCACGTCGGAGCTGCACGCGCTGGCCGCCTTCGACAGCATGCCCGGCGCCCGTTGCGTGCCGACGCTGTTCGAGGGGGTGGCGACGGGCGCGGCGGACGGCTACGCCCGCATGACCGACCGCCCGGCGGCCACGCTGCTGCATCTCGGGCCGGGGCTGGCGAACGGGCTGGCCAACCTGCACAACGCCCGGCGCGCCTGCGTGCCGATGGTCAACATCGTCGGCGACCACGCGACGTGGCACCGCGGCGTCGACGCGCCGCTGACCTCCGACGTGGAGGGGCTAGCAAAGCCCATGTCGGCCTGGGTGCGCACGGTGCCGGACGCGGCCTCGGTCGCCTCCAACACGGCGGAGGCCATCCGCGCCGCGCTGACCCCGCCGGGCGGCGTGTCGACGCTGATCCTGCCGTCGGACTCCTCCTGGGACGACACGGCGGCGGTGGACCCGATCATCGTGGAGCCGCCCGCCCCCGCCGCCCCGGACGCCGACGCTCTGCGCGCCGCCGCCGACGCCCTGCGGAGCGGGGAGCGGGTGGTCGTTCTGCTGAACGGCCGCGCCACGCGGGCGGAGGGGCTGGCCCTGGCCGGCAGGATCGCCGCCGCGACCGGCGCCACGCTCTACGCCCACACCGGCGCCACCCGCATCGAGCGCGGGGCGGGCCGCGTGACGGTGGAGCGCTTCCCCTACCCCATCGACCTCGGCATCGCCGCGCTGGCCGGGGCGAAGCATATCGTCCTGATCGGTTCGGGCGAGCCGGTCGGCTTCTTCGGCTACCCGAACAAGCCCAGCCGCCTAGCGCCCGAGGATTGCCGCATCCACAACGTCGCCCCGCCGGGCGCGGACGCCCTCGCGGCTCTGCGCTGGCTGGTCGAGGCGGTGGGCGCCGCCGAGGCATCGGTTCCGGCGCAGCCGCTCGCCCTGCCTGAACCGGCGACCGGCGCGTTGACCGCCGAAAGCGTCGGGCAGTCCCTGGCGGCCCTGCTGCCGGAGGGCGCCATCGTGGTGGACGAGGGGATTTCCTCCAGCCCGATGGTCTACACGGCCTGCGCAGGGGCGCGCCCGCACGACTGGCTGACCATCACCGGCGGGGCCATCGGCATCGGCATGCCGCTGGCGCTGGGTGCGGCCATCGCCTGCCCCGACCGCAAGGTGGTGACGGTCCAGGCGGACGGCAGCGGCATGTACACGCTCCAGGCCCTGTGGAGTCAGGCGCGCGAGAACGCCGACGTGGTGACCATCATCTTCGCCAACCGCCGCTACGGCATCCTGCAATGGGAGCTGGGCAACCTCGGCTTCCGCGACATGGGTCCGAACGCCCGCAACTGCACGGAGCTGGGCCGCCCCGACCTCGACTGGGTGGCGCTCGCCCGCGGCATGGGGGTGGAGGGGGGACAGGCCACCGACGCGGAAAGCTTCAACCGCCTGCTGACGGCCGCCTTCGCCCGCAAGGGCCCCTTCCTGATCGAAGCGGTGATCTGAACAGGCCCTCTCCCGCCCCGGGAGAGGGGATCGGGCAGAGGAAGAAGAAACGGGAGGACAACATGACGACGCCCAAGAAGAGCGCGCGCAAAGTCATCATCACCTGCGCGGTCACCGGTTCCATCCACACGCCCAGCATGTCGCCGCACCTGCCGGTGACGCCGGACCAGATCGCGGCGGAGGCCATCGCCGCGGTGGAGGCCGGGGCGGCCATCGTCCACCTGCACGCCCGCGACCCGGAGACCGGCCGCCCGACCCAGGACCCGGAGCTGTTCCAGCGCTTCCTGCCGCGCATCAAGCAGGCGACGAAGGCCGTGGTGAACATCACCACCGGCGGCAGCGCCGCCATGACGGTGGAGGACCGGCTGCGCCCCGCCGCGCAATTCCAGCCGGAGGTCGCGTCGCTCAACATGGGCTCGATGAATTTCGGCCTGTTCCCCATGCTGAACCGCTTCAGCGAGTTCCAGCACGATTGGGAGCGCACCTATCTGGAGAACAGCCGCGACCTCGTCTTCAAGAACACCTTCAAGGACATCGAGCACATCCTGAAGACCTGCTCCGGCAACGGGACGCGCTTCGAATTCGAGTGCTACGACATTTCCCACCTTTACACGCTGGCCCATTTCCTGGACCGCAAGCTGGTGACGCCGCCGCTCTTCGTGCAGTCCGTGTTCGGCATCCTGGGCGGCATCGGCGCGCATCCGGAAGACGTGATGCACATGAAGCGCACCGCCGACCGGCTGTTCGGCGACCAGTATGTGTGGTCGGTGCTGGGGGCCGGGCGCAACCAGATGCCCATCGCCACCCAGTCGCTGGCGCTGGGCGGCAACGTGCGCGTCGGGCTGGAGGACAATCTGTGGGCCGGTCCGGGCCGGCTCGCCGCCTCCAACGCCGAGCAGGTCGCCATGGTCCGCAAGCTGATCGAGGGGCTGGCCCTGGAGGTCGCCACGCCGGACGAGGCCCGCGCCATGCTGTCGTTGAAGGGTGGCGACGCGGTGACGTTCTAGGACATATGAAATTCCCTCTCCCCTCCGGGGAGAGGGAAAATTAAGGCCGTCTTGATCGCTCCCGACCACCCCACACCCGGAATCCCATGCCATGATAAGCCGCGCTCGGGCGCTGGATCTGTCGCTGGTCGGCCTCATCAGCGTCTGCTGGGGCCTGAACTGGCCCGCCGTCAAGATCATCCTCACCCAGATCCAGCCCTGGACGCTGCGCAGCCTGGGCTTCGCCGTCGGGGCGGCGGTGCTGTTCGCCTACGCGCGGTCGCGCGGGGAATCGCTGGCCGTGCCGCGCGGGCAGCGCTGGCCTCTGGTCGCCGTCGCGCTGCTGAACATGGCGGGTTTCAACATCTGCTCCGCCTTCGGGCAGATGAACATGGCGACCTCGGGCGCGGCGATCATCGCCTACACCATGCCGGCCTGGGCGACGCTGCTGGCCATCCCCATCCTGGGCGAGCGTCCGGGGCCGCGCCAGTGGATGGGGCTGGCCTGCGGGCTGACGGGCCTGGCCGTGCTGCTCGGCCCCGATCTGCTGCGGCTGGGCGCCCTGCCGCTCGGCCCCGCCTTCATGCTGACCGGCGCGCTGAGTTGGGCGCTGGGCAATGTCCTGATCAAGCGGACGGCCTGGACCATGGGGCCGAACGCCATCACCGGCTGGCAGTTCGCCATCTCCCTGCCGGTGGTGCTGCCCTTCGCGCTGGCCCTCGACCCCGCCCCGACGTTGGCGCTGGAGCCCCGCGTGCTGGTCGCGCTGGTCTTCCACATCCTGGTGGCGATGGTCGGCGGCTATCTGCTGTGGTTCGCCATCGTGCGGCGGCTGAGCGTCGCCCAGGCCTCGGTCAGTTCGCTGATCGTGCCGGTGATCGGCGTGACCGGCGCCATCGTCGTGCTGGGCGAGACGCCGCCGCTGCGCACCTACGCCGCCCTGGCTCTGATCCTCTGCGCCGTCCTGCTGGTCGTCATGGTGCGCGACAAGCGGCCCGTGCCCACCCCGGCGCCGGTCACGGCGGAGCCGCGGGGGGCAGGTTCTCCCTGAAGATGACCTCGATGCGCGGCGGCTCCACGCCGTGCATCGCCTCGCGGCCCGCGCGCAGATTGGCGAAGACGGCGGCGCAGCCCATCAGCGCGCTGCGCGGGTCCTGGGTGATCACCGCCTCCATCGTGCCGTCGATCAGCAGCGCCCGCGTCTCCGGCGTGAAGCCATGGCCGATGAAGACGACCTCGCGCTCCCGCCGCGCCTCCTTCAGCGCGCGGGCCACGCCCTCCGCACCGCCGCCGATGGTGTAGATACCGGCAAGGTCGGGGTGATGGCTGAGCAGCGTCCGCGTCTGCCGGTAGCTCTTGGCCTCGTCGTCGTGGGCCTCGCGCAGCCCCACCACCTCGATGGCCGGGGCCATCTCCTTCAGGACGTTCAGGAATCCCAGCTCGCGGTCCTCGTGCGCGCGGTAGCTGAGGCTGCCGGCGATCATCGCCACCTTGCCCGCCCGCCCGCCGAGGAAGCGCGCGAACAGATAGCCCGCCGTCCGCCCCGCCGCCCGGTTGTCGAGCCCGACATAGGCGGCCCGCCGGCAGTTCTGCACGTCGGAGATCAGCGTCACCGTCGGCACGTTGCGCGCCGCCAGCTCGTTCACCGCCTCGCGCACCGCCGGATGTTCCAGCGCCATGAAGGCCACCCCGTCGACCTTGCGCCAGTGCTGGAGCAGGGTGCGCGCCAGCAGGTCGGGGTTGAAGCTCTTGATGAACTCCACCTGCGCGCGGATGCCCAGCGGGGCCAGCGCCGCCTCCGACTGGCGGATGAGCTGCCCAAGCCGCGTCAGGTAGCGGTTCGTTCCGTCCGGCAGCAGGAAGGCCAGCCGCACCGGCTTCGGCCCCAGCGCCGCGCCGAGGTCCGATTCCGGGATGTAATCCAGCTCCGCGGCGGCCTTCATCACGCGCTGCACGGTCGCCGGGCGGACGCCGGGGCGGTGGTTCAGCACGCGGTCCACGGTGGCCGTGGAGACGCCGGACAGCCGCGCGATGTCGGCGATCCGCGGCAGGCCACGGGTGTGTTCGGGGGGCGCGGCGACGGCGTCCGCATCATCCTGCATCACGTCTCAAAACCCTCCGATCCCATCAAATCACATCATCATTCGCGTTTGACACCGGCCATTCGCGCACATACCGTCCAACCAACAATCACCGTCGAACATCAAACTACATCAACGTTTCCTGGGAGGAAAGCATGAACCCGCTCTCGCGCCGCACGATGCTCAAGGCGTTGGCCGCCACTCCGGCGGTCGGGTTGGCCGCGGGGGCCGGCACCGCCACTCTGATCGGCGCGCCGCGCATCGCCCGCGCCGCCGAGTTCGACTTCAAGTACGGCAACAACCTGCCGCTGACCCACCCGCTGAACGTCCGCTCGCACGAGGCGGCGGAGCGCATCCGCCGCGAGACGAACGGCCGCGTCGACATCCAGATCTTCCCGAACAACCAGCTCGGCGGCGACACCGACATGCTGTCGCAGGTGCGCAGCGGCGGCATCACCTTCTTCACGCCCTCGGCGCTGGTCATCGCCACGCTGGTCCCGGTGGCCGCCATCAACGCCGTGGGCTTCGCCTTCGCCGACTACGGGCAGGTCTGGTCCGCCATGGACGGCAAGCTCGGCGAACATGTGCGCGGTGCCATCTCCAAGGTCGGCCTGCACGCCTTCGAGAAGATGTGGGACAACGGCTTCCGCCAGATGACCAGCGGGGCCAAGCCGATCCAGACCGCCGCCGACATGGACGGGCTGAAGATCCGCGTGCCGGTCAGCCCGCTCAGCATCGCCATGTTCAAGTCGCTGTCCGCCGCCCCGGCCAGCCTGCAGTTCTCGGAGGTCTATTCCTCGCTGCAGACGCGCATCGTCGACGCGCAGGAAAACCCGCTGCCGATCATCCAGGTCGCCAAGCTATACGAGGTGCAGAAGTACTGCGCCCTGTCCAACCACATCTGGGACGGCTTCTGGTTCATCGCCAACGGGCGCGCGTGGCGCGGCCTGCCCCCCGACCTGCAGAAGATCGTCTCCACCGCGATCAACGACGCCGGCGTCCAGCAGCGCGAGGACATCAAGGCGCTGAACCAGTCGGTGCAGGCCGACCTCCAGTCCAAGGGCCTCGCCTTCAACCAGCCGTCCCCCGACAGCTTCCGCGCCAAGCTCCGCGACAGCGGCTTCTACGGCGAATGGAAGGGCCGCTTCGGCGACGAGGCCTGGGCGCTGCTGGAAGGCGCCGTCGGCAAGCTCGCCTAAAGAACGGCTGTGGGCAACACGGGAAGGGAGGGTGCGGCTTTGTCTCACCACGCGACGGCGCTCGACGAGGGCGGCGCCATGCCAGGGGCCGCGTCCGGCGGTTCCTGGACCGATCGGCTGGACCGCGGCCTCGCCGCGACGGTGGAGGGTGCCGCCGCCCTCATCGTTCTGGCCGAGATCGTCATCCTGCTGGCCGGGGTGACGGCGCGCTACGTCTTCCACGCGCCGCTGGTGTGGTCGGACGAGTTGGCCTCGATCCTCTTCCTGTGGCTGTCCATGCTGGGCGCCGTGGTGGCGCTCCGCCGCGGCGAGCACATGCGGATGACCGGGCTGGTCAGCCGCGTCGGCCCGACGCCACGCGCCCTGCTGGAGACGCTGGCGATCACGGCCCCCATCGCCTTCCTGGCGATGATCCTGCACCCCGCCCTGGACTACGCCATGGAGGAGCAGTTCATCGTCACCCCGGCGCTGGAGATCAGCAACGCCTGGCGCGCGGCGGCCCTGCCGACCGGGCTGGGGCTGATGGCCGTGGTCGCGCTGATCCGGCTGATGCGGATGCGCAACCTTCGGATCACGCTCGCGGCGGTCGCCCTGACCGCGGCGGTGACCGTGGCCTTCTGGCTGGCCGGCCCGGTGCTGAAGCCGCTGGGACAGGCCAACCTCGTCATCTTCTTCGTCGGCGTGGTCGCGGCCTGCGTGTTCGGCGGCGTTCCCATCGCCTTCTCCTTCGCGCTGGCCACCTTCGGCTATCTGGCGCTGACCACCTCGACGCCGCTGCTCGTCATGGTCGGGCGGCTGGACGAGGGGATGTCGCACCTGATCCTGCTGGCGGTGCCGCTGTTCGTCTTCCTCGGCCTGCTGATCGAGATGACCGGCATGGCCCGCGCCATGATCCAGTTCCTCGCCAGCCTGCTCGGCCACGTGCGCGGCGGCCTGTCCTACGTGCTGATCGGGGCGATGTATCTGGTGTCGGGCATCTCCGGCTCGAAGATCGCCGACATGGCGGCCATCGCGCCGGTGCTGTTCCCGGAAATGAAGAAGCGCGGCGCCCCTCCCGGCGACCTCGTCGCCCTTCTGTCGGCCACCGGCGCGCAGACCGAGACCATCCCGCCCTCCATCGTCCTCATCACCATCGGCTCGGTCACCGGCGTGTCCATCGCGGCGCTGTTCGCGGGCGGCCTGCTGCCGGCGGTGGTGCTGGGTGCGGCGCTCTGCGCCGTCGTCTGGTGGCGCTACCGCCATGAGGACCTCAGCCACATCCGCCGCCCGCCGGCGTCGGAGATTGCCCGTCTGGCCGTGGCCGCCCTGCCCGCTATCCTGCTGCCCTTCGTCATCCGCGCCGCGGTGGTGGAAGGGGTCGCGACGGCGACCGAGGTGTCGACCATCGGCATCGCCTACTCCACCATCATGGGCCTGCTGGTCTACCGCCAGTTCGACTGGGCGCGGCTGAAGCCGATGCTGATCGAGACGGCGTCGCTGACCGGGGCGATCATCTTCATCGTCGGCTGCGCCACCGCCATGGCCTGGGGCCTGACGCAGTCCGGCTTCTCCCGCGCACTCGCCCTGTGGATGGCCGACATCCCCGGCGGCGGCTACGGCTTCCTCGCCATCTCCATCGTCGCCTTCATCATCCTGGGCAGCGTGCTGGAGGGCATCCCCGCCATCGTCCTGTTCGGCCCGCTGCTGTTCCCCATCGCCCGCGACGCCGGGGTGCACGAGGTGCATTACGCGATGGTCGTGATCTTCGCCATGGGCATCGGCCTGTTCGCCCCGCCCTTCGGCGTCGGCTACTACGGCGCCTGCGCCATCAGCAAGGTCAGCCCGGACGAAGGTCTGAAACACATCTGGGGCTACGTCGCCGCCCTTCTCGTGGGCCTGATCGTGGTCGCCGCCATTCCGTGGATTTCCACCGGCTTCCTTCCCTACTGAAGTCTTGCCGGTCCCCCCATAACGATAAAATCAGGAGTTCCTTCATGAGCCGATTCTTCGGCCAGATCCGGCAGGCTGGCTACGTCGTCGACGACATCGAGGCCGCCATGGACTATTGGAGCCGCACCCTGGGCATCGGCCCGTGGTTCTACAACGAGCGGGTTCCAATCAAGAACTACACCTACCGCGGGGAGCGGTACGAGGTTCACAACTCGGTGGCGCTCGCCAATTCCGGGCCGCTCCAGATGGAGCTGATCCAGACCCGCAACGACGCGCCGTCGATGTACCGCGACTTCCTGAAGGCGGGCCGCACCGGCCTCCAGCACGTCGCCTACTGGACCGAGGACTACGACGCCGACCTGGAGCGGCTGACCGCCCAGGGCTTCAAGCCGGTGATGAGCGGCGAGGTCGGCGAGAAGGGCCGCTTCGTCTATTTCGACACCGAGTACCACCCCGGCACGGTGATCGAGCTGTCGGAGGTCGCCGGGCCGAAGGGCAAGATGTTCGACCTGATCCGCAACGCCTCCCTCGACTGGGACGGCCGCGATCCGGTCCGGCCCTTCCCCGACCTCAGCCGCCTGTGAGTCTCGCCATGCGCTCCGACCGCTTCGAGGCGACCTATCTGATCGAGACCCCGCTGGACCCCGCCAAGGTGGCGGAGGTCATGGCGGGGGAGCAGTCCTGCGGCACCTTCACCCGCGTCCATGGCGAGACGGACGACCTGCGCGCCCGCGCCCGCGCCGTGGTGGAGCGGGTGGAGGAGCTGGAACCCGCCGCCTCCCCCAGCCTGCCGAACACGTGGCTGGAGCGGCAGAAGCGGCCCGGACCGTGGCGGCGCGCCCGTGTCGCCATCAGCTTCCCCACCGGCAACGTCGGCGCCAACCTGCCGACGCTGGCCGCCACGGTGGCCGGCAACCTGTTCGACCTGGGCGAGGTCACCGGCCTGCGACTCGACTCCGTCCGCCTGCCCGCCGCGTACCGCAAACAGTTCGACGCGCCGCGGCACGGCGTGGCCGGCACGCGGCGGCTGACCGGGGTGGAGCGCGGGGCGCTGGTCGGCTCCATCATCAAGCCGAACCTCGGCCTGTCGGCGGAGGAGACCGGCGAGCTGGTCGGCACGCTCTGCGCCGCCGGGCTCGACTTCATCAAGGACGACGAGATCTGCGCCGATCCGGTCCACGCCCCGCTGGCCCGGCGCGTGCCGGCGGTGATGGACCGGGTGCGCCGCCACCAGGACCGCACCGGCAAGCACGTCATGGTCGCCTTCAACATCAGCGACGAGACGGACGCCATGCGCCGCCACGCCGATCTGGTGGAGCGCGAGGGCGGAAGCTGCGTGATGGTCAGCCTGAACTGGTGCGGCTTCTCCGCCGTGCAGACGCTGCGCCGGCACAGCGGGCTGGTGCTGCACGGGCACCGCAACGGCTTCGGCGCCCTGTCGCGCCACCCCAGCCTGGGCATCGGCTTCGACGCCTACCAGACGCTGTGGCGGCTGGCCGGGGTGGACCACATGCACGTCCACGGCCTCCAGGGCAAGTTCGCCCAGCCCGACGCGGAGGTCATCGACGGCGCCAAGTCCTGCCTCGCCCCGCTGGCCGAGGGCTGCGACGACGCGGTGATGCCGGCCTTCTCCTCCGGCCAGTGGGCGGGGACCGTGCCCGTCACCTGGGACGCGGTGGGGACGGACGACCTGCTGTTCATGTCCGGCGGCGGCATCATGGCCCATCCGGACGGCCCCGCCGCTGGCGTCACGAGCATCCGCCAGGCCTGGGCGGCGGTGCGCGAGGGCGTGACCCTGCCCGACGCCGCCACGACCCGGCCGGAGTTGAAGCGCGCCCTGGAGTTCTTCGGAGCGGCCAAGTGACGAGCCATCCGCCGCCCCGGCTGGGCTGGTACGGGGACGACTTCACCGGGGCCACCGACACGCTGGCCACACTGGCGAAGGCCGGGCAGCGGGCGCTGCTGCTGCTGGAGATTCCCGACGCGGAGCGGCTGGCCGGGCTCGGCCCGCTGAACGCGCTGGGAATCGCCGGGGCGTCGCGCACCATGGACCCGGAGGCCCTGCGGGCGGAGCTGGAGCCGGTGGGGCGCTTCTTCGCCGGGCTCGGCGTGCCGGTGATGCACTACAAGTGCTGCTCGACCTTTGACAGCGCGCCGCGGATCGGCAGCATCGGGGCGGCGGTGGGGGCCCTGCGGCCCTTCTTCCCCAACCGCTTCCTGCCGGTGGTGGGCGGACAGCCGAACATCGGGCGCTATTGCCTGTTCAGCACGCTGTTCGCCGCGGCGGGCACCGGCGGGACGGTCCACCGCATCGACCGCCACCCGACCATGAAGGCCCACCCGGTGACCCCGATGACGGAGGCCGATCTGCGCCTCCATCTCGCCGCGCAGGGGCTGGAGGGGATGGGCGCCCTGCACTACCCGGATTACGGGCTGGACGCCGGGGCGCTGGACGAAAAGCTCGACCGGATGGTGGCGGGCGGCGTTCCCGCCGTCCTGCTGGACATCGCGCAGCCGGCGGATCTGGCCCCTGTCGGGCGGCTGATCTGGGAGCGCGCGCTACGCGCCCCCCTGCTGGCGGTCGGGCCAAGCGGCGTGGTCCAGGCGCTGGCGACCCAATGGGAGCCCGACGGGGCGGTCGGCGACGCGCCACTGGCCGCCACGGAGGGACCGGTCTTCGTGCTGGCCGGCAGCCTGTCGCCGGTCACGCGCAAGCAGATTGCCGCGGCCTCCTCCTTCCACCGGATGCCGGCGGACGCCGGCGCGCTGTGCCGCGACCCCGCCTACCGCGAACGGTTGCGGAGCGAGATCGCCGGTCTGCTGGGCCAGGGCCGGAACGTGCTGGTGTGGACCGCCCCGGCGGAGGGCGAGGCGCCCGACACTGCCCAATCCGCGGCCATCGCCGACGCCACCGCGGACTTCGTCGCCTCGGTCGCCCGCGCGGTGCCGCTGCGCCGCATGGGCATCGCCGGGGGCGACACCTCCAGCAAGGCGGTGAAGGCGCTGGGCCTGTGGGGCCTGTCCTACCGGACGGCGCTCAGTCCCGGCGTGACGGTCAGCCTGACCCACAGCGCCGACCGGCCCACCGACGGCGTCGAGCTGATGCTCAAGGGCGGGCAGATGGGATCGGAGGATCTGTTCGAACGGCTGGTGCACGGGGGGTGAGCGTCCTCGCTCCCCTCCCGCCCCCATGCGTCCACCGAGGCGTCCGCAATGCCCCCTAGGTAGTCTTACGTACGCAAAGCCCCTTAGGTACAAGACCGAACTGCACAGGGTACCTCGCAGCGCATAACGTCGGCTCATCGAGCGGTTGCCCCACGGGGACGGGCCGCTTCCACGAACGCCGAGGGGCCCGACATGCACGCTCACACCGCCATCGCCGCCCAGCCGACGCGCGTTCCGCACGGCCATCAGGCCGCCGTGATGGCGATGCCGCGTGTCGCCCCCTCCCGTCCCGCTGCCGGCTTCGCCGCCAACGATATCGACCCGCTGGCCGCCATCGCCCAGTTCCGGGTGTTCGACCGCGAGCAGTCGATCTTCGCCGAGGGCGAGGCCGCCGACGCCGTCTTCCGCGTGGTGGACGGCATGATCCGCCTCTACAAGCTGCTGCCGGACGGGCGCCGCCAGATCATCGGCTTCCTCCAGGCCGGCGACATGGTCGGGCTGGCCTTCGCCGACCGCTACCTCTACTCGGCCGAGGCGATCACCGCCTCCACCGTCCAGCGCATCCCGCGCTGCCAGCTCGACGCCCTGCTGGACTCCCAGCCCGCCCTGGCCCGCCGGCTGCTGTCGGTCACCACCTCCGAGCTGGTGGCGGCGCAGGACCAGATGCTGCTGCTGGGCCGCAAGTCGGCGCTGGAGAAGCTGGCCAGCTTCCTGCTGGCGCTGAGCCGCCGCGCCGGTGCCGGCCGGGCCATCGCCCTGCCGATGAGCCGCTGCGACATCGCCGACCATCTGGGGCTGACCACGGAGACCGTGTCGCGCGGCTTCACCAAGCTGAAGACCTCGCGCCTGATCCGCATCCTGGACGGCGGCCGGGTCGAACTGCTGGACGCCGAGGCGCTGGCCGATCTCGCCGAGTGCGCCTGATCCCCAGCGTTCCGATCACCCTACGCAATCTGGGGAAATCCATCCGGCCGGCCGCAACGTACCCCTTACTCCCTTTGCGTTGCATTGTCAGGCCGAACCATGGAGTCCGCTCCCCACATCCTCGTCGCCGAGGATGAACGCCTCGAAGCCCTGGCCCTTGCCGACACGCTGGAAGGCCAGGGTCTGCGCGTCACGCTGACCCACAACGGGTTGGAAGCCATCGCCGCCCTGGAAAGCGGCCCGGCATCGCTGCTGATGACCGACCTGCGGATGCCGGTGATGGATGGCAACGAACTGATTCGCCGGACTCGGGTGCGGCGGCCGACCCTGCCGGTGATCGTCATGACCGCCGACAGCGGCGCTCTCTGGCATCCGGAGTCGGAGCGGCTGCGCGTCCTGCACAAGCCCTTCAGCTTCCAGGCGGCGATCGGCGCGGTCCGCGCCATGCTCGACCGGGTCGGGACGACCGGATAGAGCGGGGCGTCAACCCTATTCGCCGACGTCGTCCCTGGGAGCGGCGTTGCGGGACGGCGGCTCGATCACCGGGCCGACCTTCACGCTGCGGGCGGACAGCGGCACGATGTCGCCGATCGGCATATAGGAACCATCGGCCAGTTGCTGCGCCGGCTCCCACCGTCCTTCGACCTTGATCCAGCGGTAAACGTTGTTGCTGCTCATGTCGTCCCCAAGAAATTTGGAAAGACAAAAGGGGCGGCGTTGCCGCCGCCCCTTGATCCGATACAAGGATCGTCCTTGCGGAAGGCTTACTCGGCCTTGCCGTTGACGGCGTCCTTGAGGGCCTTGCCGGCGGAGAACTTCGGCGCCTTGGAGGCGGCGATCTTGATCTCCGCACCGGTCTGCGGGTTGCGGCCCGTGCGCTCGCCGCGCTCGGCGATCTCGAACTGGCCGAAGCCCGGCAGCTTGACCGTCTCCCCCTTGACCAGCGCGTCCTGCAGGCTCTCCAGAACCGCGTCCAGCGCCTTGCCGGCGTCGGCCTTCGTGCCGCCCAGCTTGCCGGCGATCGCGTCGATGAGATCGGCCTTCGTCATTCCCTACTCCCCTTGTTCATGGAGGAACCCCAGCATTCTCCAGGGCTCCAGGCGCTTCTGACCTACTCCGCCCCGCGTCCGCGCGCAAGCCAATCCCGTGGCGATTTTTTCCCCCGGAGCGGATTAAGCCACGGCATGATCCGTATGCCGAGTGTGAAGAAGCAATCCGGGATGGTGATGAAAGACGAGCTGGGACAGCATCTGGACGTTCTGAGGCGCTACGCCCTGGTCCTGATGCGCGACCCCGACCAGGCGGAGGACCTCGTCCAGGAGGCGCTCGTCAAGGCCATCGAGGGGGCGTCGTCCTTCACGGACGGGCGCGACCTGCGCAAGTGGCTGCTCGCCATCGTCCACAACACCTTCGTGGACCGCTGGCGGCGCCAGCAGGCCGAACGCCAAGCGACCGGCGAGCTGATCTCGATGGCGGAGGAAGGCTCCCCGCCGGCGCAGATGAGCCACGTCCATCTCGGCCAAACCATCGCGGCCCTGATGACCCTGCCGGTCGAACAGCGGGAGGCCCTGGTGCTGGTGGCGCTCGACGGCATGTCCTACCGGGACGCCGCGGAGTGTCTGGGCATCCCCGTGGGCACCCTGATGTCCCGCCTGGGCCGCGCGCGCGACGCGCTGCGGGCCAAGACGGGCGGCGGGCGCCAGCCGGCGTCAGACCAGTCCGACCGAACCCCATCAGACCGGGTCCAGCGCCCTTCGTTGCGCGTGGTGAAATGACGATGAACGAACCGATCAGCGACATCGACCTGAACGCCTATGTGGACGGCGAGCTCGACGCGCAGCGCCGCATCGAGGTGGAAGCCTATCTGGAGGCCAATCCGGACGAGGCCGCCCGCGTCATGCACGACATGCGGGTGCGCGACGAGATCCGCCTGTTCATAGCCGGTCCGGCCGTCGAGAAGGCGGAGCCGGAACCGGCCCCGCCCGAACCGCCTGCCGCCCCGGCCCAGCCGGCGGTCGGCGCCGGCGCGCCGCTGCCGCGCCGCAAGCAGTGGGGCGCCCTGTGGCGGCGCCCGGCGGCGGAGCTGATGAACCGGGCGCGGGCGCGGGCCGCCACCGGCTCGGGCCGCGGGCGGCGCGCCGTGGCGGCGCTCTGCCTCGTCGGGCTCGGCTGGACGGCGCACAGCGCGGTGTCGTCCCTGTCGGTCAACCCGGTGGCCACGGCGCACGCGGCCACCCACTACATCACCATCGCGGCCCAGACCCACCAGCAGGCGCTGCACAGCGGGATCGACTTCAAGCCCTTCGCCGACGCCGCCCATTCCCTGGTGAATCGGCTCGCCCCCGCCACCCCTGAGGTTGCGGTGCCGATCCCGCAGCTCGACATCGGGCAGGCGCCGGATGGGCTGCGCACCGTGGCCTGGGACGGCGGGGTCGCGGTGCAGGCGGCCTACCGCCACGGCGGGTCGCAGTTGATCACGCTGTTCGCCAGCGAGGTCGACCGCTTCGCCGTCACCGAACCCCAGGCGGAGCGGATCGGCAACGTCTCAGTCGCCTACTGGCAGGTCGGGACGACGGTCTACGCGCTGTGCGGCGAACAGCCGGAAAAGGAAATCCTGGCCCACGCCCGCGACGCCCGCATGGCCTGGTTCTGAAGCCATGGCCTGGTTCTGAAGCCGACGCATTGAACGACAAGCCTCTGAACGACAAGCATCCGAAGGACATGGTGAGACGATGAGCGGACCCTTCTACGGAAACCAATTCGGCAGCGCGGCGCCGGCCTACGGCGCGGCGTTCGACGAGGGCCTGCGCAAGCACATGCTGCGGGTCTACAACTTCATGATGCTCGGCCTTGGCGTGACGGGGCTGGTGGCGCTGTTCGTGGCGAGCACGCCGGCGCTGTACGTTCCGATCTTCACGACCCCGCTGAAGTGGGTGGTGATGCTGGCGCCGCTGGCCTTCATCATGGTGCTGTCCTTCCGCTTCCACGCGATGTCGGCCAGCGCGCTGCAGGGGCTGTTCTGGGCCTTCTGCGCGGTGATGGGCGTGTCGATGGCGTCGATCTTCCTGGTCTTCACCGGGGCCAGCGTGGCGCGGGTGTTCTTCATCACCGCGGCGATGTTCGCGGCGATGAGCCTGTGGGGCTACACCACCAAGGCCGACCTGTCGAAGATGGGCTCGTTCCTGATGATGGGCCTGATCGGCATCGTCATCGCCAGCCTGGTCAACATCTTCGTCGGCTCCAGCGCGCTGCAGTTCGCCATCTCGGTCATCGGCGTGGTCATCTTCACCGGCCTGACCGCCTACGACACCCAGCGCATCAAGGAGGAGTACGCCGAGGGCTACGGCCATGAGGGCAACACCAAGCTCGCCGTCATGGGCGCCCTCTCGCTCTACCTCAACTTCATCAACCTCTTCCAGATGCTCCTCCAGCTCATGGGCAACCGCGAGGAGTAAGGCGGCGCTTCCATCCGGCGCACCGCCTGCCAGAAAGGGCCGGCCGCTTCCCGCGGCCGGCCCTTTTCCTTTCTACGGCTTACCGGTTGCCGGAGCGGCGTCCGGCTTGGGCGGATACTCCACCGACACGATGTGCAGGGAGTTGTTCGGGAAGGAGCAGGCCGCGTCCGGCGCCACCTGGGACGCCGGATCGAAGGCGTAGGGACGGGGAGAGCGGCCGGCCATCGCCCCGCTCCCCCCTCCAGCCGCCCCGGCCGCCGCCGTCTGCACGCCCGGCCCGGTCACCCGCGACGTCCAGGGCGCTCCGGTGAAGACGCCCGGCGTCGATTCCTCGGCCCACAGCCACAGCACGCGGGTGCCCACCGGCTGTGGCTGTGTGAAGGAGTGCAGCACCCGCTCGCAGGTCTCCCGGTCCATGTTGTGGATCGCCCGTTCGACCACCGTGTTCTCCGTCCGGGGCGTCCATCGCGACAGCAGCAGCGAGCCGAGGGCCACGCTGACCGCCACCCCGCCCAGAGAGCAGGCGACCACCAGCCGGAAACTGCCGTCGTCCTTTGCCATTCCGTGACTCCGCCGTCGATTGTCCATGCCCCCTCCGCCGACACGACCACATCCCTGCCCCACTCCGCATCTTCCGATACGCAAGGCCGGCCCGGAACGCCGAAAAGGGGACCACGCGCGTGGTCCCCTTCCGTCGATCCGCTGAGGCGGAGGTTACGGGCTGGCCGCCGCCGTGACCGGACCCGTGCCCTGCTGGGCGGCGAGTTCGGCGTTGCGGGCATGGTGCTTGCGCAACATGGGCCGCAGGACGGTGATGGCGCAGACCGCCGCGAACAGATCCATGGTGGCGCAGATGTAGAGCACGGTCGCCCAGGTGCCGGTGGCTTCCATCAGCAGGTTGCCCAGCGGGACCAGGAGGGCCGCGATGCCCTTGGCGCAGTACAGCACGCCGTAGATCTTCGCCGCGTGCTTGGTGCCGAAGGTGTCCGCCGAGGTCGCGCTGAACAGGCTGTACACTTCGCCCCAGGCCAGGAACACCATGCCCGACAGGATCAGGAACATGATCGGGTCGTGGCCGAAGCGGCTGAGCATCAGGATGCCGATGCCTTCGAAGGTGAAGGCGATGAACATGGTCGCTTCACGGCCGATGTGGTCGGAGATGAAGCCGAACAGCGGACGGGAGATGCCGTTCATCACGCGGTCGAGCATCAGCGCGAAGGGCAGCGCCGCCATGGTGATGCCGAACAGGCTGATCGGGGCTTCCTTCACGCCCAGATCGTGGGCGATCACGCCGAGCTGGGCCACCGCCATCAGACCGCCCGAGACGGTGCAGATGAACATGACCATCATGACCCAGAAGACCGGCGTCTGCAGCGCTTCCTTCAGCGTGTAGTCGCGGCGGGACTGCAGGACCTTGGTCGAGGACTTCACCTGATCCTTCTGCGGGGCGCGCAGGAAGTAGGCGGCGATGAGGATGATCGTGCCCTGCAGCAGGCCGAACCAGAAGAAGGCCGCCTGATAGCCCGAGGAGTGGATCATGTTGGCGATCGGCAGGATCGTCAGGGCCGAGCCGGCGCCATAGCCGCCCGCGGTCAGACCGACGGCGAGGCCGCGCTTGTCCGGGAACCACTTGATGGCGCTGTTGACGCAGGTGGCGTAGACGCAGCCGACGCCGATGCCGCCGATGGCCGAACCGACATAGAGCATGCCGAGCGAGCCGGCGTAGCTGTCGATGATCCAGGAGAGGCCGGTCATCACGCCGCCGAAGGCGACGATGACGCGGGGGCCGTAGCGGTCGATGAAGTAGCCTTCGATGGGGGTCAGCCAGGTCTGGACGACGACGAAGACGGTGAAGGCGGTCTGGATCGAAGCGCGGGTCCAGCCATGGGTGGCCTGGATTTCCGGCACGAAGAGCGTCCAGGCATACTGGATGTTGGCCGCGGCGACCATGCAGACGATGCCGACGACGATCTGCATCCAGCGCGCGCCTTCGGAAACGGACGCCTGCGAGCCGCCAGGCGGTGCAGCGATGGACTGACTCATTACTCTTCCTCCCCAATGCGGTGATCGAACACTCAACTCAGCCGGGCGGGGCCGATGGTTGTTGTCGCATTGCCTTTCTTCGGGGCTTGCGTGCCCTTCACGTCTTGGCGGGAGCACCACCGCCACCGTTGGGAGAGGCTTGGTGTTCCGCATTTCGTACTTGGTATACCACACAATCAGCGGAACACAACATCCGTTTCAGGAATCACAGCACAAATAGTCCCCCTTGTCGCAACTATCGTTGCAGGTATGCCCTACGCAGAAGCAGCATTGGCGACGCCGAACTTTCGTCCTATGACTTTGAAAGAACAAAAAAAAGGCCGCGCCAAAGCAGGCGCGGCCTCTGATTGAGTTCGCTTCACTTACGATCACAACAGTGGAGAAGCCGTTACACCAAGAACGGCTGTTCCAATCTTACAGAACTTCAGATCATCAGCAACCTCGTAGTCGATCCAATCTGTGCGTCCTGTCCGAATCGGAAATAAACAATCCGGAGACCCAAATCACACCAAGGCCATCCGACCTCCTTATCCCCTCATCACTCAGTTTACGGACCCGGGCTCCGCTTAATCCCGGGGACCCTCAAAAAAAAGTTCGCCAAACGAATAATCCGCCCGATCGACCATCAATGAGGCGGCGGGGACGCCCTGCCGACGGCCTCTCCATCGCGCGCCGCGCCACCGGGAACAGAAGCCGCGCTCAACCTGTTGTTGGAGCGCCCGACCGTCTTTCCGGCTGTCGGCACCGCCACCGCCCGCCAAAAACGGGAGCCGCCATGAACCGCCAACCGTTACCGGACCCCGTCCGCTTCCCGGCCCGTCCCACCGCCAACCCGCCTTTGCCCGATCCCGGCGCGAAGCGGCGGGAAATCGCCATGTTCCTGATCCTGGCGGTGGTGATCTGGCCGATCCTGTCGGTCGCCGTCGTGGGCGGCTACGGCTTCCTGGTCTGGATGTCGCAACTCATCATGGGTCCGCCCGGTCCGCCCCCGGTCTGAGGCGTGCGGCGCCATGGCCGATGACCCGGTCGATTTGGGGCGACGAGGCTTTCTCCGCGGACGGCGGCGCGCCGAGCCGGCACCGTTGCGCCCGCCCTGGTCCCGGACGGACCGCTTCACCGACCTGTGCACGCGCTGCGGCGCCTGCGCCGACGCCTGCCCGGAGGGGATCATCCGCCGGGGCGACGGTGGCTTTCCCGAGATCGATTTCCGGCAGGGCGAGTGCAGCTTCTGCGCGGCCTGTGCCGAGTCCTGCCCCGAACCGGTCTTCGACCGCACCGCCCGCCCCTGGACGCTGACGGCGCGGATCGCCCCGTCCTGCCTCGCCATGAACCGCGTCGTTTGCCGGAGCTGCCGCGACGCCTGCCCGGAATCGGCCATCCGCTTCGCCCTGGCGCCCGGCGGCGTGGCGGTTCCCACGGTGGAGGACGGCGCCTGCACCGGCTGCGGCGCCTGCCTGGCCGCCTGCCCCGCCGACGCCGTCACCCTGCACCCCGGACCGGAGACCGTCCATGCACCCTGAGCCCCGAGACCGACCGGCCGACGCGCCGGCGGAATGGCACATCGCCTCCATCCTCGTCCATTTGCGGCCGGAGCGCAGCCCCGACGTGCGCGCCGCCGTCGCCGCGCTGGGCGATGTGGAGGTCCATGCGGAGGAGCGGGGCCGGATGGTGGTGACCGTGGAAGGTCCCCACGAGGGCCGCATCGCCGACCGCATGACCGCGATCCACCTGATGCCCGGCGTGATGTCCGCGGTCATGGTCTTCCACCACGCCGAGCCGATGGCGGCACGGACCGCGGAGGAGGTCGGTACGGCGCAAAGCTGACGCGCCAGATTTCACATTCATCAAGAAAAAGAGGGGAGGAACCCATGCTTGACCGGCGGGATTTCATCAAGGCGCAGGCGGTCGCGGCCGCCGCGACGGCGGGGGGCATCAGCCTGCCCGCCATGGCCCAGCAATCCATGGTGGCGGGCGAGGACGCCCAGCTCACCTGGTCCAAGGCGCCCTGCCGCTTCTGCGGCACCGGGTGCAGCGTCATGGTCGCCACCAAGGACAACCGCGTCGTCGCCACCCACGGCGACATGCAGGCGGAGGTCAACCGCGGCCTGAACTGCGTGAAGGGCTATTTCCTGTCCAAGATCATGTATGGCCAGGACCGGCTGACCCAGCCGCTGCTGCGCATGCGCGACGGCAAGTACCACAAGGACGGGGAGTTCCGCCCGGTGTCCTGGGACGAGGCCTTCGACGAGATGGCCCGCCAGTGGAAGCGGGTCCTGAAGGAGAAGGGGCCGGACGCCGTCGGCATGTTCGGGTCCGGCCAATGGACGATCTGGGAGGGCTACGCCGCGTCGAAGCTGATGCGCGCCGGCTTCCGCACCAACAACCTCGACCCCAACGCCCGCCACTGCATGGCGTCGGCCGCCGTCGCCTTCATCCGCACCTTCGGCATGGACGAGCCGATGGGCTGCTACGACGATTTCGAGCACGCCGACGCCTTCGTCCTCTGGGGTTCGAACATGGCGGAGATGCACCCCATCCTGTGGACGCGCATCACAGACCGGCGGCTGGCCCACAACCACGTGAAGGTGGCCGTCCTCTCGACCTTCGAGCACCGCAGCTTCGAGCTGGCCGACGTGCCGATGATCTTCGAGCCGGGGACCGATCTGGCCATCCTGAATTACATCGCCAACCACATCATCCAGACCGGGCGGGTGAACAAGGCGTTCGTCGAGAAGCATTGCAGCTTCCGCCTCGGCCAGAAAGACATCGGCTATGGGCTGCGCCCCGAAAGCGTGCTGGAGGTGCGCGCGGCGAACGCCAAGGACCCGACCGATTCCAAGCCCATGAGTTTCGACGAGTTCGCCGCCTTCGTCAGTGACTACACGCTGGATAAGGTGGCGGAGCTGAGCAAGGTCCCGAAGGAACGGCTGCTGGCGCTCGCCGAGATGTACGCCGACCCAAAGACCAAGGTCATGTCGCTGTGGACCATGGGCTTCAACCAGCACGTCCGCGGCGTGTGGGTGAACCACATGGTCTACAACATCCACCTGCTGACCGGAAAAATCGCGGAGCCGGGAAACAGCCCCTTCTCGCTGACCGGCCAGCCCTCGGCCTGCGGCACGGCGCGCGAGGTCGGCACCTTCGCCCACCGGCTGCCCGCCGACATGCAGGTGACCAACCCCACCCACCGCTCCCACGTCGAGGAGGGCTGGAAGATCCCCAAGGGCCTGCTGCCCGGCAAGATCGGCTATCACGCCGTCCTGCAGGACCGGATGCTGAAGGACGGCAAGCTCAACGCCTACTGGATCATGGTCAACAACAACCTCCAGGCGGCACCCAACAGCGACAACGAGACCTATCCCGGCTACCGCAACCCGGAGAATTTCATCGTCGTCTCGGACGCCTACCCGACGGTGACCGCCGCCGCCGCCGACCTGATCCTGCCCGCCGCCATGTGGGTGGAGAAGGAGGGCGCCTACGGCAACGCGGAGCGGCGGACCCATTTCTGGCACCAGCTTGTCAACGCGCCGGGCGAGGCGCGCTCCGACCTCTGGCAACTCATGGAGTTCTCCAAGCGCTTCACCACCGACGAGGTGTGGCCGAAGGAAATCCTCGACGCCAACCCCGACTTCCGCGGCAAAAATCTGTTCGACGTGCTGTTCCGCAACGGCAACGTCGACCGCTTCCCCCTGTCGGAACTGGACCCCGCCTACGAGAACCGGGAATCGAAGGAATTCGGCTTCTACGTGCAGAAGGGCCTGTTCGAGGAATACGCCGCCTTCGGGCGCGGCCACGGCCACGATCTGGCGCCCTTCGACACCTATCACGAAGTGCGCGGGCTGCGCTGGCCGGTGGTCGAGGGCAAGGAGACCAAGTGGCGCTACCGGGAGGGGCTCGACCCCTACGTCCCGAAGGGCGAGGGGGTGCGCTTCTACGGAAACCCGGACGGCAAGGCCAACCTGTTCGCCTTCCCCTACGAACCCCCGGCGGAGTCGCCGGACAAGGACTTCGACCTGTGGCTGGTCACGGGGCGCGTGCTGGAGCACTGGCACTCCGGCTCCATGACCATGCGGGTGCCCGAACTCTACAAGGCCATGCCGATGGCGCTGGTCTACATGCACCCGGACGACGCGCAGGCGCGCGGCCTGCGCCGCGGCTCGGAGGTCAAGGTGATGTCGCGGCGTGGCGAGATGCGCACGCGGGTGGAGACGCGCGGGCGCAACCGGCCGCCGCGCGGGGTCGTCTTCGTGCCCTGGTTCGATTCGGCCCGCCTCATCAACAAATGCACGCTCGACGCCACCGACCCGATCAGCAAGCAGACGGACTTCAAGAAGTGCGCCGTCAAGATCGTGGCCGTCTGAGGGAGGACCGCAACCATGCGCCGCCATCTCATGCTCGCGCTGGCCGCGGCCCTGCCCTGCCTCGTGCCGGCACTGCTCGCCGCCCAGGGAACCGGACAGGTCCGCGAGCCCTTCCGCCCGCCGATCCAGTTCACCGACGAGGACCCGGCCCCGCCGATCCCCGCCGACGTCACCGACGACCGGCGGGTCGCCCGCAACTATCCGGAACAGCCGCCGGTCATCCCGCACAACATCCGCGATTATCAGATCAGCCTGAACAACAACCAGTGCCTGACCTGCCACAGTCGCCAGTTCACCGGGGCCACCCAGGCGCCGATGATCAGCATCACCCATTACGTGGACCGCGAGGGCCAGACGCTGGGCGCGGTCAGCCCGCGCCGCTATTTCTGCACGCAGTGCCACGTTCCCCAGACCATGGCCCAGCCCATCGTCCCGAACACCTTCAAGGACATGGACAGCCTCATCAGCCGCCCGTCGGACGGGGGTGACCGGCGATGAAGCTGCCCGACGTCCTGCTGCGGCCTTGGCGGATCATCGCGGGGCCCAGCCGCTACCTCAGCCTCGGCTTCCTGACGCTGGGCGGTTTTCTGGCCGGCGTGATGTTCTGGGGCGGCTTCAACACCGCCCTGGAGGTGACCAACACCGAGAAGTTCTGCACGAGTTGCCACGAGATGCGGGACAACGTCTTCGAGGAGCTGAAGACCACCATCCACTTCACCAACCGCTCCGGCGTGCGGGCGACCTGCCCGGACTGCCACGTCCCCCACAACTGGACCGACAAGATCGCCCGCAAGATGCAGGCCTCAAAGGAGGTCTGGGGCAAGATCTTCGGCACCATCGACACCCGCGACAAGTTCCTGGAGAAGCGGCGCGAGCTGGCCGAGCATGAATGGGCGCGGCTGAAGGCCAACAATTCCCTGGAATGCCGCAACTGCCACAGCGCGGAGTCGATGGACATCACCAAGCAGGGGGCGCGGGCGGCGCGCATCCATCAGCAGTATCTGTTCAGCGGGCAGCGCACCTGCATCGACTGCCACAAGGGCATCGCCCACCGTCTGCCGAACATGGACGGCGTGCCGCCGGGCTGGAGCGAGGCATCCAGCGATACGGGCGGCGAAACGGACGACCCGCTGGGCCGTTGGCTGGCCGACGCCACACCGGGGCCGGCGAACCCGCATTGAGCGGGTGGTAAATCCCCTCTCCCGGGGAGGGAGAGGGTGTCCGCGCAACGGGTCCATCCCTCTCCCGGGGCGGGAGAGGGATGGACCGTCGCCGTTACTCGGCCTTGCCGTTGACGGCGTCCTTGAGGGCCTTGCCGGCGGAGAACTTCGGCGCCTTGGAGGCGGCGATCTTGATCTCCGCACCGGTCTGCGGGTTGCGGCCCGTGCGCTCGCCGCGCTCGGCGATCTCGAACTGGCCGAAGCCCGGCAGCTTGACCGTCTCCCCCTTGACCAGCGCGTCCTGCAGGCTCTCCAGAACCGCGTCCAGCGCCTTGCCGGCGTCGGCCTTCGTGCCGCCCAGCTTGCCGGCGATCGCGTCGATGAGATCGGCCTTCGTCATTCCCAAATTCCCCTTGTTCGTGGCGGAACCCCAGCATGTTCCGGGGCTCCAGGCGCCTCTGACCTACCCTGCCGGGCGGCGTCGCGCAAGATGCTCCCGATCGGAATCGACCGGGCGCGACGCTGTGACCCGCAAAAAGTCGGCGATTCCGGCCAATCCGGCGGATTCGTCTATGCCGAACAGGCGAGTCCTCCCCTGACCGACGTCAGTTGACCAAGTCAATTGACCCAATCAATTGACCAGGGCGGCCTTGACCAGCACGGCAGCGCTTTCCGTGGTGTCGCGCTTGTCCAGCTTCTTGGCGACCTCCTCGATCTCGGCCACCGGCATGACCCGGCGGGCCTGCTTGGCCGCGGTGACGAGGCGGCGCTGCGCCAGCCGGACCTGGTCGCCCAGCTCGGTCAGCGTCTGGTAAGCCTTGCGGCGGGCCTGGGTATCGATGCTGCCGCTCGTCTCGGTCGCGCGTTCGGTCGCAGCAGCCAGATCCTTGCACGACTGCAGGTACGTGGAGATGGCGTCCGTCAGAAGACGGCGGGCCTCGGTCCGAGGATCGGAGGGGCTGCTGCTCGACGTGGAAAGAGACACTTCACACTGCTCCTTGCTGCTGCGTATGACACACGACTGTAACAGGCCGTGAAAAATGGGCGGACTGGCCGCCATTGTCCAGCGGCCTTGCGCATCCTTTGACCGACTGGACAGGGGAAGGCCGGTTCAGGGCACCTGTTTCTTCTCCAGCTTGCGGGCCAGGGTGCGCCGGTGCATGCCCAGGCGGCGGGCGGTTTCGGAGATGTTGAAGCCGGTCTCCGCCAGGGTCTCGTGGATGCGCTCCCACTCCAGCGTCTTCAGCGAGGTCGCCCGCGCGCCCAGGGCGATGGAGGGGTCGCCCTCCGTCCGCTCGAACGCCGCCTCGATGTCGTCGGTGTTGGACGGCTTGGCGAGGTAATGGCAGGCGCCGAGCTTGATCGCCTCGACCGCCGTGGCGATGCTGGCGAAGCCGGTCAGGACGACGATCCGCGTCTCCGGGTCGCTGGCGTGCAGTTCCCGCACGCATTCCAGGCCGGAGCCGCTGCCCAGCTTCAGGTCCACCACCGCATAGGCGAAGGGCATCGTGTCCAGCAGCGCCCGCAGCCCGTCCAGGCTGTCGCACCAGTAGACCTGGTAGCCCCGGCGCTCGAAGGAGCGGCGCAGGACCTTGGCGAAGGCGGCGTCGTCCTCCACCAGCACGAGGGAACGGTCAGTTTCCATGGCTCTCTCCCGCGGACAGGGCGGCGAGCGGCAGGGTCATGGTGACGGACGCGCCGCCACCCGGGCGGTTGCGCGCGGCGACCGTGCCGCCCAGCTTGCGCACCACGTTGACCACCAGGAAGAGGCCCAGCCCGCCGCCGGGCCGCCCCTTGCTCGACCGGTAGGGTTTGCCGAATTCCGCCAGCATCCGCTCCTCGAAGCCGGGGCCGGCGTCGTTGACGGTCAGGACGAGGCTGTCGCCCTGCCGCCCGGCGGCGATGCCGACCCAGCCGGGGGACACCTCCAGGGCGTTGTCCAGGACGTTGAAGATCACCTGCTTCAGCGCGAGGTCGGAGATGATCCCCTCGCGCGAACGGACGCTGTTGTCGTAGTCGACGCAGACCGGGGACCGGCTGGCCTTCCACTCCTCCACCAGATCGTCGAGGAAGGCGGTCACGGTGGTGCGCAGCGTCCCCTCCCCCCGCGCCTCGCCGGAAGACAGCAGGATGCCCGACACGATGGCCTTGCAGCGGTCGATCTGGTTCTGCATCTCGGCGATGTCCTCCGCCATGTCGGGATCGCCCTTGACCACGGGCATCCGCCGCCAGTCGTTCACGATCACCGACAGGGTGGCGAGCGGCGTCCCCAGCTCGTGCGCGGCGCCGGAGGCCAGCAGGCCGAGGCGCACGATGTGGTCCTCCTCCATGGAGCGCTGGCGCAGGTCGGCCAGATGGGCGTCGCGGGCGCGCAGGTTGCGGGTGATCTGGGTGATGAAGGGGACGATCAGGCTGGCCGTCAGCACGAAGCACAGGAACATGCCCTGGATGTGCAGGCCGAGCAGAAGCCCCTCCAGCCCCGGCGGCAGGGCCAGCGGGCGGTAGGCGCCGATCAGGAAGGTGAAGCAGGCCGTGGCGACCAGCACCAGCGCCCAGGCCGACCACGCCTCCAGCAGCACCGCCCCCAGGGTGATCTGCAGCAGGTAGAGCGAGATGAAGGGGTTGGACGCGCCACCGCTGAGGTAGAGCTGGACCGTGAGCGCCGACACGTCGATCAGCAGTTCCAGGAACAGCTGGGTGTTCGACACCGAGGTCTGGCGGCGCAGATGCAGGACGCTGGCGATGTTCAGCGCGACCAGGAACAGGATCACCGCGCCCATCTGGTCGAGCGGCAGCGTGATCCTCATCTGGTAGTGCACGATCAGAATCGTCACCACCTGCCCGGCGACGGCGAGCCAGCGCAACTGCACCAGCAGGAACAGGTTCTTCTTGTCGGTGGTGTCGCGCACGGAAAACGTCTGGCCCTTCGCCGGCTTCCTTCGGTCCCCATTCATATGGGCACGTCGCCCTGGCTTGGCAGCCTTATCCCGGACTCCGGACGGCCTTGATAGCACAAAAAAGCCGGGCGAAAGAGTCCACGAGGAACCCCATCCCACCCGGCAGAAAAACCACAAAGAAAAAAAGCTTATTTCTTCAACCGCGGCGGCGCCATTCACTGCGCGCGACATAGAGCGCGGCGGCGATCACCATGAGATCCAGGGCAAACCAGGTCAGCGCATAGACGAGGTGGTTGTTCGGGAACTTCAGGACGGTCAGCCCGCCGACCGGATAGCCGCCCGGCGGGCTGGCCGCGGCGTCGATGAAATAGGGAGCCGCCTCCGTCACGCCGCGGGCGGCGGCGATGGCCGCCACGTCGCGCGAGTACCAGCGGTCCTGCGCCGGCTCGTTGGAGCGCAGGAAACCGCCCCCCGGCTCCGTCACCCGCAGCAGGCCGGTGACGGTGGTGTCCTGGTCGATCAGCCCGTCGGGGCGGCTGTCCGGGCTGCGCCGCTCGGGCGGCACGAAGCCCCGGTTAACGAGCACGGCGAAGCCGCGGTCGGTGCGCAGTGGGGTGAGGACCCAGAAGCCGCCGCCCCGCTCGGTCACCGCCTGGACCAGGGTTTCCTTGTCGTTCAGGAAACGCCCGGTGACGCTGACCCGCCGGTATTCCTGGCTGGCCGCGGTGACGGCGGGCCAGTCCTGCGGGCCGGGGGCGGGAACGGGCGCGGCCTGCGCCCGCTCCTCCACCCGCTGGATCAGGTCCAGCTTCCAGAACAGCCGCTCGACCTGCCAGACGCCGAGCGATGTGAAGACGGCGACTCCCGCCAGCGCCAGGACGCCGAGAAGGATCAGCCCCCGGCGCGGACGGTGGGTCGCCGTGCCGGTCACGGCAATTGGCTCGGGTCGTGGATCGGCATCATGTTGGTGTTCAGGTGGTACATCACCCACAGCGAACCGGCCAGCATGATGACCACGACGATCAGCGTGAAGATCAGCGACAGCATCGTCCAGCCGCCTTCCGCCCGCCCGTTCATGTGCAGGAAGAAGATCATGTGGACGACGACCTGGACGGCGGCGAGCGCCATGATCGCGAGCGCGGTCATGTTCTTGTCCAGGATCGTCCCGTCCATGACCAGCCAGAAGGGAATGACCGTCAGGATCACCGACAGGACGAAGCCGATCACGTAGCTGCCGAGCGTGCCGTGGGCGTGCCCGTCGTCCCCGTGGCCGTGGTCGTGATGGCCGGCCCCATGGTGGCCGGCATGATGTTCGGCGTGAGGGGTCATCGCAGCATTCCCATCAGATAGACGAAGGTGAAGACGCCGATCCAGATGACGTCCAGGAAGTGCCAGAACAGGCTGAGGCACATCAGGCGCCGGCGGTTGGCCGGGATCAGGCCGCGCTTGTTGACCTGCACCATCAGCGTCACCAGCCAGACGAGGCCGAAGGTGACGTGCAGGCCGTGGGTGCCGACCAGCGTGAAGAAGGACGACAGGAAGGCGCTGCGCTGCGGGGTCGCCCCGATGTGGATCAGGTGGGCGAACTCGTAGAGTTCGATCGCCAGGAAGGCGGCGCCGAACAGGCCGGTCACCGCCAGCCACAGCTGGGTCTGCGACACCCGCCCCTTCTCCATCGCCAGCATGGCGAAGCCATAGGTGATGGAGGAGAACAGCAGCATGGCGGTGTTCAGCGCCACCAGCGGCAGGTCGAACAGGTCCTTGGGCGACGGCCCGGCGGCGTAGTTGCCGCCGAGCACGCCGTAGGTCGCGAACAGCACCGCGAAGATGAGGCAGTCGCTCATCAGGTAGATCCAGAAGCCCAGCATGGTGCTGGAGCCTTCGGGGTGCGCGTGCTCGTCCACAACGTGGAACACCGGAGCTTGGCTGCGGGGCCGCTCGGCTGTCAGGGTCGTGCTCATGCTTTACACCTGCCCGGAGAGGAGACGGGTCCGCTCGTTCTCGGTCCGCACCACCACGTCCGCCGGGATGTGGAAGTCGCGGTGATAGTTGAAGGTGTGGTGGATGGCCGCCGCCAGCAGGGCGACGAAGCTCACCGCCGCCAGCCACCAGATGTACCAGACCAGGGCGAAGCCGAGGACCACGCTGATCCCGGCCAGGATCACGCCGGTGCCGCTGTTGCTGGGCATGTGGATCGCCTTGTAGCCGCCGAGCGGGCGCTTGTAGCCGCGCTTCTTCATGTCCCACCACGCGTCGTTGTCGTGGATCATCGGCGTGAAGGCGAAGTTGTAGTCCGGCGGCGGCGAGGAGGTCGCCCATTCCAGGGTGCGGCCGTCCCACGGGTCGCCCGTGCGGTCGACCAGCTCACGGCGCTTCCAGACGCTGACGGCGATCTGGACGAGGAAGGAACCGATGCCCGCCGCGATCAGGACGGCGCCCACGGCGGCGATCTGGAACCAGATCTGGAGCGACGGGTCCTCGAACACGCGCAGGCGGCGGGTGACGCCCATCAGGCCCAGGACGTAGAGCGGCATGAAGGCGACCCAGAAGCCGACCACCCAGCACCAGAAGGACACCTTGCCCCAGAAGGGATCGAGGCGGAAGCCGAAGGCCTTGGGCCACCAGTAGTAGATGCCGGCGAACAGGCCGAACAGCACGCCGCCGATGATGACGTTGTGGAAATGGGCGATCAGGAACAGGCTGTTGTGCAGGACGAAGTCCGCCGGCGGGACGGCCAGCAGCACGCCCGTCATGCCGCCGACCACGAAGGTCAGCATGAAGGCGACGGTCCACATCATCGGCAGCTCGAACCGGATGCGGCCGCGGTACATGGTGAACAGCCAGTTGAAGATCTTCGCACCCGTCGGGATCGAGATGATCATCGTCGTGATGCCGAAGAAGGAGTTCACGCTGGCGCCCGACCCCATGGTGAAGAAGTGGTGCAGCCACACCAGGTAGGACAGGATCGTGATGACCACCGTCGCGTAGACCATGGAGGTGTAGCCAAACAGCTTCTTGCCCGAGAAGGTCGAGGTGACTTCGGAGAAGATGCCGAAGACCGGCAGGATCAGGATGTAGACTTCCGGGTGGCCCCAGATCCAGATCAGGTTCACGTACATCATCGGGCTGCCGCCGAGATCGTTCGTGAAGAAGTTCGTGCCGACGTAGCGGTCCAGCGACAGCAGGACCAGCGTGGCGGTCAGGATCGGGAAGGAGGCGACGATCAGCACGTTGGTGCAGAGCGACGTCCAGGTGAAGACCGGCATCTTCATCATGGTCATGCCGGGGGCGCGCATCTTGACGATCGTGCAGATCAGGTTGATGCCGGACAATGTTGTTCCGACACCGGCGATCTGCAACGCCCAGATGTAGTAGTCGACACCCGTCTCAGGGCTGTAGGCGATGTTGGACAGCGGCGGATAGGCCAGCCAGCCGGTGCGCGCGAACTCGCCAACGAACAGCGAGACCATGATCAGCACAGCACCGCCCACCGTCATCCAGAAGCTGAAGTTGTTCAGGAACGGGAAGGACACGTCGCGGGCGCCGATCTGCAGCGGCACCACGTAGTTCATCAGGCCCGTGACGAAGGGCATCGCCACGAAGAAGATCATGATGACGCCGTGGGCGGTGAAGATCTGGTCGTAATGGTGCGCGTTGAGGTAGCCCTCGCTGCCGCCGAAGGCGATGGCCTGCTGGAGGCGCATCATGATGGCGTCGGCGAAGCCGCGCAGAAGCATGATCAGGCCCAGCACCATGTACATGATGCCGATGCGCTTGTGGTCGACGGTGGTGAACCACTCCTTCCAGAGATAGCCCCACAGCCGGAAATAGCTCAGCGCCGCGACGAGCGCGATGCCGCCCAGCACGACCGCGACGAAGGTCGCGACCACGATGGGCTCGTGATAGGGGAAGGACTCCAGGGTCAGACGCCCGAAGAGCGGGTGGGTGGCGACGGTCGATGTGTCGATCATGGCGGTGGGCCGCTCAGGGATTGGCCGTCAGCCGCGGCCCGAACGCAGGGGCGGACGCGGAGATCGGCGTGATGGAGGAGCGCGGCAGACCCGCGCCGGAAATCGGACTGGAAATCGGAGACTCGTCGGCGGGAGCGTTCAGCACGCCCAGCGACGACTCGACGGCGCGGCCGGTCAGTTCCTCGGTCGAGCAGATGCCCGCCACATAGACCGGAACCGGGCCGAGAACGGCGGTGCCGCGGCGGGACAGCTTGTCGTGCATCAGCGGCATCACGTTGTCGATGCCGGCGAGGCCGAGGCCGCCCTTGGCGTCGATGGCCATCATGTCGTGCATGCACATCTTGCCCGGCTCGACGCACATCCCGACGATGGCCTTGAACAGGCCCGAGTCGACGGCGCCGTAGCGGCGCACCGGCTCGTTCTCGCTGGGACGCTCAAGCTGGAGGTAGCCGTCGCGGTCGAGCTTGCCGCCGCCCGCCTTGATGTCCGCCACCCACTTGTCGAAGCCGTCGGCGGCCAGACCGTGGAAGGTGAAGCGCATGTGCGAGAAGCCGGCGCCGCTGTAGTTGGCGGAGAAGCCCTTGTAGCTGCCCGGCTCGTTGATGACGGCGTGCAGCTTCGTCTCCATGCCGGCCATGGCGTAGATCTGCCCGGCCAGCGCGGGGATGTAGAAGGAGTTCATCACCGTCGAGGAGGTGATGTTGAAGCGGATCGGCCGGTCCACCGGGGCGGCCACCTCGTTCACCGTGGCGATGCCGTATTCCGGGTAGATGAACAGCCACTTCCAGTCGAGCGCCACGACGTTGACGTCGAGCATCTTGGTGTCGGCCGGAACCGGGCGCCCGGCGGCGATGCGGTCGAGCGGGCGGTAGGGGTCGAGCAGGTGGGTCGCCATCCAGGTGAGCGCGCCCAGGCAGATGATGATGAGCAGCGGGGCCGCCCAGATCACCAGCTCGAGCTGCGTCGAATGGTCCCAGTCCGGGTCGTACTGGGCCGTGCTATTCGACTGGCGGTAGCGCCACGCGAACAGCACCGTCAGCACCATCACCGGAATGATGATGAGAAGCATCAGGAGGGTGGAAATGGTGATGAGGTTGGCCTGTTGGCTCGCCACGTCGCCGGACGGGCTCATCACCACAAGGTTGCAGCCGCTCAAAACCGCCATCAGCGGCAAGAGGGCCAAGGCGCGGAAACGGGTCAAGGCAGGACCTGTCAGCAGGGGTTCGCTTTGGATTTGGGCGAAGAGCTAACCCCCACGGGCCGGGTCGGACATTGGACAATTTGTCCAATGCGCCGCGATTCCGCGCAGCCATTGACGCACATCAAAGCAATGCGCCCATGGGCGTGGCAGAATGCCGTTGCGGTGCCTATTTAATTCCCTCTGACGCAATTGCCAGACGGTGGGGGGACCATGGGATCATCGACCACGGCGACCGAACGGGACGCAAGGCTGGTCAATGCCCGCGACCACCGGGTGAATCCCGGTGAAATCGCGATTGGCGTCATCATCGGACGGACGTCCGAATTCTTCGATTTTTTCGTTTATGCCATCGCTTCGGTGATCGTCTTCCCGAAGCTGGTCTTTCCCTATCTTGACCCGCTGACCGGAACGCTGTGGTCCTTCGCGATTTTCGCGCTGGCCTTCGTCGCCCGCCCGGTGGGCAGCATGCTGTTCATGGCGATCGACCGCGCCCACGGACGCGGCGCCAAGCTGACCCTCTCCTTGTTCCTGCTGGGGACCTCGACGGTCGCCATCGCCTTCCTGCCGGGCTACGAGCAGATCGGCGCGGCGGCGATCTGGCTGCTGGCGGCGGCCCGCATCGGCCAGGGTCTGGCGCTGGGCGGCGCCTGGGACGGCCTCGCCTCGCTGCTGGCGCTGAACGCGCCGGAGAACCGCCGCGGCTGGTACGCGATGATTCCGCAGCTCGGCGCCCCCATCGGGCTGATCGTGGCGAGCGCCCTCTTCGCCTATTTCGCCGGCAACCTGTCGGCGGAGGATTTCTTCAGCTGGGGCTGGCGCTATCCGTTCTTCGTGGCCTTCGCCATCAACGTGGTGGCGCTGTTCGCGCGGCTGCGCATCGTGGTGACGCCGGAATACACCCACCTGTTCGAAAGCCGCGAGCTTCAGCCGGTTCCGGTGACCGAGATGCTGCGCAACGAGGGCATGCGCGTCGTGCTGGGCGCCTTCGCCCCGCTGGCCAGCTTCGCGCTGTTCCACATGGTGACCGTCTTCCCGCTGTCCTGGATCTTCCTCTACACGCAGGACACGCCTGCGGACTTCCTGCTGATCGAGGTGGTCGGGGCCTTCTTCGGGCTTGGGGCGATCATCGCCTCCGGCTGGATCGCCGACCGCATCGGCCGCCGCACCCTGCTTGGAAGCTGCGCCGCGGCCATCGCGGTGTTCAGCGGCGTGGCGCCCCTGCTGCTGAACGGCGGGCCGCTGGGCGAACTGGTCTTCATGATCGTCGGCTTCGTGATCCTGGGCCTGTCCTTCGGCCAGTCGTCGGGCGTGGTCACGTCGGGCTTCACCCAGCGCTACCGCTACACCGGCGCGGCCATCACCTCGGACCTCGCCTGGCTGTTCGGGGCGGGCTTCGCGCCGCTGGTGGCGCTGGTGCTGTCCGCCAACTACGGCCTGTTCTCGGCCGGCGCCTATCTGCTGTCGGGCGCGGTCTGCACGTTGCTGGCCCTGTGGCTCAACAAGACTCTGGCGAAGTGACCTGAGCGAACGTCGGGAACCGGACCGGCCTCATCCTTGCGGGATGCGGCGGTCCGGTTCCATCCTTTCATGCAATAGGCGAAGAATCACGACGACCGGCGGCTCGCCGGTCTGCTGATCCATGGCGTAATAAAGCGTGTGGGCCGCAGCGCCGCGCCGGCCGGCGGCATGGTCCAGGTGGAAGGCACGCAGGTCCGGCACAATGCGCCCACGGTCCCAGGAGCCGCCCCTGGCAGGGTTTGCGGCAACCATCTCGACCGCCTTGGCGATCAAGGCCTTGTAAATATCTCTCTGCTGCGCGCCGAATCGCTCCCTGTTTTCCCGCAGGACCATCGCAAAGTCCCGCTTCGCCGCATCTGTGACGCGGTAAGCGACCACGGGTCAGTTCTCGATGTCGTTCAGGATGTCGGCAATGGGACGGTCGTCCAGGCGGCCATTCTTCCAGTCGTCAACGCCCACCAGGATGGCGCGCCGGAGCATCTCCTGCTTCTCAAGCTCGACCGCCTTTTCCCGATGAAGCAGACGAAGTGCCTCGCGGACGACTTCGCTCTGCGACGCGTAGCCGCCGCTTGCCACCTCCCGCTCGACGAAGGCGGCCAGCGCTTCGGGCAGGCTGATGTTCATGGTCGGCATGGACCACCTCCTTCTTCCGAAGGACATTTCGGAACGATTGGCAATCTTTGTCAAGAAGCTCGGGACTCTCCGAAATCTCACCCTCGAACGCGCATCGCCACCCGGCGGCGGTACGCCGTAATCCCGCGCAGCGGCTACCCCCGACTTTAATCGTCGTTAAGAGATCGGCGCGCATCCTGCCCTCACACACAGATCGGCAGGTCATCATGTCCCAGTACAATCCCGCTGTCGGCACCACCGAGACCGTTTCCTTCCCGCTCCCCCTCACCGCTCCGGCCCCGGCGAAGAAGCTGCGCGGCCTGCCGCTGGTTGCTCTGTGGGGCGGGCTGATCGCCGCTCCCTGGGTCATCCTCTATCAGGCCGCCAAACTGGTGTTCTGAGACTGGTGTTCTGAGACCGGCGATCTCAGGCCGACAGTTCGGCCATGATCTCCGGCACCTGGGCCAGCAGCTCGCGGGCCAGGAAGCCCAGCGGGCCGCGGCGGGCCAGACGGTTGCCCGCCTCGCCATGCAGATGGACACCCCAGATGGCCGCCTGAGCCGGGTCGGCGCCCCGCGCGGCCAGCCCGGCAATAACACCGGCCAGCGTGTCGCCCGACCCCGAGGTGGCGAGGCCGACGTTGCCGCCGTCGTACGACCACATCCGCCCGCCGGGCGTGGCGATGTGGGTGCAGGCGCCCTTCAGCACGACGATCACCTTGTGACGGTCGGCGACCCGGCGGGCGGCGGCGGGCGGGTCGGCCTCCACCTCCTCCCGGCTGATTCCGGACAACCCGGCCATTTCGCCGGCGTGCGGCGTGATGATCGTCCGCCCGCCGCGGCGGCACAGCGCCGCGTTGGCGTCCTCCAGGCCCATCAGCGCTTCGGCGTCGATGACCAGAACGGGGCCGCCTTCCCCGTCCAGCTCGGCGATCAGGGCGCCGGTCAAGTCGGCGACCGCCCGCTTGTCCATCATGCCGGGACCAATCAGCACCGCGGTGCAGCGGACCGCCCGCCCGCACAGCATCTCCACGCAGTCGGGGGCGATGCCGCCCTCCGCCGTCTCGCCCAGGCCGAGCACCAGCGCCTCCGGCACGGCGAGCCCGAGATGCGGGGCCACGCTGCGGCAGGTCGCCATCTGGAGCTTGCCCGCCCCGGCGCGCAGCGCCGCCGTCCCGGCCAGCAGCACGGCGCCCGGCACCTCCACACTGCCGCCGATGACCAGAACCCGGCCCCGCCCGTCCTTGTCGGCGCCGTCGCCGGGGTGGGGAAGCGGCATGGACCGCAGCAGGTCGCGGGTGACCGGAATCGAGTCGCTCATGGGAACATCACTCATCGGGCGGCCATGTTGGCGTCGGGTTCGGCCGTCAGCGGCGCTCCGGCGGCCTCCAGCGGGGCAACGAAATTGTAACGGCGAAGCTGCATCCGCCCGCTGTGCCCCTGGTCGGGATCGAAGGCGTATTCGGTGACCCCGCAGTTCGCCACGTCGCCCTCGCGGTCGATGGCGAGGATCTGCTCCTCCGTCATGCCCTCCAGCAGGTAGCGCAGGCACAGCACGACGACCTGATGGCTGACCACCAGCACGCGCTGGCCGCCATGGTGCAGGCTGATGGTGTCGAGCGCGCTGCGCAGCCGCAGGATCACGTCGCACCAGCTCTCCCCGGCGGGCGGGCGGAAATAGAATTTGCCGAGGATGCGGCGGAACTCCGCCTGCTCGGGATGCTCCTGCGCGATGCCGAGCGCGGTCAGCCGGTCGAGGATGCCGAATTCCTTCTCGCGCAGCCGCTCGTCCACCACGAACTCCGTGGGTTCGACCGGCAGGCCGCCCCCGGCGTGGATGATCTCCGCCGTGCGTCGGGCGCGCCTGTAGGGGGAGGTCAGCACCACGTCGGGCCGCTCTTCCGGCGGCAGAGCGGCGAACCAGCGCGCCAGCGCCGCGGACTGCTGCTCCCCCTGGCGGCTCAGCGGCACGTCGACGTCGCGTTCGGCGATGTCGATCCGCCCCAGCCCGGCGGCGTAGGCGGCCTCGCGCGCCACGTTGCCGGCGCTTTCCCCGTGACGGACGATCCACAACCTCTGCGGCCAGCGCTGCTGCATGGTGAACGACCTCTTCCCGCCTCAAACAAGGCTTTCAACGGGAAAAAGACGGTTCCGTCACGCAGCGGCGGGTCTTTCCCTGGTCGGGCCCCGATCGGCCCCCGGTCGGGCCGCTATCAGGCCGTCCGGCGCTCGAAGATGCGTTCGGCGGTGGACTTGCCGGGGCGCCAGGGCACGATGCTGATGGGGGCCGTGGGGTCGAGGCTGCCGTTCGCCCGCAGGCAGTCGATGGCGGCCAACGGCTCGTCCCCATGGGGCAGGCCGGGCTGTTCGAGCAGATAACGGCGGTGATTGACGGTCACCGCCCAGCCCGGCGGGCGGCCGAGCGGGCTGGTGGCGACCACGCCGATCGGTTCTGAGACGAGCCACGCCTCGTCCGTGACGCTCCAGCCGACGAGGCGGCGTTCGCCGGGGCCCGTCCCGGAACCGATGTCGAGCCAAGCCCACTGGCGCAGGCGGGTGGTGCGGTCACCATCGACGCAGACGAACATGATCCCATCCTCTCCCGTCAAGAACCGGTCAGGCGGGTATTGTTCTTCTTTTGTTCCGGCTGCGCAAGCGGATTCCGCACCCGGTCAGTCCGGATTCTCTCAGTCCGGATTCTCGTGGCGAACGTCCCTGTAGAAGACGTGGGTGCCGCGGCCCGCCTGCTTGGCCCGGTACATCGCGCCGTCCGCCGCCACCAGCAGGCTGCGGGCGTCCGCTCCGTCGGCGGGGGACAAGGCGATGCCGACGCTGGCGCCGATCACGGCGGTCATCCCCTGCACCGGGATGGGCTGCGCCACCGCCTCCACGATCTTGGCGGCCACGCTCCCGGCATCCGCGGCGGAGGTCACATCCTCCAGCACGATGGTGAACTCGTCGCCGCCGACGCGGGCCACCGTGTCGCTGCGGCGCAGGCAACCGGCAATGCGCGCCGCCGCGATGCGCAGCACCTCGTCCCCGCAATCGTGCCCCATGCGGTCGTTGACCGCCTTGAAGCCGTCGAGGTCGATGAACAGCAGGGCCAAGGGTCGCCCGGACCGCCGCGACCGGGCCAGCGCCACGTCCAGCCGGTCGAAGAGGAGGCGGCGGTTGGGCAGGCCGGTCAGGGCGTCGTGGTTGGCGAGATGGTCCTTCTCCGCCTCGCTGCGCCGCAGATCCTCCTCGGCGGCCTTGCGCAGCGTGATGTCGCGCCCGACTCCGACCAGCCCGAGAAGCTCGTTGCCGGCGTCGCGAATCGGCGCCTTCAGGATCTCCACCCAGATCCGTCCGCCGTCGGGCAGCGGGATGCTCTCCTCGTTGCGCCGCGGCTGGTCCTCGGCATAGACCGAAGCGTCGCCCGCGCGGATGCCGTCGGCCATCTCATGAGGCCATATCTCGTGGCTGTCCAGCCCGATCAACTGCTCCAGCGGACGCCCGGTCCAGGAGGCGAAGGCGCGGTTGGCCTTGCGCAGCACGCCGTCCCGGTCCTTGAAGAAGACGGCGTCGGGGATGGTGTCGATGATCCCCTGCAACAGGGCGTGCTGCCGCAGAAGCTGCTTTTCCGTCTGCCGCCGCTCGGTGATGTCGCGGGCGATGCCGACGACGCCCAGCATCTTGCCGCTGCGGTCGAGGCAGACGGCCTTCGCGGTCTCCATCAGCACGCGGCGGCCGTCGGGATGGACGAACCACTCCTCGCTGCGCGAGAAGCCCTTCTGCATGGCGATCTGGTCGGTCCGCCGCCGCCGCGCCGCCGTCTCCGCGTCGAACAGCCGGTGGTCGGTCAGCCCCAGCGGCGGGCGCCCCGCATAGTCGAGCATCGCCCGGTTGACCTTGAGGTAGGTGCCGTTCACGTCCTTGAAGAAGACGATGTCCGGCATCGAGTCGATCAGGCTTTGCAGCATGGCGCGCTCGCGGTCGAGCGCCTCGGTGTCGGTGCCGCCATGGTCCGGATCGGCCATCGGGGCGGCGAGTTGCGCCTCGTGCAGGATGCCCAGGCGTCCGTCCGGCAGCGCCATGCCGCTGCGCCGCACCCAGGCGGTGACCGGACGCCCCTTGGGGTAGAAGGTCCAGCGTCCCGTCACCGCTTCCCCCTCGGCCTGCGGCGCCCCCTCCGGCTGGCGGCCGAACTCGCGGGCCTGGAAATCGGCGAGCGACGCGGCGTTCCACAGCTCCAGGGCGGCGCGGTTGCCCCAGACCATCCGCCCGCGTTCGCCCTCCTGCAACCAGACCGGCGCCCACAGCCCGTCGAGCCGGGGAAGATCGGCAACGGTCATTGGGGCGGTCATTGGGGCGGTCATTGCGGCCGTCATCGAAGCCGTCATCGGGCGGTCCGCCGACGCGCACGCCTCCCCGCCGGGGACGCCGATCCCGGACTGGTTCTGATCCGCCTGATGACCCATGGTGGTCGCCGCCGCCTCGGCACGAAGAAAGCACCGGACGGCTTTCTAGCATAATTCGAGGCAATCTTCTCCTGCTACCGCAAGAGGCCGCGCTCTTTCACCACCCCCGCCACTTTCCATACTCCTGCACGAAGTCGCGGACGATTGCTTCCCGCCCGGCGAGAGCCGGCAACAATTGTTTGTGCAAACCGCCGCGCAGGATCACCTCGACGCGCATCTGCCACCGTTCATCGGCCTCCTTCAGATCGGTGAAGGCGAAGGTCAGCGGGTGATAGGCCCGCGCGCGGATGTCGTAGCTGAACTCCTCCTCCCCGTCGCGCAGGACGGACAGCCCGGCGTTGAAGGGGCCGACCTCGATGACCGCCCGGCGGCCGAGGCGTTCCAGCTCCGCCGCAATGTCGCGGAAGGCGGGCTCGACCGTGTCGGCGATGAAGCGGGCGACCTCGCGCCGCGCCCCGGCGGCGCCGGGCGGGGCCGCCGCAGCAATGGCCCCCTTGCGCCCGATCACGGCGGCCAGCTGCTGGCGCCAGTCGCCGTCGCCCGCCGGCTGCACCGGGGCGCCGCCCTCCGACGCGGTGGCGACCCGCGCGACCCGCCGGTCAGGCCCCGTCCGGCGCTCCGCCCGCAGGCTGGTCACCAGCCCGACGCACATCAGCACCATAACCACCGCGAAGGGCAGCGCCGTCGTCACCGCCGCCGTCTGAAGCGCCTGCAACCCCCCGACGAGGAGCAGCACCGCCGCCACCACGCCCGACAGCACCGCCCAGAAGATGCGCGTGGCGATGGGCGGATCCTGGTTGCCGCCGGACCCGATGATGTCGATCACCAGAGCGCCGGAGTCGGCGGAGGTGACGAAGAAGGTGACGACGATCAGCGTCGCCAGGGCCGAGGTGATCACGCTGAGCGGCAGGCGGTCCAGCATGACGAAGAGGGCCGTCGGCACGCTCTCCTGGACCGCCGCCGCCATGCCGCCGCCTTCGAACATCTCCATATGGATCGCCGTCTCGCCGAACACGGTGAACCAGACGAAGGTCAGCGCCACCGGGGCGAACAGCACGCCGCCGATGAATTCGCGGATCGTGCGGCCGCGCGACACCCGCGCGATGAACATCCCGACGAAGGGCGCCCAGGAAATCCACCAGCCCCAGTAGAACATCGTCCAGCTCGCCTGCCACTCCGCCCCGGTGTAGGGCAGCGTGCGGAAGCTGGTGTAGGGCAGCGTCCACAAATAGCGCCCGATGCTCTCCACCAGCGTCGACAGCAGGAACACCGACGGGCCCAGCAGGAAGACGAAGAGCAGGAGCAGCAACCCCGCCAGCATGTTCAGCTCGCTGAGCCGGCGGATGCCCTTGCCGACGCCGCTGACCGCCGATACGGTGGCGACCGCGGTGATGACGGCGATCAGCACCATCTGCTGCACCGTTCCGACGCTGAGCAGCCCGAGATAGTCGAGCCCGGCGTTGATCTGCATGACCCCCAGCCCGAGCGAGGTGGCGATGCCAAACAGCGTACCGACGATCGCCACGATGTCCACCAGATGGCCGGGCCAGCCGCTCAGCCGGTCGCCCAGCAGCGGGTAGAGCGCCGACCGGATGGTCAGGGGCAGGTCGTGCCGGTAGGCGAAATAGCCCAGCGACAGGCCGACCGTGATGTAGATGCCCCAGGCGTGCAGCCCCCAATGCAGGAAGGCCAGATTCATCGCCTCCCGCGCCGCGTCGGGGGTTCCCCCCTCCCCGACCCGCGGGTTGGCGAAATGCAGCACCGGCTCCGCCACGCCGTAGAACAGCAGGCCGATTCCCATGCCGGCGCTGAACAGCATGGCGAACCAGGTCAGGTAGCTGAATTCCGGCTCGTCATCGTCCTTGCCGAGCTTGATCGACCCGTAGGGGCTGAAGAACAACCAAAAAGCGAACAAAAGGAAGCCCGCGACGGACAGAATGTAGAACCAGCCGAAGTTGCCGACAATGGCCGATTGAAGAGCGGAAATCCGCTCCCCGAACGGTTCGGTGAAGACGCTGGCGAGAAGGACGAACAGGAGAATCAGACCCCCTGCGGTGAAGGAGACGGTTTTGTTGATCCCGTGCATGTCTTTCTCCGGGTCCGGGCAGCGCACCCGAATCCGAGGCGCGGCGACGTGGCCCACACAACGGATCAACCCGGCCGGAGTTTCCAAAAAAATGCCGCGCTCATGCTTCCGGCCCAAGGCGCGGCGTCCGGCTATTCCGGGCGGGCGCCGCCTTTGCGATCCGCGCGGAGACGCCGCCGCAGGACCAGCGCGTACCAGGCCAGCAGCACCGTGGTGACGAGCGACAGGGTGAAGGACACGCCGTCCGGCCGCAGCCCGTAGCCCGTGGCGCCGCCGAACAGCGTCACCGAGCTGTCCCAGAGATAGGCGAGCAGCAGGATCAGCGTGTTGGTCCCCGACAGGCCGGTGGCGAGATAAAGCACAAGATGCATCCGTTGCCTCCCGAAGAGCCACGCCCGGCCATGCGCTTTTTCGTTGCGCGGTGTTGTTCTTGTCCGAAGCCCCGTCATCCTAGGCGCCCGGAACGATCCTGTCAGCCATGGCCCATACCGAAAGCCCCCCGACCTGGACCCAGCGGCTCCTGCGCTACGGCACGGGGGTGCTGATCCTGGCCCTGCTGGCCGGGGCGCTGGTCATCCTGAACCGCTGGCTGGAGCAGTACAGCGTCGCCGACATCCGGCAGGCGCTGAGCCGCATCACCGGCGTGCAGCTTCTCGCCGCCTCGGCGGCGGCGGCGGTCAGCTACTGGCTGCTGACGCTCTACGACCTGCTGGCCCTGCGCCACCTGCGGCGGCCCCTGCCCTACCGCTGGGTGGCCTTCACCGCCTTCACCAGCTACGCCTTCAGCCACAGCCTGGGCTTCGCCAGCATCATCGGGGCGACCGTGCGCTACCGCCTCTACGCGCCGCACGGGCTGGGCGGGGTGGAGGTGGCGCAGGTGACGCTGTTCGTCGTCACCACCTTCATGCTCGGGCTGGCGACGGTGATGCCGGTGGTCATGCTGATCGACCCCACCGCCCTGAAGGCGCTGCACGTCCCGCCGGGAAGCGCCGTCCTGCTGGGGCTGGCGGCGCTGGCGGTCCTGGCGGCCTACGCGGTGGGCGGCTTCTGGCTGCGCCGGCCGCTGCGGGTGTTCGGACACGCCATCGCCTTTCCCCGCCCATTCATCGCGGTTCGCCAGCTCCTGCTGGGGCTCTGCGACCTGTCATTGGCGGCGCTGGTCCTCTATCTCTGCCTGCCGCCGAGCGACGCGGTGAGCTACGCCGACGTCCTGGTCGCCTTCGGGCTCGCGCTGGTCGCCGGCATCATCAGCCATGTGCCGGGCGGGCTGGGGGTGTTCGATGCCATCGTCCTGGTCAGCCTGACCCCGGCCATGCCCGGCAACGACGTGATGGCGGGGCTTCTGGTCTTCCGGCTGATCTACTATCTGGCGCCGCTGGTGATCGCCGGGCTGATGTTCGGCGGGGTGGAGGCCTTCCAGGCCCGGCGCCGCATCGGCGGCCTGTCGCGGGGCATCTCCGCCGCCGTCAGCCCGGCGGTGCCGCTGGTGCTGGCCGCCTGCATCTTCATCACCGGGGCCTTCCTGCTGTTCTCGCGCGCCACGCCGGAGGAGACGCTGCCCGCCCCCTTCGACGCCACGGCGCTGCCGCTGGTGGAGATGTCGCACTTCACCGGCAGCGTCGCCGGGGTGCTGCTGATTCTGCTGGCCCACGCGGTGCAGCGGCGGCTGCACGCCGCCTGGGTGCTGTCGCTGGTGCTGCTGGCGACCGGCTGCGCCTCCGCCCTGCTGAAGGGCGGCGATTGGCCCGAAGCCATCGTGCCGGGGCTGATCTTCCTGGCCCTGCTGCCCGCCCGCAAGGAATTCCACCGCCGCGGCAACATCCTGCGCAACCCCCTGACGCCGAGCTGGTTCATCGCGACCGGCGTGGCGCTGGCCAGCGCCTTCTGGCTGGGCCTGTTCTCCTACAAGCACATCGCCTTCAGCGACGAGCTGTGGTGGCATTTCACCCTGCACGGCGACGCTTCCCGCTTCCTGCGGGCGTCGGTGGCGGTCGGGGTGATCGCGCTCGGCGCCGCGCTGGTCCATCTGGTGTCGGCGGCCAGCCGCGACCCGCAGGAGCGCGAGCGGGAGGAGAAGCCCCCCGGCCCCCTCACCGCCGCCAGAAGGACGGACTAAGCACGACCAGGATGGTGAAGAACTCCAGCCGCCCCAGCAGCATGCCGGCGGCCAGCGCCCATTTGGCTCCGTCCGGCAATGTGGCAAAATTCCCGGAAGGTCCGATGGTGGGGCCGAGGCCGGGGCCGACGTTGCTGACCGCCGTCGCCGCCCCTGACAGCGCGGACACCACGTCCACCCCAAGGAAGGCCAGGACGAAGGCCAGGACGAACACCGACATCAGATAGACGAAGCCGAAACCCATCACCGAGATCATCACGTCGGCGCTGACCGGCTTGCCGTTGTAGTTGAGCGGGATCACCAGATTGGGGCTGTAGAGGCGGCGCTGGAGCGCGCGCAGAACGATGAACAGGATCTCGAACCGGAAGATTTTCAGCCCGCCCGAGGTCGATCCGGTGCAGCCGCCGACGAAGGTCAGGATGAAGAAAGCCACCGACGCCAACGGGCCCCATCGCTCATAGTCGATGGAGGCGTAGCCCGTGGTGGTGACCACCGAGACGACGCTGAAGGTGGTCACGCGGATGGCGTCGTCCCACGGCATGCCCCGAGTCAGCGTCAGCCAGACCGACAAGCCGAAGGACACCGCCGCGAGGAAGCCGAGGTACCAGCGGATCTGCGTGTCCGCCCAGAAGCTGGCCGCCCGCCCCTGGGCAAGGCTGATGAAACGGACGAAGGGCATACCGCCCAGCACCATGAAGACCACCAGGACCCACTCGATGGCCGGGCTGTTCCAACTCGCGATGGACGCGTCGCGGGTGGAGAAGCCGCCGGTGGACACGGCGGTCATCGCGTGATTGATGGCGTCGAACCACGACATCCCGGCATAGGCGAGCATCACCGCGCAGACGGCGGTCAGGCACAGATAAATCCAGCCCACCGCGATGACGAGGTCGCTGACCCGCGGCGTCACCTTGTCCGACCGGTCGGAGGATTCCGAGCGGAACAGCTGCATGCCGCCGACCTGAAGGAAGGGCAGGATGGCGATGGCCATGCCGATGATGCCGATGCCGCCCAGCCATTGCAGCAATGACCGCCACAGCAGCAGCCCCGGCGCCAGCCCGTCCAGCCCGGAGATCACCGTGGCCCCGGTGGCGGTCAGCGACGACATCGCCTCGAAATAGGCGTCGGCCGCCGACAGGTCGATCTGCGACACCATGAAGGGCACGGCGGCGAAGGCGCAGATGACCACCCAGGACAGGGCGGTCAGCAGGAAGGCCTGCCGGAGGTTGAGCGCGATCCGGTCCATGCGGTTGGCCAGCATGAACTGGACGCCGAAGAACAGCGTCAGGGCGAAGGCGATGGCGAAGACCATCCAGTCCGGATTGCCCGTCGCCAGATCGACGGTCATCGGGAGCAGCATCGCAACGGCCAGGACGCTGAGCAGCGCGCCGATGATGAAGAAGACGGGGCGGGTGTCGAAACCAGTCATGCACGGGCCATAGCCGATCGGAATTGCGGCCTAAACTGTCACGATTGCGCCCGCTCGGCATTGCCGAAGCGCGACGCACGACGATTTTTCCTTCGGATTACCCCGAAGGGCGGATTCAAGCTGGCCTAGCGTTGTCAATTCACCCAGTGAGCACCGCCATACCCCGAAAGATGTCTGGAATCGGGCCGGATGCGCCCCCGCGAAGAGGGGCGCGGGACTGGACGGCGGGGGGCATCCTGTGCACACTCCGCCCCGACGTACGGCTCAAATCGTCGAGCCTTCCCGGATGATCGGGACCCGCGGGGAACTGGAACAGACAATGGACTGGCGGCGTGCTTTCGGACGATGCCCTGATCTTTCTTCAGCATTCGATCAAGACGGTGTGGACCCTGGAGATCCTGCTGATTTTACGGCGTGATGCGGATCGGGCGTGGAATTCGGAGGAACTCATTCGCGAATCACGCGGCAGCACGCTCATCCTCCAGGAAGTCTTGGCGAATCTTCATCAGGCTCGATTGATCGAAACGGACGGGAACCATCGCATCCGCTACCGTAGCGCGACCCCGGCCCTGGAGCGTCTTGTCGGGGAGATCGCCTCCGCGCAGGCGCGGCGCCCGGCGGCGGTCACGAAGGCGCTGCTCTCCGTGTCGTCGGACAAGGTCCAGAATTTCGCCGACGCGTTCCGCGTCGGAAAAAGGACATGAGGGATCAATCACAATTCACCCCGAAGCCCAGTCGGATTTTGCTAAACTCTCGTTCGAAGTAACGGCAATTGTCGCGCCGCCTCATCCGGAAGAGAGGCGAACGGCGGCGATTGGCTTGATCCGCCGACCGAATGGCTTCGATGTCTTGTGGAGTTTCCATTATGCCGTTTCACCGACCGGCCCTGGGGCTGACCCTTGCCGCCCTCGCTCTGGCCGGAACCCTGGCGGGCGCCGCCCAGGCCGCAACCACCGATCGCAGCCCCGCTCCCGCCGCCCCTGCTCCCGCCGCCCAGCCCGCCCAAGCCACCACGCCCAACGCTGCGGCCGAGACGGCCCCCGCCGCCAAGGTCACCGGCTTCCGCTCCGCGCGCTTCGGCATGACCGGTGACGAGGTCGCGAAGGCCATCACCAAGGACTTCAAGATCGAAGGCAAGGACATCCGCCGCGAGACCAACGCGACGGAGCGGACCACCAGCCTGATCGTGAAGGTCGATGACCTGCAGACCGGCGCCGGCCCGGCGGTCGTCGCCTACATCCTCGGCCATTCGACGCAGAAGCTGTTCCAGGTGAACATCCTGTGGGGCGGCGCGGTGAATCCGAAGGTCGACCCGAACGCGCTCGTCGGCGCGGCGAACGCGCTGCGCAACTACTTCGTGGCGCAGGGCTACCGGCAGGAAGGTATGCTGCTCAACGCGCCGGTCGGCGACGGGTCGCAGGTGGTGGTCTTCCGCGGCACCGACAGCCAGGGGCGCATGAGTCTGCTGACCCTCGCGGTCCCGCCGAAGCCTTCGGACGACACCCCCGCCCTGCCGCCTTCGCTCCAGCTCTCCTACATCGAGAAGCCGAACGAGCCGGACGTCTTCAAGATCGAAAAGGGGTTCTGATCGCCGGTCCGCAACGAAAAAGGGCGGCGCCAGGGTGGCGCCGCCCTTTCCGTTTCCGGCAGACTGGACCGGATCAGCCGCGCAGGGCGAGGCGGTCGACCAGACCCGACCAGCTGCTGACCGAGATCAGGTGGGCGTAGACCAGCCCCAGCCAGCCGCGGTCACGCCACTCCACCAGCGTCTCGGCGGGAAGCTGGTTGAAGGCCGCCTCGTCGATCACGTTGAAGCCGGCGAGGCTCAGCCGCTCGCCGTTGTTCAGGGTGATGTCGGCGCGCTTCTCCGACATCAGGCCGGCGGCGGTCACCGCCTCGACGAACTGCGTGGTGTAGGCGCTCTGGGCCTGGACTTCCTTGACGAATTCCAGGGCGTTGTTGGTCAGGGCGGAGGGCTGCCCGTCGACGAAGAAGGGGTTGTCCCGGCCGGGGACGACGGAGTCCGCCGCCTCGTCGATGCACAGGGTGAGCTGGGACTTGTCCTCGCTCTCCAGGAAGATGAACGGGTAGCGGCGGACATAGGCGGGGATGTAGGCCCCCTCCTCCCACGCGCCGTTCGCGTCGACGAACAGGTTCTCCCCGGAGCGCAGGCCGAGCAGCGCCACCGGCTGGGCCGTCGGGCCCTCCGAGAACAGGATCGGGAACTGCTTGCAGGCCGCGGGGAACTCCACCGCCATCAGCGGCACCGAGTTGGTGGCGGCCGCGAAGGCGAAGTTCGGCTCGGTCCGCAGCGACAGATCGGCGTCGCGGGCGGCCACCAGCGGGCGGGGGCTCTTGTAGAACAGGGGCAGGGTCGGGTTGGTCATCGTTCACTATCCAAAGGGTAAAAGTCTGCCGCGGGGAAAGGCGCGCCTCAGCGCTCCTCCTCCTCCTCCGTTTGCTGGTTGCCGGTGACCGACGGCGCGGGGCCGGTGGTCAGAACCTCCGGCTGCGCGCCGGCGCGGGTGGTGGACGGGGTGGTTCCGGCGCCGGTGGTCAGGACCTCCGGCTGGGTCCCCGCACCGGTCAGGGTCGGGGCCGTGCCGGCCAGGGTGAGAACCTGCGGCGCGGCGTAGGCAGCCAAGGCGTCCGGCGTGAGGCCGGCGCGGGTCACCGTGCCGGTGAACAGGCTGGTGACGCCGGGGGTGCTGGGAACCGGGACCACCACCACCACGGTGGCGGCGACCCGGCTGACCTGCTCCGTCGGACCCCAGGGGGTGTTGTTGATGAAGTACGGGGCGGCCCGCAGCGGGCTGTCGATCGCGCTGGCAGCCAGAGCGTCCGTCTTGCCGGCCACGGTGCCGAACATCCGGGCGGACCCGGCCTTGGGGACGGTCAGGCTCAGCACGTCGATCTTCTGCAAGGCGGTCCCGGTCTCCTGTCCGATGAGCAGCGCCCCGCCGTCGGACGCCATGGTCAGCATGGTGGCCTTGCCCTGGAGCCCCGCCATGGTGATGGGGCCGCCCGCCGCGATGGACGCCTGGCCGTCCGGCAGGGACGCCACGGCGCCCAGCGTGATCGGGCCGGTCTTGGCCGTAATGCTGGCCGGCAAAACAATGCCCGATCCACCGGATTGGGTAAAGCCTCCCTCCGTGACAACCGTGGCATCGCGACCAAAGGTCACCGCCCCCGCCGCGTCCGTCGTGACCAGGGCCAGCGAGCCCGCGCTGTTCACCGCCGCGCCGAAGGTGAAGCCGGCGCCGGTCAGGCGGAGGCCGTCCGTCCCGGTAGCGGTCAACGCCTTGGCGAAGCGGCTCTCCCCACCCGTCGTCTGGGTCAGCGAGCGCACGGTCACCGCGCCGTCGTAGAAGACGCCGCCCGAGGTGCGCACCGTGACGTCGCCCATCAGGCCCGACGCGCCGATGTCGCCCGCCGCCCGGATGGACGCCCCGTTCAGCGACAGCGCCGAACGGTTGGCGCTGTCGACGGCCCCGCCGAACACGAGGTCGCCGCCGGTGCTGGTCAGCGCGCTGGCGCCGGCCACCGTCAGGGCGCCGCCGAAGCGCTGCGCCCCGGTGGCGGTGACGGTGGCGCCGTCCAGGCGGGTACCACCGCTGACGGCGATCTGCCGCAGGGCGCCGGTTTCGCCGAAGACCCCGGCCAGGACGGCGTCGCCGTTGACCGTCAGTCCCTGCACCCCGGCGTTGGCGGCGTTGCCGCCGTTCCGCAGGGAGACGGTTCCGCCCGTCAGGACGGTGTCGCTCCCCAGCGTCACCGCGCCCTCGTAGCTCTGCTCCGCCACGGTGGTCACCGCGCCGCCGTTGAGGGCGGCGGTGCCGGTCACCGACAGGCGGCTCAGCGCCTGGGCGCCGCCGATCGCGCCGTTGACGACGGCGTCGCCGGCGATGGTCAGCCCCTGCCCGCCGCGGGTGGCGGCGTCAAGCCCACCGGCCAGCACGACCGTGCTGCCGGTCAGGCGGGTGTCGGCACCGAGCACGGCGCGCTCGCCGTAGGTCTGAACCCCGGTGGTGTCGACGGAGCCGCCGTCCAGGGCCAGCGTGCCCGCCGCGTCGGTGACGACCGAGGCCGCGCGGACCGACTGGGCGAAGCGGGTCTGGCCGGCGCTGTTCACCGTCAGGGCGCCCAGCCGCTCCGTTCCGCCGACCGTACCGGCGAACACGGCGTCGCCGGTCCCGCTGGTGACGGTCAGCGCCTGACCGCCGTCCAGCGTCCCGGCGACGGTGATGCCGGTGCCGGTCAGGGTCGACCCGGTGCCGGCCAGACGGACGGCGCCGCCGTAGGTCTGCGCCCCGCTGGTGACCGCCGTGGCGCCGGTCATCAGCGTCTCGCCGCCGACCGTCAGCGCGGCCAGAGCCTGCCGGGTGCCGAGGGTGCCGGCGAGCGCCGCGTTGCCGGCGATGGTCAGGCCCTGACGGCCCGCTTCCGCCGCGTCGATGCCGCCGGACAGCGACACCTGGGTGCCGGTCAGGACCGTGTCGGCCCCCAGCGTCACCGCGTCGGCGTAGCTCTGCGCCCCGGTGGTGTCCACGCTGCCGCCGTTCAGGATGGTGATCCCGGTGGGGTCGGTGGCCAGCGAGGCCGCCTTGACCGCGCCGGCGACGGTGGTGGTGCCGCCGCCGTTGATCGTCAGCGCCCCCAGACGGCTGGTGCCGCCGACCGCGCCGCCGAGCAGGATGTCGCCGGTGCCGCTGGTCAGCGTCAGCGCCCGCCCGCCGTCGAGGGTGGACGCCAGGACGATGCCGCCGGTCCCGGTGATCCGGCTGTCGCCGCCCAGCGTCACCGCCTCAGCCGCCGTGAAGACCGTGCCGGCCTGATAGGCGCCGTCCAGGGTCACCGCGTCGTTGTAGGTCTGGGCGCCGCTGGTCGTCACCGACGTGAGGCTGGTGGTGCCATCGGCGTCGGTGGTCAGGCTGGCGAGCGCCGTCGTGCCGCCCACCGCCGCGTTGAACCGGGTGGCGCCGCTGCTGTTGACCGTCAGCGCCTGGGCGCCGTTCACCGTCCCGTTGAAGGTCGCCGCGCCGTTGCCGGCGTCGACCGTGACGGCCCCCGCCAGTGTTGCCGGGCCGGCGACGGTGAAGGCGCCGTTGCCGGTGGCGTAGCTGCCCATCAGGCTGGTTTCCCCGCCGTAGCTCTGGTCGCCCGCCGTGGTCACGTTGACGAGGCTGGTGTAGCCCGTGCCGGTGGTCAGGCTGGCCAGCGCCGTCGTGCCGCCCACCGCCGCGTTGAACACCATCGCCCCGGTCGAGGTCGCCGTCAGCGCCTGGGCGCCGTTGACCGTCCCGTTGAAGGTGATCGTGCCGTAGCCCGCGTCCACCGTCGTCGCCCCGGCCAGAGTCGTCGCACCGTTGAAGGTGATCGGGCTGTTGACCGAGCTGTAGGTGCCGTTGAGCGTCGTCGCGGCGCCGTGGGTCTGGGCGCCCGTGGTGGTGACGTCCAGGAAGCTGGCCGCGACGCCCGCGTTGGTGGTCAGGCTGGCAAGCGCCGTCGTGCCGCCCACCGCCGCGTTGAACTGTGCCGTGCCCGTCCCGGCGATGGTCAGCGCCTGGGCGCCGTTGACCGTCCCGTTGAAGGTCGCCGCGCCGCTGCCGGCGTCGACCGTGACGGCCCCCGCCAGTGTTGCCGGGCCGGCGACGGTGAAGGCGCCGTTGCCGGTGGCGTAGCTGCCCATCAGGCTGGTTTCCCCGCCGTAGCTCTGGTCGCCCGCCGTGGTCACGTTGACGAGGCTGGAGTAGCCCGTGCCGGTGGTCAGGCTGGCCAGCGCCGTCGTGCCGCCCACCGCCGCGTTGAACACCATCGCCCCGGTCGAGGTCGCCGTCAGCGCCTGGGCGCCGTTGACCGTCCCGTTGAAAGTGATCGTGCCGTAGCCCGCGTCCACCGTCGTCGCCCCGGCCAGAGTCGTCGCACCGTTGAAGGTGATCGGGCTGTTGACCGTGCTGTAGGTGCCGTTGAGCGTCGTGGTGGCGCCGTGGGTCTGGGCGCCCGTGGTGAAGACGTTGAGGAGGCTGACCGTGGCGCCGGCGTTGGTGGTCAGGCTAGCCAGCGCCGTCGTGCCGCCCACCGCCGCGTTGAACTGCGCCGTGCCCGTCCCGGCGATGGTCAGCGACTGGGCGCCGTTCACCAGGCTGTTGAAGGTGGCCGTCCCGGCGTTCACCGTCGTCGCCCCGGCCAGCGTCGCCGCCGCGTTGGTGGTGAAGGTGCCGCCCGTGTAGGTGCCGTCCAGCGTCACCGCGTTGTTGTAGGTCTGCGCGCCGCTGGTCGTCACCGACTTCAGGCTGGCGCTCCCGCTGTCGGTGGTCAGGCTCGCCAGAGCCGTCGTGCCGCCCACCGCGCCGTTGAACGCCGTCGTGCCCTTGTTGTTGACCGCCAGGGCGTAAGCACCGTCCACCGTGCTGCCGAAGAGAATGCCCGACCCGCCATACACCGTCGTTGTCCCGGCCAACGTCGTCGCGCCATTGGCGGAGAAGGCGCCGCCGGCGCTGTAGAGACCGTTCAGGGTGACCGCGTCGTTATAGGTCTGCACGCCCGTGGTGACCACGTTGCGCAGGCTCGTCGTCCCGCCGGCGTCGGTGGTCAGGCTCGCCAGCGCCGTCGTGCCGCCCACCGTGCCGGTGAACTGCGTGGCGCCCTTGCTGTTGACCGCCAGGGCGTGGGCGCCGTCCACCGTGCCGGCGAACAGAACCGCCGACCCGCCGTTGACCGTCGTGTCGCCGGCCAGCGTTGCCGCACCGCTGGCGGTGAAGGCGCCACCGCTGGTGTAGGTGCCGTTCAGCGTCACCGCGTCGTTGTAGGTCTGCGCGCCCGTGGTGGTGACGTTGCGCAGGCTGCTCGTGCCGGTGGCGTCGGTGGTCAGGCTGGCGAGCGCCGTCATGCCGCCCACCGCGCCGGTAAACTGGGTGGAGGCCTTGCTGTTGATGACCAGGGCCTGGGCACCGTCCACCGTCCCGGCGAACAGCACACTCGTCCCGCCGTTCACCGTCGTGCCGCCAGCCAGAGTCGCCGCACCGTTGGCGATGAAGGCACCGCCGGTGGTGTAGGTGCCGTTCAGCGTCACCGCATCGTTGTAGGTCTGCGCGCCCGTCGTCGTGACGTTGCGCAGGCTGGTGGTACCGGTGGCGTCGGTGGTCAGGCTCGCCAGAGCCGTCGTGCCGCCCACCGTGCCGGTGAACTGGGTCGTGCCCTTGTTGTTCACCGCCAGGGCATGGGCGCCGTTCACCGTGCCGGCGAACAGCACACTCGTCCCGCCGGTGACCGTGGTGTCGCCGGCCAGGATCACCGCACCGTTGGCGGTGAAGGCACCGCCGCTGGTGTAGGTGCCGTTCAGCGTCGTGGCGGCACCGTGGGTCTGGGCGCCCGTGGTGGTGACGTCCAGGAGGCCGACCGTGGCCCCCGTGTTGGTGGTCAGGCTGGCGAGCGCCGTCGTGCCGCCCACCGCCGCGTTGAACTGCGCCGTGCCCGTCCCGGCGATGGTCAGCGCCTGGGCGCCGTTCACCATCCCGTTGAAGGTCGCCGTCCCGGCGTTCACCGTCGTCGCCCCGGCCAGCGTCGCCGCCGCGTTGGTCGTGACCGTGCCGCCGGTGTAGGTGCCGTCCAGCGTCACCGCGTCGCTGTAGGTCTGGGCGCCGGTGGTCGTCACCGACTTCAGGCTGCTGGTGCCGGTGGCGTCGGTGGTCAGGCTCGCCAGAGCCGTCGTGCCGCCCACCGTGCCACTGAACGTCGTCGCGCCCTTGTTGTTGACCGCCAGGGCGTGGGCACCGTCCACCGTGCCGGCGAACAGAACCGCCGCACCGCCGTTGACCGTGGTGTCGCCGGCCAGCGTCGCCGCACCGTTGGCGGTGAAGGCGCCACCGCTGGTGTAGGTCCCGTTCAGCGTCACCGCGTCGTTGTAGGTCTGGGCACCCGTGGTGACCACGTTGCGCAGGCTCGTCGTGCCGCCGGCATCGGTGGTGAGGCTGGCAAGCGCCGTCGTGCCGCCCACCGCGCCGGTGAACTGCGTGGCAGCCTTGCTGTTGATGACCAGGGCCTGGGCGCCGTCCACCGTGCCGGCGAACAGAACCGCACCGCCGTTCACCGTCGTCGCCCCGGCCAGCGTGGTCGCCGCGTTGGCGGTGAAGGCGCCGCTGCCGGTGCTGTAGGTGCCGTCGAGCGTCACCGCGTCGTTGTAGGTCTGCGCGCCGGTGGTCGTCACCGATTTCACGCTGCTGGTGCCGCCCGCGTTGGTGGTCAGGCTGGCGAGCGCCGTCGTGCCGCCCACCGCGCCGTTGAACTGCGCCATGCCCTGGTTGTTGACCGTCAGGGCATAGGCGCCGTCCACGGTGTTCATGAACACGACGCTCGACGTGCCGTCCACCGTCGTGTTGCCGGCCAGCGTCACCGCGCCGATGGCCGCAAAGACCGCACCGGTGGTGTAGGTGCCGGCCAGCGTCACCGTGCCGCTGTAGATCTGGGCGCCGGTGGTCGTCACCGATTTCACGCTGGCCGTCCCGCCGGCGTCGATGGTCAGGCTCGACAGCGCCGTCGTGCCGCCCACCGCGCCGGTGAACTGGGTCGCGCCGCTGCTGGTGATCACGAGCGAGTTGGCCCCGTTCACCGTGCCGCTGAACAGCACGTTTCCGCTGCCGGTGCTCACCGTGGTGTTGCCCGCCAGCGTCGTCGCGCCGATCGCCATGAAGGCGCCGTTGGTGGTGGTGTAGGTGCCCTGGAGGCTGGTCGCGCCGTTGTAGGTCTGTCCGCCCGTCGTCGTCACGTCGCGCAGGCTGATGGTTCCCGCGGTGGCCGACAGATAGGCCAGGTTGCTGGCCGCGCCGCCCAGCGTCACACCGCCCTGCGCCGCGTTCAGGGTCGCCCCGAACCCGCCGCCGTTCAGCGTGCCGCTCACCGACAGGTCGCCACCGGTCGCGATCACCGTGCGGTTGAAGCCCGCCACGCTCAGGTTCCCGGTGACGGTCACCGACTTGCCGGACAGCGCGCCGCCAAGGGTGGTGTCGCCGGTATAGGTCTGCGCGCCCGTGCTGGTGACGTTGGCCAGGGCGATGGTGGCGGCCTGCATCGTCACGCTCGCCCGTGTGGCGTCCGAACCGGTGCTGCTCACCGCCTTGGTCAGGGAAATCGCACCGCCCGTGGAGACGAGGGAGATGTTTCCGCTGCCGCCGGCGATGATGCCGATGGTGGCGTTGTCGTTGCTGATGGCGCCGCTGGCGGTGACCGAGATATCGCCGTTGGTCGTGGAAAGATTGCCCAGGGTGAAGCTGGTGCCGGACAGGTAGATGCCGCCCGTCCCGGTCACCATCGCAGAGGTGTTGGCGATGGTGGTGGTGAAGGCGGCGCTGCTGCTCCCGATCCCGTTTCCGGAAAGCAGGGTCAGCTTGCCGCCGGTCAGGCTCGTGCCGTTGCCGGTCAGCAGGCTGCCGGCGGCCGCCGACAGGTTGATCGTGCCGGTCGTCCCCGCGTTGATCGTGCCGACCGACAGGTCGCCCGACACCACGGTCAGGTTGACCGTGCCGACGCCGGTGACCGAGGTAGCCGTCATGCCGGTGCTGCTCACGGCGAAGAGGGTGCCGTTGGCGCTGAGGGTCGCCGACGTCAGCGTTCCGGTGTTGTTGACGCTCAGGCTCTTGCCGGCGCCGGTCAGGCTGGCGTCGATGCTGCCGACCGTGGTGTTGAGGGTGGTGTTGCCGCCGTTGGAGCCGCTGGCGAAGATCAGCGAGCCCGCGGTGATCGACAGCGACCGCGGCGAACCGCCCGCGGCCACCACGTCGGTGGCGCCCTTCAGCGTCAGCGCGCCCGCGCCGAGGTTGATCGCAGCGGTCGGCAGGGTCAGCACCCCGCCGGACTGCAGCAGCAGGTTGCCGCTGGTCATCGACAGGCCGGCGCTGGCGTTCAGGTTGCCCGCGGTGCGGATGTAGGCGGAGCCGCCCGACCCGAGGGTGATGAGGTTGTTGCCCAGCGTCAGCGCGGCGCTGTTGATGTTGTCGACCGAGATGACCGGCGTGGAGCCGGTGGCGGTCAGGCCGGTCAGGCTGGACACGTTCATCTTGATCGGCGTGCCGGCGCCGGTGGCGGCGTCGGTCACCGTGCCGATGCTGCCGCCGTTGGCGGTCAGGCTGGCCGAATGGCCGGTCACATGGGTGCCGTTGCCGCTGCCCAGGATGGAGCCGGCGGCGGTCAGCGCGACCGCTCCGCTGGTGCTGTTGGCCGACACCGCCTGGACCGTCATCGTGCCGGCCGACGCGATGGTGACCGAGCCGCTGGAAGCGGTGGCCGAAGCGACGGTGACACCGGCGGCGGTGTCGTCGGTCACATAGACGCTGCCGTTGGCGCTCGCCAGGGTCAGGCTGCCGGTGGTGGTCTGGACCGAACGGCTGGAGGTACCGATGCCCTTCCCGCCGGTCAGCGAGACCGAGCCGCCGACGATCCGCGTCTCGGCGAGGCCGTCGTCATACACCCCGCCCCCGCTGGAGCTGAGGGTGACCGCCCCGCTGCCGGCGTTGAGGCTGCCGGCGATGATGTCGGCGTCCACCGCGGTGGAGGAGATGGCGATCGCCCCGCCGCCGGTGCTGGCGCTGACCACCTGGAGGCGGTCGCCGGCCAGCACGTCGATCTTGCCGCCGGTCGTCGCGGCGTAGGCCAGCGCGGTGGCGCCGGTCGTGCTCAGATAGATGTCGCCCGACCCGCCGTTCACCTGCACCTGGGCGCCGCCCACGCCGACGCGGGCGGAGGAGGTGCCGATGCCGCCGGCGCCGTTCAGCGCGACGGTCTTGCCGGTGACCGCGGAGCCGCCGTTGGCGGCCAGGATCTTGCCGCCGTTGCCGGTGGCGCTCAGCGTGACCGCGCCGTTGTTGGCGCCGGCCGTCACCGTCCCGGCGGTGATCGAGCCGCCGGTCGAGGTCACGGTGATGCTGTTGCCCGCCGCGTCGGTGGCGATGGCGACGTTGGTCAGGGTGATGTTGCCGCTGCCTGTCACCACCACCGGGCCGTTGTTGACGGCGGCGCTCAGCCCACCCGTCAGCGATCCGGCGATGTCCAGATAGAGGCCGCCCGCGCCCGTGACGTTGGTGGTCAACGCTCCGGTGCTGGACGTCGTGACCTTGAACGCCGAGTCCGCCGTGCCGATGCCGGCCCCCGCCGTCAGCGTGGCGCTGCCGGTGCCGAGGCTCAGGCTGGAGCCGCCGTTGAGGATCCGCCCGGCCGTCGCCGTCAGGGTCAGCGCCTTGCTGCTGTCGTAGGAGAGGTTGGAGACGGTCAGGTCGCCGGCCGCCGCGATCACCGTCAGGGCGCCGCCCGTGGTGATGGAGCTGAGGTTCAGCCCCGCCGCGTTCTTCACGAACAGGCCGCCGGTGCCGCTGCTGGCGGTCAGGCTGGACACGTTCATGCCCAGCGCCGTGGCGTTGCTGCCGATGGCGCTGCTGTTGCCCTGCTCGTTGGTCTTCTTCTGGGCGTCGAGCTTCAGGGAGCCCGCGGTGATGGTGGAGCTGTTGTTCACCGCCGTGATGTTGCCGGCGGTCGCGCTGTCGCCCGTCGCCGTCAGGCTGACCGTGCTGGATGCCCCGGTGTTCACCGTACCGATGGCGATGGCCCCCGGCGCCTTGAAGGTGAAGTCCAGGCCGGTGCTGTCGGTCAGCGTGGTGAAGGTGGTGGTGCCGCCGCTGTCCGTGACGTTCCAGACCAGGTTGGTCGCCGTCAGGCTCATCGTGCCGGAGGTGGCGGTTCCGGTGGACGGCGTGCGGTCGATGGTCAGCTTGGCGAGGTCGAGCGTGTCGGCAATGTTGAAGGTGCCGGGCGTCTTGATCGTCAGGTCGGTCGTCGCGACGTTCAGCGTGGAGCCCGTGTCGGCGATGCCGCCCATGATCGCGGACAGCTCGACGCTGCCGCCGGTCACCAGATTGCCGCTGTTGGCGCGGATGTTGCCATCGTTGCTGGTCAGCGTCACCGACCCGGTCGTGGTGATGGTGCCGGCGGTCAGGAGGCCGGCCCCCGAGGAGCCGGTCGACAGCTTGATCGCACCGCCACCGGTGCTCACCACCGACTGGGCGATCAGGCTCTTGCTCTCCGACACCGCGATGCTGCCGGCGGCGCTCGCGGTCAGCGTGGTGCTGGTGGAGTTGGCCTGCGTCGAGATGGCGGTCACGTTGCCGATGGACCCGGTTGCCGTCAGGTTCACCAGATTGCTGCCGCTGATCGTGCCGCTGAGGATCGAGCCGCCCTGGTTGTTGATGTATGCGTTCGCGCCGTACATCGAGATCGAGCCGAGCGCGATGTCGCCGGTGGAATTGTTCAGGGTCAGTGCACCGGCCAGGCTCATGGAGTCGATGACCGTCGAGCCGTGCAGGTTGATCACGGCGCCGTTGTTGGCGTTCACCGTCAGGTTGCCGGTGGTGATGCTGATGAATTCACCCCCGTTCGCACCGACCACGTTGGAGGAGGACGTCAGGCTCGCGACGCCGGCGTTGATCTTGAGAACCGAGTGGCCGTTCCCGACGATGCCGGGATCGGCGATCAGGGCGATCGTGCCGGTCTTGCCGACGTCAAGGCCGCCGACGACCAGCTTGCGGTGGCTGTCGAAGGTGAAGCGCACGCCGCTGGCGTCGGTCAGCGAGGCCAGCACCGCCTGGGTGCTGCTCTCCATGCCGCTCAGCGCGATGGCCGCGCCCGCCGTGTTCACCGAGGTCAGATTGTAGGTGCGGTCGTTGATGGTCGACAAGGCGCTCTTGATCTTGAGCGTGCCGATGCGGGTGTCGGATTCGACGTAGAGGTCGCCCTTCACGTTGAAGGTCGCGGACGACGCCGACAGACGGATCTTGTTGCTGGAGGAGCCGATGGCACCGCCGCTGCTCAGGGTCGCGGTGCCCGCGGTGATGCGGTTGGCCGGATTGCCCGCGTTCGCCGACGCGGCGCCCGTGATGGCGCCTGCGCTGGTCAGATCAACGGTGCCCCAGTTCTGCACGTTGAGCGTGCCGATGGACAGCGCGTGCTGGGTGTCCAGCTTGAAGGCGAGACCGGTGGCGTCCGTCAGATTGGACAGCGTCGTGGTGGTGCCGTCGTCCGTCATGGTGAAGACGAGCTGCGGCGCGGTGATCTGGTAGGTGCCCGCGCCGGTCGTCCGCGAGCTGGTCAGCGACAGCGCGGTCAGGTCCTTGCCGTTGTCCACGAAGGCGTTTGTCGCCGTGGTCAGAACCAGCGTGTCGGCCATCGTCGCGATGTGGTTGGACGACGATCCCGCCTGACCGATGCCGCCGGTCGCGGTGAGGGTGACCGTGCCGGCGGTCACCATCGAACTGCCGTTGCTGAGGATGTCCTTGCTGGTGCCGGTGGTCTCGATGGTCACATTGCGGGCGAGGCCGCCGTTGATCGTCCCGAGCGCGACGCTGTTGTCGCTCTTGAACGAGAAGTCGAGGCCGCTCGCGTCCACGACGCTGCCGAGGGTGTACTGGCTGCCGGTGTTGCTGTCGGTCAGCGCGAAGGTCAGCGCCTCCGAGCGGATGTCGTAGACATTCTGCGCGCCGGAGGAGGCGTGCCTGACGTCCAGGCTGAGGGCGTGCAGGTCGGCGCCGTTCGTCAGGTAGACGTTGCGCCCGGCGGTCACCTCCAGGGTCCGCGTCTCGGTCAGCAGCGGCGTGCCGGACGCCCCGATGGAGCCTCCTTCGACCGTCAGCGTCACCTTGTCCGCGCTCAGCGGCTTGGTTCCGGTCTGCAGCAGCGACCCGTTGTTGGTCACCTTGATGTCCGCCGAAGAGCCGGCCTTCACATCCTTCAGCGTCAGGGTGCCGGTGTTGCTGAGCGCCAGCGATCCCGTCAGATTGGCCGACAGGGTGCCGACCTGGGTGGTGAAGTAGGAACCGCTGCCGTTGGTATGGCCGACGCTGGTCGCCTTCAGCGTCAGGCTGCCCGCGGTGATCGCGGCGCCGCTGCTGTTCGAGGCGTTGATGGCGGACGTGCCGGAATTGGCGGTCAGATCGACAGTGCCGCTGTTCCCGACGTCGATCTTGGCGATCCGCAGGGCCTTGTCGTTGCTGATGTTCAGCTTCAGCCCGCTCTGGGTGACGTTCGTCACCGTCAGACCTTCCTGCAGCGACGAATCGCTGAAGGAGGCGGTCAGGCCGGTCGAGCTGATGGAGTAGGTGTTGCTGCCCCCGCCGGACTTGTTGTGCCGGAAGTCCAGCGTCAGATCGGTCAGGGTCGTGTTGTTGCTGACCGTCACGTTGCCGCCCGACGCGATGGACAGCTTCTGCGTGCTGGTCAGCACCTGGTTGGTGCCGCCGACGTTGCCGTTGCTGCCGGTCGCGGTCAGGGAGACCGAGCCCGCCGTGATCGTGCCCGACCCGTTGATCGATGGGCCGCCGGACGCGCCCGACGCCGACCCGGTGGAGATCAGCGTCACCGAACCGGTGGAGCTGGTGCCGGCGTCGATGGTGCCGGCCACGATGCCGCGATCCACGCTGTAGCGCAGATTCATGCTGCCGTTGCTCGGCGTGGACAGGGCCAGCGTCTGGATGCCGTTGGCCTCCGTCACCGTGAAGCTGCGGTTGGAGCCGAGGGCGTTGAACTGGTAGGTGCCCGCGGCGGTCGACGTCTTGTGCGTGACGGTGACGTCCAGCGCGGTCAGCGCGGCGTTGCTGTTGTTGATATAGAGGTCGCCGTTGCTCACCAGGGTCAGCGACGCGGCGGAGGTCTTCACCGCCCGCGTGCTGGTGCCGATGGAACCGCCGTTGGTGCCGGTGCCGTTGGCCGACAGGGTGACGGAGGACGCCGCGATGGTCCCGCCGCCCGCCATGGTGATCGTCGAGTTCTCCCCGCCGCCGGCGGTGGTCAGGCTGACCGACCCGCCGCCGGCGACGATCTCCGAAACCACGATGTGCTTCTTGCCGGTGAAGCTGAAGTTGCTGTTGCCCGCACCCGTGATGTCGATCGTGTGCGTCGTGCCGCTGTCGGCCAGCGAGTAGATCTGGGACCCGGTGCTGCCGATGGAGAAGGTGCTCGCGGTCGAAGAGTTGGTGGTGCTGTTCGTGCTGGTGATCGCCAGGCTGTTGAAGGCGCGCCCGTTGTTGTCGACGTGGATGTTGCGTCCCGAGGTCACCGACAGGTCGCCGGTGTCGAGGCTGATGGCCCCGTAGAGGGTCGAATCACCGATGGAGGAGGAGGTCCCCGCCTCCAGCGACACCTTGCCGGCGGTGATCTTGCTGCCGTTGCCGGTGTTGGTGACGCCGCTGGACGAGACGATGGCGACGCTGCCGCCCGTTCCGACGTTGACGGTGCCGACCTTGATCGCACGCGACGAATTGAAGGCGAAGTTCAGCGCCGTGCTGCTGGTGACGGTCTGGATCGTGGACTGCGACGAGCTGTCCGACAGGGTGAAGACCTGTCCGTTGACCGTGTTGATCCCGATGGTGCCGCCGGAGTAGGAGCCGCGCGTCAGGGTGAGATCGGTCAGCGCCATCGTGCCGGCGATGCCGATGGACCCGCCCGCTTTGATCGACAGGTTCGCCGTCGCCACATCCAGCGCGTTCACGCTGCCGACGCTGCCGCTGGCGTCCAGGATCACCTTGCCCGCGGAAATGCGGGTGCTGGTGTCGGTGTCGCCCTGGATGCTGCCGCTGCCAACCTTCAGCTCGACGGTGCCGGTGCCGTTGTTGGCGTTGACCGTCCCGACGGTCATCGTGCCGCTGGACTGCGTGACGCTGATGTCGCCGCCCGCCGTCAGGCTGTTCAGCGCGACCGGGTTCCCGCCCGTCAGGCCGAGCCACAGGGAGCCGCCGGCATTGGCGACCAGCGTGCCGCCCCGCACCACAAGGGCGTTGGACGCGGAGCCGATGTCCTTCCCGGCGGTGAGGGTCACCGTGCCGGTGTCGCTGGCGCGCACGCTGGCGCTGTTCGGGTTCAGGATCGACCCGTGGGTCGCCTTTACCGTGATGTCGCTGCTGGCGCTGGACGAGAAATTAGAGCCGAAGGCGATGTCGCCCCAGGTCGCCGTCACCACGATGGGGTTGTTGGCGGCGCTGAAGAAGCTGCTGCCCAGCGTGATCAGGTTCTTCTGGTTGTCGACGCCCGTCGAGGTCGGCAGGGTGATGTAGATTCCGCCGTCCGACGCGCGGGCGTTCAGGACGGGGGTGACGACGTCCAGATACTCGGTGCCCGAGCCGCTGCCGATCGCCTTGCTGGCCTTCAGGTTGACCGACCCGGCCAAGACCAGCGTGGTCTTCGATCCATCATCCAGAATGGAGCCGTTCGTCGTCTCGGCGTTGAAGATGCTGTAGGTCTGGCCGAGCGAAGGCATCCCGTTGTTGGGGAGGACGCCGCTCTTGTCGGTCAGATCGACCCGGCCCAGCCGGATGTCGCGGTCGCCCTTGAAGGAGAAGATCTGGCCGGTGGTGTCGACCAGCGTGCGCAGCAGATAGCCGCTGGTGGCGTCGTCGGTCAGGTCGAAGGCGAAGTTCGGCGCGGTGATCGAGTAGCTGTTCACCACCGTCGTGTCGGCATGCGTGCTGGTGACGGTCAGCTCCGCCATGTCGGACAGGTTGGTGACGTGCAGGTCGCCGCCGGTGGTCAGCACCAGCTTCGTGGCGTTGAGGCCCAGCGGAGCGGAGGCCTCGCCCAGGCTGCCCGCCGCAGCACTCAGCGTCACGGTGTCGGCGTTGATCCGCGTGTTCAGGCTGCCGTCGTCACGGATGCTGCCGGCGGTGGAGGTCAGCGTGACCGTGCCGCCCACCCCAACCGTGGCCAGATCGCCGACGATCAGGTCGATGTCGCTGTTGAAGCTGAGGGTGGACAGCTTCGGGCTGCCGACCGCCTCCAGGATGGTCGCGGTGCCGTTGTCGCCGACCACGAAGTTGAAGTATTCGGAGGTGAGTTCCAGCGCGTTGGCGGTCGTGCCGACATGACGATTGGTGATCGACAGGCCGGTCAGGATCACGCCGCTGTTGTCGACATACAGATCCCCGACGTTGCTCAGCGTCAGCGACCCCGTCGAGGTGCGCAGATGGGTGCCGGAGCTGCCGATGGCGCCGTCCGTGCTCAGGCTGATGATGCCGGCGGACAGCCGGTTGCTGGAGTCCTTGCCCAGGATGGCGCCGCCGGTCGCCGTCACGGCGATCCCGCCGGAATTCGACGCCTTGATCGTTCCCAGCGTGGCGGCACCGCCGGTGACGGTGAGCGAGACCGACGTGCCGGCGGAGGTGATGTTGTCCACGGTCACGGCACCGGTCTGCATGACCGTGACATTGCCCGCGTCGTTGGTGACCGTCAGCCGCTTCGCCGCGGTGTTCACCATCACGGTGGAGGTGTTGCCCCCGGCGGCGAGGGTGACGTTGTCGCCGGTGATCGTGCCGGACAAGCCGGAGATGCTGCCGTTGGCGGTCGTCAGGGTGACGTTGCCGTTGGCCCCGGCATTGACCGTGGTCACCGTGATGTCGGAGACCGTGCCGTTCGCCGTGACGGCGATGCTGCTGGTCCCGTTGGCGCTGGTGATCGTCCCGATGGTGGTGGTGCCGCCGGTGGTGATCGCGACGTCGCCGTTGGTCGAGACGATGGAGCCCAGCACCGCCGAGCCCGACGTCGTCAGGAAGACGCCGCCCACGCCGGACGTGGCGTCGATGTTGTAGGAGCCGGCGGTCAGGGCCGTGCCGCTGGTGCCGATGCTGCCGGCGGCGTTCAGGACCAGGCTGTAGGAGCTGATGGTGGTCGAGGCGTCTGCGTCGTTCAGGATGCTGCCGCCGCTGCTCAAGTTCAGCGCACCGCCGCTGGCCACCGCGCCGACCGTCAGGTTGCCGGTGGCCGCGACGGTGGTAAAGCCGCCGCTGGTCAGGTTGGCCAGGGTCAGCGCGCCGGTGTTCGACAGGTTGATGCCGCCGCTGCCGGCCGTGGCGGTCAAACTGGCGCCAGCCGTGTTCAGCGTCTGCAACGACGTGCCGATGGCGCCGTTGCTGCCCGACGAGCCTTTGGCGGTCAGCGTCAGCGCGCCGCCGGTCAGCAGGCTCGCGCCCGTGCCGGTGATGTTGCCGGCGGTGCTGGTCAGCGCGACGGACCCCGCTCTGGCGTTGACCGTGCCGACCTGGATGTTGCGGTCGCTGCGGAAGGCGAAGCTGTTCAGGCCGCCGGTCTGGCCGACCGTGTCGAGCGCGGTGCCGCCGGCCGAATCGGTGACGGTGAAGGTCAGGCCCGTGGAGGCCAGGAAGAACTGGCTGTCGGCCCCGGCCGTCCGGTGCGTGCTGGTGACCGAAAGGTCGGTCAGCGTCCGGTCGTTGGTGACGAACAGGTTGCCGCCGGTGACCAGGGAGAGCTGGGTGCTGCTGGTCGAAACCGCCGCGCCGCTGGCGCCGATGTCGCCGCCGACGGACAGGGTGACCGGGCCGCCGACGATCCGGCCGGCGTCCAGCGCGCTCAGCGACCCGCTCTGGGCGCTGACGGAGACCGCCCCGGCGCTGCCCGACACCGGCGTGGTGTCGATCAGGTTGGCGAGCTGGACGTTGTTGGTGGCGGTCAGCCGCACCGCGCCGCCGCGGGTCGTCAGCTTCCCGATGTTGGTCAGGCTGCTGGCCATGCCGTTGGCTTCCAGCACGATGTCGCCGCCGTTGGTGCGGATCTCGTAGCTGGCGTCGGTGAAGGCGATGCCGCTGCTGGTCAGCGACCGCAGGGTGAAGCTGTGGCCGGCGATGGTCTGAAGGTCGAGGCTGGTCTCCACCGTGATGAGGCCCGAGGCCTCCAGCACGATGTTCGCGTTGCCGGCGATGCTTTCCAGCACCTGCTTCGACACCGTGTTGACGGCGTCGCCGCTGCCCAGGTTGGGATCGTTGACGCCGATCGTGCCGTCCGCCGCGGCGCCGTCCTGGCTGCCGCCGGCGGAGCTGACGATGCGCAGGCTTTCCGGGTCGAGCAGGAAGGTGCCGGCCGCGCCCTTGGGCGCGGTCAGGTCGACGCTGCCGGTCAGCGAGATGTCCTTGTGGCTGGAGACCTCGGCGAAGCCGCCGTCGCCGCCCTCCGCGCCGCCGCGGGCGGAGATTTTACCGGCGTGCTTTGTGCTTTTCTGCGACAGCACCGTCACGCTGCCGCCCTTGCCGGACTTCACCGCGTCGGCGGACAGGGTGGCGCCGGCCTCGACCGTCACCTTGTCCGACCAGGTGCCGGAGCGGCCCGTCTTGCTGCCGATGGCGACCTCGCCGCCGCCCTTGCTGCCGGAGGCGTCGACGCGGGCGTTCTTCTTCACGGCGATCTCGGCGCCGGTGGCGACGACGGTGCCGCCGGTCTGCCCTTCCCCGCGCCCGCTGGCGTCGACCGTGCCGCCGATGGTGACCTTGCCGGTGTCGCCGCCCGACAGGACGATCTTGCCGTTGGCGCTGCCGACCGAGGTGGCCTTGATGACGCCGTCGGTGTTGATGACGTTGTCGATCACGCCCTTCACGGCGCGCGCCGACAGGGTGACGCTGCCTCCCTCGGCGGCGATCTCGCCGGAATTGACGACCAGCGCCGCGACCGGCTTGCCGTCCGCGTCCTTCGCCACCGTCTTCACGGCGGAGCTGGCGTCGAAGCTGATCAGCCCGTCGCCGTGGAAGTCGAGCGTGAAGGTCTCGGCACCGCCCAACGCGACCTTGCCCAGCTTCGCGCGGATGACGCCGGAGTTGCGGACGTGCGGGGCCACCAGGGCGGCCAGGCCGCTGTCCTTGACGGTGATGTCGCCCTCGTTCACCACCATGGCGTTCGGCTTGGCGGAGGCCTGGTCGAACTGGTACTTGCCCGCCATGAAGTTGGCGTCGGAGATGTTGGCGGTGGTCGCCACCAGCCCGCCGACGTCCACCTTCGCCCCGGCGCCGATCACCACGCCGTTCGGGTTGACCAGCATGACCGTGCCGTTGGCCGACAGGCTGCCCATGATCTTGGACGGGTCGGCGCCGGTGACCCGGTTCAGCGTGACGCTGGAGGCCGAGGGCTGCTGGAAGGTGACCTTCTCACCGGCGTCGATGCTGAAGGACTTCCAGTTGATGATGGCCTTGTCGGTGGATTGCAGGATCTCCATCGACTTCGGGGTCGCCGACTGGATGGTCGCCGCGCCCGCGGTGACGGTGCCCTCCAGCGGGTTGGCATAGGCCGCGCCCGCGAACAGGGTGGACAGCGCCACGCCGATCACGCTGCGCAGCGCCAGCCGCGCGAAGTCGATGCCGCCCTTGGCCTTCGCCGCGCGGCGCTGGCGCCGGGTGCCGCCGCCGCGCTGGGGCGCCTCCGTCGCGGACGACAGCAGCAGCCGCTGGCGCAGCGTCTGGCGGTGGCGGCGCGCGCCGGGAAGCTCGGTGAAGCCGGAGGTGGTGGTGACGTTGCCCTTGCCCATGTCCTGTTTCCCCCGGCCCTATCAGTATTGCGCAGTGATGTTGAAGAAGACCCGCATGTCCTTGTCGCCCTCGGTCGCGACGCGGCGGGTCAGCGGCTTGTCGATCTCAAGCGTCGCGAACAGCCGTTCCACCAGGCCGGCGCGCACGCCGCCGCCCACGGAGACCAGCGAATTCCGGCTGTTCTGCTCCAGGCTGGAGCGGTTCCACACCTCGCCACCGTCGACGAAACCGTAGATCTGGACGGCCTGGGCGAAGCTGTTGTCCGGCAGCACCGGCGTGTAGCGCAGCTCCAGCGACCCGGCCCAGCCACTGTCGCCGGAGATCTCGCCCTCGTCGAAGGCGCGGCCGTAGCTCGGGCCGCCCAGGGCGATCTGCTCGCTGGCCAGCAGCGGCGTGCCAGCGGCCTGCATGGTGGCCGTCGCCAGGATGCTGAAGTTGGCCGGCAGCTGCTGCACGCGGGTGATGTCGGCGGTCAGCTTGGTGAAGTCGCTGCGCCCGCGCTCGCGCGATGCGTAGGCCGAGCCGAGCTTCGTCGCGTCGAGAATGTCCAGCCCCTGATGCACGAGGCCGCGCACCGCGGTGATGCCATCCCAATTGTCGGTCCGGTCATAGCTGAAACCGCCGCGCAGGATGCGCAGGCGGTCGCGGTTGAAACGGTCGCCGGAAATGTCGGTGTTCACGTCGCGGTATTCGAACTCGCCGACGGCGCGCAGGTTCTCCAGGCGCGAGCGGATCACCGGGTAGCTGAGCGTCCCCACGCCCGCGGCCACCCAGCTTTCCACGTCCAGCGGGTCCAGCGTCAGGCCCGGGCGCGACTTGGAGTAGGAGCCGGTGGCGGAAAAGGTCAGCCCGTCGCCGGTCACCAGCGCCTGGTAGCCGGCGCCGACCGACCAGGCCCGCGACGCCGGGGAGGACACGCGCCCGCTGAGGTTCACCGTGTCGGCGTTCGGCCCGAAGGAGTTCAGCGCCGCCGTCGCGGTCGTCTGGGCGGTGCCGAGATAGGGCGTGTTGCGGTTGCTGAACGACACCAGGGCGTCCACCGCCTTGCGGTCCGTCTTCACCACCACCACGGAGGCGCCGAGCGTGTCCGGCGCCGGTTCCAGGCTGGCGCGCACGGTCAGGCCGGCGAGGTCGTTCGCCAGGAGAAGGCGGCGCTCGACCTCGGCGACGTTGATCGGCTTGACGCCGCGCAGCGGCTCCACCAGCCGCTTCACCGCGGCCAGCGCCGGGCCGATGTCGTCGGGATAGGTGATGTCGGACACGAAGCCTTCGACCACCTGGAGGCGGAAGGTGCCGTTTTCGATCGTCTGGGCCGGAACGATGACCCGGCTGGTGATGAAGCCGTCGTTGCGGTAGCGGAACTCGATGTCGTTGGCGATCTTGAACAGGTCCGCCACCGACACCTCGCGGCCCAGCATGTCCTGGTAGGCAGTCTTGAGGCTGTCCTGGCTGTAGGCGGTGGCGCCTTCGATGGCGACCTCCCGCAACGTCAGGCGGTAGTTCTCGGCCCCGGCCGGAGCTTCCGCCGCGGGCGCCTTCGGCACGGTCACCGCCCCGCCCGGCACGGAGGGCAACGGCATCACCGGGCGCGGCGCCTCCGGACGGGGCTCAGCGCCCGAGGGAAGCTGGGTCGGCAATTGCTGCGCGAGTGCCGACGACGCAAAACCCGCAGAAATGGCTGCGGCCGCGACCAATGTCCACCGTGACGCCTTTCTCTTATCCACATCTTCTTTAAGGACGGACGTGGAAAAGGCAGCTCTGGTGGACGAATTCATGGGACCGATACCTTCGCGCGATGGTCGTTGCTAACCTTTGATTAACGAAGATCCCATTGGATCTCCATCTGAGGTAGCTATTTTTATCATACGATTTCGGACAGGGTGTTAGTTCTAGATTGTCGGAATTTGTAACATTCACATCCTTGTCATGGGCAGCACTGGAACGGCACCGGGGCAGCACGCCGATTGCGGGCAAGCGTGCACAACCTTCCATGGAAGGCTGCGGAACAACCGATGAATCCCGGCATGGAACCTCGAGCGCGGCGCGGCGGCGCCATGGCGGAGCGCGGTGCAGCTCGCGCTTTTCCACCCCCTGTTCCATGCTCTATGCATAAGAAGACGGCGTTTGGACAGAAGCGGTGCGGACACCGAGTTCCATGGACAAGACCGCGGAGCGGCCGGAGGATGCGGTGAACCTGTTTGCGGCCGGCAGCCTGAAGGCGGCTCTGGGCGAACTGGGTGCCATGTTCGAAGCGCGGGAGGGCATCCCGGTCACGGCCGTCTTCGCCCCCTCCGGCCTGCTGAAGGCCCGCCTGCTGCGGAGTGGGGAAGGCGGCCTGTTCGCGTCCGCCAACATGGCGCATCCCCACGCGCTGGCCACCGCCGGACGGGCAACGGCCGTCCGGCCCTTCGCACGCAACCAGCTGTGCGTCATCGCCCAGCCGGAGATGGAGGTCACGGCGGACACGCTGCTCGACCGCCTGCTCGACCCGGCCCTTCGGCTCGGCACCTCGACGCCGCTGGCCGATCCCGCCGGCGATTACGCCTGGGACGTCTTCCGCAAGGCCGAGGCGCTGCGCCCCGGCAGCTTGGCGGCGCTTGACGCGAAGGCGCTGCGGCTCACCGGCGGGCCGGACAGCGAGAGGGCGCCGGAGGGCCGCACCCCCTACGGCTGGCTGATGGAACGGCGCAAGGCCGACCTATTCCTGACCTACCGCACCAACGCGCGGATCGCGGCCCTGGAGATTCCGGGGTTGAGAATCGTCGCCCTGCCGACGGCGATGGCGGTGGGCGCCGACTACGGGCTGGCCGTCCTGAACGGCCCGGGCCGCGCACGGGCGGAAGCGCTTGCCCGGAGCATCCTGTCCCCCGCCGGCCAGGCGGTCCTGGAGCGTCACGGCTTCGCCGTCCCGTGACGCGGGGGCCGCCACGAACCGTCGCCCCTCCCGCTCCACCCGCATCCGCGGCGCCGCTATCTTTTAAAACTGAAACCGATACTTTCAAAAACGGCTGATTTCTTCAAAATGGCGAGCAGAGGCGGGTATCACGTGACAAAAAATGACGTTCTTTGGTAAATTTTTTCTTGTTCTGCTGCACGCGCGAAGGCCGGCGACGGTCCGGCCACGCTCACGGTGACCTTGCTCCACGCCGGCCTCCGCCATGCCCGCGGGAAAAGAGCGTTTCAGACCCGATTGCCGCAATTTTCCGCTGGTGCAACGCTCTGAAATCGCCTAAAAGCGGCTTCCCGCTGCAGAGCGGCGACAGGAGTGTAGCTCAATTGGTAGAGCACCGGTCTCCAAAACCGGGGGTTGGGGGTTCGAGCCCCTCCACTCCTGCCATCCGGCAAAGGCTTCGGATGGCCCCGCGCACGGCGGCATCAAACTCCTGAAATTTGGACATCCGGCTGGAATATAGAATTCCGGAAACATTGCCGGGACGGCGAGCGAGGATTCGCGCCTCTTGGTTAATAGACGTTTAGCCCTAAAGCCTTGAACGGCCTGGAGCCGCACGGCGTTACTGTCTCCCCGGCCATCCTTCCCCACGACCCCATAGAATCGACGCATCCGGTTGCGTGTGCATAGCCATGGCTTGATTATCAAGACATAGTGCGGTTGTAGCCGGATAGGCTTTTTTTTAGATAAGGTCGTACGAAATACATAGGTATTTCGAAAAAAAGTATATCCAGTTCGTTCACGCCTAGAACCTGGCGAGCGTCCCTTGAGCAAAACGCGCAAGGGACGTGATATGCAACAAAGAGCGCAACCTTTGGGGGATATCCCCACCGGAACGGCGTCGGATCGTCGGCGGGAACCGAAACGCCCCTGGCCTTCCCTGTCCATGGCCGGATCGCCGCGGCTTCTCTCCCGCAACGGCGAGGATCTCCACCAGCTGGACGATTCCAGCCTTCTGGAACGCATCGCGACGGGGGACCAGACCGCCTTCTGGGTCTTCTGGTGCCGCCATTACACCGACCTGTTTTGGACATATCAAAGGTTGTGCAAGGGAAACAGGCAGGAGATTCACGACTGCCTGAGCGGCCTCTGCATCAACCTGTCCGAATCCCTTCCCCTCTACGCCCGTTCCATCATCAAGACGCGCACCTGGCTGCGGCGCACCGCCATCAACCACTTCATCGACCGGCACCGCTCCCACCAGCGCCATCCGGTCCTGGTCGGCTCGCTCGTCGAGATCGCCTCCATCGCGGACGTGTCCAGCGGGCGGGACGCCATGGACCCGGAACGCACCAACGCCGACCGCGCCCTGCTCGTCAAGGTCCTGGAATCGCTTGACGGCATCCGGGACGACCGGATGCGCCAAGCCGCCCGCATGCGCTTCATCGAGGAGCAGCCCTACGCGGACATCGCGGCCGAGCTGTCGATCTCCGAAGAGCTGGCGCGCAAGTGGATTCAGCAGATCCGCAGCTATCTGCGCAGCGCCGTTCCCGATCACCGCGACCTGCTGGCGAAACCGCCGCCCGACACCCCCCAGGCGCGGCGCGCCACCAAGCACGGCGTGCTGACGCGAACGCGGCCCCCCAAGGCGCCTCAGAAGACCATGAAACCGGCGCTCTGACCGGCACCGGACGCCCCCAGGCGCGTCCGATCACACACCCATTCCCAACCCTGGCGACCTCCAACCCGGGACGCCAACGACCGGAGCCATCATGCCCGACCAGACCATGCCCGCCCCCGCCGTCCAGCCCGCCAACCGGAAGGGCGCCAAGCCGATCAACCTCGCGCTGCAGGGGGGCGGCGCCCACGGCTCCTTCACCTGGGGCGTGATCGACCGCATCCTGGAGGACGGGCGCCTGACCATCGACGGCATCGTCGGAACCAGCGCCGGCGCCATGAACTGCGCCGTCACCGCCTATGGCCTGACCGTCGGCGGTCCCGAGGGGGCGCGGAGCAAGCTGCGCGAGTTCTGGCGCCGCATTTCCGACGAGGCGAAGAAGGGGCCGCTCCAGCCGACCCCGCTCGACAAGATGTTCAGCAAGGGGAACATGGACTTCTCCCCGCTCTGGCAGATGTTCGACGCGCTGTCGCGCATGATGTCGCCGTACGAGCTGAACCCGATGAACATGAACCCGCTGCGCGACGTGCTGTCGGACGTGGTGGACTTCAAGCGGCTGCGCAAGGCGCCGGCCTGCAAGACCTTCATCGCGGCGACCGACGTCTGCGCCGGCCGGCTGAAGGTGTTCGGCCCGAAGGACATCTCGGTGGACGCGGTCCTCGCCTCGGCCTGCCTGCCCTTCCTGTTCCAGGCGGTGCAGGTCGGCAACGCCTTCTACTGGGACGGCGGCTATTCCGGCAACCCGCCGCTGTTCCCGCTGATCGACCAGTGCGACAGCCGCGACATCCTGATCGTCCAGATCAACCCGGTCCGCGTGCCGGTGCCGCCGCGCACCGCCCGCGAGATCATGGACCGCGTCAACACGCTCAGCTTCAACTCCAGCATGATGCGCGAGCTGCGCGTCGTCGACTTCGTCTCCAAACTGATCGATTCCGGCGAGCTCAGCCCCGAGAAGCACAAGAAGATGCACATCCACACCGTCGACGCCGAAGAGGTGGTGGAGAAGCTGGGCGTCACCAGCAAGCTGAACGCCGACTGGGACTTCCTGACCTACATGTTCGAAACCGGCCGCCACAAGGCCGAGGAGTTCCTGGATCAGCATTTCGAGAAGATCGGCCGGGAATCCTCGACCGACATCAGCGCGAAGTTCCTTGCATGACGGGAACGCGGACGGGCCGGCGGGGCAGCACCACCGCCTGGGCGGACATCGATCTGCACGCCCTCGGCCGGAACCTGGAACGGCTGCGCCGCGGCCTTCCCCCCGGTCAGGCCGTCTTCGGCGTGGTCAAGGCGGACGCCTACGGCCACGGCGCCGGACCGGTCGGGCGGGCACTCCAGCGTTTCGGGATCGACGGGCTGGTGGTGGCCGACATGGGCGAGGGCATCACCCTGCGGCGGGCCGGAGTCGCGGCCCCCATCCTGGTCATCGACCCGCCGCTGCCCAGCCAGCTCCGGCTGCCCGCCCTGCACCGGCTGGGCGCCACCGTGACCAGCGCGGCCGAGGCGCGGGCGCTCGCCATCGCCGCCAACCGCGCCGGCCGGACGGTCGACGTGCATGTCCGGGTGAACACCGGCTTCGCCGGCTTCGGGGCGCCGCGGGCGGACCTGACCGACCTGCTGGCCGCGGTCGCCGCCGCGCCGGCGCTGCGGCTGGAGGGGCTCTACACCCACCTGTCCGGCGCCTATGGCCCTTATGAGGACGGCGGCCTGGTGGAGCTGGACCGGTTCGGCGAGGCGGTCGATGCGGCGCGGGCGGCGGGGCTGCTGCCGCCGCTGGTCCACGCGCTCAGCAGCCCGGCGCTCGGCCGGCCCCTGCTGACCGGGGCCGCGGCGCGCATTGGCTGCACGGCGGTGCGCTGCGGGGCCGCCCTGTTCGGCATCCGCATGGCGGACGGGGACCTGCCCCTCCCCCTCGCCCCGGTGATGAGCGTGAAGGCCCGCGTCTCCTGCGTTACGGCTCTGGAGCCCGGCGACGTCGCCGATTACGCCGCCGCCGGCGCGGCGCCCCGGCGCACCCCGGTGGCGGTCCTGCCCTTCGGCTTCGCCGACGGCCACCACCTGCACCGGCTGGCCGGCGGGACCCTGCTGATCCGGGGGCGCCCGGCGCCGGTCCTGGGGCGCGCCTTCATGAGCAGCCTTCTGGCCGACGTGACGGACATCCCCGACGTCCAGCCTGGCGACGAGGCGGTCCTGATCGGGCGGCAGGGCGATCACCGGATCACGGCAGAGGACATCGCGGCACGGTCCGGATTGCGCCCCAGCGCGGTCCCGCTTCTCGGGCCGCGGGTCGTCCGCCGCTACCGGTCGAGCCCCGCGAGGGAGGACCAGACGGAATGAGCGCACATCCCCCCACCGATGCCTCCGGAGCCGCGGTGATCACCCGCCGCGGCTGGATGGCCGGAGCCGCCGCCGCCGGCCTCGGCGTCCTCTGCCCGCCGGCCGCGGCGCTGGCCGCCCCCCGACCGCTTCCGTCGGTCCGCGACGTGCCGCGGCGCTGGCGCGTCAGCTACGCCGAATCCATGCCCTACGGCAATTACGCCGCGACGCTCGCCGCCATCCTGGGCGAGCTGGAGCGGATGGGCTGGACCGGCGAACTGACCGGCATGCCCTACCGTCCAGGCCAGACCGACACGGCCGCCCTGTGGTCCTGGCTGGCCGTCCACGCCGGCAGTCCGGTTCTGGAGTTCGTCGCCGACGCCCATGCGACCAACCTCACCGCCGACGCCGCCGCAGCGCTGGTGAGGCGCCTGCAGGACCCGGGCGACATCGACCTGATGATCGTCATGGGGACGGTGGCGGGCGTCGCCCTGGCGACCGACGCCCACCGGGTGCCGGTCCTCGCCTTCTCCTGCACCAACCCGATCGCCGCCGGGATCGTCGCGTCGGAAACCGACACCGGGCGCGACCATGTGTGGGCGCATCTCGACCCGCGGCGCTTTCAACGCCAGTTGGCCATCTTCCACAAGACCTTCCGGTTCCGGCGGCTGGGCATCGCCTACGACGACAGCCCGACGGGCCGGGCCATCGCCTCGCTGCCCGACATCGAGGCGACGGCCGAGCGGATCGGGTTCGAACTGGTGGAGCGGCACGTCCGCGCGCCGATCGACCATCTGGACCAGTACCGCTACGAGGTCGATCTGACCGCGGCCTGGGAGGCGCTGTCGCGCGAGGCGGATGCCGTCTACATCACCTACGGGCGCTGGCCGCTGGACCGCTTCACCTCGCTGGCCCGGCCCTTCCTGAAACGGCGCATCCCAACCTTCTCGCAGCTCGGCCCCGAGGAGGTGGAGCGCGGCGCGCTGATGAGCATCGCCCGCGCCGACATGGCGGGCATCGGTCATTTCGGCGCCGCCACCCTCGCCCGCGTCATGGCCGGCGAGCCGCTGCGCCGCCTGCCGCAGGTCTATTTCGACACGCCGTCCATCGCCTGGAACGCGGCGACGGCGGCGGCCATCGGCTACCGCATCCCCTTCCCGGCGCTGCTGGCCGCGGACTCACTGCACGGAGTGCTCTAGCCATGGCCTCGCCCGGTGCCCCGCAGGGCCGATCCGGCCCGCTTCGCGCCTTTCTGGTGTCCGTGCTTCTGGTGGGGGTGACGCTGGCCTTCAGCCTGAGCATCAATCTCGGCTCCTTCCGCCAGAACTACGCGGGCACGCTGATGGCCGCCTTCGCGGTGGTCGGCGGCAAGACGGCGGAGAACATCCAGGACGCGCTGGGCTACGGCAAGCCGTTGGACGACTTCTACGGGCTCGAGGCGATTCTCGACCAGCTCGCCGTCAACCTGCCCTGGGCGCGGGGAATCGGGGTGGCGGTGGCGGACGGCCGCGTCGTCGCCATCGCCAGGGGGCGGCCCGTGGATCCGCTGCCGGAAGCCACCCTGCGCCGCGCCCGCGCGGAACTGGAGCGGCGCCCCCACTGGTTCCGGCATGACCCCGACCAAGGCGCCTACGTCCTCTATCTGCCGCTCCGCAATCCCGGCGAGGCCGAGCGGGACGACCGGCAGGCCGACGCTCCCGCCGGCTTTCTCGTCATCCAGTCCGACAGCAGCAGGGTGGACGAGCGCGTCGAGGATTTCCGCGACCGCACCCTGCCGCAGCTCCTGTGGACGGGGCTGGGAACGGTCGGGTTCCTCGGCCTGACCGGCCTGGTGATGGCCTTCGGCCTGCGCCGCGCGTTGGAAGACCGCCGGGTCCGGCTGGAGCGCCTGCGCCGGCTGCTGGCGCTCGGCGCGATGCTGGCCGCCCAGACCGCGGCGGCGGCGGAATGCTACACGCTGATCTCCACCGCCCATCTGGAGGCCGCCGAACAGGCGACCCAGATCGTCGCCCGGATGATCCGCAACGACGTCGAATCGGTGGTGCGGCGCGGGCTCGACTACGGGTCGCTGGCCGGGGTGGAGGGCTATTTCGAGCGCATCCGCGCCAGCATGCCCACCCTGCAATCCATCGAACTGGCCCTCCCCGGCGCCACCCCGCCGACCCACGAGGCCCGCCACATCATGGGCGGCGTCCCCTTTCTGTCGGACATGCCGGACGTGACGCTGCGCTGGCCGCTCGCCCAGGACCGCGGCGGCGAGGGGCGCGAGCTGGTGGCCATGGTGGACGGTGACCGGGTCGACGCGCAGTTGACCGAATTCGGGCTGGACATGGCGACCATCCTGGTCACCTCGCTGCTGTTCATGTTCGAGATGGACCGCGTGCTCGGCGGGCGGACACGGATGGCCCGCCGCTCGGACGAAGGACGGGCCGGGGCGGCCAGACCCGCGCCGGGCGCGAGCGGCGATTTCGCCGGCCCCATCCGCTTCTCGGCTTTTCTGATGTATTTCGGCGCCTTTCTGCCGGTGTCCTTCGTCCCGCTGCTGATGTCCAGCTTCGGCGGGAACCCCTTTCCCCTGCTGTCGCCGTCCCAGGTCGCCGCGGCCCCGCTGACGGCGGAAATGCTGTGCGGAGTCGCCGCGGCGCTGGCCGCCGGACGGCTGACCGGGCGGTTCGGCTGGCGGGCGGTCTCGCTGGCCGGCTTCGCCGCCGCCGCCACGGGGATGGCGCTGGCCGCCGTGGCGGTGCTGGCCGCCGACCCGCTGCTGTTCGTGCTGGCCCGCGGCTTGAGCGGTGCGGGCAGCATGGCCGGGTTGATCGCGGCGAACGCCCTGATCGGCCGGCTGCGCGGCGTTTGCGATGCGTCCGCTCTGCATTCCGGGCTGTTCGCCGGCATGTATGCCGGGGTGAACTGCGGGGCGGTGTCGGGCGCCCTGCTCTCCACCACCTACGGATCGGTCACCGTGTTCGCCGGGGGGGCCGTGATCCCGGTCGCCGGGCTGCTCTACACCGCCTTCGGCGTCCCCCGCCTGCCCGGAGCCGTCCCGCCGGACGCGCATTGCGCACCGGCGGCGGCTCCCACGCCGTGCGGCACGGTCCACCCGCGGCTACGGCGCATCACGGTGCCGCTGTTCCTCGCGCTGATCTCCCTGCCCACCGCGGTCGCGGCGATGTTCCTGCCCTTCTATCTGCCGCTGTTCATCGCGGACCTCGGCCTGTCGTCGGCGACGGTGGGCCGCGCCTACCTGCTGCACGGCCTGTGCGTCGTGCTGGCCGGGCCGTTGCTGACCCGGATGGCGGCGCGGCGCCTGCCGATTCCGGGGGTGACCCTGCTGTCCGCGGCGATGATCGCCGGGGCGCTGGCCCTGTTCGGCCTCCAGGCGTCGCTGTGGACGGCCTTCGCCGCCGTGTTCGCGATCGGCCTGGCGGAGAGCTTCGGCCTGTCCGCCCAGATGCGCCATGTGGAACTGTTGGCGGCGCGCGAGGCCCGCCGACGCGATTCCGTGCTGGCCCTGCACGTCAACACCCGCAAGCTGGGTCAGGCCGCCGGGCCCGTCCTGTTCGGCACGCTGGCCGCCGCCGTTCCGCTGGGCGCCGGCCCCGAGGGGGTGAGCCTGATCGGCGGGCTGCTGGCCGGCAGCCTGCTCCTCTTCGCCCTTCTGACGTGGCGGCGGACCGTCCCGCACCGCACGGCGCGCCGGCGGCGGGAGGAGGGGCGATGACCGGCCTGCGCTTCGCCCTCCTGACCCCGGACGCGCTGGGCGCCGTCCTGGCGCTGCAGCGGGAGGCCTGCGGCCCGCTGATGCACCCGCTCGGCGAGGCCGAGTTGTCGGACATGCTGGCCGGCCCGTGGATCGGGCGTGGGGCGGTGCTCGGCGCGCTGACCGACAGCGCGCTCGCCGCCTTCCTCGCCGTGCAGTTTCCCGGCCGGGCCACCCACAATCTGGGCCGCGACTACGGCCTTGCGGACGCGGAACTGGACCGGGCTCTGCATTTCACCGGAATCCTGGTTCATCCCGCCCGGCGCGGGCAGGGTCTGCACCGGCGCCTGATCGAAACCGCCGCACAGGGGGTCCTGCCACCGGGCCGGCACCGCTATTGGTTCGCCACCGTCCGGCCCGAGAACACGGCCAGCGTGCGCGGCATGCTGTCGGTCGGCATGCGCGTTTTCGCGCGCATGCCCAAGCACGACGGGCACGACCGTCTCCTCTTCGTCCGCGACCTGTCCGCCCCGGCCGGCGGCTGACCCCCCTTCATCATCGTCGCCACCGCCCCTTTGGCCCTCCGGAGACCGCCCGATGTCCCAAACGCCGTACCGGATACGCCTGCGCGTGGGAATCGCGCTGGCCTTCCTGCTGACGACGGTGCCGCTGATCGCGGTGATGCTCAGCTACCTCTACCACGAGAACTCCCGCACCGCGCTGGAGGTGGCGTCGCAGTCCATCGCGCGCACCACCCAGACGGTCACCAACGACCTGAACGGTTTGGTCAGCCCGGTGGCCCGCGTCGCCGAAGCGATGGCCGGGTTCGGGCGGATCGACCGGAACGGGCTGCGCCGCATCGAATCGCTGCGCTACTTCTCCGACGCCCTGGCCACCCTGCCGCAGCTCGCCTCGCTCTATGTCGGCTTCGCCGGAGACGGCGCCTTCTTCCAGATGGCCCGGCTGGCCCCCGACGGCGGGCGTTTCGGCCCCGCCACCCCGCCGCCGGGCAGCGCGCTCGCCCTGCGTATGCAGGATTCCAGTTCGGGCCGGTTCGCCGACTCCTATTTCTATCTGCGCTCCTGGGGACAGGTCACCGGTGTGGAGCGGACGGAGGCGACGGAGGATCCGCGCACCGCCCCCTGGTACGTGGCGGCGCAGAAGGCCGGGGCGGCGGTGATGTCCGATGCCTTCGTCCTGCCGGCGACCGAGCGGCCGGTGGTCACCGTCTCCTACCGGATGGCCACCGACGACGGGGTGCCCATCGGCACCATCGGGGCCGACGTTTCGCTGGACAGGCTGGCGGCCCGGCTGGACGCGCTGCGCATCGGCCCCTCCGGGGCGGTGTTCGTGATCGACGGCAACGGGCGGGTGATCTGCCACAACCGGGCCGACCTGCTGGTCGGCGGGGACGGTGCGACGGCGGCGCTTCACACCACCGCGTCCTTCCCCGATCCGGTGGTGGCCGAAGCGGTGGAGCGCCGCCGTGACGGGGCCGGCGACCGCTTCATCGCGCCGCTGGGGCCGGCGGGCCGCGACTACATCGTGGAGTTCGCGACCCTGACCGACGGGATCGGCAGCGGCTGGACCGTCGGCGTGGCGGTGGAGGTGGACGAGTTCGTCGGTTCGCTGCGCCGCGCCACCTACCGCATCGTCGTGATCGGCGCCGGGCTGCTGGCGGTGTCGGTCCTGCTGCTGCTCTGGCTGTCGCACCGGTTGACCCGCCCGATGCAGGACATCGTGTCGGAGACCAAGCGCATCCGCCATTTCGACCTGACCGGCCGCTTCGCCGTCCGCACCCGCGTGCAGGAGGTGGCGGAACTGGCCGGCGCCGTGGAGGCCATGAAGGGCGGGCTGCGCCGCTTTGGCGCCTATGTGCCCAAGGCGCTGGTGCGCGACATCATCGTGACCGGCGACGGCGGCGAGCTGGGCGGCGAGACGCGTCCCCTCAGCATCCTGTTCAGCGACATCGCCGGCTTCACCGCGACCAGCGAAGCCATGCCGCCGCAGCAGGTGCTGGACCGGCTGACCACCTATTTCGAGCGGATGACCGCTTGCATCCACGGCCATGGCGGCACGGTGGACAAGTTCATCGGCGACGCCATCATGGCCTTCTGGAACGCCCCGCGCCCCGACCCGGACCATGCGGAGCACGCCTGCCTCGCCGCGCTCGGCTGCCTGTCGGTCAACCGCGCCATCAACGACGCCTGCCTCGCCGCCGGCATGCCGCCGATGCCGACCCGCTTCGGCCTGCATCTGGGGGAGGTGGTGGTGGGCAACGTCGGCTCCTCCGACCGCATGCAGTACACGGCGCTGGGCTCCCACGTGAATCTCGCCTCGCGCATCGAAGGGCTGAACAAGGTCTACGGCACCAGCATCCTGGTCACCGGGGCGGTGGAGCAGGCGGTGCGTGGGCGCTTCCTGTTCCGGCCCGTCGATCTCGCCGTGCCCTCGGGCCTGTCGGCGCCGATCGAGCTGTTCGAACTGGTCGGCGCGCTCGACCCGCATTCGGCCTTCGCCCGGCCCCCGGAAATCCACGATCTGTGCCGCCAGTGGCACGTCGCCGTCTCGCTCTACCGCGCCCGGCGCTGGTCGGCCGCCCTGGAGCTTCTCCAGCCCCTGGCCGGCGAGCCGGAGGTGGCGGCGCTGGCCCGGCTCTATATCGCGCGCTGCGAGCGGCTGATCGCCGACCCGCCCGGCGACGGCTGGGACCCCGCCGAGCATTTCAAGACCAAGTAGCCAGAAGAGGACGCGATGAAAAGCAGATGGACGGCGCGGCTGTTGGCCGCCTGCACGGTACTGGCGCTGGCGCTCGCCGCCGCCGGGGTGTCCGCCGAGACGGTCATCAAGCTGGCCCACCCCAACCGCAACGACGCCTTCGACAACACCGCCGGGGCGATGGCGATCGTCTTCAAGAACTATGTGGAGGTGGCGACCGAGAAGCGCGTGCGGGTGGAGATCTTTCCCGAAGGCCAGATGGGCCGCGACGGCGACGCGGTGAAGCTGGTCCGCCAGGGGACCATCCAGTCGGCCATCTCCTCGGTCGGCGGGGTGGCGCCGCTCTACCCGATGCTGGCGGTCATCGACCTGCCCTTCGCCTATTCGTCGGTCGCCAACGCCTACGACGTCTTCGACGGTCCCTTCGGCCACCGGCTGGCCGAGGAGATCCGGCGCAAGGCGGGGCTCGCGGTGCTGGGCTTCGGCGATCCGGGCGGGCTGTTCACCATCACCAACTCCAAGCGCCCGATCCGCCAGCCCGAGGACATGAAGGGGCTGAAGATCCGCACCATGGATCTGGAGACGCACCGCACCATGATCGGCAGCCTGGGCGGCACGCCGGTCAACGTCGCCTGGTCGGACCTCTACAACGCGCTGGGCACCGGCGCGGTGGACGGCCAGATGAATCCGGTGCCGATCGTCCGCTTCGCCCGCTTCGACGAGGTGCAGCGCCACCTGACGCTGAGCAACCACCTGTTCCTCCCCTATGTCTGGGTGATGAACGCCAAGTTCCTGGACGACCTCGCGCCCAGCGACCGCGCGGCCGTGCTGAACGCCGCGCGGCTGGGCGTCGTCGCCAGCCGCGGCCTCAGCCGGCTGATCGAATCCTCGGACCGCGGCCTGCCGCCGCTGGCGCAGCGCATGGAGGTCCACACGCTGACTCCGCGCGAGGCGGAGGCGTTCCGCAAGGTGACCCAGCCCGCGGTGCGGCAGGCCATCGAACGGCGGTTCGGCGCCGAGGGGGTGGAGATGCTGGCCGCCTTCGAGCGGGCGATCCGCGAGGAGCGGACGCCGTAGACGGCGCAGCCGGGCGGTCAGCTCACCCCATCCGCCGGACCGCTCCCCCGGCCAGAGCGCGCAGCCGGCCGGCGCGGCCGTGGCCCGTCCCCTCGCCCGCCCCGTCTGCGGACGCGCTTCCCGCCGTTGCGATCACCGACAGCCGCCGTGCCAGCGCCCATTCCGCCGCGCAGGCCTCCTCGCACAGCGCCCTCATCTCCGCGATGGACGGGCGCCATTTCTGCGTGCGGCGCCAGCTCCGCGCCGCCGCGTCGACCGCCCAGGCCGGAAACTCGCCGAGATCCTCCGCCCAGTCGAGCGCGACCAGATGCTCCACCTCCGGCGCGGTTCCCTTGGCCGGATAATGGCTGAGCAGGGCCAGAACGCGGGCCAGCAGATGATCCGGCGTCGCCGGGGCCAGGATCGAGCCGGTCAGCTCGTCGAGCGCCCGCCGCGCCATCAGCGCGTGCTGGGCGGTCACCCCGTCGGGCGGGCTCCAGTCCTCGATCACCCCGTCGAAACCGCGGTCGCCGAAGCGTGGCCGCTGCTCCAGCCGTCCGGAGGCGAGGACGTCCCGGAGGGGTGTCGGCAAGGCTGAAACCAGCGCGGCGCGGCGCTCGGCCGCGGGGCGGACGGGTCGAAGGCCGGTGGTGGACGGGTCGGCAAGGGTGTCACGACCGATGGGCTTGGAACCCCGGGCGGGGCGGAACGCGGCTGTGCGGCCATGGTGTGTCCTTTACCTCCAGGCTTGCGGGATGACCGGCGGGACGTGGGCGGCGTTGAGCTTGGCCGCCGCGGCCATCCAAGCACCGAGCTTCTGTTCGGGAGCGGGGACGTTCGATGACGGCCTTCCGGGGGTGGCGGGGGCCGTCGGCCGGAGCATCGGCGCCCTGCCGGCGGCGGCGTCCTGCGCCAGCCAAGCCTTCCAGGCGGCTCCGGTGTCACGGTAGCGGTAGCCGTGGGCTTGGCAGCGCAGGCGGAATCCTTCGGCGTGACGGTCGAGATCGACCCCGGCGAAGCGGCTTTCGGCCCAGGCGCGATCCCCGGCGTCCGGCGTCCAGCCGTCCGGCACGGCTTGCGCAGGCCCGTGTGAAGCGTGCGAGTCCGGAGTCTGTTCGGATTCCGGCTGTTTCTGTCGCACCGGTGCACATGGGGAGTCGGCGGGGGCGACATCCCTGGCCGGCGTCTGCACAGGGGACATTCCGCTTTGCTCGCACATCGTACCGGCCGCCGGAATCGGTCCGTCGCCGGGGATCAGCCGCAGCCGGTACCGGCAGGACAGGCGCCCGCCCGAGGCGGAACGGCGGGACTCCCTTTCGATCACTCCGGATTCGGCGAGATGGCCGAGGATGCGGTTCACCGTGCTGCGGCTGCGCTTCAGCGCGGTGGCGAGCGTCGCCTGCGACGGCCAGCATTCGCCGCGGGCGTTGGCGTAGGTCGCCAGCGCCGCCAAAACGGCCAGACCGTCGGCGTCGATGGCGGGGTGTCCAAGCCACCAGGCCGGAATCCGGCCCCACCGCCCGGTGTCGGGGGCGGGCCGGACTCTGGTGGGGCGTCATCCGGTGGGGCGCCCATGGCTGTGTCGTCGCGCGGTGTCATGATGCGGTCTCCGCAAGGCAATCGGGACCGGCTCCGCACGGACGGCGGGCCGGTGACTTTGCGGATCAGGATTCCCAGCGGCGCGCGCCTCTTCAAACCGCGGGCAATCGCTCCATAGCCGGGCATGGAGTGGGAACCCGCGCCGTTGAAGCCCTGGCTCGCGCTCCTGGAGCCTTTGCCCGCCGTTATGGAGCGATTGCCCGCGCTTCATCGCCGAATCGGAATCCTGGAGCGCGAACCCGCGCCCCTGGAGCGATAGCCCGCGCCTTCGGAGTCGGATGCATGGAGCCATTGGCCGCGGCCGGCGGGCCGGAGCATGGAGCAACAGCCCGCGGTTCGGCGGAAGATCCTCCGCCCATCATGGAGTGATAGCCCGCGAGTATGGAGCGATAGCCCGCGCCCTGCCCTCTGCCCCTGCCCCTGATGGCGAGCACGGGATGGAGCTTTTGCTCGCGCTTCGCCGATCTGACCCCTGGAGTTCCGACTCGCGGAGGGACTCGCGGCCCTGGAGCGATAGCCCGCGCCTTGGTCCTCGCTTCGGTCATCGTCGGCGCCGGGCGATTCGCAGCGTGCCGCGGAGTCGCGGACAGAGTCGAAGGACGTCAACGCGGTGCCGGAAAAGCGCGGGCTATCGCTCCATACCCGCGGGCTATCACTCCATGGGCGCGGGCAAAGGCTCCATACCGAAGGAGGTCGCCCGTCACGAAGCGGTTGTCAGCGCGCGCCGGCCGCCGCATGGTCATAGCCGGGCAAGGAGGGATTGGATGAGCAAGATCGCGACACCCGGCGCGCTGCAACTGGTTCTGTTCGAGCTGGAGGACCGCTCCCAGTCGCACCTGATCGCGCTGTACGATCTGGCGCCGCGCTACGTCTTCGCCTCGCGCGACGGCGGGCGGTCCGCGGAGACCGCGCCCGCGAAGGGCAATTTCGTCGCGTCGATCAAGCGCGAGTTCACCTATCACGGCAGCACCTTCCACCTGACCATCCAACCGGCCCGTCTGACCAAGATGGTCAACCGCGACCTGGTCAACCGCGACGACGGGGCCGCCCAGGCCGACGGCCAGACCGAGATCGAATACGAGGTCTTCCCCGCCGAGCGCGAGCAGGTGGTGGAGCATGTGGTGCGCCGCCTCGCCATGGACCGCTCGCGCCTGTCGCTGGGCGGCGAGAACCGCGACAAGGTCCAGATGCGCTTCACCCTCTACGAGATCCAGCGGGAGCTGAAGGCGGTCGGCCACACCCTGTCGATCCGCGACATCCGCGAATCGCTGACCATCCTCGCGCGCTCGCGCATCATCATCGGCAAGCCGGCGGAGGGGGTGAAGAAGGGCCGCGGGGCCAATCTGCTGGAATCCACGGCCTTTCCGGTGCTGGCCATCCGCTCCCGCCCCGACCTGATCGGCGACGAGGGGGGCGACGAGGAGACCCACCTGCAGTTCAACCCGCTGGTCTCCTCGGCCATCCGGAACCTGGAATTCAAGCCGGTCAGCTACCAATGGCTGATGCGGCTGAAGAGCCCGGTGTCCCGCTGGCTCTACAACCGTCTCAGCGCCGAGTACGACTATTCGGGCGCGGAGGCGCCGGGCGACCTGGGCGCCAAGGCGATGACCCTGTCGGCGGACGAGATCATCAAGAACAGCGGCATGAATGTGTGGAGCCGCCGCCGCGACACGCTGCGCGCGGTGACCTCGGCGGTGGACGCCCTGGTCGAGGAGGGCATCCTGACCAGCGCGGAGAAGCTCTACGACAAGGTGGGCGCCCGCATCGAGGGGATCACCTACGTGATGCTGCCCAGCGCCAAGTTCCTGGCCCAGGTGCGCAAGGCGCAGGCGGTGGAGAGCGCCAACGTGGCGGCCATGCGGGCGATCACCGGCGACGACCGCCGGCCGACCGACTTCGTGCCGGTCACCCCCGCCACGACGGTGGAAACCCGTGCCCGCCGCGCCAAGCGGCTGACCGAGGAGTCGCCGCGCCTGCCGATGGCCGAGGCCGGCTGAGCGATCCCTTCGCGGCCGGGCTCAGTCCCGGTCGGCGGCGGCGTGCAGCGAGTCGCGCAGGCGCAGCAGGGCGTCGCGCAGACCGGCGAGGTCCGGCAGCGGGCAGTTGGCCGCCGCGGCGATGTGCTCCGGCAACGCCGTCGCCCGCTCCCGCAGGGCGGTGCCCTGGGGCGTCAGATGAATGCGCACGAGCCGCTCGTCCGCCGGGTCGCGCCCGCGGGTGATCAGCCCCTGCCCTTCCAGACGCTTCAGCAGCGGGGTCAGCGTGCCGCTGTCGAGCAGCAGCCGTTCCCCCAGCGCCTTCATGGTCTGGCCGTCCTGCTCCCAGAGAAGGAGCATGACCAGATACTGCGGGTAGGTCAGCTCCAGCGCGTCCAGCAGCGGGCGGTACACCCGCGTCATCGCCAGATTCGCCGAATAGAGGGCGAAGCAGGCCTGGTTGGCCAGAAGCAGCGGGTTGTCGTTCTCGGTGCTCATCGTTCGGGGGTTCCCAATCAGGAACGCGTCGCGGGCCTGTTGCGCGCAACCCCATAGCGCATGGGGATATGGCGCGCAACAGACCCAAGAGCGTGAAACCCTGCTATGCGCCCGTTACGCGATGACCGTGTTCACCGCGATGTTGCCCTTGGTCGCGTGGCTGTAGGGGCAGACCTTGTGGGCGCGGGCCACCAGATCCTCGGCCGCCGCCTTGTCCAGGCCGGGCAGCGAGACGGTGAGGTCCACCGCGAGGCCGAAGCCCTCGCCGTCGTCGCGCGGGCCGATGCCGACCTGGGCGGTGACGGTGGCGTCCGCCGGAACGGCGATCTTGTCGCGGCCGCCGACGAACTTCATGGCGCCGATGAAGCAGGCCGAATAGCCGGCGGCGAACAGCTGCTCGGGGTTGGTGGCGCCGCCCTTGCCGCCCAGTTCCTTCGGGGCGGCCAGCGCCACCGACAGCAGGCCGTCGTCGCTCTCCGCCTTGCCGTCACGCCCGCCGGTCGCCGTCGCCTTGGCCGTGTAGAGGGTCTTCATTGCGTGCACTCCTTTGAACAGATGGATCGTTTCATCGGGGAAGCGGGTTGCCGCTTGTTGTCGAGGGAGACTGTCGCGCAAAATTGAATTGCGCGCAATATGATTGGTCATGCGCCATCAGATTGCGCGCAATGCATTTGCGGAATGGCACTGGGGCACACGCTTCGCAAGGGAAACGGGTCAGGACGCGCGCCGGTAGTTCCAGAGCAAGCTGCCGTTGTGGCCGCACCAATAGCCGCTGGCGGCGCGGTTGGGCTCCAGGTCGGGGATGACGACCCCGCCGTCCTCCCCGGCGACCATAATCAGGCCGCCGCCCTCCGCGTCCGGCGTGCCGACGGCCAGCCGCCCCCGGTCGTCCAGCCGCCCGATGCCGGAAAAGTCGCACACCCAGCGTCCCGACGAGGGTTCGGCGCCGCTGACGCTGACGGCGACGGTCCCGTCGCGCAGGGCAATGGCGGCGATGCCGATGAATCCCTCATGGTCGAAGAGGCCGACATACCGCGCGACGGGCGACGGCGGTGTGGCGGGATCGGTGCGGAAGGACAGGATGGCCATACGTCCATCGTAGGCGCGGCGCAGGCAGGCCGCGTCGGCCCGGCAGGTGTCGCGGTCGCGCAGCCAGGCCCGCTGGTCGGCCTTCACGGCGGCCCCGGCGGCGCCCTCCTCCGGGCTGGCGCCCGACAGGCGCTCCAGGGCGGCGCGATAGGTCGCGGCCAGCCGCTCGTCCAGAGCGGAGAGCCCCGGATCGGCGCAGATCGTCTTCTCCGTCGGGGTGGTGGCCTTCGAGCAGGGAAAGCCCGCGGCGGCGGCGGTGGTGGTCGGCAGGGCCAGGAGGCCAAGGGCGAGCAGCGCTGGGCGGAGCATGCGGATGTCCCTTCGACGGTCGGGCTTCGACTCTGCCGTGGCTGCGGAGAGCGGTCAACCCGTCCTCCGGGGATCATCCGGTCTTCTGCGTCCCTGCCTCATCTCCGAAGCAGGAAATCCGCGCTTCGCAGCGCTGCGGAAGTGTCCGCCGTCACAGCGCTGTGATGAACTCTTTTAACAGCGCTGCGAAGACTTGTGTGCGTGAAAGATCATGCTCCATTTTATTCTGTGTTGTGCGCTGCATCATAGTAATGGAAGCCATGCGTTATCGGCGCGTCGTCTTTCGGGGAGGCGGTGTCAATATATCCAGGCAGGCAGCACCGCCCCTTCGCCGGCATCGCGCAGGCCCCTTGCACGGCCCGCCGCCGACCCCGGCGCCCGAGCGGCACCGCCAGAGACATTTTCCATCGAACCGCGGCCCTTGATGCCGCCATGAGGACAGCCATGAACGCCGATAGCTTTGCCACCCCCCTGTCGTCCACGGAACTGCGCAACATCCGCCGTCAGGCGGAAGCCCTGCGGGCCGCCTACCTGCGCAGCCTGTTCCGCCGTCTGGCGGCGGCCTTCAGCCGTCCGGGCGCGGCGACCAACGGCGGCCTGACCGCCGCCCGCTGAGGCGCACCCGACAGAGCAGGTCCCCTGCACGCGGCCGGACCGTCCGGCCGCGACTTTTTTCGCCCGCACATGACCAGTTTTAGCAAGATTCGTTAAGATTTTGCCGTGTATCATTTTCTAATGATACCCGAAATGGTGGTCTGGGGCGGGCGCAAAAATGCAGGTTGTAATCGTCGATGACGATCCCTCCACGCTGTTCATCACCAGCGCGGTCATCCGGCGGATCGACGACGCGGAGCCCATCGGCATGGGCAGCCCGCTGGAGGCGCTGGACTGGTTGGCCGTCAACACGCCCGACCTGATCCTGATCGATCACGTCATGCCGGAACTCGACGGCATGGACGTGCTGGAGCGCATCCGCGCCCAGCGGCATCTCGCCGACGTTCCGGTGGTGATGATCACCGCCGACACGTCGGTGAAGCTGCGGGTGGCCGCCCTTGAAAGCGGCTGCACCGATTTCCTGACCAAACCCATCATCGTGCCGGAACTGCTCGCCCGGGCGCAGAACCTGCTGCGCCTAAGGCTGGGCCAACGGATGATGCGCGATCAGGCCGCCGTGCTGCGCAGCCGGGTGGAGGAGGCGACCGCCCAGCTCCGCCAGCAGGCCCAGGAACTGGTGGCCCGCCTCGCCCGCGCCGCCGAATACCGCGACCCGGAAACCGGCCTGCACATCGAGCGGATGGCGAACTACTCGCGCGTCATCGCCGAAAGCCTCGGGATGGACCCCGACGACTGCGCCCGGCTGGCCGAGGCCGCGCCGATGCACGACATCGGCAAGATCGGCATTCCCGACGCCATCCTGCTGAAGCCCGGCCGGTTGACCGACAGCGAGATGCGGGTGATGCGCGAGCATCCGGCGATCGGCCACGCCGTGCTGCAGGGCAGCGAGCATCCGCTCATCTGCGAGGCCGCGGAGATCGCGCTCGGCCATCATGAGAAGTACGACGGCACCGGCTATCCCAAGGGCCTGCGGGGCGAGGAGATTCCGCTGGCCTGCCGCATCGTCGCCATCGCCGACGTCTTCGACGCGCTGACCACCGCGCGTCCCTACAAGGCTCCCTGGCCGCTCGACACCGCGAAGGCCTACATCGTCGAGCACAGCGGCACCCATTTCGACCCGGCCTGCATCGACGCCTTCCTGCGCGCCTGGACGTCGATCCTCGCCATTTACAATGCCCATCCCGACCCGGTCTTCACCGGGGCGGACGGCGCCGCGTTCCGCTAGACGGGAGGCCGCGATGCCGGACACCCCCGCTTCCCTGCCCCTGCCCGAACACGGCCACCGGGCCTATGCGTTCCGGTCCAGGGCGCTGGTCTCCGGGGTGTGGATGGCCACGCTCCTGCTGACCGCGGCGGCCTGGACCGCGGCCCTCTATCTGACGGATCGCGACCAGCGCGACGCGCTTCAGCGGGCCGAGCGCGACACCGGCAATCTGGCCCACATCATCGCGGAACAGACCACGCGCGCCATCGCCGGAACCGACCGCATCCTCTCCTTCATCGGCTACGATCTCTACCGGCTGGGCAGCCAGAGCCCGCTGCTGCGCGACGTGATGCGCAACGCGACGCTGGATTCGGACCTGCTCCTCCAGCTCGCCTACGCGGACGGCAAGGGCGACCTGATCCAGACCAGCGTGGACAACGCCCCGGCCCGTGTCAATCTGGCCGACCGCGAGCATTTCCGCGTGCACAAGGAGGGCACGGTCGAAGGGCTGTTCATCAGCCGGCCGGTCTTCGGGCGGGCGTCGGGCAAATGGTCGATCCAGCTCAGCCGCAAGGTCACCGCCCCGGACGGCGGGTTCGGCGGGATGATCGTCGCCTCGCTCGACCCCTTCTACTTCGGGCGCACCTTCGACAATCTGGACGTCGGCCATGACGGCGTCATATCCATCATCGGCCGCGACGGCATCCTGCGCGCGCGCAGCGTCATGGACGACCGCATCATCGGATTGGACCTCGGCAAGTCGCCGATCCTGCGGGAGGCTCAGGAGAAAACACAAGGCTTCCTGCGCTCGGTCAGTCTGATCGACGGGGTGGCCCGCCTGACCAGCTTCCGCAGCCTTCAGAACTACCCGCTGATCGTCAGCGCGGGCTTCGGCGAGGCGGAGTTCATGGCCGAAACCCGGGCGCGGCAGCGGGCCTACTCCGTCGGAGCGGGCCTGACCACCGCCCTGCTGTTCGTCCTGGCCACGCTGGTGACGTTGCAGAGCCGTGCCCAGGAACGCGCCCATGCCACGCTGGACGAGGCGGCGCGGCATCTGCGCGCCAGCAAGACGAAGCTGCGCGACATCGCGGAAACGGCGTCCGACTGGTTCTGGGAAATGGACGCCGACCTGTGTTTCGCCGGCGTATCCGGAGCCTATGCCGGATCGATCCGCGATCCGGATCTGTACAGGGGCCGGCGCTGCGAGGACATCGCCCTGCACGAAGCCGGCGACGGCGCCCATTGGGAGGAGCAGCGCCGCGTCCTGGAGGACCGGCAACCCTTCCGTGATTTCGAGTTCGCGGTCCGCGGACCGGACGGCGACACCCGCATCTGGTCGCTCAGCGGCAAGCCGGTCTTCGACGATCAGGGCGCCTTTGCCGGTTACCGCGGCTCCGGCTCCGACGTGACGGAGCGGCGTCGGGCGGAACGGTCGCTGGCCGACAGCGAGCGGCGCTACCGCGCCATGTTCGCCGCGGTCGGCCAGCCCATCGTGGTGACCGACCAGAACGCCGTGATCACCGGCTTCAACCCGGCGGCGGAGGCCCTCTTCGGTTTCCGCGAGGCGGAGATGATCGGGCGCAACGTCAGCGCCCTGATGCCGGACGGGCACGCCCTCAACCACGACCGCCTGTTCCGGGCGTACCAGGCCAGCGGACGGGGGAGCCCGAGCGGCGTGGTCCGCGAGGTGCCGGTCCGGCGCGCCGACGGCACGCTGGTGCCCACCGAGATCGCGCTGTCGAGTTGGCGGGCCGGCGGGCGGGAGCATTTCATCGGTGTCTTCCACGACCTGTCCAAGGCCAAGCAGATCGAGGCCGACCTGCGCCGCGCCCGCGACAGCGCCGAACACGCCAACCGCATGAAGAGCGAGTTCCTGGCGACGATCAGCCACGAGATCCGCACGCCGATGAACGGCGTGCTGGGCACGCTGACCCTGCTGGACGGCGAGGGGCTGGATGCCGAGGAGCGGCGTCTGGCCGGAGTCGCCCGCCGCTCGGCGGAAAGCCTGCTGCGGCTTCTGGACGACATCCTGGACTTCTCCAAGCTGGAGGCCGGGCGGATCGCCATTGAAGAGGAGACCTGCGCACCCGCCGAGCTCGTGGAGGCGGTGATGGCGGTGTTCCAGCCCTCGGCGACGGAGAAGGGGCTGTCCCTGTCCTGCCGCATGCTGCCCACCGTGCCGGAGGCGGTGGTCACCGACCCGGCACGACTGCGGCAGATCCTGTTCAATCTGGTCGGCAACGCCGTCAAGTTCACCAGCGCCGGCCAAGTGGCCGTGCGTGCCCGCCGCGGCGCCGATCTGCCGAACGGGCGTTTCTTTCTGGAGTTCGAGGTGGAGGACAGCGGCATCGGCATCGCCGCGGAGGCCATCCCGTCCCTGTTCGACCGCTTCACCCAGGCCGACAGCTCCATCACCCGCCGTTACGGCGGCACCGGCCTGGGGCTGGCAATCTGCAAGGAATTGTGCGGGCTGCTCGGCGGGATGATCTCCGTCATCAGCGCGCCGGGCAAGGGAAGCCTGTTCCAGTTCTCGGTCGCCTGCGCGCCGGGCGATCCGGCGGCGCTGCGCCACGCCGCGGAGGCGCCGCCGGCCGCCCCCCTGCCGCCCTTGCGGGTTCTGGCGGTGGACGACAACGCGGTGAACCGGGACATCGTGCGCGGCCTGCTGGTGCGCGGCGGGCACAGCGTGGTCACCGCCGTGGATGGCGAGGAGGCGGTGCGGACCGTGGAGCGGGCGGAGGAGCCCTTCGACGTGGTGCTGATGGACATCCAGATGCCCGGCATGGACGGGCTGACCGCCACCCGCCTGATCCGCGCCTTGCCGGCGTCGCGCAACGGGGTACCGGTGATCGCGCTGACCGCCCACGCCTCGGGCAGCTCGCTTCCCGAATGCATGGCGGCGGGCATGAACGGGTTCGTGCCGAAGCCATTGCGCCCGGCGGCGCTCGACGCGGCGATCCGTTCCGTCGTCGGCAGCCCCGCGTCCAAGGTGGTTGCCGAGGCGGCTCCGGAAACCGCTCCGGCGGTGGACCTGCTGGACCGCGAACAGGTGGACAGCGTGGCCGAAGCCCTCGGCCCGGAGAGCTGGGCCGAGGCCGTGCGGGGCTTCTCCCGCACCGCGCGGGAGCAGGTGGCGCGGATCAGCGCCGCCCTGGCCAGCGGCGAGGAGCACCGCCGCGCCGCCCACACGCTCAAGGGGCTGTCCTGGAACGTGGGGGCGAAGCGGCTGGGCGACCTCGCGCTGGCGCTGGAAAAGGCGCCGCCCGAGGAGGCCCTGGCCCTGGCTGGAAGCCTGGAGGGCGTGCTGAAGGACAGCGTCGAGGCCCTGTCCGAATCCTTGTACGAACCCTCGTCCGAGCCGTTGTGAGGCTCGGACGAGGGACACGGGCCTGTTAAAGCGGATTGCAATCCGCTTTGGACCGCGCCGGCGGTCCCGGTCGCACATGCGACCGGAGCCCGCCGGCGAATGAGGCGCTATGAGTCTAAAGCGAACGGAAGTTCGCTTTAGGAGGCCGGCATTTCGCCGGTCACCCAATAGTCCACGCGCTGCTTGTTGTTGGCGATGTAGGTGTCGATCGCCTTGTCATAGGAGGTGGCGTCGGCCTCGAGCATGATCTTCTCCAGATCCTCCAGCGGCAGGTACATCCGGGTCAGGAACTCGGCGACCTTGGGGTGCTCCTGGTAGAAATTCTTGCGGGCCATGACGTGGACGCGCTCCAGGCCGCCCAGCGAGCCCTTCGGGTCCTCCAGGTAGCGCAGCTTCCACTTGGCGAACATCCAGTGCGGGCTCCAGGCGGTGACGGCGATCCAGTCCTCGCGCCGCTCGGCGCGGCCGAGCGCGGCGGTCATCGCGGCGCCGCTGGCCGACACCAGCTCGTAGCCGTCGAGGCCGTAGTCCTTCAGCGCCTTCTCCGACGCCTGCATCAGGCCCGAACCGGGGTCGATGCCCTGGATCTTGCCCTTCAGCTTCTCACGGATTTCCGGCTTGGCGAGGTCGGCGATGGTCTTCACCTGATCCTCCGGCACATAGTCCGGCACCGCCCAGCCCAGGCGGGCGCGGGTGTAGAGCATGCCCAGCGGCACGATGTCCTTGCCGACCTTGTCCAGGTAGGAGGCGTGGGTGGTCGGCAGCCAGGACATCATCATGAAGTCGAGGTCGCCCTTGGCGAGCCCCTGATACTGCAGGCCGATGTCGGCCAGCACCAGCTCGACCGGCTGATCCAGCCGTTCCTGGATGAGGCGCTGGGCGAGCTTGGTCACCGCCTCGGCGTCGGACCAGGCGGTCCAGCCGATGCGGACCGGCTTCTTGTCCTCTGCGGCGAAACCGGCGGAGGACAGGGCGGTGCTGCCGATCACGGCGGCGACGCCGAGGGCCATCATCTTCAGAAACGTGCGTCTCATGCAAAAAATCCTTTGTTTTGTAAGGCTTTGGGGATGGCGGTTCATCCCGCTTCCGTGACTCCGTGCGTGGGAGACAGGTGCGCGTCGTCCTTCGTCTGCGCCGCGCGGCGGCGGTTCAGCAGGGAGCGCAGGGCGGACCGGGGGGAGCGCCCCCCCGCGTCCGGGGTTCCGAAACTCTGGGTGATGCGGTCGAGCAGGATCGCCAGGATCACCACGGCCAGACCGCCCTCGACGCCGAGGCCGATGTCGAGCCGCTGGATGCCGCGCAGCACCTCGTTGCCGACGCCGCCCGCCCCGATCATCGAGGCGATGACGACCATCGACAGCGACAACATGATGGTCTGGTTGATGCCCGCCATGATCGACGGCAGCGCCGTCGGCATCTGCACCTTGAAGAGGAGCTGGCGCGGCGTGCAGCCGAAGGCGAGGCCGGCCTCGACCAGCTCGTGCGGGACCTGCCGGATGCCCAGGCTGGTCAGGCGGACGACCGGCGGCATGGCGAAGATGATCGTCGCGATGATCCCCGGCACGCGGCCCAGCCCGAACAGCATGGCCGCCGGGATCAGGTAGACGAAGGCCGGCATGGTCTGCATCAGGTCGAGCGCCGGACGCACCACCGTTTCCACCCGGTCGTTGCGCGCGGCGACGATGCCCAGCGGAACGCCGATGGTCAGGGCGATGGCGGTCGCCGTCAGCACCAGGGCCAGAGTGTCCACCGTCTGGTGCCACATGCCCAGCCCGGCGACGACCAGCAGCGAGGCCGCGGCGAACAGCGCGAAGCGCCAGCCGTTCCGCCACAGCCCGATCAGCACCACGATGGCGGCCAGCGCCACGCCGGGCAGCGAGGTCAGGGCGGCCTGGACGCCGTCGGCGACCGCGCCGACCACGAGGTCGATGCCGTCGAACAGCCATTGCGCATGGTCCAGGAGGAACATCACGGCGGCGTCGGCCCAATCACCGATGGGAAGCTTGAACTCCATGGTCAGCGCGTCCGTCCAAGGGTTTCCAGATAGGCGGTCTTGGAGATCGCCCCGACATAGGCGCCCTGCCCGTCCACCACCGGCAGCGGGCACGGGGCCGACGCGATGCGCGGCAGCACCTCGTCCATCGGCAGGTCGACGGGAAGCGGCTCGATGCCCGGAAGCAGCGCTTCGTCCAGCGTGGCGGAGCCGTTGTGCCGCTCGATGGCGGTGACCAGCGTCTCCACCGACACCACGCCGTGGAAGCGGCGGCGGCCGTCCTGGACGTAGCCGAATTCGCGGTCGCGCTCGCGCAGCTGGCGGACGGCGGCGCGCGGGCCTTCGCCGGTGTGGCGGATCAGAGTCACCTGATCGCGCCGGGCGATGTCGCCCGCCGTCAGAATCTTGGTGACGTCGATGTTGCGGAAGAAGGAGCGGACGTAATCGTTGGCCGGCTGCTTCAGGATCTCGTCCGGGCGCCCGACCTGGATGATCTGGCCGCCTTCCATGATGGCCAGCCGGTCGCCGATGCGGATCGCCTCGTCCAGGTCGTGGCTGATGAAGACGATGGTGCGCTGCCGTTCGGCCTGAAGGCGCAGCAGCTCGTCCTGCATCTCCGTCCGGATCAGCGGATCGAGGGCCGAGAAGGCCTCGTCCATCAGCAGGACGGACGGCTCGTTGGCGAGCGCGCGGGCCAAGCCGACGCGCTGCTGCATGCCGCCCGACAGCTCCCGCGGGAAGCTTTCCGCGTAGGCGCCAAGGCCGACCGCGTCCAGCGCCTGCTGCGCCTTGTCGCGCCGCGCCTTCAGGCTTTCCCCGGCGATCTCCAGCCCGAAGGCGGCGTTCTCCCACACCCGCAGGTGCGGCAGCAGGGCGAAGGACTGGAACACCATGCCGAGGTCGCGCCGCCGCAGCTCGGTCAGCTCGGCGCGCGACAGCTTGGTGATGTCCCGCCCGTCGATCCGGATTTCGCCCGCGGTCGGGTCGATCAGCCGGTTGAGCATGCGGACCAGCGTCGATTTGCCGGAGCCCGACAGGCCCATGATGACGAAGATTTCACCGGCCTCGACCTCGAATGTGGCGTCGAGGACACCGACGGTCTGGCCGGTGCGTTTGAAGATCTCTTCCTTGGAAAGACCCGCCTTCAGCAGGTCGAGCGCCTGACGTGGGTGGCGCCCGAAAATCCGGGTGACGCCGTTTACGGCGATTTTCGCGGTCATCCGCTGATGCCTCCGCTCTTGGCAAAATGCGTGTGGTTCCGGAGCCCGAACGGGACCGGTCCGTCTTGCAGCCTTCATTGGAAGCAGGGGGAAGCAGGGGCGCGCCGGGGGTGGAGAGGCACGCAAGGCAAGGACTTTCGTCCGCACGCCAGCAATTTTGACAGCCGCGTTGCGACTGCCTCCCGCCAACCATAGGGAAAGTAAAGTTACATGAGAAAACGCAAAAACAGCGAAGACTCATGAAATTGAAGGCCATATGAACAAGAAAACAGATTTATCTATGCATGCATACCGATGTCACCTCTGAAACAGACTGGCGTTGTAGGGAAATGCGTGCACGGAATGGCGCTCCTGAAGCGCGTTCAAGAGGACAATTCCTGGCCGCCACTGACAAGAGGCTAACAAACTTTAGGGGAGATTTGAAGCCTTTTTATGTCTCGGTTGGATATGGCACCGGATCAATGTCGTTCAAGCGTGAATTTAAAGGCTTATTATCCTAATTCCGCGTTGCGGTTCCCTCCGTTTTCGCCGCTCTGGGATGCGGCCTGCGGCGACCGGCGTGTTGTGGCGGAAGACCGGTTGCGGCACCATGTTCGGCATGTCTTCCGTTTCCGGTCAGCAAGGGGCCTTGATGAGCAACCCGTTCTTCGAAACCTGGACCACGCCCTTCGGCCTGCCGCCCTTCGACCGCATCCAGGCCGAGCATTTTCCGCCCGCCTTCGACCATGGCATGGCGGAGAACATCGCGGAGATCGCGGCGATCACCGGAAACCCCGACGCCCCGACCTTCGCCAACACCATCGAGGCGATGGAGCGCAGCGGGCGCTTCCTGAACCGGGTCGGCGGCGTGTTCTGGAATTTGAACTCCAGCAACACCACCGACGCGCTGGAGACCATCGCCCGCGACTACGCGCCGAAATTCGCCCAGCATTCCATGCGGATCGCGCTGGACCCGGCGCTGTTCGCCCGCGTCGCCGACCTGTACGAGCGGCGCGACACGCTGGGCCTCGCCCCCGACCAGCTCCGCCTGCTGGAGCGCCAGCATCTGGGATTCGTGCGCAGCGGCGCGCTGCTGCCGCCGGACGCCAAGGCGCGGATGACCGCGATCACCGAGCGGCTGGCGACCCTGCACACGCTGTTCGGCCAGAACGTGCTGCACGACGAGAAGGACTGGCAGCTCGTCCTTGAGGAGAGCGATCTCGCCGGCCTGCCCGACTTCGCGCGCAACGCCGCCGCCCAGGCCGCCAAGGAGCGCGGGCAGGAGGGCAAGTACGTCATCACGCTGGCCCGCTCCTCGGTGGAGCCGTTCCTGACCTTCTCGGCCCGCCGCGACCTGCGGCAGGTGGCATACGAGGCCTGGATCCGCCGCGGCGAGCATGAGGGCGAGCACGACAACCGTCCGCTGATCCGGGAGATCGTCGCGCTGCGCACCGAACAGGCGAAGCTGATGGGCTACGCCAGCTACGCCGACTTCAAGCTGGACGACAGCATGGCGAAGGACACCTCCGCCGTCGAACGGCTGCTGCTTCAGGTCTGGGGGCCGGCCAAGGAGAAGGCCGCCGCCGAGCGCGCGGAGCTTCAGGACTGCGCCCGGGCGGAGGGCATGAACGAGCCGATCGCCCCCTGGGACTGGCGCTACTACGCGGAGAAGGTGCGGCAGGCCAAGTACGACATCGACGAGGCGGAGGTGAAGCCCTACTTCGTCCTGGAGAACATGGTGCGCGCGGCCTTCGACACCGCCGGGCGCCTGTTCGGGCTGACCTTCACCGAGCGGCCCGACCTGCCGGTCTACCACCCGGACGTCCGCGTCTACGAGGTGACGGAGAAGGACGGGCGCCATGTCGGCATTTTCCTGCACGACAATTTCGCCCGCTCGTCGAAGCGCTCCGGCGCCTGGATGAGCAGCTACCGCGACCAGGAGAATTTCGACGGGGCGGTGTCGCCGATCATCGTCAACAACAACAACTTCTCGAAGGGCGAGCCGACGCTCCTCAGCTTCGACGACGCCGAGACCCTGTTCCACGAATTCGGCCATTTCCTGCACGGCTGCCTCAGCGACGTGCGCTATCCGAGCCAGTCCGGCACCTCGGTCCGCCGTGACTTCGTGGAGCTGCCGTCGCAGATCTACGAGCACTGGCTGGCCGTTCCGGAAACGCTGTCCACCTACGCCCGCCATCACCAGACCGGGGAGCCGATCCCGCAGGACCTGCTGCGCCGCCTGCTCGCCGCCCGCAACTTCAACCAGGGCTTCGGCACGGTGGAATACACCGCGGCGGCGCTGCTCGACCTGGAGTTCCACACCCGCAGCGACGCCGCCGACACCGATGTCGCCGCCTTCGAGCGGTCGGTGCTGGACAAGATCGGGATGCCGACGGAAATCGCGGTGCGCCACCGCCCGACCCATTTCCAGCACCTGTTCGCCGGCAGCGGCTACGCCGCGGGCTATTACGCCTATCTGTGGGCGGAGGTGCTCGACGCCGACGGCTTCGAGGCGTTCCTGGAGACGGGCAACCCCTTCGACCCGGACCTTGCGGCGAAGCTGAAGACGATCTATTCGTCGGGCGACACCCGCGACCCGATGGAGCTGTACACCGCCTTCCGCGGACGCGAGCCGCGCATCGAGGCGCTTCTCAAGCACCGGGGCCTGACCCAGTCGCTCGGGGACGCCTGACGCACCGCCCATCGGCGCCGCAGACACATTGACGAGGACAAGGGACGGGGGACCGGGCCGGACGCCCTCCCCCGCCCCGTGAGGATTCTGATGGCTGTTTCTCTTCTCGACCCCGCCCGCTACCGCCGCATGCCCTGGAAGAACGGCGGCGGGACGACCACCGAAATCGCCCTCCAGGAGCTGCCCGGCGAGGCCGGCCGCTTCCTCTGGCGGGTCAGCATCGCCGATGTGGCGGAGGCCGGTCCCTTCTCCGCCTTCACCGGCTACGAGCGGCTGATCGCCGTGGTCGAGGGCGCCGGCATGCGGCTGACCGTGGACGGCGTCCCGGCGACCGTGACCAACCGCGCCGACGCCTTCCGCTTCTCCGGCGACGCCGCGGTGGACTGCGCCCTGCTGGACGGGCCGATCCGCGACTTCAACCTGATCTTCGACCGCGAGCGGGCCGACGCCCGGCTCGACATTCTTCCGGCCGACAAGGTCGCGGACATTCCCGCCGGCGGCGTGGCGCTGGTCCACGCGCTGGACGGCGAGGTGATCCTGCGCACCGGCGACAGCGTGGCGCGGGTGTCGCCGGGCTGGACCGCCCGTCTGGACGCCGCCGCCACGCTGGAGACCGGGCCGGGCGCCTGCGCCGTCCTCGCCCGCGTCGCCGTGCGCGGGTAAAGGCCCCGGAACGCGGGGCTACGGCGCCTTCCGGCAGGTCATCTCCGGAGCGCCGTAGCCCCAGGTCACCCGCGCTTCGCCCTGATGCTCCCAGAAGCTCTCGTTGCGGCCCTGGTAGCGGGCGCCGGACGCCGCCGGCTGGCCGACCATCAGCGAGACGGCGTCGCCGCGCTCGGCGATCATCGTCGGCGGGTCGGTCTCGAAGAAGGTGGCGGTCAGCTCGCCGGCCGCGTGGCCATCGCAGGCGAAGCGGACCGGACCGATGGCGGGCACCAGCCGGTATCTGGCCTGAAGCTCGGCGATGCGCAGGCGGTATTGCTCCTCGACGCAGGCGCGCTGGTCGGCGGCCTTCCAGCAGTCGTTCCGGCCCTTGATCCAGCCGCGCTGCTCCGCCTTCAGGACCGGCGGACGCTCGTTCACCGCCTTGGCCGCGGCCGCGCCATAGACCCCGACCAGCTTGCGGTCGAGCGCCGACAGGGCGGGGTCGGCGCAGATCGTTTGCTCGATGCTGCCCGTCTCAACCCCCGCGCAGGAGAAGGTCGGCCCGGAGGGTTCGGCGGCAAGGGCGCCGCCGCCGACGGCCAATGACGCCGTCACGAGGAAAATCCGCAATGCGTTGCGACGCGCGGGCATCGGGCCTCTCCCTCTCCGTTTCCCTGGGCTGGGTCAGAATGCCGCGTTCCGCCCCCCGGCAGAAGACACGCCTGCGCCGCCCCTCGACGCTGTTACCGAGCGTTACAAATCTAATCCCTTCTGGACATATTCTGCGCGCGGCGCCGTGATAGCGTCCCGCCGGGATGGGGGCTGGGCCATCGGCACCCCTCCCGACGCGACTTTCCGGACGACGCCCGCAGGCGATGAAGGACCCGATGGATTTGGACACGCCCCTGAAACCGCCGCCCGCGCCCGGGCCGGACCGTTCCGCCACGGCAGCGCCGGAGGCCCGCCGGGACCGGACGGCACCGGAGACCCAGCGGACCGACGCGCCCAGGCGCCGCTCGATCCTGGGCCGGGTGCTGGCGTGGCTGGTGGTGCTGGCGCTGATCGGCGGCGGGGTCTGGTGGTTCGCTTTCCGCCCGGCGCCGGAGATGGCAGGGCGCGGCGGCCCCGGCGGGTTCCGGCCCGGCATGCCGACCGCGGCACCGGTGGTGACCGCCAAGGTCGAGAAGGGCGACATGCCGATCCGGTTGAACGGGCTGGGCACCGTCTCGTCGCTCGCCACCGTCACGGTGCGCCCGCAGGTCGGCGGCCAGCTCACCCAGGTCGCCTTCACCGAGGGACAGGCCGTGCAGAAGGGCGACTTCCTGGCGGAGGTGGACCCGCGCCCCTTCCAGCTCGCCGTCGAGCAGGCCGAGGCCCAGCTTCTGCGCGATCAGGCGCTGCTGAAGAACGCCCGGCTGGACCTGGAGCGCTACCGCCTGCTGGTCAAGCAGGACTCCATCGCCAAGCAGCAGCGCGACACCCAGGAATCGCTGGTCCAGCAGTATGAGGGCACGGTGAAGGCCGATCAGGTGGCGGTGGAAAACGCCAAGCTGAACCTGTCCTACACCCGCATCACCGCCCCCGTTTCCGGCCGGGCCGGTCTGCGGCTGGTCGATCCCGGCAACTACGTCACGGCGGGCGAGGCGGGCGGCATCGTCGTCATCACCCAGGTGCAACCGATCTCCGTCCTGTTCACCCTGCCGGAGGACAACATCCCGGCGATCATGGCGCGGCTGCGCGGCGGGGCGACCCTGCCGGTGACCGCCTATGACCGGACGCGCGACCGCGTGCTGGCGACCGGGACGCTGACCACGGTGGACAACCAGATCGACGTGACCACCGGTACGGTGAAGCTGCGCGCCCAGTTCGACAACGCCGACCAGTCGCTGTTCCCCAACCAGTTCGTCAACGTCCAGCTTCTGGTGGACACGCTGGCCGGCGTCCCGATGGTGCCGGTGGCGGCGGTGCAGCGCGGGGCGCCCGGCACCTATGTCTATGTGGTGAACGGCGAGGACAGCACGGCCTCGGTCCGCCCGGTGACGCTGGGCGCCAGCGACGGGGCGAAGACCGTGATCACCCAGGGGGTGCAGCCCGGCGAGACGGTGGTGATCCAGGGCGCCGACCGGCTGCGCGAGGGCGCCAAGGTGGCGGCGACCGACGGCTCGGCCCCGTCGGCGGCTCCCACCCCGTCCAGCGAGGGGCCGCGCCCGCAGCGCCGCCCCCAGCGCAACGCGTCGTAACGCGCGTCCCTGCCGCCATGAACATCTCCCACCCCTTCGTCGTCCGTCCGGTCGCCACCTCGCTGCTGATGCTGGCGATCCTGCTGGTGGGGGCGGTGTCCTACCGCTTCCTGCCGCTGTCGGCGTTGCCGGCGGTGGAATACCCGACGATCCAGGTCCAGACCTTCTTCCCCGGCGCCAGCCCGGAGGTGATGACCTCCTCGGTCACCGCGCCGCTGGAACGCCAGCTCGGCCAGATGCCGGGGCTGGTGCAGATGTCCTCGGTCAGCGCCGCCGGGGCGTCGGTCATCACGCTGCAGTTCGGGCTGGAACTCAGCATCGACATCGCGGAGCAGGAGGTGCAGGCGGCCATCAACGCCGCCGGGAACCTGCTGCCGTCGGACCTGCCGGCCCCGCCGATCTACGCCAAGGTCAACCCGGCGGACGCGCCGATCCTGACGCTGGCCCTGACGTCGAAGACGTTGCCGCTGACCCAGGTGCAGGACCTCGCCGACAGCCGCTTCGCGCAGAAGCTGTCGCAGCTTCCCGGCGTCGGTCTGGTCAGCCTCAGCGGCGGGCACCGGCCGGCGGTGCGCATCCGCGCCAACGTCCAGGCGCTGGCCGCCTACGGGCTGAACATCGACGACCTGCGCAGCACCATCAACACGGCCAACGTCAACTCGCCCAAGGGCACCATCGACGGGCCGACCCGCAACTACACCATCAACGCCAACGACCAGCTCCGCCGGGCCGACGAGTACAAGGACCTCGTCGTCGCCTACCGCAGCGGCGCCCCGGTGCGCCTGTCCGACGTGGCCGACGTGGTGGACAGCGCCGAGAACACCCGGCTGGGCGCCTGGATGAACGACACGCCGGCCATCCTCCTGAACATCCAGCGCCAGCCCGGCGCCAACGTGATCGAGGTGGTGGACCGGGTGAAGGAGATGCTCCCCAACCTGACCGCCGCCCTGCCCGGCTCGGTCGACGTCGCCGTGCTGACCGACCGCACCGTGACCATCCGCGCCTCCGTCGAGGACGTGCAGATGGAGATGATGGTGGCCATGGGGCTGGTGGTGCTGGTCATCTTCCTGTTCCTGCGCAACATCCCGGCGACGATCATCCCCAGCCTGTCGGTGCCGCTGTCGCTGGTCGGCACCTTCGCGGTGATGTATCTGGCGGGCTTCAGCCTGAACAACCTGTCCTTGATGGCGCTGACCGTCGCGACGGGCTTCGTCGTCGACGACGCCATCGTGATGATCGAGAACATCGCCCGCCATGTGGAGCGCGGCGAATCCCCGCTCCAGGCCGCGCTGAAGGGGTCGAAGCAGATCGGCTTCACCATCGTGTCGCTGACCGTCTCGCTGATCGCGGTGCTGATCCCGCTGCTGTTCATGGGTGACGTGGTCGGCCGGCTGTTCCGCGAGTTCGCCATCACGCTGGCCGTCACCATCCTGATCTCCGCCGTCGTCTCCCTGACGCTGGTGCCGATGCTCTGCGCCAAGCTGCTGCGCTACCGCGAGCCGCGCGAGATGTCCGCCATCGCGCGGCGCAGCGAGGCGTGGTTCGACGCGGTGATCGCCGGCTACGCCCGCACGCTGCGCTGGGTGCTGGACCGCCAGGGGGCGACGCTGCTGGTCGCCGTGGGCACGCTGGCGCTGACGGTGGTGCTCTACACCGCCATCCCCAAGGGCTTCTTCCCGGCGCAGGACACCGGCCTGATCCAGGGCGTGACGGAGGCCACCCAGTCCGTCTCCTACGCGGCCATGGCGGAGCGGCAGCGGGCGCTGGCGGTGGAGGTGCTGAAGGACCCCGACGTGGTCAGCCTGTCCTCCTTCATCGGGGTGGACGGCAGCAACACCACCATGAACAGCGGGCGCCTCCTCATCAACCTGAAGCCGAAGGAGCAGCGGACGGATCCTGTGGCCGACATCATCCGCCGCATCCGCCAGAACACCGCCGCCGTCCCCGGAATTGAGCTGTTCATGCAGCCGGTGCAGGACCTGACCATTGACGCCACGGTCAGCCGCACCCAGTACCAGTTCGTGCTTGAGGACGCGAATCCCGAGGAGCTGCGCGCCTGGGCGCCGAGGCTGATCGACCGGCTGGCCGCGGTGCCGGAGATCACCGACGTCACCAGCAACCTTCAGGAGAAGGGGCTGTCGGCCTCCATCACCATCGACCGCGACACCGCCGCACGTTACGGCGTCACCACGGCGGCCATCGACAACGCGCTGTACGACTCCTTCGGCCAGCGCATCGTCTCGACCATCTTCACCCAGGCCAACCAGTTCCGCGTGATCCTGGAGGCCGACCCCGACCGCATGACGGTGGACCAGCTGCTGACCTCCATCCATCTGCCCTCGGCGGGCGGCGGGCAGGTGCCGCTGGCCGCCTTCGCCCGGATGGAGGTGCGCAACGCGCCGCTCCAGATCAACCATTTCGGGCAGTTTCCGGCGGTCACCGTCTCCTTCAACCTCGCGCCGGGGGTCTCGCTGGGCGCCGCGGTCAAGGCCATCGAGGCGGCGGAGCAGGAACTCGGCCTGCCGGCCAGCGTGCTGACCCGCTTCCAGGGCGCGGCGCTGGCCTTCCAGGCGTCGCTGGGCAACCAGCTGCTGCTGATCCTGGCCGCCATCGTCACGATGTACATCGTGCTGGGCGTCCTCTACGAGAGCTACATCCACCCGATCACGATCCTCTCCACCCTGCCCTCGGCCGGCGTGGGGGCGCTGATCGCGCTGATGCTGGCCGGGCATGACCTGGACATCATCGCCATCATCGGCATCATCCTGCTGATCGGCATCGTGAAGAAGAACGCGATCATGATGATCGACTTCGCGCTCGACGCCGAGCGGGAGGAGGGCAAGCCGCCGCGCGAGGCGATCTATCAGGCCTGCCTGCTGCGCTTCCGCCCGATCCTGATGACGACGATGGCGGCGCTGCTCGGCGCCCTGCCGCTGATGCTCGGCACCGGCACCGGGTCGGAGCTGCGCCAGCCGATGGGCGTGTCCATCGTCGGCGGGCTGATCCTCAGCCAGCTTCTCACCCTCTACACCACGCCGGTGATCTATCTGGCCTTCGACCGGCTGGCCGCGCGTCTGCGCGGGCGTCCCGGCGGGCAGGCGGAAGGGGCCGCGCGATGAGCTGGGCGGCCAACCTGTCGGCGCCCTTCATCCGGCGGCCGGTGGCGACGACCCTGCTGACGCTCGGGCTGGCGCTGGCCGGGGCGCTGGGCTTCGTGGGGTTGCCGGTGTCGCCGCTGCCGCAGGTGGATTTCCCGACCATCTCGGTCACCGCCTCGATGCCCGGCGCCAGCCCGGAGACGATGGCGGCGAGCGTCGCGACACCGCTGGAGCGGCATCTGGCGCAGATCGCCGACGTGACGGAGATGACCTCCTCCAGCTCCGCCGGATCGACGCGCATCACGCTGCAATTCGGGCTGAACCGCGACATCGACGGCGCGGGGCGGGAGGTGCAGGCGGCCATCAACGCCGCCCGCGCCGACCTGCCGTCCAGCCTGCGCAGCAACCCGACCTACCGCAAGGTCAACCCCGCCGACGCCCCGATCCTGATCCTGACCATGACCTCGGCGACGCTCAGCCAGGGGCAGCTCTACGATTCCGCGGCGACCGTGCTCCAGCAGAAGCTGTCGCAGGTGGAGGGCATCGGGCAGGTCAGCATCGGCGGCAGCTCGCTCCCCGCCGTGCGGGTGGAGCTGAACCCGCGCGCCCTGTTCCAGTACGGCATCGGGCTGGAGGACGTGCGCGCCGCCATCGCGTCCGCCAACGCCAACGCCCCCAAGGGCGCCGTCGAGGACGGGGAGCTGCGCTTCCAGATCTACACCAACGATCAGGCCCGGAAGGCGGAGGAATACCGGTCGCTGGTCATCGCCTACCGCAACGGGGCGGCGGTCCGCCTGTCCGACGTGGCCGAGGTGTCGGACAGCGTGGAGGATCTGCGCAACGCCGGCATCACCAACGGCAAGCCGTCGGTCCTGCTGATGCTGAACCGCCAGCCGGCGGCCAACATCATCGAGACGGTGGACCGGGTGAAGGCCATGCTGCCGGAGCTTCGCGCCTCCATCCCCGCCGACATCGACCTGTCGGTTTCCAGCGACCGCACCACGACCATCCGCGCCTCGCTGGCCGAGGTGGAGCACACGCTGATCATCGCCGTCGCGCTGGTGGTGATGGTGGTGTTCCTGTTCCTGCGCAACGCGCGGGCGGCGCTGATCCCCAGCGTGGTGGTGCCGGTGTCGCTGGTCGCCACCTTCGGCGCCATGTATCTGCTCGGCTACAGCCTGAACAACCTGTCGCTGATGGCGCTGACCATCGCCACCGGCTTCGTGGTGGACGACGCCATCGTCGTTCTGGAGAACATCGCCCGCCACATCGAGAACGGGATGTCCCGCACCCAGGCGGCGCTGCGCGGCGCGCGGGAGGTCGGCTTCACCGTCCTGTCGATGAGCGTGTCGCTGGTCGCCGTCTTCATCCCGATCCTGCTGATGGGCGGCATCGTCGGGCGGCTGTTCCGCGAATTCGCCCTGACCCTGTCCATCGCCATCCTGGTCTCGATGGTCATCAGCCTGACCACCACGCCGATGATGTGCGCCGTCCTGCTGCGCGAGCCGCGCAAGGCCAGGGAACCGGGCCGCGCCATGGCCGCCCTGCGCCGGGTCGGGGCGCGGATCGGCGCCCAAATCGGTGGCGGGACGCTTCGCCTCTACGACCGGACGCTGACGGCGGCGCTCGACAACAGCCTGCTGACCATGGTGGTCTTCGCGGCGACGGTGGCGCTCAGCGTCCATCTTTTCACGATCATCCCCAAGGGCTTCTTCCCGCAGCAGGACACGGGCCGGCTGATCGGCTTCGTCGTGGCGGACCAGAGCACCTCCTTCACGCTGATGAAGGAGAAGATGGAGCGCTTCGTGGCGCTGGTGCAGGCCGACCCGGCGGTGGACACGGTGGTCGGCTACACCGGCGGCAGCCGGACCAACAGCGGCTTCATGGCCGTCTCGCTGAAGCCGCTGGCGCAGCGCGACGTCACCGCCGACGCGGTGATCGCCCGGCTGCGCACCCAGCTCACCCAGGTCCCCGGCGCCAACCTCTACCTGTCGGTCATGCAGGATTTGCGGGCGGGGGCGCGGCAGGCCAACGCCAACTACCAGTTCACGCTTCAGGGCGACACGCTGGACGAGCTGCAGACCTGGGCGCCCCGCCTGACCCAGGCGCTTCAGCAGGTGCCGGAGCTGACGGAGGTGAATTCCGACCAGCAGCAGCGCGGTCTGGCGCTGGAGGTGACGGTGGACCGCGACGCCGCGGCGCGGCTGGGCCTGTCCTTCAACCAGATCAACAACACGCTCTACGACGCCTTCGGCCAGCGCTCCGCCTCGACCATCTACAACCCGCTGAACCAGTACCGCGTCATCATGGAGGTCGCCCCCCAGTACCGCGAGGACCCGGAGATGATGAAGGACATCCTCATCAGCAAATCCGGCGGGGCGGTCAGCGGGACCCAGGCGACCAGCGCCATCGCCGGGGCTGCCACCGCCGACACGGAGGCCGCGCGCAACCAGCGCATCAACCAGATCGCTGCCACCGGCCGCACCGCCGCCTCCACCGGATCGGCGCTCAGCACCGGCGTGGAGACGATGATCCCGCTCTCGGCGATTGCCCGCGTCTCGCTGGAGAACACGCCGCTGTCGGTGAACCACCAGGGGCCGTTCGTCGCCACCACCCTCTCCTTCAACCTCGCCCCCGGAGTCTCGCTGGGCGAGGGACTGGCCGTCATCCGCCACACCATGGACCGGATCGGCGTGCCAACGACCATCCAGGGCAGCTTCCAGGGCACCGCGCGGGTGTTCCAGCAGTCGATCGGCGACCAGCCGGTGCTGATCCTGGCGGCGCTGCTGGCTGTCTACATCGTGCTGGGCGTGCTCTACGAGAGCTACATCCACCCGCTGACCATCCTGTCCACCCTGCCCTCCGCCGGGGTGGGGGCGCTGGTCGCGCTGATGACGCTGGACAAGGAACTCAGCATCATCGCGCTGATCGGGGTGATCCTGCTGATCGGCATCGTCAAGAAGAACGCGATCATGATGATCGACGTGGCGCTGGAGGCGGAGCGGAGCGAGGGGCTGGACCCCCGCACCGCGATCCACCGCGCCTGCCTGCTGCGCTTCCGCCCGATCATGATGACCACGCTCGCCGCCCTGCTGGGCGCCCTGCCGCTGGCGCTCGGCTCCGGCGACGGGGCGGAGCTGCGCCAGCCGCTGGGCATCGCCATCGTCGGCGGTCTGGTCGTCAGCCAGATGCTGACCCTCTACACGACGCCGGTCACCTACCTGTACCTCGACCGCTTCCGGCTGTGGTGCCGGCGGCGCTGGCGGCGCCCCGAGGCGGGTGTCGCGGTATGATGGCGCCCATCGTAGCCCTCCCCCCTCCGGGGAGAGGGTGGCCCGCAGGGCCGGTGAGGGGGGTGCGCGCGGTGGTGCGTTCGGCAAAAGCGCAACCCCCTCACCCTCCCCTCTCCCCAGAGGTGAGAGGGAAATTGACGTGCGGATGGACCTGACATGACGACGATCCTCGGGCGGCGCGCCCGTATCCTGGGCACGGCGCTCGGCACCCTCTCCCTGCTGTCGGCCTGCGCGGTGGGACCGGACTACGAGCGGCCATCCGCCGCCGTGCCGCCAACCTACAAGGAAAGCGGCGTTACCCCCGTGGCCTTCGCGCCGCCCGTCCCGCGCGACGACGGCTGGCGCCCTGCCGCCCCCGGACAGGCGGAGGCCGGTCCCTGGTGGACCGTCTTCAACGATCCGGTGCTGGACGGGCTGATGCGCCGGGTGGAGGTCGACAACCAGAGCCTGAAGGCGGCGGAGGCCGCCTACCGGCAGGCCAAGGCGCTGTCCGATCAGGCCCGCTCCTCCTTCTTCCCCGTGTTGTCGGTCAGCGGCGGAGCGGACCGGGCCGGCACCGTCGGGTCGGGCAACCGCAGCGTTTCCGGCACGGGCATCAGCCGGAGCGGAACCCCGGTGACCACCTACGACGCCGGGCTGGGGGCGAGCTGGGCGCCGGACCTCTGGGGCCGCATCCGCCGCTCGGTGGAAAGCAACGACGCCAACCTCCAGGCCAGCGCCGCCGACCTCGCCGCCGCCCGCCTGTCGGCGCAGGCGCAGCTCGCCACCGCCTACATCCAGTTCCGCGTGGCGGACGAGCGCAAGGCGCTGCTGGAGCGGGCCATCGCCGCCTACCGCCAGTCGCTGGAGATCGCCCGCAACCGCCACGCCGTGGGCACGGCGACCCTGGCCGACGTCTTCACCGCGGAAACGCAGGTCCGCTCCACCGAGTCGCAGCTCGTGGCGCTGGGGGTGCAGCGCGCCCAGTTCGAGCACGCCATGGCGGTTCTGGTCGGGCAGGCGCCCGCCGCCTTCACGTTGGCCCCGGCGCCGCTGGCCGCCGCGGTCCCGGCGATCCCGCCCGGCGTCCCCTCCGCCCTGCTGGAACGCCGCCCGGACATCGCCGCGGCGGAGCGCCAGATGGCCCAGGCCAACGCCCAGATCGGCATCGCGGAATCGGCCTGGTATCCGGACGTGGTGCTGTCCGGCTCCCTCACCAACAGCGCGACGATCCTGCCGCGGCTGCTCCAGGCGCCGACGGCGATCTGGGCGGTCGGGGCGCAGGTCGCCCAGACCCTGTTCGACGGCGGCACGCGGACGGCCGAGGTCGAACTGCGCCGCGCCGTCTTCGACCAGAGCGTGGCGCAGTACCGCCAGACCGTTCTCACCGCCTTCCAGGAGGTCGAGGACCAACTCGCCGCCCAGCGCATCCTCGCCCAGCAGGCCACCGTGCAGGACGACGCGGTGCGGCTGGCGCGCGAAGCGGAGCGGCTGACGCTGAACCAGTACCGGGCCGGCACCCTGCCCTACAGCAGCGTCCTGACCGCCCAGACCGCCGCTTTGTCGGACGAGGAAAGCGCCCTGTCGGTGCGGCAGAGCCGCCTGCTGGCCGCGGTGTCGCTCCTCCAGGCGTTGGGGGGCACTCCGCCGAATTTTTAATCCGGGAAAAGACCGGACTACCCCTTTGGACTCCGCGTCGGAAGGGGTGCGGGGAAGGGGCGGCCAATCCTTTGACGAAACGGGTGAAATCCGCGCGAATGCTGACGAGGGGGGTGATGCCGGGGCAATCCCGCTGGACGGGCTAGCCCGCAATTTCAGTAACGGCAGGAGGAACTTGAGATTTATCTGAGTCCCGTGCGTTCAACCCCAAAGAAAAGCAGGCGCAGCATGATCCTCGATGCTCGCTCGGTGTCCTCGGGCACCAACCTTGACGCGGACCTCTGCATCGTCGGCGCCGGCGCCGCCGGGCTCGCCATAGCCCGTGCGCTGGCCGGGTCGCGCTGGAAGATCGTCCTTCTGGAAAGCGGCGGGCTCGACCCCGACGGCCACACCCAGTCGCTCTACGCCGGCGAGAATCTCGGCCTGCCCTACGAGCGGCTGTCGACCGCGCGCAGCCGCTATTTCGGCGGCAGCACCAACTGCTGGGGCGGCTTCTGCCGGCCCTTCGAGCCGATCGACATGGAGGAGCGGCCCTGGGTGCCGAACAGCGGCTGGCCCTTCGGGCCGGAGGTTCTGGCGCCCTACTACGCCCGCGCCCACAGCCACCTGAATCTGCCGTCGAACATCTACGACAACGGCCATTGGGAACAGACCCTGGCGCCGGACGGAATCGAGCTGCTGCCGGTGGAGGGCGGCGCCCTGGAAAACCGGATCGCCCAGATCAGCGACCAGCCGCGCGTCGGCGTCACCTCCGTCGACGAGATCGTCCAAGCCGCGAACATCGCCTGCTACCTGAACGCCAACGTCACCGAGTTCGAGACCAACGACACCGCCACGGTGGTTGAGCGGGTGCGCTGCGCCGCGCTCAGCGGCGCCCGCTTCACGGTCACCGCGCGGCAGTTCGTCCTGTGCTGCGGTGGCATCGAGAACGCCCGCCTGCTGCTGCTGTCCAACCGGGTGCAGAGCGCCGGGCTGGGCAACGGCCACGATCTGGTCGGCCGCTACTTCACCGACCACCCGCGCATCAAGGCCGGCTCCGTCCGCCTGACCGATCAGGCGCGGCACCGCCGCCTCTACGACATGACGCTGACCCTGTCGCGCCGCCGGCTGAACGCCAAGCATCTGCCCGTCTCCGCCTCCCTGTCGCCGACGGTGGAGACGCAGCGCCGGCTGGGGCTGATGAATTCGCGCAGCTATCTGGTGGCGCAGTACCATGGCGAGGCGACCGCCGGGGTGCGGGCCCTGCACGACCTGCGCATGCTGATGTCGGACCGCCGCAAGTTCGGCCACGCCGAGGGCGACCTGCGCGCCCTGCTCCGCGAGGCGGTGCCGCAGATCGCGCTGCATCTGCCGAACCTCGCCTACGCGCTGTTCGACAATGTGGTGAACCCGGCCTGGGTGACGCGCAGCTTCCTGCTGGAAACCATCGTCGAGCCGGTGCCCAACCCGGACAGCCGCGTGACCCTGGCGGCGGAGCGCGACGCGCTGGGCCTCAACCGGGCCGACACGGTGTGGCGCCTGACCGAGCAGGACCGCGACAATTTCCTGCGCACCAACGAGCTGGTGCGGACGGAGCTGGCCCGCAACGGCCTGATCACGGTGACCGAGGCCGACCCGCAGGAGGCCGCCGAACGCGCCTGGGCGGAGCGAATCTCCTGGTGCTGGCACCATATGGGCACCACCCGCATGCACGACGACCCGAAGCAGGGCGTGGTGGACGCGCGCTGCAAGGTGCACGGGATGCACAACCTGTACATCGGCGGCAGCTCGGTCTTCCCCAGCATGGGCTGCGACCACCCGACCATCAACCTCGTGGCGCTGGCCTTCCGCCTCGCCGAGGAGGTGTCGGCCCAGCTTCAGCACGACCGCGCCGTCACGCTGGAGGGCCAGCAGGCGGCATGACTCGCCGCTCCGGCACGGGCGGGGAGCGCTCTTCCCGCCCGCAACCGCCAATCCCGGCCCCAATCCCGGTTGACCGAGAAATCAACTCAACTACTCTTGGGGCAAGAAGGGTCCAAGGGACAAGGGACGTTGGGGACGGGGATGGCGGACGATATCGGGACGGGAAATCCGGACCTCATGCTGCGCTTTCAGGCGATGCTGGACACGGTGCCGGACGGCATCGTCATCATCGATGCCGATGGGCGCATCCAGACCTTCAACCCGGCCTGCGAGCGGCTGTTCGGCTGGACGGCCGCGGAGGTCATCGGCCACAACGTCAAGATGCTGATGCCGCCGCCCTACCGGGAGGAGCATGACGGCTATCTGGAGCGCTACCACCGCACCGGCGAGCGCCGGATCATCGGCATCGGGCGCGAGGTCACCGGCCTGCGCCGCGACGGCACCACCTTCCCGATGGAGCTGTCGGTCGGCGAGGCCTACCGGGAGGCCGGCGGCGGCGGGGTCTACATCGGGATCATCCGCGACATCAGCGAGCGCAAGCGGGCCGAAACCGCCCTGCGCGAGCGCGAGGCGCGCCTCACCTCCATCCTGGAGACGGTGCCCGAGGCGATCATCGTCATCAGCGAGCGCGGGCTGATCGAGTCCTTCAGCCCGGCGGCGGAGCGGCTGTTCGGCTACGCCGCCGCGGAGGTGGTCGGCCAGAACGTCAGCCTGCTCATGCCCTCCCCCTACCGGGAGCAGCACGACCGCTACATGGACCATTACCTGACCACCGGCGAGCGCCGGATCATCGGCATCGGGCGGGTGGTCTCCGGCCTGCGCCGCGACGGCTCGGTCTTCCCCATGGAGCTGGCGGTGGGCGAGGTGCAGTTGGCCGGGCACCGCTGCTTCACCGGCTTCATCCGCGACCTGACCGAGCGGCAGGCGACCGAGAAGCGCCTGCAGGAGCTTCAGGCGGAGCTTCTGCACGTCAGCCGGGTCAGCGCCATGGGCCAGATGGCCTCGACCCTGGCGCACGAGCTGAACCAGCCGCTGACCGCCGTCATCAACTACGCCAAGGCGGTGAAGCGCCTGCTCGACCGTCCGGACGGGGCGGACAAGGCGCGGGAGACGATGGACAAGGCCACCGCCCAGGCGGCCCGCGCCGGCCAGATCATCCGCCGCCTGCGCAACTTCATCGAGAAAGGCCAGACCGAGCACACGGTGGAAAGCATCGGCAAGGTGGTGGAGGAGGCCAGCGCCCTCGCCCTGGTCGGCGCCAAGGAGCGCGGCGTCCATGTCCGGCTGGAGATGAGCGGCGACGAGCGGCCGGTGCTGATCGACAAGATCCAGATCCAGCAGGTTGTCCTCAACCTCGTCCGAAACGCCATTGAGGCCATGGCCGAGTCGGAGATTCGGGAATTGACGGTCGCCACCGGTCCCGATCCGGAGTCGGCGGCGCTGATGCGCGTCACCGTCCGCGACACCGGCCCCGGCCTCAACGAGACCGTCCTGGCCCAGCTCTTCCAGCCCTTCGTGACCACCAAGGAGAAGGGGATGGGGCTCGGCCTGTCGATCTGCCGGTCGATCATCGAGGCCCATGGCGGCCGCCTGTGGTTGGAACCGGGGGATGGAGGGGCCACCTTTGCCTTCACCGTGCCGGTTGCCGGAGAGGATGATGCGCCCTGAGTCCCCATTGCCGCCCGAAACTCCCCCGTCGGACATGACGGTCTTCGTCCTGGACGACGACGAGGCGGTGCGCGATTCCGTCGTGATCCTGCTGGAATGCGAGGGATTCCGGGTCGAGAGCTTCGAGTCCCCCCTCGCCTTCCTGGAGTCGGACGCGCCGTCGCGCCCCGGCTGCCTGCTGGTCGATGTGCGGATGCCGCAGATGAGCGGGCTCGACGTCCAGGAACGGCTGGTGCAGGAGGGGCGCGGCCTGCCGGTGATCGTCATGACCGGCCACGCCGACGTGCCCCTGGCGGTGCGCGCCATGAAGGCCGGGGCCGTCGACTTCGTGGAGAAGCCCTTCGACGAGCAGGCGCTGATCGGCAGCGTGAAGGCCGCCCTGGCCCGCGCGGTTCCGCTCACGGCCCCACCGGCCGCCCAGGCGCCGACTCCGGCGCCGGCTGCTCCCGCCGTCTCCCCGGAGGTGCTGGAGCGGCTGGCCAGCCTGACGCCGCGGGAACGCGACGTGCTGCAATGGCTGGTCGAAGGCAAGTCGAACAAGGTCATCGCCTTCGAACTGTCGATCAGCCCGCGCACGGTCGAAATCCACCGCGCCCGCGTGATGGAGAAGATGCGCGCCGACAGCCTGCCCTCGCTGGTCCGCATGGCCCTGTCCGCGGGAATCACCCCCAAAGGGGAGTGATCAGGGCCGCCGGGCGGCGCCGGCGGTGACTGATCCACATCAAAACCACGCCCGATAAGGGGAACTCCGTATTCCGGCACCGCCGGTCGGCTTCTATCTTCCCTGTAACGCCCCACGACGGGCGTCATTCCGCGTGATTTCCGATGCTGGAGGCAGTCTTGGCCGAACCGGGCGATAGCATCGTCTACATCGTCGACGACGACGAGCCGGTGCGGGACTCGATGAAGGCGCTGCTCGAAGCCTGTGCCTTCGAAGTGCGCGACTACGCGTCGTGTCAGAGTTTCATGGATCAGTACAACGGCAAGCCGTCGGGCTGCCTCGTCCTCGACCTGCACCTGCCGGTGATGAGCGGGCTGGAGTTCATCGAGCGCTTCGGGGCGAACCTGCACGGCCTGCCCGTCATCATGGTTTCGGGGCGCGGCGATCCCGCGACCTTCGCCCGCGCGCGGGAAGCCGGCGTGACCGCCTTCCTGGAAAAGCCGTTCGAGGAGGACCAGCTCCTTGACGCGGTGCAGCGCCTGCTGCCAGCCTGACCGTCCTTCTCGGTCCTGAGAGGGCCGCCGTTCCCCGGACAGGGTTCACGAGACACCGTCCGCAGCGGAGCGCGCCCATGGCGTCCGAAGACCCCACCCCCTGCCCCTTGTCCGCGCTGGACGCCGTTCGCAGCCGCCGCAGCGTCCGCGCCTTCACCGCCGAGCCGGTGCCGCGCGCCGTGGTGGAAGAGATCCTCGACGCCGCCAGCCGGGCGCCCAGCGGGTCGAACATCCAGCCCTGGAAAGTCCACGCGGTGGCCGGTGCGGCGCGCGAGGCGCTGTCGGCGGACCTGCGCGCCGCCCATTTCGACCCGGCGGACGCCCAGGCCGGGGCGGAATACACCTATTACCCGACCCAGTGGTTCGAGCCCTATCTGCGGCGGCGGCGGAAGATCGGCTGGGACCTCTACGGCCTGCTCGGCATCGCCAAGGGCGACCGCGAGGCGACGGCCCACCAGCACGCCCGGAATTACGACTTCTTCGGCGCCCCGGTCGGGCTGTTCTTCACCATGGACCGGCGGATGGAGCAGGGAAGCTGGCTCGACGTCGGCATGTTCATGGAGAATGTGATGGTGGCGGCGCGGGGCTTCGGGCTGGACACCTGCCCGCAGGCCGCCTTCATCACGTACCACCGCATCGTCCGCCGCCATCTCGCCATCCCGGACACCGACATCCTGCTGAGCGGCATGGCGCTGGGCCACGCCGACCCCGACGCGCCGGAAAACCGCCTGGAGACCGAGCGAGCCCCGGTTTCCGACTTCACCCGTTTCCACGGCTTCTGACGCCTCCTCTCAATCCCGGAGGGGAGAAGGATGCCAGGGGCAGGGCTCCCTTGTGTAACGGTGCCAGTCTATATCGACGCCCGGACGGTTGGCGTCCGCCGCCGGCCGATGCCGAACACACCGAACCGGCGACGCGGAAGGGCCATGGGCGAAGCCGACCGGAGGGTTGGGGCGCGTCCGCGCTCGTCGCCGTGACGCGGAGCACCACCGGTTCAGCTTTCGCTTTTGGCGCACTCTCGAACATCTGAATCTGACCCAAAGCGGACACCGATGATCGACCGCCGTGCGTCTACCGCAGCATGTCCTGGGTGAGCCCGGAAGCGAGGTCTTGTGTTGCCGGGAACGCTGCAGGCTTCTCAAATCGCAGGCCGATCACCAGCGGCACGCTGATTACGTAAACGACGGCCACCGACAGCCAGATCGCGCCGGGCCATTGCGCCCTGACCAAAAGGTAGACGCTGGAAAATGCTAGGGGAGCCACGATCGATGCCAAGCTCAAGGCCGAGGCCAGTACGCCTTGGAATTGCCCTTGCAGCCGCTCGTCGACCTGCCGGGTCGCCAGCGACTGCAACGTAGGCACGCCAATACCGCCGAGGGCGAAGACCGGCATGATCGCAAAGATCATCCAGCCCTGGGTGGCGAAGGCCATAACGATCAGCGCCGTGCAGGCACTGGCAATGCCCAACAGAATAGTGGCGCGTTCGCCGAGCAGCTTTACGGCCGGACCCGGAAGAAGCGCCTGCGCAACAGTTTGGCAAACACCGAAAGCGCTGAGGGACAGACCGATCCAAAACCCGTTCCACTGGAACGTGTCGCTCCCCCACAGAGCCCAGGAGGTGCCGTAAGCCTCGCCGGTGGCGCTGAAGATGAAAAAGATGACGATGATGGGGAACAGACTCTTGACCGAGAGCACCCAACGCAGAGGCCCCAGGGGGTTGAGCGCGGCCACGTCGATCTTCTCCCGGGAGGGAGTGCGCGACTCTGGAAGAATGAAAAGCGTCAGCAGAAAATTGCTGGCGTTTAGGGCGGCTACCGCGATGAAAGGCAGTCGCAGCCAGCAATCGCCAAGTATGCCGCCGAGAATGGGCCCGATGATAAAACCTATGCCGAACATAGCATTGAACAAGCCAAAGCGGCGGGCACGCGTGTTTTCAGGGGAAATGTCGGTGAGATAGGCGGTCGCCACGGAAAGGTTAGCACTTGTCAGACCAGCGATGGCGCGTCCGAGCAGCAGCATCCAGAGGCTGGAAGCAAAAGCCAGGAACAGATAGTTGATAGCTGCCCCTGTGAGTGAAATCAGCAGCATCGGGCGCCGGCCGAGGCGGTCGCTCAGTGAACCGAGGATTGGTGCGAAAATGAACTGCATCACCGCATAAAGGGCGGTCATTACGCCGATGTAGGGAGCCACATTTTCAGTATGGGTTACGTCCTGCAACAGCAAAGGCAGTATTGGAAAGATGAGGCCGATGCCAACGGCATCGAGGACGACAGTAGAAAAGATGACGATAAGCCGTCTGTTCATGACGAACTCCGGAAAACGCAAGCATGCAGCGCCACCAAGCGCCGATAGCTCGCGATTGGGCCTAACGTAGTCAGGCAATTGATTTTTGGGGAACGCTGGCCGATCCACGCTTGAAACCGCATGGATGGCGTATGCTTGACCGCTTGGACGACAATTCGTCCACCTGTTTACTCCGCCACTGAGCGGATCAAGGGAAGCGGTCGCTTTTCGCGCAATCGCTATCTACGTCATGCGGGTGTGCGCGGCAAGTGTTTTTCTTCCGCACTGGACTTGCAACGGCTCACCAAGGTCACTTGCACTGTACGACTGCCGCCGTTTCTGGCGAAGCGATGTAGTGTCCGCTGTTGGCGCTGAATCGATACATGCAACTGGCTGGCTGGGGACAGTCTCAACCCTATGCAACGTGGCGTCCACCCTCCAAACCAGCACGGACGGCACGCACGGGCGGAACAGACGTTCCGCTCCAACGGCGTCGTTCACGCTCGAAAACCCGGTCACACCGCGTTCGCGATGTGCGTTTTCGCACAGGCGTCGGCGGGCCGTGACGGCACTCTCCAGCCGCGCCGCGAAGCGCTGGCCTGACCGTTCCATCCCGGCAGGCTCCGCCCCGCGTCCCGTTTCCTGCGGCTTGGAGTGCCCCGACGATGGCTCTGCTCGATGATCTTGTGGTGCAGACCGCCCTGTTTCCCCTGGTGGTCGGCGTCGCCGCCGTCGGCGTGGTCCGTTTCGCCGGCGGGCGCACGCGGGGTCCCCGGTTGGCGGCGGCGGGTGTTGCCGCCGCCTTCCTGGCGGCCTACGCGCTGATCGTCGGCCTGCCCGCCCTGCCGCCGCCCTCCAGCATGGGCCGCCTGTTCTGGAGCGCGGTGGCCGGTCTGGTCATCGGCGTCGGCGCCGACCTCGCCGGGCTGGACCGCCGCCGCGGCACTTGGCTGCTCGGCGCCTGGGTGACGGCGTCCTTGCTGTGGATCGCCCTGCCGGTGCTGCCGGGAAGCCTGGACACCATCACCGCCGCGGTCCTGCTGCTGGCCGGCGGCTGGATCGCCCTGACGCGCACCGCCGGCGAGGGCGAGGGGGCGGCGACGCCCGGCGTCGCCCTGCTGGCCGCCGCGGTGGCGGTGGGCGGGGTGGCGCTGGTCGGCGCCTCGGCCTCCGTCGCCCAGCTCGCCTTCGCGCTGGCCGCGGCCACCGGCGGCCTGCTGCTGTGGAACTGGCCGGTGGAGCGCCACGCCTGGGGCAACGCCGGTCAGGCGGCGCTGGGCATCCTGGTCCTGCTGGCCGCCACCCTGACCTTCTTCTCCTCCGCCCACGCCGAAGCCCTGCTGCTCGTCCTGCCGGCCTTCTTCGCCGACCGGCTGCGCGACCGCCTGCCCCTGCCGCGCACCGCCGCGGGACGGGCCATGGGCACCGTGGCGCTGACCGTCCTCGCCCTGGTGCCGGCCGCCGCCGCCGTGGGCGTCGCCTTCCTGCTCTCCGCCGGTTCCGACGTGTCCGGCTACTGACCCACCCCAGTCATCCCGTTCCATCCGACAAAGGACTCCGAATCATGAAGCGTCTTCTCTCCGCCGCCGCCCTCTCGGCCCTCGTCGCCCTGCCGCTGACCGCCCAGGCCGCCCCGGTCGCCTACAAGCTCGACCCGGCCCACACCGCGGTGGTCTTCATCGTCGACCATCTGGGCTTCGCCAAGGCCATGGGCCGCTTCAACACGGTGGCCGGCGAGCTGTCCTTCGACAAGGACGCCGCGGACAAGAGCAGCCTGTCGGTGACCATCGACACCACCAGCGTCGACACCAACCACGCCAAGCGCGACGAGCACCTGAAGTCGCCGGACTTCTTCAACGCGAAGGAGTTCCCGAAGATGACCTTCAAGAGCACGAAGATCGAAAAGACCGGCGACAAGACCGGCAAGCTGCACGGCGACCTGACCCTGCTGGGCGTCACCAAGCCGGTGGTCCTCGACGTGTCCTTCAACAAGGACGGCGTCAGCCCGGCCAGCAAGATGGACACGGTCGGCTTCTCCGCCCGCGGCACGATCAAGCGCTCCGACTTCGGCATGAAGTACGGCGTGCCGAACATCGGCGACGACATCCAGATCATCATCGAGTCCGAGGCGGTGAAGGCGTAAGGCGCGCCGTCAATCCTCCTCCGCCGCCTGCCGGACCCGCTCCCGCAGGCGGCGGGTGTCCAAGAGGACCAGCGCCCCCCGCCGCTTCTCCAGCAGCCCGTCGCGCTCCAGCGCGCTCAGCTCCCGCGAGACCGCCTCGCGCCGGGTGCTGACACGGGCGGCGAGGTCGGCGTGGGGCGGCGGCGGGGAGATGGTCGCGCTGTGCTCCCCCCGCCCGTCCGGCCGGGCCAGCCGCAGCAGCTCGGCGTAGATGCGGTGGCGCACGTCCAGCGTGTTGAACTCGTTCACCCGTGTGGCGAGCTTCCGGATCTCTCCGGCCAGCAGGACCATCACCTGGTCGCAGACGTCGGGGTGGCGGTGGATGCAGTCGCGGAACAGCGGGGCGGGCATGCAGGCGACCGTGGCGTTGGTCACGGCGACGATGCCGGCGGAGCGGGCCTTGCCGTCGATGGCCGCCAGCTCGCCGAAGAACTCCCCGGCGGGGATGTCGCGCAGGATCACCGTCCGCCCGGAGATCGCGCGGATCGTCACCCGGACCAGACCGGCGGCGACGATGAAGACGTCGGTCCCCTCATCCTCGAAATCGATGATCCATTGCCCGGCCTCCACCCGGCGCCAGAGGCAGCGGTCCTCCAGCGCCCGCAGCTCGTCGGGGGACAGGGAGCGGAACAGCGCCGCCCCGGCCAGCGTTTCGGTCCGGCGCCTCATGAACGGGCCTCATGGAGGGGCCTCATGGAGGGGAATGGGTGTCGGGCTGTGGCATGGCGCGGGATGATCTCATAGGATGCCAAGGGACGCCACGCAGAAGCCGAGACCCACAGCCCGAGTCCGCCGACCGACATGACGACCGTCCCATCCGCCGCCTGGCCCCGTTCATGACCCGGAACCGTTCATGAAACGCCGGATCGAACGCCCGTTGCGCCTGTTCACCGGCCTGACGCTGTTCACCTTCGTCATCACCCATTTCCTCGCCCACGCCGCCGGGCTGCTGCTGCTGCCGGGGATGGAGGTGGCGCGGCGCACGCTGCTGTGGGTCTGGGACACGCTGCCGGGGCAGGCGCTGCTCGCCGGCTCCTTCATCACCCACGCCGGGCTGGGGCTGTGGGCGCTGTACCGGCGCCGCCACCTGCGCATGCCCGCCGGGGAGGCGTGGCAGCTCGGGCTCGGCCTGTGCATCCCGCTGCTGCTGATCCCTCACGGCATGGCGGGGATGCTGTCGGACGACCTCTACAACGACCCGCTGACCTACCCGCGGGCGATCGTCCTCTACTGGATCACCGCGCCGGAAACCCTGCTGTGGCGCCAGCTCCTGCTGCTGGTGATCGTGTGGATCCACGGCTGCATCGGGGTGCGCGGCTGGCTGATGACGAAGCCCTGGTACCGGCAGCGGGCCTCGCTGCTCGGCGCCTTCGCCATGCTGCTGCCGCTGCTGGCGCTGGCCGGGATCGTCAACGCCGGCTGGGACGCCGAGCGCCGGGCGGCCGCCGATCCCGCCTATCTGGAGCAGTTCCGCCCGCCCCCCGCCGGCACGCCGGAGGCGGAGAACCGCGCCGCGCTGGCCGCGATCAGCGGCGGCGTGTTCAACACCTACGTCCTGCTGCTGGTCGGCACGCTGGGGATGCGGCAATACCGCAACTGGCGGGCGCGGGCGACCAGCCCGGTGCGCATCGCCTATCCCGGCGGTCGCTCGGTCACCGTTCCGCGCGGGACCTCGGTGCTGGAGGCCAGCCGGGCCAACGGCATCCCGCACACCGCGCTGTGCGGCGGGCGGGGGCGCTGCTCCACCTGCCGCATCCGGGTGACCGAGGGGGCGGACGCCCTGCCGCCGCCCAACGCCACGGAGCGGGCGGTGCTGGAGCGGATGAAGGCGCCGCCCGCCGTCCGCCTCGCCTGCCAGCTCCGCCCGGTGGCGCCGCTGTCGGTGACGCCGCTGCTGTCGGCGCGGGACAACGGCCGCACCTTCGCCGTCACCGCTCCGATGGACAGCGGGCGGGAGCTGGCGATCACCGCGCTGTTCGTGGATTTGCGGGGATCGACCTCGCTGGCGGCGGAGCGGCTGCCCTTCGACGCGCTGTTCATCGTCACCCGCTATGTCCAGGTCGTCACCGACGCGATCCGCAAGCACGGCGGCTACGTCATCGCCATCGCCGGGGACGGGGTGATGGGCATGTTCGCGAACGAGCAGGACCCCACCGCGGCGGCGGCCAGCGCGCTGCGCGCCACCGCCGACCTGTGGCGCGACATCGAGGTGCTGAGCCGCGACCTCGCGGAGGAGCTGGACCAGCCGCTGGCCTTCGGGGCCGGGGTGCATTCCGGCCTCGCCGTGGTCGGGGCGGTGGCCTGCTCGGAGGACGGATCGCTGCAATTCATCGGCGACACCGGCAACGTCGCCGCAAGGCTGGAGGAGATGACCAAGACGCTGGGCGCCACCGTGGTCTTCTCCGACGCGGCCGCCGAACTGGCGGGGCTCCGGCGGTTGGAGCATCTGGAGCGCCGGGAGGTGGCGATCCGGGGCCGCGACGGCACGCTGGGGGTGCGGACCGTCCAGCGCCAGGAGGATTTGCGGGCGCTGCTGGAGGGGGCTGGCGCCTGAAGAAAAAACCCCCGCCGGAGGGCGGGGGTTTTTGATTGTCGGAGCAGATGGGATCAGAGCAGGTGGGCCTGGGTCAGGACCTCGTTGCCGCCGCGCCAGATCATGTCGAGCGCCACGTAGGTGATGATGGCGAGGCCGATCCAGCCGATCCAGCGGTGCTTGTGCAGGATGTGGGCGATCACGTTGGCCGCGGCCCCCATCAGGATGACCGACAGCAGCAGGCCGATGACCAGGACCGTCGGATGGTCCTTGGCGGCCCCGGCCACGGCCAGAACGTTGTCGAGCGACATCGACACGTCGGCCACCACGATCTGCCAGACCGCCGCGCCGAAGGTGGTCGTCGCCACCGCCGCACCGACCGCGGCGTCCCCGGAGCCGTTCGCGGCCAGCGCCTCGTCGGGCGTCACCTCGTCCGCCCCTCCGGAGCGCAGCTCGCGGAACATCTTCCAGCAGACCCACAGCAGCAGCACGCCGCCGGCCAGGGTCAGTCCGATGATGGCGAGAAGCTGAGTGGTGATCAGCGCGAAGAAGATGCGCAGGATGATGGCGGCGCCGATGCCCCAGAAGATCACCTTGCGGCGCTGCTCCACGGGAACGGCGGCGGCGGCCATGCCGACCACGATGGCGTTGTCGCCGGCGAGAACGAGGTCGATGGCGACCACCTGCCCAAGGGCGGTGAGCTGCGACCAGAGATCGACGCTTTCCATATAAAAATCTCTTCGAAGGCTGCGGGTGGGCTCAATGGCGGTGTGCGGTCATCTTTTTTCTTGGGGCTTGCGCTTGAAACAGCGGCCCTGGGGGTTCTGTCGCACGAATCCAACCACCGCGCAGCAGGTTTAGCGTGCAGCGGTGGGTTGCAACGGATGTGGGGGCGGGATCAATCCGGCGCGCGCAGCCGGTAGCCGACGCCGGTCTCGGTCAGGATGTGCGAGGGGCGCTCCGGCTCCGCCTCGATCTTCTGGCGGAGCTGGCGGATGTAGATGCGCAGATACTGCACGTCGGTGTCGGCCCCCCAGACCTCCTTCAGGATGAAGCGGTGGGTCAGCACCTTGCCGGCGTGGGCGACCAGCAGGCGCAGCAGGTCGTACTCGCGCGGCGACAGCTTCACCTCGGCGCCGCGCACCGTCACGATCCGCCGCACCAGATCGACGGCGAGGTCGCCGCTGCGGAACAGCGGGCGCTCCCCCTGCTGCTGCAGGCGGTGGCGCAGGGCGGCGCGGATGCGGGCGAGAAGCTCCTCCATGCCGAAGGGCTTGGTCACATAGTCGTCGGCGCCGAGGTCCAGCGCCTCCACCTTCCCCGCCTCGTCGGCGCGGCTGGACAGGACGATGATCGGGGCGGCCACCCCGTCGGCGCGCAGGCGGCGGATCACCTCCAGCCCGCCGATCCCCGGCAGGCCGAGGTCGAGCACGAGCAGGTCCGGCGGGCGCCGCCGCACCGCCTCCAGAGCGCCCGCCCCGTCCTCCGCCTCGGCGATGTCGTAGCCCTGGGCGGACAGGGTGGTGCGCAGGAAGCGGCGGATCGGCGGCTCGTCGTCCACCACCAGGACGCGCAGCGGCAGGGTGTCCGACCTCATGGCGTCATCTCCCCGATGCCCGGTTCCTCAAGGCCGGGCCCCTCAAGGCTTGGCAGGGCGGCGGCGGCGGGCATGGTCAGGGTGAAGACGGCGCCGGAGCGGCCCTTACGGTTGCCGGCGGCGATGGTGCCGCCCATCGCCTCGACGAAGCCGCGGCAGATCGCCAGCCCCAGCCCGGTCCCGGCGCGCTGCCGGTCCTGGGCCTGGACGCGGTAGAACTTGTCGAAGATGCGCTCGACATCCGCCGCCGGGATGCCGTCGCCCTCGTCCCGCACCTCGATGCGCACCCGACCGTCCTCCCGCGCCGCCCCGACCTCGATCCGCGAGCCTGTTGGCGCGTATTTGGCCGCGTTGTCCAGCAGATTGAAGAGAACCTGTTCGAACAGCACGTCGTCGGCCTCCAGCATCGGCAGGTCGGCGGCCAGATCGACGTCCACCCGGTGCCCGGCCAGGATGCGCCCCGCCCGCCCCAGCGCGCTGCCCACCGTCTCGGCCAGATCGACCGGGCCGGTGCGCGGGCGGATGGCTCCGGACTCCAGGCGTGTCATGTCCAGCAGGTTGGCGATGAAGCGGTTCAGCCGCTCCGCCTCCTCCTGGATGGTCGCGGCAAGGTCGCGGCGCGCCGCCTCGTCCATCCCGGCACCATAGGCGGTCAGGCTGGTCGCCGATCCCAGGATGGAGGCCAGCGGCGTCCGCAGGTCGTGGGAGATCGAGGTGAGCAGAGCCGAGCGCAGCCGCTCCGTCTCGGCGGCCAGACGGGCGCGGTCCACGTCCTCCGCCAGGGTGACGCGCTCGATGGCGAGAGCGGCCTGATCGGTCAGCGCGTCGAGCAGGCGGCGCTGGTCGGGAGTCAGCAGGGCGCCGGGCTTGCCGGTGCGGGCGGTGTCGGTGTCGATGCCGACCACCCCGACCGGGCCGCGCCCGGTGCGCAGGGGAAGGAACAGCCACTTGGCGCCGGGCAGCGTGTCCGAGCCGCGCCCGGCGGGCCGGTTGTTCTCCCAGGCCCAGACGGCGGCGGCGAGGTCGGCCTCGCGCAGTTCGTCCTCCGGCGGATAGCCGGCGCGGACGGACACGGTGTCGCCGTCGGGCAGCAGCAGGACCACATGCACCTTCAGCATCGCCGCGATCTGGTGGGCGGTCGCCCACAGCAGGTCGTCCATGGTGACCACCCCGGCCAGCTTGCGGCTGAAGCCGTAAAGATCCTCGGTCGTCTTGGCGCGCAGCCGGGCGGTGACGGCCTGGGCGCGCACGCGGGCGGTCAGGTTGCTGGCGATCACCGCGACCACCGCGAAGAAGAACAGCGCGACGATGTTCTCCGGATCGGCGATGGAGAAGGTGTAGAGCGGGTTCAGGAAAAAATAGTTGAAGGCCAGGATGCTGGCGACGCAGGCGTAGAGCGACGGCCCCAGCCCGCCGGTCACCGCGCTGGTCAGCACCGCCGTCAGGAACACGAGCGCGACGTTGCTGACGTCCAGCACCTGCTGAAGCACCTCCCCGACGCCCAGCGCCAGGGCGACGTAGCCGGTGGCGGCGGCGTAGGGCCACCAGGACAGCGCCGGGCGCCGGGGGGCCGCGGTGCGCACCGTCTTGGGCGGGATCGGCTCCTCGGCGTCGTCGGCGATGACGTGCACGCTGATTCCACCGGCCTGCCGGATCAGCCGGAAGGCGACGGAGCCGCGCAGCAGCTCCGCCCAGGGGCCGCGGTGGGACTTGGCGATGACGATGTGGGCGACGTTGTTGGCCCGCGCATACTCGACCACCGTGCCGGCGACGTCGCCGCCGGGGATGGTCACCGCCTCGCCGCCCAGCTTCTCGACCAGCCGCAGCGCGTCGGCGATGCGGTCGCGCTCGGCCTCGCTCAGGCGCAGGCTGCGCGGAGTCTCCACATGCAGCGCGGTCCAATGGGCGCGCAGCCGGTCGGCCTGACGCCGGGCGTAGCGGACGACGGCGGCGCAGGCCGGGTCCTCGTTCACGCAGACCAGCAGCCGCTCCCCCGCCGCCCAGGGGCCGGCGATGGCGTGGGCCTGCATGTGGGTGAGAAGCTGGTCGTCCACCCGCTGGGCGGTGCGGCGCAGCGCCAGCTCGCGCAGAGCCGTCAGGTTGCCGGGGGAGAAGTAATGGCGGATCGCCCGCTCGGCGGTGCGCGGAACATAGACCTTGCCGTCCTTCAGCCGCTGGATCAGGTCATCCGGCGTGATGTCGATGACCTCGATGTCGTCGGCGCGGTCGAGGATCGAGTCCGGCACCGTCTCGCGGACGCGGACGCGGGTGATCCGGGCGACGACGTCGTTCAGGCTCTCCACATGCTGGATGTTCATCGTCGTGTAGACGTCGATCCCGGCGGCGAGGATCTCCTCCACGTCGAGGTAGCGCTTGGCGTGCCGGCTGCCGGGGGCGTTCGTGTGGGCCAGCTCGTCCACCAGCACGATGGCCGGGCGGCGGGCGAGGATGGCGTCGAGGTCCATCTCGTCGAGCCGGCGGCCCTTGTACTCGACCTTGCGGCGGGGAAGGACCGTCAGGCCGGCGAGCAGCGCCTCGGTCTCGCGCCGGCCGTGGGTCTCGACCACGCCGACCACCACGTCCACCCCGTCGCGCCGCTTCGCCTGGGCGGTCAGCAGCATCTCGTAGGTCTTGCCGACGCCGGGGGCGGCGCCCAGGAACAGCTTCAGCCGCCCGCGCCCCTCCCGCGCCGCTTCGCGCAGGAGCGCTTCGGGCGAAGGCCGGGCGGTGGCGGCGGTTCGATCGTTCGGCATCGGGGGACGGCTTTCGGAACGGATCGACGGCCCCGCCCCCTCCCCCGCCCCGCAAGGGAGAGCGGACGGGAGAACGGACGTGGCCGCCTGTTGACCTTCAGCTAATGCGTCGCCGCGGCGGCGTCGAGGGCGAGATTGAGCCGCAGCACATTGACCACCGGCTCCCCCAACGGTCCGAGCAACGAGGGCTCGGTGTTCAGGGTGACCAGGGCGCGGACCTGGGCCTCCGTGATGCCGCGGGCGCGGGCGATTCGGGGGACCTGGAAGTCGGCGGCGGCGGGCGACAGGTGCGGGTCGAGGCCGCTGGCCGAGGTCGTCACCAGCTCGACCGGCACCGGGGCGTTGGGATTCTCGGCCTTCAGCCGCTCCGTCTCCTCCCGCACCCGGTCGGCCAGCGCCTGGGACGTCGGGCCGAGGTTGGAGCCGCCGGAGGCCGCGGCGTTGTAGGGCGCCGGCACGCTCTTCGACGGGTCGGCCGGGTCCGACCCCAGCGTGGCGGAGGGCCGGCCATGGAAATAGCCCTCCCCGGTGACGCTCTGGCCGATCAGGGCGGAGCCGACGACCGTCCCGTTCCGCTCGATCAGGCTGCCGTTGGCCTGATGCGGGAAGACAGCCTGGGCAATGCCGGTGACGGCCAGGGGGTAGATCAGCCCGGTCACCACGGTCAGCGCGGCGACCATGACGAGAGCGGGACGCAGTTCCTTGATCATGGCGGGCTCCTCACACAAGGCCGATGGCGTTGACGATCAGGTCGATCAGCTTGATCCCGACGAAGGGCACGATCAGGCCGCCCAGCCCGTAGATCAGCAGGTTCCGGCGCAGCAGCCGCGCCGCGCCCACCGCGCGGTAGGCGACGCCGCGCAGCGCCAGCGGGATCAGCGCGACGATGATCAGCGCGTTGAAGATGATCGCCGACAGGATGGCGCTTTCCGGGCTGGCCAGCCCCATCACGTTCAGGGCGCCAAGCTGCGGGTAGAAGGCCAGGAACATGGCGGGAATGATGGCGAAATACTTCGCCACGTCGTTGGCGATGGAGAAGGTGGTCAGCGCGCCGCGAGTCATCAGCAGCTGCTTGCCGATCTCCACGATCTCGATCAGCTTGGTCGGGTCGCTGTCCAGGTCCACCATGTTGCCGGCCTCGCGGGCGGCGACGGTGCCGGTGTTCATCGCCACGCCGACGTCGGCCTGGGCCAGCGCCGGGGCGTCGTTGGTGCCGTCGCCGCACATGGCGACCAGCTTGCCCCGCGCCTGCTCGTCGCGGATGAGCTGCAGCTTCATCTCCGGCGTCGCCTGGGCGAGGAAATCGTCCACCCCGGCCTCCGCCGCGATGGCGGCGGCGGTCATGGCGTTGTCGCCGGTGATCATCACCGTCTTGATGCCCATCTTGCGCAGCGCCGCGAAGCGCTCCCGGATGCCGCCCTTGACGATGTCCTTCAGATGGATGACGCCGAGCAGCCTGCCGTCGCGGGCGACGGCCAGCGGCGTGCCGCCGGACTTGGCGACGCGCTCCGCGATGGCCTGCACCTCGCGCACCGCCGCCTCCAGGACGGGATCAGGGCGCAGCCCGGTCACCGTGTTGCCGGTGACCGTGTTGCCTTGGCTGGCGATGCCCTGCCCGAGGGTCCGCACATGGGCCAGCACGGCGTCCACGGCACCCTTGCGGATCGTCACGCCGTCGCTGTCGATGCCGCTCAGCCGCGTCTGGGCGGTGAAGGGCACGAACTGGGCGTGCAGCCCGGCCATGTCGCGGGCGCGGATTCCGTACTTCTCCTTCGCCAGGACGGTGATGGAGCGGCCCTCCGGCGTCTCGTCGGCCAGCGAGGCGAGCTGGGCGGCGTCGGCGAGGTCGCGGTCGGCCACGCCGGAGATCGGCAGGAATTCCGACGCCTGCCGGTTGCCCAGCGTGATGGTGCCGGTCTTGTCGAGCAGCAGCGTGTCCACGTCGCCCGCCGCCTCGACCGCCCGGCCCGACATGGCTAGTACGTTGAAGCGGACCAGACGATCCATGCCGGCGATGCCGATGGCCGACAGCAGCGCGCCGATGGTGGTCGGGATCAGCGTGACGAACAGCGCCGCCAGCACCAGCACCCCGACCGACCCGCCGGCATAGGCGGCGAAGCTGGGGATGGTCGCCACGGCGATGACGAAGATGACCGTCATGCCGGCCAGCAGGATGTTCAGCGCGATCTCGTTCGGCGTCTTCTGCCGCTGCGCGCCTTCGACCAGCCCGATCATGCGGTCGAGGAAGGTGTTGCCCTGGGCCGCGGTGATCCGCACCTTGATCCAGTCGGAGATCACCTGCGTGCCGCCGGTCACCGCGGAGCGGTCGCCGCCGGATTCGCGGACGACCGGGGCGGATTCGCCGGTGATCGCCGCCTCGTTGACACTGGCCACGCCCTCCACCACCTCGCCGTCGGAGGGGATGAGGTCGCCGGCCTCCACCAGAACGAGGTCGCCGGGCTTGAGCGCGGTGGCCGGGACGCTTTCCCAGCCCGCGCCGGCCAGCCGCTTGGCGGTGGTTTCCGTGCGGGTGCGGCGCAGGCTGGCCGCCTGGGCCTTGCCACGGCCCTCCGCCACCGCCTCCGCGAAGTTGGCGAAGAGCAGGGTGAACCACAGCCACAGCACGATCTGCAGGGAGAAGCCGATTCCCCCGGCGCCTGTCAGCCCGGCGCCCGTCAGGAGGTCGCGCAGGAACAGCAGCGTGGTCAGCGCCGCCACCACCTCCACGCAGAACATCACCGGGTTGCGGGCCATCAGCCGCGGGTCGAGCTTGCGGACGGAGCCGGCGACGGCGGGCAGGAGGATGGCCGGGTCCAGCAGCGTGGAGGCCGGAGTCCGGGTGGCGGTTTTCGAATGGGTGTCCATGGAAGGTCCCCGGTCAGAAGAGGAGGCCGGCGCGCATCGCCAGATGCTCGGCCACCGGGCCGAGGGCGAGCGCCGGGAAGAAGGTCAGGCCGCCGACGATCAGGATGACGCCGGCCAGCAGCCCGACGAACAGGCCGCCATGGGTCGGGAAGGTGCCGGCCGAGGCCGCGCTGCGCGTCTTGGCGGCGAGCGAGCCGGCGACCGCCAGCATCGGCACGATGACCAGGAAGCGGCCCACCAGCATGCCGGCGGCGAGCGTCAGGTTGTACCAGAGCGTGTTGCCCGACAGCCCGCCGAAGGCGCTGCCGTTGTTGGCCGTCGCCGAGACGTAGGCGTAGAGCGCCTCCGAAAAACCGTGCGGGCCGGCGTTGGCGAGCGAGGCGAGGCCGGTGTCCAGCACCACGGCGAAGGCGGTGCCGCCCAGCATCATCAAGGGCAGGCAGAGGACGGCGAGCATGGTCATCTTGACCTCCTTCGCCTCCAGCTTCTTGCCCAGATACTCCGGCGTGCGCCCGACCATCAGCCCGGCGACGAACATGGTGACGATGGCGAACAGCAGCATGCCGTAGAGGCCGGCCCCGACGCCGCCGACGATGATCTCGCCCAGCATCATGTTGACCATCGGCACCATGCCGCCCAGAGGCATGAAGCTGTCGTGCATGGCGTTGACCGCGCCGCAGGAGGCTGCCGTGGTCACCGCGGCGAAGAGGGCGCTCATGGCGATGCCGAAGCGGGTCTCCTTGCCTTCCATGTTGCCGGCGGCACCGTCCAGCCCGAAGGCGGCGAAGGCCGGGTTGCCCTGGGCCTCCGCCCAATAGACGGCGGCGACGCCGACGAAGAACAGCAGGCCCATGGCAGCCAGGATGGCCCAGCCCTGCCGCTCGTCACCGGCCATGCGCCCGAACAGGTTGGTCAGCCCGGCGCCGATGGCGAAGATCGACAGCATCTGCACCAGATTGGTCAGGGCGTTCGGATTCTCGAAGGGATGGGCGGAGTTGGCGTTGAAGAAGCCGCCGCCGTTGGTGCCCAGCATCTTGATCGCCTCCTGCGAGGCGACGGGGCCGAGCGCGATGGTCTGCTTGACACCCTCCAGCGTGGTGGCGTCCACCGTCCCGGCCAGCGTCTGCGGCACGCCCTGCCACACCAGGAACAGAGCGTAGAGCAGGCTGAGCGGCAGCAGCAGGTAGAGCGTGCCGCGGGTCAGGTCGGTCCAGAAGTTGCCGACCGTCCGCGCCCCGGTGCGGGTGAAGCCGCGGACCAGCGCCACGGCCAGCGCGATGCCGGTCGCCGCCGACACGAAATTCTGCACGGTCAGCCCGGCCATCTGCACGAGATGGCTCATCGTGCTTTCGCCGCCGTAATTCTGCCAGTTGGTGTTGGTGACGAAGCTGGCGGCGGTGTTGAAGGCGAGATCGGCGGGCACCGCCGCCATGCCCGTGGGGTTCAGGGGCAGGACGCCTTGCAGGCGCTGCAGCGCGTAGAGCAGCAGCAGCCCGGCGACGTTGAACAGCAGCATGGCGACGGCGTAGGTCACCCAATGCTGTTCCGCCTTCGCGTCCACCCCGGCCAAACGGTAGAGCCCGCCCTCGACGGGGCCGAGCAGCGGCGAGAGCAGCGTGCGCTCCCCGTTGAACAGCCGCGTCATGTAGCCGCCGAGCGGGCGCGCCACGGCGGCCACGAGGGCGGCGAAGAGCAGGATGTGAATCCAGCCGCTGACGGTCATGGGAGTCTCCTCAGAACCGTTCGGGGCGGATCAGGGCGTACACGAGGTAGCCCAGCAGCCCGGCGGCGGCGAGGCCGCCGAGCGCGTAATCGACGAACATGGCCCGGTCCCCCTCACAAGCGGTCGCAGGCGTGCACATAGGCGATGGACGCGGCGAAGAAGGCCGCGGTGATCGCCAGCGCGATGATGTCCAGCATGGGTGCTCTCCGGGGCGCACCCGGGGGAACCGGGCGCGCGTCAGCGTGGATCGGATGCCGGCACGGCTGTGTCCGGCACGATCAGGCTGCGCCCGATGCGCGTATAGATTCGAGGGGGGTGGAGAGGGGCGTGGAATATAGGGCGCGTATACGGGGGGAAGGTAAGTGTTTGAAAGGGTGAGGTTTTTTCCCCCACCCCGGCCCTCCCCCGCTATCGCAGAGGAGGGAGAATCAAGTCCCCTCCCCTGCGATAGCGGGGGAGGGTTAGGGAGGGGGCACCGTCAGCGCAGCGACACGCCCCCTCACCCGCCCGGCGTTTCCTCCATCCGGCGGAGCAGCAAATCGCACGGGCCCTGGAGATGCTCGCGCATCAGGAACTCCACACGCCCGCTCTGGCGGCGGGCGATGGCGTCGAGGATGCGGCGGTGCTCCTCGTTGTACTGGCGCAGGGTGGGGCCGTCCTTTTCCATCTCGAGGACGTCGTAGATCTTCGGGACCCGATAGACGGTCTGGAAGGAGCGGTTGAACAGCCCGCTCGGCACCAGACCCATCAGGGTGGTGTGGAAGCGCTGGTTCAGCAGGCGCCACTGCTCCAGCGCCTCCCCCTCCAGCGGGCTGTCGCCGGCGATCAACGCCTCGGCGCGGTCGAGGCCGTTGCGCAGCGCCCGCTCCACGTCGAGCGGCAGGCCGCGCTCCGCCACGATGCGGCAGCCGTGCCCCTCCAGCAGGGCGCGCATCTCATAGCTTTCCAGAAGATCGCGCCGCGTGAACTGGCGCACCGTGTAGCCGCGGTTGGTCTCGTAGGTGACCAGCCCTTCCCGCTCGGCCGCCACCAGCGCCTCGCGGATCGGGGTCCGCGATACGCCGAACTGGGCGGCCAGTTCCGCCTCCTTCAGCTTGGTGCCGGGGAGCAGCTTGCCCTCCAGCACCCGGTTGCGCAGGGCGGTCATGATGGAGCCGACCTGTTCGGACCGGTAGGTCCCGGTCGCCTTCTCATCGCTGAACGGGGTCACGGTGTCCTCCGGCCGGGGCGTCGGGCGCCGGCGGTTGGAAAATTGTGGGGCAAGGGATTGCGTTCTATCGGCGGCGCAGGATTCGCACAAGCAGAACGCTCATCAGGATCGTCCCGAACAGCCGCAGCGTCTGCAGGGTGAGGATGAAGGGCACGTCGGCGGCGCTGCCCAGAGCCACCACCGTCACCGAATCCAGCCCGCCGGGGCTTGTCGCCAGATAGGCGGTCAGCGGGTCCTTGCCGGTCAGCGTGACCAGCAGCCAGGCGGAGCCGAGCGACATCGCCACCAGGCCGAAGGTGGACAGCAGCATCAGCGGCACCGACGCCACGAGATCGCGCAGCAGCTCCCGCCGGAAGCGCAGGCCGGTCGTCCAGCCGATGATCGTGAAGGCGACGGCGATCAGCCAGGACGGCGAATCCAGCACCACCAGCCCGGTCATGTTGAGCGTGCCGCCGAGCAGGATCGGTCCGAGCAGCGGCCCCGCCGGGAGCCGCGTCACGGTGCCGGCCCAGCCGCCGGCCAGCGCGACCGCCACCAGCGCCAGCGTCGAGGCGACGGAGGCCGATGGCGCGGGAACGGCGCCGGGAACGGCGATTGGCACGGGAACGCTGCCCAGCAGGAAATGGCAGACGAGCGAGGCCAGGACGACGACCACGATCACCCGCAGATACTGCATCACGGCGACGAAGCGCGGGTCGCCGCCGAAATCGCCGGCCATGGCGATCATCGCCGGGGCGGCGCCCGGCATGGTCCCCCACAGGGCGGTGCCGCCGGGAAAGCGGCCCGACCGCTCCAGCAGCCAGCCGACCAGCACCGCGCCGGCCAGCATCGTGGACAGCGCCATCAGCATGGGGAACCAGTGCAGCGCCACGTCGTGCAGGATGGTCACGTCCATGGACCGCGCGACGACGCCGCCCGTCAGCGCCTGGGCCAGCCAGGAGAAGCGCTTGGGCAGCTCGATGGAGGCGCCGCGCACCCCCAGCAGGATCGCCGCCGCCATCGGGCCGAGCAGCGTCGCGCCGGGAAGGCCGGCCACCATGAACAGGGCGGTGAACAGGAGGGTCGCCCCCACCAGCAGGCACCACTGGAGGGGATTGGAAAGGGACATCATGTCGGCAGATTGCTCAGGGGTGCGCCCGCCGGTCGGCCGCGGGCGCGCCACCGCTCCATACAGTTCGGATGGGGTGGAAGGAGGATGGGAGAAATCAGGCGGCCACGGCCTCGGCCTGCTTCTCGACGTAAGCCATCACCTCCGCCACCGGCAGCACGTCGCCGTACTTGGCGTTCATGTCGAACAGGGCGGAGTCGTGCGGGGACTGGTGGCGGTCGCCCACGCATTCGGCGGGGACGATGACGCGGAAGCCGTGGGACACCGCGTCCACCGCCGTCGCCCGCACGCAGCCGCTGGTGGAGCAGCCGGTGAGGATCACCGTGTCGCACTCCATCACGCGCAGCATGGTGCTGAGCGGCGTGCCGAAGAAGGCGGAGGAATGGTGCTTGACCAGCACGACGTCCTGCGGCTCCGGCGTCACGCGGGCGTCGAACTCGGCCAGCGGGTTGTCCGCGGTGAAGGCGCGCAGCGCCGGGATCTTCTTCACGAACATGCCGCCTTCGGTTCCGGCCGCGTCATAGACGACCTTGGTGTAGATGACCGGCAGGCCGGCGCGGCGGGCGGCGGCGTAGAGCGGCACGCTGGCGATCGTCGCGTCCACCACACCCTGGCCGAAGAAGGGGGCGCCGGGCTGGGTGTAGAAGTCGATGAAGTCGATGGAGATGATGGCGGCCTTCCGCCCGAAGCCGATCCGGTTCTGGAAGACGCCGGAATAGTTGTCCTTGAGTTCGTCGGTGACGCTGAACATTGGGGTGATCCTTAAGCCGATTGCAGGGGGCCGATTACAGGGTGATGGGACGGATGGGCGGATAGCCGATGTCCTGAAGGACCGCCGTGGCGACCTCGGACCGGGTTTCCGGTGTTTCGGGAAAGTGGCAGGCGACTTGGTCGGTGCCGCCGCAGGACCTAAGAGCGGGCTGGTCGATCAGGCAGGCGCGCGGCAGCAGGGCGTCGCCGCTGCGTTCGGTGGGCACGCCGCCCGCCGCGGCGACCAGCCGCGCCCGGTAGCAGCGCGGGTGGAAGCGGCAGCCCGGCGGCACGTTGGTGGCCGAGCCGATCTCCCCCATCGACACCGAGGTACGGCGGCGGTTGCGCATCCGCACGTCGGCGATGGGCACCGCCGCCAGCAGCGAGACGGTGTAGGGGTGCAGCGGCCGGCGGTAGAGGTTGTCGCGCTCCGCCATCTCCACGACCTTGCCGAGATACATCACGGCGATGCGGTGGCTGACGTGGCGGACCACCGCCAGATCGTGGGCGATGAACAGGTAGGACAGCCCGCGTTCCCGCTGGATGCGCTGGAGCAGGTTGATGATCTGCGCCTGGATCGACACGTCGAGCGCCGACACCGGCTCGTCCAGCACCAGGATTTTGGGGTCGAGCGTCAGGGCGCGGGCGATGCCGATGCGCTGGCGCTGGCCCCCGGAGAACTGGTGCGGGTAGCGGTCGGCGTGCGAGGGGTCGAGCCCGACGAGGCTCATCACCCCGGCGACCTTCTGCGGCCCGTCGCCGTCCCACAGCCCATGGACCTTCAACGGCTCGGCGATGCTCTGGCCGATGGTGACGCGAGGGTCGAGCGATCCGTAGGGGTCCTGGAAGACCATCTGGATGTCGCGCCGCATCGCCTGCATCTCGGCCTTGGACACGCCGGTCACGTCGCGCCCGTCGACCAGCAGCCGCCCGCTGGTCGGCTCGACCAGCCGCAGGGCGAGGCGGCCGAGCGTGCTCTTGCCGCTGCCGCTCTCGCCGACCAGCCCCAGCGTCTCGCCGGCGCGGATGGTCAGCGACACGCCGTCCACCGCCCGCACCGCCTTGCCGGCCTTCTTGAACAGGCCGCCGCGGCGGGTGAAGACGCGGGTGGCGTCGACGAGTTCCAGGGCCGAAGGCGGTGCGGAGAGGGTATCGCTCATCGGATGGCCTCCTTCCGGTCGGGCAGGTCTTCGTGGAAACAGGCGCTGCGGTGGCCGGACCGGTCGCCGGCCAGCGGCAGCGGCCGCCGGGTGCAGCAGTCCGCCCGCCCGTGGCCGACCGTGCAGCGCGGCTCGAAGGCGCAGCCGGGCGGCAGGCGGGCGACGTTGGGCGGCTGACCCTCGATGGCCGGAAGCTCCTCGTCCACCGGGCCGTCGAGGCGGGGGATGCTGCGGAACAGCGCGCGGGTGTAGGGGTGGCGGGGCCTGGTGAAGACCTCCTCCATGGAACCGGTCTCGACCAGCCGCCCGGCGTACATCACCGCCACGTCGTCGGCGTATTTGGCGACCAGCCCCAGATCGTGGGTGATCAGGACCAGCGCCATGCCGGTCTCCGCCTGGAGGTCGGCGAGCAGGTCGAGGATCTGCGCCTGCACCGTCACGTCGAGCGCCGTGGTCGGCTCGTCGGCGATCAGGATCTTGGGCGAGAGGGCGATGGCCATGGCGATCAGCACGCGCTGGCGCTGCCCGCCGCTGAGCTGGTGCGGGTAATCGTCCACCCGCCGGGCCGGGTCGGGGATCTGGACGCGGGCCAGCAGCTCGATGGCGCGGGCGCGGGCGGCGGCGCGGCCGATGCGCTGGTGCGCCCGCAGCACCTCGACGATCTGCTCGCCGATGGTGAAGACGGGGTTCAGCGCGGTCAGCGGGTCCTGGAAGATCATCGAAATGACCGCCCCGCGCAGGCGGCGCAGCCGCTCCGGCGGCTGGTGCAGGATGTCGGCGCCGTCGATCCGCACTTCGCCGCGGCGGACGCGGCCCGGTGCGGCGACGAGGCCCAGCGCCGACAGGAAGGTCATCGACTTGCCCGATCCGGACTCGCCGACCACCGCCAGCGTGCCGCCGGCCCGCACGGCGAGCGACACGCCGTCGATGACGGTGACCGGTCCGTCGTCGCCGGGAAAGACCGTGGTCAGGTCACGCAGCTCCAGCGCGACCGGGCGGGGGGCCGTGGCGGAGGCGATGGGAGCCGCCGGGGCCACGGGATGAAGGTTGGGCATGGCCTTGTTTGGCATGGGGGGCATTCTCACAGCACGCGTCCGGAGGAGCGGCGCATCTGCGGGTCGAGCGTGTCGCGCAGGCCGTCCCCCAGCAGGTTCAGGGCGACCACCATCACCGCGATGCAGATGCCCGCCGACAGCGAGATCAGCGGGTTGGAGGCCAGGAAGCTCTGGCCGTCGGCGATCACGTTGCCCCAGGTCGGGGCCGGCGGCTGGACGCCGAGGCCGAGGAAGCTCAGGCCCGCTTCGGCCAGGATGGCGGTGGCGGCGCTGACCGTGGCGACCACGATCACCGGCGGCAGGCTGTTCGGCACGACGTGCAGGAAGAGCAGCCGCATCGTGCCCATGCCGATGGCCCGCGACGCCTCGACGTAGGTGCGCGGCTTGATCGTCAGGACGACCGCCCGCATCACCGCGGCGACCCGCGGCGTGAAGGCCAGCGCCACGGCGATGATGACCGACTCCAGCGAGGAGCCGCGCGCGGCCACCAGGGCGAGCGCCAGCAGGAAGCCGGGGAAGGCCAGCAGGATGTCGATGATCGAGACGGTGACCCGCTCGACCCAGCCGCCGAAGAAACCGGCGACCGCGCCGATCACCATCCCCAGCGACAGCGAGAGCGCCATCACCGCGACGGCGACCTGGAGCGAGATGCGGGTGCCCCAGATCAGGCGGGACAGCACGTCGCGCCCGAACTGGTCGGTGCCCAGGAGATGCGCGGCCGAGGGCGGGGCCAGCGTGTTGGCGAGGTCGGTCTCAAGCGGCGACATCGGGGCGATCCAGGGGGCCGCCACCGCCACGATCAGCAGCAGGGTCAGCAGGATCACGCCGATCAGGAAGCCCGGATGGCGGAAATAGCGCATCAGGGACGACCGCCGCGGCGACGCGGCAAGGGTTGCTGTGGCTGCCATGGGTCACCGTGTGGACAGGCGCGGATCGACCAGCCCGTAGGCGAGGTCGAGCAGGCTGTTGACGAGGACGACGGCGACGGCCAGCACCAGCACGCCCGCCTGGACGAGCTGGTAGTCGCGGGCCGAGACCGCCTTCAGGATCATCGAGCCGATGCCGGGCCGGCTGAACACCACCTCGATCAGGATGGCGCTGCCCAGCGACCAGGCGAAGGTCACCCCGACGATGGCGAGGATCGGCACCAGCGCGTTCTTCAGCGCCAGCCGCCACACCACCCGGCGTTCCGGCACGCCCATCGCGCGGGCGACGCGGATGCAGTCCTGGCCCAGCACCTCCAGCATCGCCGAGCGGGTCAGGCGGGTGATGTAGGCCGCGACCGAGATGCCCAGCACGCCGGCTGGAAGCACCAGATGATGCAGGTGCGTCAGCAACCCGCCGCCCGAGCTGGCCCCCAGCGCCGGGAACCATTTCAGCTCCTGCGAGAACAGCAGGACGGAGGCGAGGCCGAGCCAGAAGACCGGGAAGGAGATGCCGAACAGCGCGACGATCATGATCAGCATGTCGCTCCACGATCCCTGGCGCTCCGCGGTGAGGATGCCGAGCGGGATCCCGATCACCACCGCCACCGCGAGGCCGGCGAAGGCCAGGATCGCGGAGTCGGGGAGGCTGAACAGGATCTCCTCCAGCGCCGGGCGGCCGGTGACCACCGACGACCCGAAATCCCCGGTGACGGCGCGCAGCACGTAGAGCCCGTACTGCACATAGACCGGCTGGTCGAGGCCGAGCTGGGCGCGCAGCGTCGCCAGCGCCTCCTCGGTCGCGTAGTCGCCCAGCATGTACTGCGCGGGGTCGCCGGGGATCATCCGGACCAGGAAGAAGGTCACGGTCACGATGCCGAACACCGTGATCGCGAGCTGCGAGAGTTGGCGAAGAAGCCGGTCCATCGTCAGGCCTCCAGCAGCGAGACCGGATAGGCGCTCATCGTGAACAGGGAGTTCTGGACGAAGCCGGAGACCTTCTTGGTGTGGGCGATGAACAGGTGGTCGGCGTAGAGGGGGATCACCGGCACGTCGCCCATGACCTTGGCCTGGATCTTCCCGTAGACCTCCTTGCGGGCGGCGTCGCCCTGGGCCTGCCGGGCGGCGGCGATCAGGTCCTCGATGCCCTCGTAATGGGCGGTGTTGAGGCCCGGCGGGAAGGAGGACTTGGCGAACAGCGACAGGATCGGGCTGTCCGGGTCGGGGGCACCGACGACGCCGGTGACGCAGGTCGGCACCGTGCCCTTGTTGCGCGCCTGGAGGTAGGCGCCGCGCTCCAGCACCTTGATCTTGGCGTCGATGCCCACGGCGGCGAGGTCGCTGGCGATCGGCACGACGATCTTGTCGTAGGGGTTGGCGCCCGGCGCCACGAGGTCGAGCGAGAAGCTTCCCACCCCGGCCTCCTTGAGCAGCGCCTTGGCCTTCGCCGGGTCGTAGGGGAACAGCGGGACCTGGTCGGTGAATTCCTGGAAGGAGGAGGTGAGGAAGCCGCTCGCCTCCGTCTTGGTGCCCTTGAAGAAGCCGTCGATCAGCGCCTTGCGGTTGATGGCATGGTAGATCGCCTGCCGCACCCGCACATCGCCCAGCGGCTTGATCGAGGTGTTGAGGACGAGGTTGATCGTGTGGTTGGCGTCGCGGTCGAGCACGGTGACCAAGCCGCCGCCCTTCAGGCGCTGGATGACCTCCGGCTGCTGCAGGCCGAAGAAGATGTCGACCTCGCCGTTCTCCAGGGCTATGGCCGCCGCCGTCTCGTCCTTGATGACGCGGAACTGCACCTCCTCGACCTTGGGGGCGCCCGCGAAATAATCCTTGTTGGCGGACAGCTTCACCTCGCGGCCCGGCGCCCAGTTCTGGAACACGAAGGGGCCGGTGCCGACGGGGTTCAGGGCGAAGGCCTTGTCGCCGATCTCGCCCAGCGCCTTGCGGCTGACGATCCAGCCTTGGTTGAAGGCCGACACCTTGTGCAGGAAGCCGGAGTTCGGCTCCTTCAGCGTGATGACCACGCGGTCGGGGGACGGCGTCTCGATGGATTTGATGGAGGCGAGCTGACCGCTGTAGCTGCTGCCGGTCTGCGGGTCGAGCACGCGCTCGAACGAGAACTTCACGTCGTCGGAGGTGAAGGGGCCGAAGCCCTTGTGCCAGGTGACGCCCCCGCGCAGGGCGAAGCTGTAGACGGTGCCGTCGCCGGAGATCTCCCAGCCGGTGGCAAGGTCGGGGACGATGGCGTTGGTCGCCTCGTCGTACTTGACCAGCCCGTTGAAGATCTGGGTGGCGACCGTCTGGTTCTCGATCTGGAAGATGCGGGCGGGATCGAGGTTGCCGATGTCGCTGCCGATGCGCACCCGCAGGACCGGCGGAGCCGCCGACGCCGGCAGCGGCCAGCCGCTGCCCGCCACCAGGGCCCCTGCGGCCAGCAGGGTGCCGAACTGGCGGCGGTTGACACCGCTCCGCTCGATCCGGCCGGCCCGTTCCTTGCGATTGATCCCGTCCATAAGCCTGCTCCTCTGTGTCCAAGATTTTACGGGCAGCGCTGATATTTGTCCGGTCTATTTTTGCACACAATCTGCGCTGGACCCTTATGTCCGACCAAATTCGCAGGAATCGTGCCACCCTGCGACGGGTTGTCGCAGGCGGGCCATAGATCGTTTATAAACAGTGATTTATGATCTGTTTCGACAGGATTGCTTATGAATACAGCAATATGCATCTCTGCGCAAAAGGCGGGCAGAGGTGAGTTTGAAATGGTGAAACTATGGACTTTGAATGCAAAAAAACCTCGTTGTATGCTGACTGGGCGCCCGTGATGCGGCGCTGCAGCGGAAGAAGGAACCTCCTGAAATGAGCGATCTTTCCATCTACGACCGCCAGGGCATCGGCAAGCCGCTCGGCTTCGGCCGCAAGTGCGCCCTCCTCGTCATCGATTTCCAGATCGGTTTTACGCGTGAGGACGCCTTCGGCGGCTTCAACATCAACAGCGCCATCACCGCCACGGGAAAGTTGCTCGGACATGTCCGCCCCCTGGGCATGCCGATCGCCCACGCCTGCTTCATCGCGCCGGAGGCTCCGGGCGGCATCGGCCCCTTCGGTGAGAAGATTCCGTCGCTGCTGACCCTGACCGCCGACTCGCCCGACGTCGCCTTCGCTCCCGAGGTCGCACCGCTGCCCAACGAGTTCATCGTGCGCAAGCAGCACGCCTCGGCCTTCTTCGGCACCGCCCTGTCGTCCTGGCTGCGGGCGAACGCGGTCGACACGCTGCTGGTCACCGGCTGCACGACCTCGGGCTGCGTGCGGGCCAGCGTGATCGACGCCTCCGCCCACGGGCTGCGCCCGATCATCGTCGAGGAGTGCGTCGGCGACCGGGCGGAGGAGCCGCACCGCGCCAACCTGTTCGACATGGGCAAGAAATACGCCGACGTGATGCCGCTGGACGCGGTCATCGCCCATCTCGCGCTGGCGGACGCCGCCTGACCCGGCGGCCCCACACCTAAGCGCAACGAAGCGACTTCAACAGGCCGTCGCCGGAGCAGTTCGTCCGAAGCCATCCGGCACGCGAGCGGAAAGCAGCAACGCATGTCCGAACTTTCGACAGCGCATCCGGCCCGGTCCGGCGGCGGCAGCCCATCCATGCCCGGCACCAGCGAGGCGGAAACCCGCGCCCGCCTCGCCCGCATCGAGAGCCTGAACCCGATCGTCAACGCCCTGCTGGCGGTGGACGCCGACGGGGCGCTCCGCCGGGCGCGGGCGCAGGACGAGGCGCGGGCGGCGGGCGACTGGCCCGGCCTGCTGGACGGGGTGACCGTCACCATCAAGGACTGCTTCGAACTGGCCGGGGAGACGACCAGCTACGGCTCCTCCGCCCGCTTCGCCCGGCTCGGCCGGCAGGACGCCCCGCTGGTGCGCCGCCTGCGCGACGCCGGCGCCATCCTGGTCGGGCGCAACAACCTGTCCGAATTCTGCCTGGGCTCGACGAACCAGAACGAGCATCACGGCCCCTGCCGGAATCCCTGGGACACCGGGCGGGTGCCCGGCGGGTCGAGCGGCGGTTCGGCGGCCTCGGTCGCCGCCGGGCTGTGCCGGGTCTCCATCGGCACCGACACCGGCGGCTCCATCCGCATCCCGGCGGCGCTCTGCGGGGTGGACGGGCTGCGGCCCAGCGTCGGCCGGGTGTCGAACACCGGCATGATCCCGTGCAGCGTCGATTTCGACACCATCGGCCCGTTGGCCTATTCCGTCGCCGATGTGGCGCGCGCCTTCGCCGCCATCGCCGGCTACGACCCGGAGGACCCGAACTCGGTGGACGTGCCGCTCGCCAATTTCCTGCCGGATTTGAAGGCGGGGATCGCCGGTGTGCGCATCGGATTGCCGCGGAACTTCTACTTCGACAGCCTCCAGCCCGCGGTGGCGGAGCGGGTGCGCGCGGCGGCGGCGGTGCTGGAGAAGGCCGGCGCCGTCTTGGTGGACATCACCATCGAGGACGCGGAGGTGGCGCAGGCCCGCACCGCCTTCTCGCTGCTCGTCGCCGACATGGCGCAATACCACCTCGACAAGATGGAGACCGCCCCGGAGTCCATCGGGCCGGAGGTGCTGCGCCGCCTGCAGCTCGGCCTGCCGGTGTCCGGCGTGCAGTACGCGGAATCCCGGCGCTGGCTGGCCTCCTGGAAGCTGCGGTTCCGCGAGTTGTTCGAGCGGGTGGACCTGATCATCACCCCGACCACCCCCATCGTGGCCCCGCGCATCTACGACAGCGCCGACATGATCGAGGCGACGCGCGCGGTCAGCCGCTTCACCTACGGCTTCGGCGCGCTCGGCCTGCCCGCCATGTCGGTGCCCTGCGGCTTCGACGGCGACGGGATGCCGGTGGGCATGCAGATCGTCGGGCGCTGGTTCGACGAGCCGCTGGTCTTCCGCGCCGGGGCGGCCTTCCAGGCGGCGACCGACCATCACCGTCAGCGCCCCGCCCTTCCCCTTTGATCCTCCGGCCGCCTGATTTCCCGAAAGGACCCGCCATGGAACCGTTCGAACTCACGGCCAGCGAAGCCGCCCGCGCCATCCGCGACGGCCGCCTGACCAGCGAGGCGCTGGTGCGCTCCTGCCTGGAGCGGATCGCCGACCGCGATCCGGAGGTGCGCGCCTGGATCACCGTCGACCCCGCCCTGGCGCTGGCCGCCGCGCGGGAGGCCGACAAGCGCCCCGCCGCCGGCCCGCTGCACGGCCTGCCCTTCGGCGTAAAGGACGTGATCGACACCGCCGACCTGCCGACCACCCAGAACTCGCCGATCTTCCAGGGCCACCGGCCCGCCCGCGACGCCGCCTGCGTGGCCATCGCGCGCAGCGCCGGCGGCATCCTGCTGGGCAAGACCGACACGGTGGAGTTCGCCTCGGGCGGACGCAAGGCGGCGACGCGCAATCCGGTGAACCCCGCCCACACGCCGGGCGGCTCCTCCTCCGGGTCGGGGGCGGCGGTGGGGGACCGGCACGTGCCGCTGGCCTTCGGCACCCAGACCGGCGGTTCGCACATCCGTCCCGCCGCCTTCAACGGCATCTACGGCTTCAAACCGACCTGGGGCGTGGTCAGCCGGGAGGGGATGAAGCATTACGCGGTGTCCCTCGACACGCTCGGCTGGTACGGGCGCTCTGTGGCCGACCTCGCGCTGATGGCCGAGGCGTTCCAGCTTGAGGGCATGGGCGCGGTTCCGCCGGTCACCCTGCCGGGGCTGCGCGTCGGGCTCTGCCGCTCCCCCGTCTGGTCGCACATCGAGCCGGCGGGCGAGGCGGCGCTGCTGCTCGCCGCGAAGCGGCTGGAGGAGGCCGGCGCGGTGGTCGTGCCCTTCGAGCTGCCGGAGGAGTTCTCGACGCTGGCCGAGGTGCAGGATGTGATCCGCCGCGGCGAGGGGCGGGCCTCCTTCCTCGACCTTTATCTCAGCGACCGCCACCGGCTGCACCCCGAGCTGGCCGATCATTGCGAGCACAACCGCGGCATCACCGCGCGCACCCTGACCGAGGCCTACGATGTCGCCGACACATGCCGGCCGCGCTTCGCCGCCCTGTTCGAGTCCATCGACGTGATCCTGACCCCGCCCGCGCCGGGGGAGGCGCCGGAGGGGCTGCACACCACGGGCGACCATATCTTCAACTCGATCTGGACGGTGCTGCACGTCCCCTGCCTCGCCATGCCCTGCGGCCGCGGGCCGCGCGGGCTCCCGGTGGGGGTGCAGCTGGTGGCGCCGCGTTTCCAGGACGCCGCCCTGCTCGCGATGGCCGAGGCCATGGCCCCGGTGGTCGACGTGTGAGGGCCGCCGCCGGAAACTTTCCCGGACCGGGAGGGTTGGACGGGTGCGGCGCCGCAGCCGGGCGCCCGAGAACGGGAGGAGAGGACGGATGAAGCTCGACGGGTCCTGCCACTGCGGCGCGGTGCGTTTCTCGGTGGACGCCTACGCGCCGGTCCCCTACCTGCGCTGCTACTGCTCGATTTGCCGCAAGACGGCGGGCGGGGGCGGCTACGCCATCAATCTGGGGGCCAAGGCCGACACGCTGGCGGTGACGGGATCGGAGCACATCACCGTCTTCCACGCCCGCATCGACGGGGAGGAAAGCCCCGGCGAGCGGCGCTTCTGCGCGCGCTGCGGCTCCGCCCTGTGGGTGAGCGACCCGCGCTGGCCGGAGCTGGTCCACCCCTTCGCCAGCGCCATCGACAGCCCCCTGCCGGAGGCGCCGGCCCACGTCCACATGATGCTGGGGTCGAAGGCCAACTGGGTGCCGGTCGAGGCCGGGCCGGGGGATGAGCGCAGCGACGACTACCCACCGGAATCGCTGGAGGAGTGGCACCGCGCCCACGGGATGCTGGAAAGCGGGAAGCCGGACGGCGGGGCGTGAACCCCACCGTCCGGGCCGGTCAGTTGTTCAGCTTTCAGTTCTTCAGCTTGTAGCCGGTGCGGAAGATCCACCAGACCGCCGTCAGGCAGAGCGCCAGGAACAGCGCGGTCATGGCGAGGCTGATCCCCACCGGGACGTCGGCCTGGCCGTAGAAGCTCCAGCGGAAGCCGCTGACCAGATAGACGACCGGGTTGAACAGGGTGATCTTCTGCCACAGCGGCGGCAGCATGCTGATCGAGTAGAAGCTGCCGCCGAGGAAGGCAAGCGGCGTGATGACCAGGATCGGCACGATCTGCAGCTTCTCCCAGCCGTCCGCCCAGACCCCCAGGATGAAGCCGAACAGGCTGAAGGTGACCGAGGTCAGGACCAGGAAGGCGACCATCCAGAACGGATGCTGGATCGAGTAGTCGACGAACAGCCGGGCCGTCAGCAGGATCAGCACGCCGAGGATCATCGACTTGGTCGCCGCCGCCCCGACATAGCCGAGCACCGTCTCGAAGGCGGAGATCGGGGCCGACAGCACCTCGTAGATCGTGCCGGAATAGCGCGGCATGTAGATGCCAAAGGAGGCGTTCGACACGCTTTCCGTCAGCACCGACATCATGACGAGGCCAGGCACCAGGAAGGCGCCGTAGCTCACCCCGTCCACCGCCGTGAAGCGCCCGCCGATGGCCGCCCCGAAGACGATGAAGTAGAGCGAGGTCGAGATGACCGGCGCCGCGATGCTCTGGAACAGCGTGCGCCACGTGCGGGCCAGCTCGAACAGGTAGATGGCCTTGACCGCATGAAGGTTGATGGGGGAGGTCATGCCCGCTCCTTCACAAGGCTGACGAAGATCTCCTCGAGGGAGCTTTCCTCGGTGTGCAGGTTCGTGAAATCGATGCCGTGGTCGCCGAGCTTGCGGAGAAGCCGGGCGATGCCCGTCTGGTCCTCCTGCGTGTCGAAGCTGTAGACCAGCTCCCGCCCGTCGCCGGACAGGGTCAGGGGGTAGCCGGCCAGCTCCGCCGGGATGGCCTCCAGCGGGTTCTGGAGCTGCAGTGTCAGCAGCCGCTTGCCGAGCTTGCGCATCAGCGCGGCCTTGTCCTCGACCAGCACGATGCGGCCGTTGGAGATGACGCCGATGCTGTCGGCCATCTCCTCCGCCTCCTCGATGTAGTGGGTGGTCAGGATGATGGTCACGCCGCTGTCGCGCAGCCGCCCGATCATCTCCCACATGCCGCGGCGAAGCTCCACGTCCACCCCGGCGGTCGGCTCGTCGAGGAAGAGGATGCGCGGCTCGTGCGACAGGGCCTTGGCGATCATCACGCGGCGCTTCATGCCGCCGGACAGCGCCATGACCTTGCTGTCCTTCTTGTTCCAGAGGGACAGGTCCTTCAGCACCTTCTCGATGTGGGCGGGATTGGGCGGCTTGCCGAACAGCCCGCGGCTGAAGCTGACGGTGGCCCAGACGCTCTCGAACGCCTCGGTCGTCAGCTCCTGCGGGACGAGGCCGATCAGCGAGCGCGCGGCGCGCCAATCGCACACGATGTCGTGCCCGTCGACCGTCACGGTGCCCGCGGTGGCGTTGACGATGCCGCAGACGGTGCTGATGAGCGTCGTCTTGCCGGCGCCGTTCGGTCCCAGCAGGGCGAAGATCTCGCCGCGGCGGATGTCGAGATCGACCCCTTTCAGCGCCTGGAAGCCGGTGGCGTAGGTCTTTTCCAGCCCACGCACCTGAATGATCGGCTGCATGTCTCCCCTCTGCCTGTCGGTCGGCCCGGTCCGGGCGGGCGTCACCTTAACGGCGGGACGGCCCGCGGTCATCGGGCATTCGGCGCGACGCAACCATTCCGGAGAGGAGGGAACTGATTTCGGATTCCCGATTCGGGGTGGGGGACGCCCGCCCACAAATGATTTCGGGACAACAGCCCTGCCCCTCCCCATATTATGTAAAAAGCACGAAAGAGGACGAGCGCTCATGCCAAAAGATGTTGTGCTCAGCGATGTCGATGTTTGGGAAAGCTCCATCACCACGTGGCTGCGTTCCAACGTGGCCGAGGACCCGGCGCACGATGTCGACCACCTTCTTCGCGTCTGGCGCACCGCCAAGGCCCTGGCCGCGGCGGAGGCCGAACGGGACGGCGGACCGCCGCCCGACATGCTCGTCGTGCTGGCCGCGGCCCTGCTCCACGACATCGTGAACGTGCCGAAGGACCATCCGGACCGCAGCCGCGCCTCCCGCCTGTCGGCGGACCGGGCGGAGGAGGTTCTGTCCGGCATGGGCTTTCCGGACGCGCTGATCCCCGCCACCCGCCACGCCATCGAGGCGCACAGCTACTCCGCCGGCATCCCGCCGCTGACCGTCGAGGCGAAGCTGGTCCAGGACGCCGACCGTCTGGAAAGCCTGGGGGCCATCGGCATCGCCCGCTGCTTCGCCACCTCCGGCCTGATGAAGCGGGCGCTGTTCCACGGCGAGGACCCGATGGCCGAGACCCGCCCGCTCGACGACCTGCAATACGCGCTGGACCATTTCAAGGCGAAGCTGCTGCTGCTGCCCAACACCATGCAGACCCCGGCCGGCCGGGCGCGGGCGCAGGAGCGTGCGGCCTTTTTGCTGTCCTTCCAGGTCCAGCTCCTGGCGGAGATCGCCGGGGACGCCTGACCGGCTCCACCAGCACGGCCCACATGTGGAAGCAGGTCCGACGACAACGCTCTCCTACCTGGGGTGGCGTCGCGTTAGCATAACCTTATAGAACGTGCCGCGATGGCGGCGCGGCTCGCACGAACCGGACTGCGGCCAGCGCAGCCCGGTTCGGTGTGTTGCGTGAACCGAAGCAATCCGGGTTGTATCGACCATGAACAAGAACAGGCAGTCCAGCGGTTCCTCCGCGCCGGACATGCGCAAACTGTCGGACGCACTGGCTTTGGCCCAGAAAGGCGATCTGGGGCGCGCCGTCGCGCTGTTCGAACAGGCGACCAGGGGCGCCGCCCTGCCCCCGCAGATCGCGGGGTTCGGACGGGACCTCTACGCGGCGGTCGGCAATGCTGCCTTCGGGAACCAGCGCTACGACGACGCCCTGAGCGCGTTCGAGCGGGCGCGCCTTTGCGACCCGCATCACCCCGGAATTCTGCTCAACATCGGCAACACCCTGTTCAGGATGGGCGCCTACGACCGTGCCGCCGAGTTTCTCGAACAGGCGCGGTCGCTGCACCCGGCGAGTCCGGACACACTGCTCAGCCTCTCGGCGGCTCTGTTCCAACTGGGACACCTTGCGGAGGCGGAGCGTCTGGCCCGTCAGGCGGCGGTTGTGGCGCCGAACGCCCCGGCGGTGTGGTTCAATCTGGGGACCGCCCTCAAGGGGCAGGACAGGCTGGCCGCCGCCGCGGTGGCCTACCGCCGCGCGCTGAGGATCGCACCCGGAAATCCGACCGCGACGGTCGGGCTGATCCAGACGAAGCAGCGGTCGTGCGACTGGTCCAGCTTCGACGACGACGCGGTGACGCTGGAAAGCATCGCGTCGCAGGGCGTCCCGGTCCAGGCCTCCATGATGCTGTCCCACCGTGTTTCCGCCCCCTCGCTCCTGGCGGCGGCGCGGGCGCACGCGCAGACGATCCGGACGAAGCCGGTGCGGCTGAAGGCAAAACCCGCCAGGACGGGCGTCGCCACCATCGCCTACCTGTCGAACGACTTCCGCCAGCACCCGGTCGCGCAGTTGCTGGCGGAGGTGCTGGCGCTGCACGACCGGTCGCGCTTCCAAGTGCTCGCCTACAGCTACGGCCCGGACGACGGCAGCGTCGAGCGCCGCCGCATCCGGGACGGCGTCGACCGCTTCGTCGACATCGACTCGCTGACCGCGGAGGCCGCCGCCGAGGCGATCCGGCGGGACGGCGTCGACATCCTGATCGACCTGAAGGGCTACACCGGTCACCCGCGGCCGCACATTGTCGCCGCCCGGCCGGCACCGGTGCAGGTCCAGTTCCTGGGCTATCCCGGTACCCTGGGCGCGCCCTGGATCGATTACATCATCGCCGATCCCGTCTCTTTGCCGCCGGAGCTGGAAAGCGGCTTCACCGAGGCGGTCGCACGGCTGCCCCGCTGCCTCCTGCCGCGCGACCGGCGTTGCGAGGTTCCGCCGGCGCCGCCCCGGTCATCCTGCGGTCTTCCGGCCGATGGCTTCGTGCTGGCCTGCTTCAACAACACTTACAAGATCACGCCGGACGTCTGGGCCGTCTGGATGGCGCTGCTGCACAAGATCCCCGACGCCGTGCTGTGGCTGGCCCGGACGACGGCGGAGGCCGAAGGGAATTTGCTCCGGTCGGCCTCGGCGGCCGGGATCGCAACGGACCGGATCGTCTTCGCGCCCTGGGCGCCGACCTTGAACGACCATCTGTCCCGACTCCAGAACGCCGACCTGATGCTGGACACCCTGCATTACGGCGCCCACACCACGGCGAGCGACGCGCTGTGGGCCGGGCTTCCGCTGGTGACCCGGCTGGGGCACACGCTGCAGGCGCGCGTGGCGGCCAGCCTGCTCCACACCGCGGGCCTGCCCGACTTCGTGACCGAATCCCTGGCGCAATACGAAAGCGCGGTTCTTCATTGGGCGAACAACCGCGCCGGTCTTGACGCCGTTCGGAAGAGGCTGCGCGCCGAACGCGACGGCGGGCCGCTGTTCGACATGAACGCCTACACGCGCCATCTCGATCAGGCGTTGCTGACGATGCTGGAGCGTCAGCGCCAAGGCAAGCCGCCGGCGACCTTCACGGTTTCTGGATAGGAGCCTTCCCTATCCGGCGACCTCGAATCTGGTTCCGGTGAGCCGCTCGGCGGTTTCCCAGAGCCGGCTTGCGAGCGCTTCGTCCTTGGCCGCGGCGGGAAGCTTGGCCGGGGCCGGAAAGCCTTTGCGCTCCCTGGCTCCATCCGGCCCGCAATAGCTGCCGGGGGCCGCTTCCGGCGAGGTGGCGGCGAAGAGTTCGGGGAGCGCGCCCTGCTGGGCGCTCTGCGCGATCAGCGGCGTGAGGAATCGGCCCAACAGTTTGTAGAGACCGGTGAAGTGCGCCATCAGGTTCGTCGCAGCGATGCCTGGGTGGGCCGCGATGCTCGCGATGGGAGAGCCGGCCCGGCTCAGCCGGCGCTGGAGTTCCAGGGCGAAGATCAGGTCGGCGAGCTTGGACTGCGCATAGGCGCCGTACAAGGGCGCATATTTGCGCTCCGACTGCAAATTGTCGAAGTCGATCCGGCCCTCATGCGCGATCAGGCTCGCCAGCGTGACGATGCGGGTTCCGTTTGTCGGCTTCAGGCGCGGGAACAGCAGGGCCGTCAGGGCGAAAGGACCGAGAAAGTTCGTCGCGAACTGCCGTTCGAAGCCATCTTCGGTCAATTCGCGCTGCGGCAGAGCCATCACGCCGGCGTTGTTGATCAGAAGATCGATTGATTCACCGGGAAAGCGGTCACCGATCATATCCACGAAGCGCCGCACGCTGCCAGCGATGACAGATCAAGAAGAGCGGGCGTGAGTTTGGCCTGCGGAACCTCGGCCCGAATCCATCGGATGGCGTCCTCGGCCTTCGCTTCGGAGCGGGCCGGAAGGATGACCTCCGCGCCGCTGCGGGCCAGTTCCAGCGCGGCGTGGAAACCGATCCCGGAGTTCCCACCGGTGATCACCACGCGGCGGCCCGATTGCGAAGGAATGTTGCTGGCCGTCCACTTCATAGGCTTGTCCCCTTCCATGGCCTGGAAAAAAAGACGTCCCAAAATGAGTGTTAATCACTCATTTTGGGAGCAAAAAATGTCATCCCGCGCTGGTCGCTCGCCAGAAGCTCTCGAACCCCTTCCGACGGTAAAGCGCATGGGCGGTCGGATTCTTGGCGATCAGTTCGATGGTCATCTCGGCAAGCGCCTCGAACACCGCGCGGTGAAGTCACGCGACGAGCGGGCGACGTCCGGTCCGGTCCGTCGAACAGGGCGGCCGCCATCGCCTCCATCGTGCCAAGCGCCGCCTTTCGGCTTTCGGGCGTGATCGTCTCGGACACGCGCAACTGGCGGAGCGCCCGGCGCTTGGCGTCGTTGCCGACGCTCCAGTCGACGTACGCGTTCCAGATCATCTCCCAGCGGCCGGGACGATCCTCGCGCTGCCGGAAGCCGGCCTGCATCGCGTCCAAGCTCGCCTTCAACGCGACGTACAACTCGTTGAGCAGGTCGTCTTTGGTGGGGAAATAATTGAAGATGGTGCCCTCCGCCACGCCGGCCGACTTGGCGATCTTCGCGGTGCGGGCCGACAGCCCCTCCTCCGCCACCCAGTGGGCGGCGGCGGCCAGGATCGCGGATCGCTTATCTTCGCTCAACGGCCGGCCACGCCACCACCTCGATTGAGTGCTCACTCATTTTATAGCTTAGCGCCGCCTCCACGCAAAGGGTGTCCGTGTGGCGAGCCGGG